>NZ_QUJS01000001.1:0-841568 GCF_003480745.1 Clostridium sp. AM27-31LB | reverse complement strand
TTTAATCCCTGCAAAGCTCAAAAATATCACAGGATATGTCCCCTGCAACTTCCTATACTCCTCGTCTTTCCAAATATCAAGTCCCTTAAACAGCTCTTTTCTTCCCTCATATTGATTTGAGAAAAAACACTTTAACATATCCATATTTAATGTTTTTCCAAAACGGCGCGGACGGGTGATAAGTGTCACATCATCAGCAGATTCCCACCAATCTTTTATAAAATCTGTCTTATCTATATAAAAACAATCTTTTTTCCTTATATCCTCAAAACTTTGTTTCCCTATTGCTATTTTTTTCATAGTATCCCTCCAATACAACTCTAACACATTTTTATTTTTCATTCATATTTATTTTTATTCACGAAATCACTCTACTGTATTTATGATAACATTACATCAAAACAAAGTAAAGGCAGCAAATGCAAAAGGCAACTATCACAACTGTTATGTTATTGCGATAATTGCCTTTTCCTGCACTATAATTTTTTTACATATTTTCCATCTACCCAGCCATATATTTTGCTCTTTGAGCATATACCGATTAAGTGACACCCTTATCCCTGCATCTTCAACTATCCGCTTTTTCTATCTGGTTAATTTTATCTGCTATAACCTTTTTCAATTCGTCATTATATAATTTAACCAGCCATTCAACAGCATCTTTTGCCTGTTTTTCTATCCTATCTGATGCATAACCGCATGATGTCAATAAATCTTTTGCTAATTCCTGAAATGCCGCTCTGATATTCTGGTAACAATACCTGTCTTTATATTTTGGGTTTCCTCTCCAGTCACTTCCACATTCCACTTCCATATCATCCGTATCCCAATAACAGTCATACTGTGAAGCCGGGTAGTCAAATTCTGATTTCACACCTGAAATAAGTTCATCCGAAACAAGTTCGCCCTTTTTCAGCATTTTCCATGTTGTATCCCTGTTTGGAAATACATCAACATTTACAAAATCCTGCGGCAGCCTGTCCCCAAGTATTGTTTTTATTCCTTCCAGTATTTTGCTTACTCTTTCATTACACTGTGCATATACACTTCCCTCTTCAGGATTTTCTGTATAATATGGCTTCAAATGAATTACTCTGTATTCAGTGATAATATTTAAAATTATACTGTCTACCTGTGAGTACATTGCTCTCTCGAACTCACGCAATGCTGCACTCTCAGCCGCTCCGTCACTTGAATAATCATATCTGTATTCTCCTGACGCTGCCGGTATCGGAATCGTATATTCATTTTTATCAAATTTAAGCTGCTTTTCGTTTGGATTTTCCAAACCTTTGTACTCTTTTAACTGCTTAATCAAATCACTTAATACTTTCTCTTCGTTATCTGTCTCATCTAATTCAAATGCTTTTACGGGACATATCTCACTTAAATTTCTAAATTCTTCGCTGACATCATCAAGAATCGTTCCGGATTTTACATTCAGATCTCCGTTTGATGATGTTTCCAAAAAATTATATCCAAGTCCCAAACAACTTCCACAACCGACACAATTGCTGTTAATTTTTAAGCTTCCTCTCATATTCATCCTCCTCTACTGTATCTGTTTTAACATATCTCTTCCCTGCTGTATTACTTTAATGGACTCTTTTTCAATATTTCCATTTTCATCTAATAATGGAGTATTTATTATTCTATAAATTAACTTTGTTAATGACAATGATACATTTAATGCATTAATATCATCTTCTGAATAATTTTCTGAATCCAAGCCATTATTTTTTAAAATAATACTTATATTTTTTATTGACTTCATATACAACATTCCAAGTTTTTCCAGCAATTCTGTAATTATCATAGTATGCTGTGTAATCCCCTCTAATGCTATACATATTGAATCAATTTGAGCAGTCACTGCACTTGCCATTGCTTTATTTTTAGAAGCGGTTTTTAAATTCATTTTAGACTCTTTTATCATTACGCCTCCAATTCCCATAAGTGCAAACGATATAGCATATTGCGATTTTTTCATTATCATTCCGCTTGTTACGGCCGGCAATTCAACATATTGTCTGATTTGATTTTGTATCACATCTAATTTTTCAATTTCTTCAATTCCTTTTCCCCTGCCAAACTGAATTTTTCTTATAATACTATATTGTTCCTGAAACATACTCAAATGGTATGTTATTAATCCATTTTTTCTTTTTGCATTTATTTGCAACTGATTTAAAAGGTCGCTTTGACATTTTTCCAGCCTGGCATTTGCATCTGCTATCTTTGTAAACGCTTTTATATTCTTCTTTGTCGCCTCTTTATCTAACTTAGCTGATTTGTTAATCTGTTGTGCGAACAATATTCCCAAAAGCACTTCACTCGTAATAATAATCCCCCCTATTCTAATATTATTGTTTCATCTGAACCTGAAAAAATATTGTCTTTAGTTATTAAATCCTTTTTAAAATCATTTTCTGTCATACCAAACTCATTTCCAATGCTTATTATTCCACCATAAATACTATCATAGGAATTATTTTTTATGCCGTCTAATATATCCTGCAAACCATCACTTACATTTTTTACAAGATTACCATTTTCCTTATTGATAATACACTTTAATGTATTTTGAGATGCTCTGATTTCATGTTCTGCTCTTTTATATAAAGCAATAACCTGCGAATTTCTTTTTTCAAATTCTTTAGAAAAACGAATTGTATCAATAAGGTTAGAACATATCAGTGTGGTAACAACTTCTCCTACATACTGACCTATATATGCACCTACAACAGGTATCGGAATCAGCACTTCTCCTATCGCACCACCAACACATTTACCTATATATCCGGCTGTTATATAGGCTGCTGTCTCCGCTGTTTTAGCAATAAATTCATCCGTTGTTATCTCCCCGCTTGCCAGAGACAGCACCTGCTTTGCTATTTGAACCGAACCATTTACTAAGATTGAAGCTTCTGTATGTTCTAATGCAATCTGCTTCATCAGGGCTCCTGTTGCATAACCTGCGGCTGCAGCTGTCACGGTGTCTTTAACAGTATCCTTAACCGCTTCCTTGCAATCTTTTTCTCCTTTTACAACTGAAACCGCATTTGTTGTCACTGACAATGCAGAAGCAAATATTGCCGAATTAACAGCTTCTTCTTTTCCTGCCTGATTTATTCCCTTAGCTTTCATTGCAAAATCTGTATCACTTATTTTATGCACAACATTTTCAGCGTACATTGCAGTTGCCTGCACACGCATTGCAATGCGGCTTTCCGCCTCTTTTTCCAGCATTTTGGCAGATGTTTTTAAACCGGGATTTTCACCTTTTAAAGTCTGCCGCATCAAATATTCATGGTTTTCAAGACCACCTTTGCTCCTATTGAGCTTAGAATTTGTAATCGCATAATTGTGTTCACTATTTGCAATAATTCTCTGCTGATCATCCGAAAGCCCTTTATACCGGCTTTGGACTACTTTTATCGGTGTAACATGATCTGTATCTGATATTTTATCAATTGGATGTTTTTTTATCGCTTTTTTAGTATTGCCACTAAAAACACGTTCACCGGTATAATCATCCTTTCGCGATTTTCTATCTCCATATTGGTTTTGCTTATATTTTTTTCTCTTAGCAATATCATCAATCTCTCTTGCCAATGTACCTCCCTCCATTCTTTAGGAGATATTATATATCTCCTAAAGCTAACTGTCAACTATCGGCAATGTTTATTGTTTTTATATAAGTAACAACAGGTTTTCGGTTTTGAAATTTACTTATTTACTTTTACGGATTTCTTTGAGCTCCATTTTCCATATACTTTTTTCTTTGAAGTTTTATAACGGTATGCTCTCACCTGAATATAATATTTCTTCTTTTTCTTCAATGATGTTAAAGTATATTTTGTCTTAACAGTAGTCTTTGTTTTGCTTGAACCCATATTCGATTTCAGTGAATAACGCACCTGGTATCCCTTTGCTTTACTTACTTTTTTATATTTAATCTCAATCTTTCTGCCTTTAATATTTCTTACTTTTGATATAGTAACTTTTCCTACAGTTATTTTTTTAGCTGTATTATTATCTTCGTTGTCATCTACACCAAAAACATAATCACTGTCATCGTCTGCATCATCATTTGTATCATCGTTTGTATTATCATTGTTATTATTTGTATTGTCAGGTTTACTAATTACATTATCATTTTTCTTTGACATTATATTAAACGCTTTTTTTATTGAACCTTCATAATAACCGAGTCCGGATATTGTTATTTCAGCCGTTCCCACATTTATATTGTTAGAATATGAAACAGTATAATCTTCATCTTTATTTAATGTAACATTTCCGTCAGTAACTTTTATATCCTGTTCTATCGAATTTCCGGTATATGTTTTGTCCGCCACTCCTACAATATAAAAACTGCTCAGATTTTGTTTTACTGTTGCCTGACACACTGCTTTTCCATTTCCTGCTTTTGCAGTTATTGTTGTTTCTCCCGGTGATACTGCCGTAATCACTCCTGAATCACCTACAGAAGCAATATTAGAATTTGAACTGCTCCAGACAACTTTATCTGTCGTATCTATCGGTGAAAGTTTTGTCCCTATCTCTTTCGTATCACCTTTATATAATGTAACCGATGACTCGTCAAGCATAAGCAATACACATGGTGCTGTTATAGCTAATTTATGAGCAGCACTTACTCCATTTGATGCTGTTGCCGTTATCGTCACTTCTCCCGTGGCAAGTGCCGTCACATTTCCGTCAGCATCTACTGTCGCTTTGCTCTCATCACTGCTGCTCCACTTTACACTGTTGTCAGTAGCATTTTCAGGAGCTACCGAAACGCTCAATTTCATCTGCGTTCCTTTTGGAATCGTGTTAATTCCTGTAATTGATACTGATGTAACAGCAATTTCCCCTGTTTTTATCTCAAATTCTGCTGTTTTACCGCCATAATTCACCTTTACAGTTTGTGTTCCAACAATCGACATATTATAACCTGAAAGCATATCTTTTGTAAGCAGTACCGTTGTATCATAACCACCCTCATATGTAATCTTTATACTTCCACCATCTGTATTTATATCCTCGCCCTGAGTATAATCTAATTTATTTGGCAATGATTCAATCGAAATCCCCTCCACACGCTGCTGGCGATTTCCTTTCAACTGGGGATATTTATAAGTAGAGTTAGGGTCAATCTCCCATGTATTTTCAAAATCAAAACCTGTAAACACCCCTGGCTTAGACATCTGAGCTTCCGTTAATTTGGTTGCATCCCCAGATTCATCAGTGGCACTTCCTTCCAGATAATAACAATTTTCGACATGGGTATAGATTACTACTCCTGAACCTGAGATTTTGCCTACATTATAGCATTGTTTTGCCTGCCTGTTATACTCACTATATCCTGCAATCCCTCCAATATAACCCCTATTATATTTACTATCAGCATTTGCACTATTGTCAATCTTAGATGTATTATAACATTCACTAATAGATGTACTATTATCACCACGAGGATAACCTTCTATATCCCCTGCTATTCCTCCTACATACATTCTATTATTATTATTCTTAGGACATACAATATTTCCGCTTGAATAACACTTTGATACCACGCCACGGATTATCTCTCCCGCAACAGTCCCAATATAACAACCTACATCTTTAATTTCGTCTAAATCCCCAATCTTTACATCTGCCATTCCAAGATTATAAACTTTTCCACCCCAAATACTCTTAAACAGTCCTACATAATTTCCAGGATTTCCATAAATGTTCATCCCTTTAATTCGATACCCGTTTCCGTCAAATTCGCCACTAAACTCATTTATTGGTGTCCAGCCGTGTCCCGTATCCCATGAACCGCCTTTTGCAGTTTCCTCTGTCATGTCAATATCGTTCATCAGTCTGTAATTGCCACTGGTGTCGTTATTAATCGCATATAAATCTTCTATAGTTCTTATCTCTTTAAATTCCTTCTCTGTTTCCTCTTTTGCATTTGCCTTGAGTGGTGCCATCGTAAAACAAAGTGCCGCCACCAATATTATCGAAATAATTTTTTTAATCTTCATAATAATCCTCATTTCTGCACACATTTTTTGTGCATAGTGCGAAAGGTTTTGTCTTTCACACTAATCTCTTTTCCTGCTCGTATCTGTTTTTCTCTTTTAGATATAGATAATATCCCTAAAAGCTAATCGTCAATAATTTAATCTCATTATATGATTATCTATGTATGTTTTAGTTACACCTGTCATAAAATAAAACTTTTATCATATGCTTTTTATAAAATCCTATCATATTACTAATCAAGGAGGACTACCCTATGGAAAAAGGCTGCCTTGGCAATGCAATAAGAAATGCCCGCCTAAAAGCAAATATCACACAGGAAGACCTGTCTGAAAAACTCGGTATATCCGTTACCCATCTTAAACATATCGAGTCAGAACATCGTCTTCCATCAGTTCCATTGCTTATAAAAATAATGACTGTTCTTGGTATGTCATTTGATGATGTTGTTTTCGATGCCCCTAAAAATTCAAGACTTCTTAACAACACCATAAATCTCTTAAGACAATGCCCTGACCGTGATTTAAACATTATCAACGAAACGCTTCATGCCATGCGTAAATATGAATAAATTTCAGATTTACGCAGGCTATTTTTTCATTTTTTTATATGTGCCACTCATATCTGTGTACAACCCTTCCGTATTTCCTTTTTGTTTTATCACTATCTTGTTTTTATATACTTTAACCTTTATTTTAGCCTTACCCTTTTTTCCCTCATAACTGTTCTTTCCAACCTTGTAAAGATTTATATTTATATCACAAACAATTCTATCATCTCCGCCCATATACGCATCTTGTTTAAAAAGACCTATCTTTCCTTTATATGCACTTTTCTTTTTCATTGATATTCCATATTCTTCTTCATATTTTTTTGTTTTTATATGTTTATAATAACTTCCCGTATAATTTATTGCCGCCTCTGCTTTCCTGCTTACTAATCCTTCACCACCTTCAATTACTAAAACTGCTGCTAATAAAAAACATAAAATCTTCTTAATCTTCATTGTTTTTTCCTCCTGTTTATTCGTTTTTGATTTTATAAAACCCTTTACTCGTACTTCTTTATCAGTGCTATATTTTTCTTTTCATATTTATTTAACAAACTGTCGCTCCATTCTGACGGTTTGATTGATGGAATGTACCAGTTTTTGTCATTAAAATATTTATTTAAGTCTGCTGAATCAAATATGTAGCCATGTCTTGCAAATATTTCATTTCTTGCAAGTCTGAGTTTCTTTTTTGACATTTTGGATACTTCTGATTTTTTGACATATCTCGAATCACTTGAATCAAGAATATAATCATCATGCTCATCATATTCCAATTCTGCCGATAAATCCGGTTTGTCATCTGTCTTAGTATCAGTGCTGCTGCTCTTATCTGAATCATCCTCATCATTATTGCCGGCGTCGTCACTGCCGGCATCCGAATCAGAATCACTCCAAAAATCAGATGCGTCACTTTCATCTGTATCGCTGTTATCACTTGTTTCTCCTAAAGAACCATCGTCTTCTGATTCTTCGCCGATTATCTCAGGATCATTTTTAGTAAAAACAATCTCTGTAATTTCTGAATTTTGATATTTAATTCTTAAATAGTAATCATCACTTTTTGCGTATGTAATACCATTTCCTCCATCTTCAATTTTACTCACTTTATAATCTGATGAAATTTTTTTACTTATATCACTATAATTTTCACCATATTGTAATCCTAATATATTGTATTTATTTTCTGCTGAGACCGCTATCATATCTATTGAACCATCACCGTCTGCATCCGTAATATTCCAACATCCGTTTTTCAGCATTTTTATTCCATCATCCTCATCAAATGTTTCATCAGATACCAGACAATAATCCATCCCTATCCTGTCAATGTTTTTATTTATCAATGATGTAAGATCTCGTTTTGCCCCCTTTGTTATATAACTTGCAAAAACACTTTCCAGATATAAATTTATCTCATTCTTAGTTCCATCTTTCCCATCATGTCCAAAATACACACATTCTACCTTGTTACCCTGACACATAAATTGCAATACTATCTTTGCGTCTTTTCCCTGATATTCAGCCTTCGTTTCATACTCAACAATATTTTCATGTTTATCTGATTTAAAATATGACCACTTTTCCCCTTTACCATACAATTTAAATGCCATTTCGTATGTCACGCTGTTATATTTTGAGTAATGTGATTTTTTTACCTGTGTTATGTATTTTTTACTATTCCCCTTAATAAGCATCGCACACATTCCTGCTAATATTATCACCACCACCAAAACAATTCTTTTTGCCGGCTTAGACTTTTTGGTGCCATTCTTTGATTTTTCATTTACAGAAGAACTCACTAAATCACTTTTATCCGTTCCAACTTTCATTCCACATTTATCGCAAAACAACATACCATCATTTAGTTTATTTCCGCAATTACTACAAAAATTTGATGTGGTTTTATTTGTACTATCCATATTTTTCACCTCACATTTTCTTTAAACTAAAATTTAAAAATACTCATAAGTAATGCCAACGGTATTATTGCCCATCCAAAAAAGATTGATATCAATAGCTTTTTAATATAAAAACCAAAAGTATCTGAAATAACATAAATGCGCCTTGAATACCATACATAATTAAGGCACTGATATGATGCAACAATATAAATTATTATCCATAATAACATAGTTGAATCCACTCCTTTTCTTCCGTTTTTCATTTCTGCTCAATTATACTACCCGTCCACGACACTATGTGTCGTCCGGAATATTATTTTTAATTTGTCAAATTTTTTGTCCCGAAATATTTAACACCACCTTTAATAAAATGTTTTATCCACATCACACTACTCCCCTTTTATCATATGTGCTCTAGGAATCTTCCAAACAAAGAATTTCTGTAGTACATTCATTTACATACCATCAATTTTCATCACATAGCTGTCTTTTCCCCTGTTATAGCTGATTATTCTTCTTTTTCCGGTTTCAGTATTAAAATCTGCCAGAAATGCTCTTATATCAGCTATATCTCTCTGCACCGTCCTTTCATCTATCCCAAAATCTGCTGCCGTACCTGACAGACTTATGGTCTTTCTTTGTTCAAGCCATGTATAAAGCCTGAGCACCCTGTAACTCTTACTGTATCTCATAAAAAAATCCCCCTGTATCACTTGATGGTCATATGCTAACAAATTAGCTTTACGACTTTGTAATAGTGATTTCAGGGGGACTTTTCCCGGCTTTTGGGATTTAAGATTATCAACTTTTCTTACTTCAAGGACCCGTCATTTCTTATTTTTAAATTCAATCTTTTTATATTCGTATTCTTTGCTTACCTCTCTTATAAATGCATCACACTCCCTTTTTAAGTTTTCTTTCTGTTTGTATTCACTTTTATTTTTCTCCTCTTTTTTAGTTTCAGCAAAGTTTTCCCAGATGCCTTTTTGTTCTGTCATTTTATTTTTTATCATTATCAGCAAATCTGTTATTTTTCCTTTAATCCTGCTGTCTTCGGCATCCTTTTCTTGTTCTATGCACCTCTTTCCTGCTTCGAGATATATTTCCATCGCATGAAGTTCTTCTTTTATCAGCACAAACATATCTCCCGCATTTATTATCTCATTTATTTTACGCCACGCTTTAGATTTCTTCTCATTTTCATATCCTGCCATAGCAGAACTTAAATATTTTCCGGCATACGATTTGATTTTATTATAGCTGTCATTACTTTCAATATGAGCCAAATATGAATCCATATATATTTTTTCTGATGTGTTACTTTCTTTCAATGAATCTTTCTGTACTAATCTTTCAGTCTGTTTATGGCTCTTTATCCATGCCCTAATAATCATTTCAAGAAGTTTCATATAATTATCGTCAGTCTTTTTCATCATTCCATTATCACACATATAATTCATTATTTTATATGTATTTTCAAGACATATATATTCCATATCATATTTTTCTGCATCTTTATAATCATCTGCTGCCTCCTGCCATATCTTTAATTCTTCTTCTGTGCTGTTTTTTCTATGCTTTAACAAATACCTTGCTATCATCATATAGTTACATTCTTTTCTAAGTGTTTCAATCCGTTCGTTATTTATTTCGTATTCTTCGCAGTCTATATCTATATCTGCAGATAATCTTACTTTTATTTCTGCTTTGCAAATAATACTTCTGATATATTCATCACTTATACCTCCTGCATTGTATAAGTCTTTTGCTTTTTCTATATAATTCATTGCTTTTTTTACACTGGCATCATCATCTTTATAATCAGTTAAAGTTTCCGAGAGATTTACAAGCAGTATTATATGATACTTTACAAACGAATCATCCTGTTTATACTTTTGTATTATACAATTCACCAGCTTTTCTTTAAATTCTTCATTCTGCCAGTTATCTATCCTATCAATAGTTTTTATAATATCTTCATATGAAACAGCCTCTTTTTGTGCATATTCATATATAAAATCAAATACCTCCGGTTCTATTTCACTATCCCCCAGCATTTCATAATATTTTATACATTCTTCCCATAAATCGTCTGTTTCTTTTATATTTTCACTCTCTGCTCTATTTCGTGTTATCATTCCAGTGTTACTGTTTTTTTCTCTTCTACCGATATTTTCTGTAATGTTTTTTTCATCACCATATTTTATATATTCAGCAAAATAATTTTTTCTTTTGGTGTTCTTTTCAATAATATACATTTTATAATATGCTGCTATTACATAATTGATTGCATATGCATCTCTTTCTTTTTCTGCATCATTTTTTTCAAATAATATAAGCTCCATTGCATATTTTTCTGCCTCCGCTTCATTCCCTATTTTCATAAAAATATTGATAAGCTTAAGACATATATTGCACGAATAACCTATCAGACAATTCTTATTTTCTAAACGCTTTCTGTCGTTATCAAGCACGCTTTTATATGCAGCTATAGCTTTATCATATTTACCTGTTTTTTTATACATTTCGGCTATATTATCCATAGCTGTTTCTAATAATTCCTCCCCATCTTCATATGCCTTTTTATAATACTTTTCTGCCTTTGCAAACTTTCCGTCTGTCTCTAGTTTTTTTGCATATTCCGTATAGGTTATATCATCAAACCACAACTTTGTTGTACCATTTTCATCGGTTATACTCATATCAGATGTATCTGTATCTTCATTTTTCCTAAGTTCAGTAAGTATTTTCTGATATTTATATGCCTTATCCATATCAGCATAATATTTATTTTTGTAAACTGATATAAAATCCGAGTCCGAATAAAAATCAAATATTTTTTTATAAAAAATTTCTTTTGCGGCAATATCATAATCTGTCTGTGACATTTTTTCTGCCGCTTCTTCAAACATCCAAACCACCAAATCATAAATTTCATCCAGTTCCCTGATTTTTCCTAATGCATTATTATTTTCTGCCATATCTGTTTTTTCAATTTCGTTATTCCGACCTGTATAATCACCTTCTTTTATCTTATCAGTCCATCCTGACTGTCCCGCATCATACATTGCCGGCAAGTGTATATTTTCCTCTAATAAATGCCATATTTCACTCGCTGTATCTATATATTCTTTTACCATATAGCTACAGTCATTTGCCGCATAATTTTTTTCTACATTATATTTATTGATATAATATATAATCTGCTCCAGCATACTTTTTATGTCACATAATTTATTTTTAGCGGAATTATTTTCCATAAATTCCATACCACTGTTTATTAAAGTATTGTTTATCTTTTTTCTATATATCCTTTGAGTTATATCTGCCGCATTTTCATCATCATATTTATTGCAAATTTCCAGTGCCTTTTCAAGCTGCAGTTCTTTTCCATACTCAAGGCAGAGTTCTGCATATTTTTTATTTTCTCCCGTAAGCCTTTCCATAAATATCTTGAGCATATTGCGTCTGATAACTTTTTCACTATGACTCTTAGCTTTTCTACTTATATATTCAATCATTCCATCAACTATCACAGGGCATCTCTCAGCACTTGGCAGGATATTTTTATACAAAATATCCTGTATAACCTGATGGAGTGATATTTTTTTACTTTCTTCGTTATACTCTATCCATCCTCCTTTTATAAGCCTTTCTAAATCAGTTTTTACCGAATCTGATTTATATATTTTTTCATATTCTTCTTTTAAAATTCTCATTCCGGCAAATAATGACAGACTGCTTATAAGTTCTTTCTCATTATCATTAAAATCCGATATATCAAACAATATCTCAATATGACTGTTTATACTTTTAAATCTCAATCTCCGGTCTTTTCTCTGTTTTATACCTATGTCCTCGGTATTCGTCACACCTTCTTTTTCAAGAAATCTCTCGTACAGTGCTTTCGGCTCATCACAAATATTTTTAAGATATTTTGCTATTAACTCCACTGTCATTGTGTGTCTGTCAACATATTCTATCAGCTTTTCTATATAATCAGTTTCCCCCTCATTATATTCAGTATCATTATATGAATAAAATAATTCCCGTAAATCTTTTATATCGGACATTCTATCTATAGTTATCTGCTTATAATTATAATCCCTAAAATCCATTCTGGTCGTTATAATAAACTTTGCCGGACATTTAAATAAGTTTTCGAGTTCTTCGTCAAACTCCACATCGAAATTATCTATTATTATAAGGTCATCATCTGTTGCCGTCTTTTCAAGTATTTTAATTTTTCGTTTAAAATAATCATCCTCACTTTCTTTCTCATCACGCTCAACCTTATTCAAATTTATTTCATCATTTACAAGTGTTTTTATATCTTTCTCATAAATAGCAAATGTAACTGTATTATATTTGCCGTGATACCTTGCTGCATATTGTTTTGCGATTTCCGTTTTTCCTATACCACCTATTCCTGACAAAAAAACAAGCTGGTTATCAGAAAGTATTTTGTCAATATCTAAAATCTCATCTTCCCTGCCAACAAAATATGCTGAATTGTATTGAAATGAATCAAGCAGATATACACTATTTATATCAGACAATCTTATAAGTTCATTAAGTTTTTCTATGACCGGAGTTATCTCATGCCAGCGTGATGCAGTTGCCGTAGACAATGTATTTTTCAGAAAAACTGTTATTTCCCTGTATATTGCCGGCTGATATTTTTCACTTGCAAATTGCATTTTATCATAATCATATTTACTTGATATTCTGCAGTCACTTATTTCCGCAGTTCTTCCAAACATTTTATAAAAAAGCACCGCACCTATAGAATATATATCCGTATGAAATCCCATTTTCCTTATGTTTCCCTGAATCTGTTCAGGTGCAGAAAATCCCTTTGAAAATGACAACCCGTTTTGTCCACCATTCACAAGCTCATCTGCCACCATCAATGAATCAAAATCAAAAAGCAGAATATGCTCGGCACTCTCAGGAAGAATAAATATATTTTCCGGTTTTATATCAAGATGAAGATAACCTTGTTCGTGATATTTTTTGATTATTAATGCAAGACTTTTTATATGCGTAAATACCTCTTTTAAAGATTTATCATTATACTTTGCATAATCTTCACCCTCATCCAGTGTCATAAGAATATAAACTGTATTGTTTTTTCTTATTATCTCTGCCGGATTTACTGTTGAATTTATAAGTCCCAAGGTCTGTTTTATCTCCACATTTTTCCTGTATGACTGTATAAATTTTTCTTTTATATCTTCAAACTCATTTTCCTTTTCTACAGATATTGAAAGACTGTTGTCATCTGCTCTGCTTAAAAGAAGATATGCCGGATAACACTCTTTTAACCTTACATTGTGTTTTACTCCGATACTGTCATTATAAACAGCACCATAAACAATACAATTCGCTCCTCTGCCCACCTCTGAAACTATTTCAATGTTTATATCATCCGACATTTTAATCACACTTCCAATATTTAATGCTTTTCTATTATCAGACATACTTTTACCACTCCCATGATTATTTCAACTTCATACCAACTAAACTAGTGTACTGACCTAATGACTTTTAGTTAAATAATTTAGGATAAATTTTCAGTCTGCAAGACGGAAGAATGAGCCGTAGCGGGCTACGGCGATTGATGACAACGAAGCAGATGGAAATTTATACAAGTTATTTGGCAAAATATCAACAGGTCAGTACACTAGGTACAATACATAAAAATACCATATCACTTTTTATCAGAACGGTTTGTAAAAGTGATTCGTTGCTTTTTTCCACGATTTATTATATCATAAATTTGCAAGGCAAGAGAACTTGTTCTCTTGTACCGAATTTATGAACGACAAAATCATATAGCACGAAGTGCGACAGATGCATTGCATCTGGATTTTGGAGTTCATTGTATCATAAATTTGGGGGATATTATGGATAACAATTATACAAAGATTAATGCCGACAAAATATCTTGCTTTATTATTAATGATGAAGATGGTTCTGATCAGGCAATCTCATTTTTAAAAAATAAAGACTCATTTAGACCTTTTAAGGATGGTCTTAAAGAACTATTTAGGATGAAAAATATTGATATTGACTTATCAGATAATGAAGTGATGGCTGATTTTCTTTATTCAAAATTAAAAGACATTAAAGCCAATGTAGAAAAAGAAACCGTAATTTCATGGTTTTCAGGCACACATCGTCCAAAAGTAGAAGCCGGCAGCCGCCTGAAAATGTATGAGATATGTTTTGCCCTTAATTTAAACGAAACTGAAACCACATGGTTCTTTCAGCATATTTATTATGACAGGGCATTCAACTGTCATACTATCGATGAAGCAGTATTTTATTTTGCCTTTTCTAACGGACTGACATACCAAAAATCACTTAATATCATAAAAAAGATAAATGAGGCGGATGCTCCTGCTGCTACAAATTATGAGGGCAATTATACGCTGTTTGTCAAAAATCAGATAAACTCAATGAAAACAGCCGGGGAACTTACCACATTTTTAATTTCCAATAAAGAAAATTTTAAATCATGGAATAAAAGTGCAGGCAATATGCTTAAAAGTCTTGCTGCCGAGATAACAATCCCCGAATCAGCAAAGAAAAAAACAGATGAACTCAAAAGAAATATAAGCCGTTTTCTATCCGCTCCATCTGACAAAACAAGCTGTAAAAAAAATAATTTCTCAGGTAAAATTCACCCTGAAGATTATACTGATTGCGGTCTTATTGTCAGAGAGATTATTTATGATTCCATGCATAACAGTTATGATACTATATCTCAGTGTGAATATATAAAAGATGTCATGAACAATAGAAATTTTATGAAAAATGCTTCTATACTGAGATACCTTATCACAACTTCTGTAGGAGCCGGGAAAGATACATCCATTCCATACATTGTCAGAAATAATTTTCCTTCAAAAAAAACAATGTCGGATATTTTGTCGGAAGATAAACTTTCAACTTCTAAATCATATGACTCGATACGAAAACTTATCATTCTTCTTGATTTTTATCGTTTTTGGGTAAATGCAAAATTAAATTCTGAAACTGAATATTATAAAACTTTGGATGAAGATAAACTTACGGAGATTTATATTGAAGAAGCCAATAATTGCCTTTATGACTGCGGCTATGAAGATTTATATGCCGGTAATCCTTATGACTGGATTTTTCTTTGTTCCGCACACGCAAATGATCCGCTTGATTTTTTTAGATCCTGTTTTTCTGAACTTTTACCGGAAGAATAGTATATATAATGAGGTTTCATCATATGGTAAAATCTCAATAATAAAATTTTACCGGAAGTTTTTAATACGAGCATCTATATGATTATTTTATTAAAAAATCCGGATACCACATCATTGATGATATCCGGATTTTTATTATTTCAGGAATGTTTAATAATCTTCCTATAATGTTCCATTATCAAAATAATCTATCTGCATTGCTTTCTTTACATCACTAAGTGTTTCCGCAGCCTTTTTCTCTGCAATTTCACTGCCTTTTCTTAAGATGTCATACACATCAGGAAGTCGCTTTTCCCATGATTTTCTTCTCTCTCTTATAGGCTCAAGCTCTGCCTGCATTACATTATTGAGGAATTTCTTGACTTTTACATCTCCCAAGCCACCTCTCTTATAATTGTCTTTTAATTCATCAAGATTATTGTAATCAGGTAAGAACTCCTCAAAATACTCAGGCTTGCAAAATGCATCAAGATAAATAAATACAGGATTTCCGTCTACCTGTCCCGGATCTTCAACTCTGATATGATTTGGATCTGTGTACATTGACATTACTTTTGTCTTAATGTCTTTTGCCTCGTCTGAAAGATAAATACAGTTTCCGAGAGATTTACTCATTTTTGCTTTTCCGTCTATTCCCGGAAGTCTGAGGCAGGCTTCATTGTCAGGAAGCACTATCTTTGGATCTGTAAGTGTCTCTCCATAAACTGAATTGAATTTATGTACGATTTCCTTACACTGCTCTATCATAGGCATCTGATCTTCTCCAACCGGAACAGTTGTCGCTCTGAATGCCGTTATATCTGCTGCCTGGCTTATAGGATAACAGAAAAATCCAACAGGTATGCTGGCTTCAAAATTGCGCATTTTTATTTCTGCTTTTACGGTAGGATTTCTCTGAACTCTTGATACTGTTACAAGATTCATATAATAAAATGTAAGTTCGGTAAGTTCAGGCACCATAGACTGAATAAATATTGTTGATTTATCAGGGTCAAGACCGCAGGCAAGATAGTCAAGCGCTACCTGAATGATGTTCTGTCTTACTTTTTCAGGATGCTCAGCATTATCTGTAAGTGCCTGTGCATCAGCTATCATAATATATATCTCATCAAATTTTCCTGAATTCTGTAATTTTACTCTCTCTTTTAATGAACCTACATAATGTCCCACATGAAGTTTACCGGTAGGACGGTCACCTGTTAATATTATCTGCTTTTGTTCCATTTTATATAATTCTCCTTAATTTATATTTTCTATTCACACGCCGGCAAATATACCCGGCAAAAACATAACAATTCAGTCAAAAAACTTTTCTGTGTCATTATCTGCTTTTGACCCTTGCATCATTTTATTATACTATAGATTTTCATTTAACGCAATTCCGAAATGTTCATAGCCTGCTTTTGTTACGCTTCTTCCCCTCGGTGTCCTTGCGACAAGTCCATTCTGCACAAGATACGGCTCATACACATCTTCTATCGTCCCCGCATCTTCGCCTATTGATACGGCAAGTGCTTCAAGTCCTACAGGTCCGCCGCCAAAGTTGTTTATCATCGTGAGTATTATCTGTCTGTCCGTATTGTCTAGTCCAAGTTTATCTACTTCCAGCAGGTCGAGTGCAAAATCAGCGACCTCTTTTGTTATCCTTCCGTCATATTTTATCTGTGCAAAGTCTCGGACACGCTTTAACATCCTGTTTGCAAGTCTCGGAGTTCCCCTTGACCGTCTTGCAAGTTCGACTGCACCGTCTTTTTCTATCTCGACACCGAGCACTTTCGCCGAGTTTGTTATAATCTTATATAGTTCGTCTGTCGTGTAAAACTCCATCCTGTTTACGACACCAAATCTGTCACGCAGCGGTGCGGATAACATTCCGGCTCTCGTTGTTGCCCCGACAAGCGTAAATTTGGGAAGATCCATTCTTATCGACCTTGCCGTAGGTCCTTTTCCTATGACTATATCAACCGCATAATCTTCCATTGCCGAATAAAGCACTTCCTCTGCCTGCCTGTTTAGACGGTGAATTTCATCTATAAACAGCAAGTCACCTTCCGCAAGTCCGTTTAATATTGCAACAAGGTCACCTGTCTTTTCTATAACGGGTCCTGATGTCACTTTAAAATTAACTCCCATCTCATTTGCGATAATGCCTGCAAGCGTTGTTTTTCCAAGTCCCGGAGGTCCATACAGGAGCACATGGTCCAAAGCTTCGCCTCTCTGCTTTGCGGCTTCTATGTATATCTTAAGATTGCCCTTTACCTTTTCCTGCCCTATGTAATCTTTTAAAAACTTGGGTCTTAAGGTAGTTTCTATGCCCGCATCTTCCTCCGTAAATTCTGTTGTTATACTCCTTTTTGCCATCTTTTTTCTCCATGCAGATTTCTATTTAATTCAGTCAGGCGGATATTGACAACCCGCTCTGCCACTTATTCATAATACTACGAATACAGATATTTAAGACTTTGTTTAAGCAGTTCCTCAACTGTTGTATCTTCACCTGTATCTGCTTTTCTGACTGCTTTTGTGGCTTCTGTCGCAGAATAACCGAGTGCAGCCAGTGCCTCTATAGCATCCGAAACAGCCTGTTTTGAATTATCTTCAAATATGCTTTGCTGCCCGTCAATTTCTGATTTAATATCGGGAGCAACATCACGCATCTTGAGTTTATCCTTAAGCTCGATAACGACCTTGCTCGCTGTTTTTGCACCTATTCCCGGAGCTTTTGCTATCGTTTTTGCATCTTCTGCCATAACCGCATACCTTATATCATCCGCCGACAATGTTCCAAGTACACCTATCGCACCTTTAGGACCTATGCCGCTGACTGTAATAAGCAGTTTAAATACTTCCAGCGTATCTCTGTCAAGAAATCCAAACAACTGAAGTGCATCTTCCCTCACATTCATATATGTATATATCATGACTTCACTGCCAATCTGCGGCATATTTCCTATTACAGACATTGGAACAAATATCTCATAACCTATTCCATTATTTTCTACTATAATTGTATTTTCATATATATATACCAGTTTTCCTTTTACAAAACTAATCATCGTTAATCCTCCAGACGGCTGAATTTACCGTTTACGGTATTTAACCAGCCCTCATCCATAAATTTTATTATCTCATAAGGATGTATTCCAAGCTCCTCCGATATTTGGAGTGCATTGCTGTTTGGGTACAGTTTCAGATATGCAACAATATCATCAAGCTGTGAATCATCAACACTTCGGCAATCCCTGCAGCACAATGTCCTTATCTTTGACTTAAAAACCTTATGGCAATGCTTACATACATTTGTATATATCATATTTTCCCCCTTTACATCGCTTTCTAAAAAAGAGCAAAACCAGCGTTTTGCTCCTGGTGTCACACTACTTTGCGGGCATTTTCCTATAACATAAAAAAGTAATACTATACTTACATCAATGTTGAAAATACATTTAATATCGGCTGAACCATCTTCCATGTTCTTGGTCTGTTAAGCCAGTCCTGATAAGTTATTTCCTTACTCTCCTCAAATGTCTTTTCAAAATCTTTCTTTACTTCATTTTGTATCTGTCTGCCTGACATCCACACACCATTTTCATAATGCAGATAAAAACTCCTGTAATCCATATTTATCGTTCCGACGATAACGGCATCCTCCGTAAGTATCTGTTTTGCATGAATAAATCCCGGTGTATATTCATAAATCCTTACACCTTCTCTAAGTAAAACTCCATAATTGTAATTCGTAAGCATTTTCACCTGCTTTTTATCCGGTATATTTGGTGTAATTATCCTTACATCGACACCTCTCTTTACTGCTTCTATAAGAGACTGCTTCATATAATCTTCTATTATAAGGTATGGCGTCGTTATATAAAGATATTTGTTTGAGTACATTATCATCTGATTGTAAATACTCTCTATAGGATTTCTCGGGTTATTTGCCGGTCCGTCTGATATAACCTGACAATATGTGTTTCCAACTCTAGGATATATTGCTTTATACTTAAGATAATCTATATGTTTTTCGTCTCTGCCACAGACCTCCCACATCTGCAAAAATACAACTGTAAGTCCCCATACACCCTCACCGCATATCCTAACACCAGTATCTTTCCACACTCCAAATCGTTCGATAAGATTTGCATATTCATCCGCAAGGTTAAACCCTCCCGTATATCCTACCTCTCCATCTATTATAAGTATCTTCTGATGAGAACGGAAATTCATGTAAAGTTCGCCGGTATATTTGTGAATAGGGTTAAATACCCTTACCTCAAATCCCTCATCCTCTAAAACACGCTTGAAATACTTGCCTGTTCTTATAGCTGCACCGAAATCATCATACATAAACTTGACCTCGACACCCTCGTCTATCTTTCTAAGCAGTATCTCATGCAGTTTATCCCAGATTGCTCCCTCAGCAACAATAAAGAAATCAATAAGTATAAACTTTTCCGCTTTTTCAAGATCCGCAAAAATGTCCTCAAACACATCTTCACCCATAGGATAATACGAGACTTCATTTCCACCGGTAAACATATATTTTTCGGCAGACATATATTTCACCATACGCCCTGCAACTGGATTTTTAGCAATATATTCAGCCGTAACCTTTTTGTCTTCCAGCAAAAACTGATTTCCATATGAAATCTGTCTTAATATATGGCGGTCAAGATATTTTCTTTTTTTACTTGATCTTCCCCAAAGATAATACATAAAAAAACCGCTTATCGGCAAAAGAAGTACAATGGATATCCACGCAAGCCTGTATGACGGACTCTGGTTGCGGTTTACCAGTGTTACAATAGCTATAACAGAAATAATTTCTACTATAAAATAGAAAAATACCGTAAACTGTCTGAGTAAAAATGGCAGGAAAATAATAAGCAATACCTGTAAAAAAACTATCAATGCAGTGACAAGCACTCTTAAAAATCCACTGAGATTATTCTGTACCCGACCCTTAAGTCCCTTTAAATATCTCTTTTTTTCACTTTCATTGTGCTGTGAATTTTTCTTTTTTTTATTTTTCCTTACCCATTTTTCATAGGCAGAATCTGAATTAAAAAACTTTTCCAATTAGACTACCTCCTGAAACGCTTTACTTAATATTCTAACACAAATGGGATGGGTTTGGCAAATAAATGTTCTCTATAATACTATGGGAAACAAACGATTTTGCCTTTTGATAAATTTTATTTTTTTGTCCGTCTTTTTATGTGATATTATTATATATGTGGTATTATTATAAGAAGTTATTATTTTTGTTTTTTGAATCGAGGTTTTTATGAAAGTTTTTGATTATATATGCAAGTCGCCTAAGTTTAAGTATTTTTTTAAACATCCGACAGATAATATCCTTTTTTTTGATATTGAGACTACCGGTTTGTCTCCTAAGGCTTCTTCACTCTATATGATTGGTGTTATGTTTTTTGACAACAGTGACGGCAGCTGGCATTTGAAACAGTTTTTTGCTGATAATTATAAGAGTGAAGCTGATATGATAAATTCTTTTCTTGATATTTTGGAAGATTATGATTATTTATATCATTTTAACGGTAAGACCTTTGATATTCCTTATGTTTTAAATAAGTGTTCTAAGCACAGCATTTCTCTTTCTGAGCACTGCGATAATATCTTAAATGATAAGGAGAACTCTTTTTCAATTGATATTCTTGCCGGCATCCGCCCCGTCAAGAAAATGCTTGGTCTTACTAAGGCAAACCAGACGGCTCTTGAAAGATGGCTTGGTATCATAAGGGATGATAAATTTGATGGTGGAAAGCTTATTCCTGTTTATACAGATTTTATGCAGAAAAAAATTCTTGCTCCTGAAAAGGCTGAAGAACTTGAAAAAATACTACTTCTCCACAATTATGAAGATATTGAAAATATGTTAAATGTTGCAAGCATCATGTCATACAATGATATTTCGACACTCACACCGTTTTCTGACGATGAGACTATTTTCAGCGGATATTCAAAGCATTTTGATATTACAGAAATTACTATTGATGACGATGGTATGCTTAATATATCCTGCTCTTTTCCGGAACTTATCTTTCCTAAAAGTCTTGAAACCAGTATTACTTTTCCTGAGAGTAATTCCGAAGAGTATAAATATACAGATGATATGCAGATTGTTTTTGAAAATGATACCATTTTACTTAAAGTTCCTATCTTATCGGGTGTCTTATATAATTACATAAAAAACTACAAAGACTATTATTATTTTTCTGATAAAGATACGGCACTACATAAAAGCGTTGCTGCTTACATGGATAAAAAGTACAGAAAAAAGGCTACTGCCACAACCTGTTACACTAAAAAACAGGGATATTTTATACCTACCTTAAAAACTTGTAAAAAAAACAAAGCTGACACTGACAATATTTTTACCGAATATAAACTGTCATTGCGTGATAAGATTTCCTTTTATAATATAGATACTATTCCTACTCTAGAAACAGCCAATAAAAGCAATGGCTTCTGGAAAAATTATGTCTGTATGCAGCTACGCTTCTGATACTAACAAAGAGTCGCAAGTGACTCTTTCGCACTTGAGCGGAATACATAGCATTTATTTCTTTTTTTCAAAATGTGCATCCTCACGAAGTGTTTTTTATGTTATAAGAAACGAGAAGTTTCCTATAACATAAAAAACAAAAGCCTTTACGGGTATATAAAAAATATCCGTAAAGACTTTTATCTAATATATAAATATATTTCTACACTTTTTCCTTATATAACTAACTGAATAATATGTAAAATCATTGTATGCGAAAAGTATTAATTTACATAGTCCGTGCAAAACACATCAATTATAAAGTGAAATACCATATCTTATTTTGCGGCATATCTTGTAAATTATAATACCTACCATACCAGCTACCGTACCGAGAGTTACTGCAATTCCTAAAATTCCGCCTAAGATAATAACAATCCACATGATTATATTCATAATAATACCTCTATTCTGCACTGTCCGATTATTTTTCGTTTCTAAAGACCGCATACCAACTTATGCCAGACAGTGCCATGACATAAGTATATATGATACACTGTCTTATCAAAGCTTTTGTCTGTTTCTTTAAAACCCAAAATGCAGGTTATAAGGTATTATTTTGTTTTTCGCCGTCCTTTGCGTGTATATACATTATCACCGTAATACCGAAAAATATTATGCCTGATAACAGTATTGTAAGTGATACATAAGTCATGTAAGCAAAATTATAAGTTAAATCCCGGATATATCCCGTCAAAAAACGTGTTCTGTAATTTTGCCTTGCATTTAATCTTATAGACTGAATAATCTCCTGAACTATATAACTTTCATTTCCGCCAATCCTAAGAAGCTCATCCGTGCATATATCCCGGCATTGGCTTATTGTATCAGATATATTGATTATCTCATGTTTTCCTTTATCTGTGTACTCAAAAAAGGACTCTGCCTTTGGAATATCAAAGCACATTCCTGCTATCAAAAATATTATTATCAGAAAACTGATAGCCCTTTTTTTAGTTACACATTTCACTAGAACTCACCTCATGGTGTATTTTAACAAATTTATATTTTTATTGCAACAACCGCATACAACATAGCCAGAAGGTTGCATATAGAAATGCCTCTATACCCTAGGGCTAAAAATGTATATTATTCTTTAAATATCTGCGATACTTTTTGCACATTCTTTCAATGTATAATATAACCTGTGCACCGGAAGACCGACTACATTATTGTAGTCTCCTCTGATACCGGATACAAATTTGCCAAATATACCCTGTATTCCATAACCGCCCGCTTTATCATACGGTTCATCACTGTTTATATAGTCTTCTATCTCCTGATTGCTCATTTCACAAACTTCAACATCTGTTTTCTCGGCAAAAAGGTCTATGCAGGCAGCCTTGTCACCTTTAACAAGTACAAGTGCTACCCCTGTATATACCTGATGACTTGTTCCCGATATTTTATTTATCATTCTCCTTGCATCATCCTTATCCTTTGGCTTGCCAAGTATCTCTCCATCTGCTGCAACTACCGTATCTGCACCGATTATGATAATATTTTCTTCATTTTTTGCATCTGATGCAGCTCTCACATCTGCAATTTCCGTCTCAAAATCCTTTTGTTTTACAAGGTCATTTGCAACTGCCAAAGCCTTTTGTTTTGCAAGTTCCATCGTAACCTGAGCCGGTTCACTGCTCGTGATTATCTCCTCACAGTTTGAAACCTTAATATCAAATTCAATCCCAAGCATTTTTAAAAGTTCTCTTCTTCTCGGTGACTGTGACGCAAGTATCAATTTATACATCTTTTTCTCCTTTTTAGCCAATAATCTTATATCCGGCATCTTTTAAAACACTTAATGCCTTTTTCAATCTTTTTTATTTCCATAAAGTAATGCATTTCCAATTTGTATTGCCGTCAGGCAGACTGATTTAACAGCACTTAATTCCTGCTCTCTTACACGCATCATAAAAAACAAACAATTCCGTATCTTCAAAATCCAGATGTTTTTCATATTCCTGTGCTGTCGTTTCAAATTCAAGACTGCTCCTGCCATGACATTTTATCTTCATTCTATAACAGCCCTTTTCATCATGTATGCGGTCGATAACCATCATTTTGTCAACCTCCGCAATCTCGTCATATTTTACTGCGTATTCCCTGCCGTTTATCAAAATCTTAATAGCATCACTTAAGAAACTGACTTCTAAACACATAACTCCATTTGTCCGCTTTTCCCTGATATAATAATACACACAAACTATGATAACCGAAATCACAAGTGCGATTTCAGGAAGATTATCCCTAATATGCTCATTACCGACAATTTTAAATTGTTCAAGAATACAATCTATGATAAACTGTGCAGCAAAACATATAATAAACAGAAGCACAGCATGAAATCCTGCATTTTTCGTCCTAAAAATATTGTCATTTACTGTTATGTGATATTCGTTTTTTATATTTTTCTCCATACCTGCACCTCTTTTATTTTATATTATATAGTATTCATTTTACATATTTCCCCATGCTTGCACCTCTTTTATTTTCGTTCTCAGCAGCACTCAGATGTTTAACTCCATTTAAAGCCTGAGGAACATATTTTTTAATCTCTCTCATTTATTAATTTTTTCCCTCAATTTACTACATATTTATAAGAGTGTAGCAAAATATTTTACCCTAATTAATACCACGATTACTTATTGCTACCTGCCCTAATCTTTTCAGCATTATAACACATTATCTCTCTACTGTGCGAAATATTTTTATCACGCAAAATTTAAAGGGACGGATAATTCCGCCCCTCACTTACTTATATCTTTTATTGCCAATATGTATTTTTTTATCGAAATTTCTTTAATAAGGATTTTTCAATATCCCTATTCCACAATATAACATGCAAGTTCAAGAGCTATATCAAAATGTCTCGAACCATGCTGCGTGTTCTTAGCCTGATTTTTCTTCATCCTGTCATCCCACTCAGGTGCATCTAACAAATCATCACAGGTAAAAAAGAAATAGGCATTAAGTTTTCTGTAATCACACATAGCTTGAACAGCGGCACATTCCATTTCGACAGAGATGCAGCCAGCCGCTTTATGTTTTTCAAAATTTGCTTTGGTTTCTCTAATTATTCTGCTTTTTTCCGCTTAATTTATCTTTCAATGCAAATGCTCCTGCAAGCAGTGTTCCTGAGATAGAATGCCATGTGCATGATACCGCACATATAATAGCAGATTCAGGTGTTGAAGCAAACTGCGCCGTTGTTGTTGCAAGATTAGTTGCAAGTCCTGCATTCTGCATACCAACCTCGATAGAGATGGTTCTCTTTTTTGCCGTATTCATTCCGACAAGTTTTCCTGCACCATAGCCTAATAAATAACCAAGTCCGTTGTGTAAAAGAACAGCTACAAATATCACTACACCGGATTCAAAGAATTTAGAACCCTGTGAAGAAACAACTCCTCCAACTACACAGGCAAGACCAAGAACGGCGATACCAGGCATTATTTTCTGTAATTCCATGAAAGTTTTCTTCTTGCCAAACAGATAATTGAGTAAAAATCCGATTGCGACCGGAAGAATTACTGTTTCAACGATAGAAACAAACATTGGAAGTGCCTTAATCGAAATATGCGCTCCGCTTGCAAGATATGATACAAGAAGCGGTGTCATAAATGGAGAGAGGATTGTTGACACTGTTGTCATTCCTACTGAAAAAGCTACATCTCCACCACAAAGATATGACATGATATTTGAAGAAACACCTCCGGGACAGCATCCGACAAGTATAAGTCCTAGTCCTATTCCATCAGAAAGTCCAAGAACCTTTGTAATTCCAAAAGCCAAGAAAGGCATTATAAGATACTGTGCGATTGCACCAACACATATATCAAATGGTCTTTTTGCCAATATTTTAAAATCCTGTGCCGTCAATGTAAGACCCATACTAAACATGATAATTCCGATAATGATAGACTGATTTGTAAATTTGTTTGCTACAAAATCAACAAACAGCTTATAATTAACCCATGACATCATTCCCGGTACAAGAAATGTTATAACTGCAATCGCTATAACAACAATAGATGTATAATCCGATAAAAATTTACTGACTTTTTGTAATGCTTTCATTATGAGTTCCTCCTTAGAATCTGTTCACTAAAATTCCTGTCGGTAAAAAGTTCCTAGATGCAATCAAGCGGATATTTGCAATCCACTCTGCTACTTGCAAGTCCCCACCCGCCACTTATTACTCTAAGCAATAGAAGTGTGGACTTCCTTGATAGCGTTAAAAAAGTCCCTTCTCTAGTCATAGACTAAAAAAGGGACGAATATAATCCGCGTTACCACCCTGTTTCTGCGGTCATCTGCCACAGCTCTTTACATACCAACATATGCTATCCATATAACGGTGGACACCGGCGAGGTTTACCAACAATACTTTATTTGACATTATAATGTAACAAATAACTATTGTATTACTAAATACTATATATCATGTATCGCTAAGCACTGTATATTGTTAAATATTATACATTACCAGATATTATGTATTGCTTTCAACCCGCTTCTTAGAGAGGATATCCTAAATCCGGTCATTACCTGTTTACACCAGCCACAGGCTCTCTGTAAATAACTCCAAATAAGGCATTGTTCTCATCAACGAATTTTGGTGAACATATTTTTTTGTATTTTCAATAAATTATTATAGTCCTCTTTTAACATATGTCAAGAGAAATTTTTTTGTTTCCGGAAGTAATATAACAACCTAAGCGTTTCGCCTCACTTTTTACATATTCAAACAAACTCTCACCTATATGCTGCCCTCTTGCTTTGGCATCGACACACAAGTCATCAATAAATAATGATGTAAACGGCACCATATTATTTGAAAACGGCTGTTTCTTCAACGACAAAAAGCATATCCGAGACATTCTGAAAATCATCCCAAGATAATTGTAAGTCACAAAAATATGGTCTGCACCTGCCTTACATCCAATCGCTTTCAGCTTCATCCAGCTTCTTTACCAGCGTGTCCCTAAGAACAATAAAAGCCGGAATAAAACTGTCATGTATCAGCATAATCATTTCATCAATTTCATCTTCATTATATATCTGGACAGAGGTATTGCGTTTTTTTAACATAAGAAGCCATACCTCGGAATCATTGATAAATCCAATTTTATAACCAAGCTGTAGAATTTCACGAGGAGATCCGGTAGATGCTCCCTCCACACTGTGCATTTTCATAATTTCCTGTAATGCTTTCCAGGCAAGTTCAAAGGTAAGGTTAAACTGCCCAATAATCCCTGTTCGGTATATATCATTCATTTCTGCAAGTTTAAAATCAGCATTTTCCAATACGGACAAACAATTTGAAAAGTTATCTAGTTTTTTCATAGATTGTGACACCATCCTTTTCTATTTCCTGTTGCAATTCATTTGAAATTGCCGCATCTGCCTGCACAATATCAAACATCAGGAGCGAATGTACTTTTTCCTTTACATCCCAATAAAACCCATCAAAATCTCCACCATATACCGCAATATCTATATCACTTCTTTCTGTGTTTGTACCTCTTGCACGGGAACCAAATAGTATAATTTTATTGACAGAATACTCCTGTGCAAAACCGGAAAGCTCCCTCAATATTCTATCTGACAGATTATATTTCATATTCAATACCGCCCCCTTAATATAGAATAAACAGCTATAATTATTTTTAAGCATAGCATATTTATATTTAATTAACAAGTTTTGGCTAAAGAGCAACTCGCTAATTATAAATCATTTTCAAGAAAATTTTGTATTTTATTATGAAGAAACATAAGAACATCCTTATGATTAGACAAAATATCCGTTTCAAATCTTTCCTCATTTAGAAAGTATTCAACCATAATTCTATTATCATCTTGATAGGATTCTAATAAACTTTCTATCGTCAAGGGATAAACGCCTGTTGCACAAAAGCGTTCTTGCCTTAATGCAAACATAAGTGGTTTCAAAATATATGTAGAAATTTTTTTGTGTGTTAGTAATTCCTTAGGCTCATCAACACATATATAATGGCGGACACTCATTAAAATATTTGCCAAATTTTTCTTATAAGATAACTGTATTTTTTCATTTATATTTTCTATTTCTACCAATTGCTCACCATACAATAAAACACTATTTAGTTCTGTAACTGCATATTCTGACCACTCTCCAAATATTTTACTTTTATATTCGTCTACGGATAGGCTTTGAGTATTTATCTCCAACAAATCATAAGGGATTGATGTGTTTCTTGCACAATTCCCAACAGTTTCTAAGACATATTGATTTATTGTACTAAAAACACAGAACACATCTAAATCCGAATTATCATTTGCATCTCCTCTCGCATAACTTCCAGTCAAATAAACCATTAATAAACACTCACCTAATCTATTTTTTAAGGCTGACACAAACTCACTCAATATTTTCTCATAATCATGACTTACTTTATTAGCTGGTATCACTCTTCTCATAAACAAGTCCCTTCATTATTTAGTCTGTTACTTCTGGGTCTCCAATTTCTTCATTACCTAAATACACTTTATACGCTTTTCCTTCATACAAATTCATAATCTGTCGGCGTAATTTTGACGGATATAACGGTGTTGTATTTAATGTCTTAATATCTAACCAGTCATATCCAACTTGATTTGTATCACTTTGCAAAATGGCATTTTCCAGTTCTCCTATATATTCACATAAAAATACCAAATCTACCCGATGAAATTTTTCTCCATGTAACCCCTCTATAACAAACACTAAGTCTTTCACCTCTACTTGCAATCCCATTTCTTCTGCCACTTCTCTGCAAACTGTTTCCGGAAGAAGTTCCTCCACATCTTGTCCGCCGCCCGGCATGATATACCATTCTTCTTTTCCATCACTTATTTTGATTGCCAACATCTTATCATCTTTAATAATCAATGCTTTTGCTGCATTTCTTACAGTTCGTTCCATAATATCTTTCACCTCTCCTTTTTTTGCCCTTATGAGGGTTCGCAAATCCTTGTGAAACAATATAACACAAGGGAACACATAAGGAAAAGCACACATACAGAAAAGTTAGTATTTATATGTATTTGCTAAGAATTTAATAATAAATTATAATATGTAATAGAGCTCTTAAATTATGTGTTTACTCAATTGGAAATTGTTAAATTCGATATATCATATCACCCATATTCCATATTCTCATGATTCCAAAAAGAGGAGCATCTTCACATTGCCATATGTACCCCTGAAAAATTGTATCATATCCACAATATCCCTCTGTAACAATTTCAAATTCTGCATCAAGGTATTGCTCCTTAAATTCCTCAAAAGACAATTCTTTTCAAGAAAAAGTCTTCACACCTTCATACCCATACGGAGTGTTAAACACCATAATATCGCACTCCTCTTTATCAATCTTTGTAAATTCAATTGTTCCCTGATACCATTTTTCTTCATCCTCGGCATATTGAAATATTCGATCCATCTTCAAAGATAATTTTTTTTCATCAATTTCAATCTGTACTATCCTGCTATCGTGCAAGCTAAACGAAAAATTGCTTTTCCTATCCCTAATATAATCCATATCTGTTTTATCACTCCGAACACTATTTATTAACTTACTATATCTATTTCATTATTCCAATTATTCATTATTTCATTGGAAATTTTATCATCATATTTAATACCTAACTGCTTACATACATCTTTATAATCATCACAAAACCATTTCATTTCCTGTGATACATTCTTAATATTCACCCGAAAATCTTCTAAACATCCATACCTCATAATATGTAATTGTTTTTCATTTCTGCAATATAATCATCTTAACCCATTTGCAAAAACCCAGGAATAAAACATCTCCTTTGGTGGCTTTGTGTATTCATATTCAAATTTAGAAGGTGTAGTCTCTATAATATTTATAGCCTGTTCAAGCACTTCCTCGATTGATTTTCCTGCAACATCGATTTCCACTTCATTAACGAGGGGACTTCTTTTAATGTTTTTGTCGTTCATTTTTTCCTGCAATTCATAATCTATAAGCCCATTATTAGGACGATTTTTCATCTGTTCATGAATTTGCTTCAAATCACTTGATATAAGTTTAATCGTAATATAATCAGTTCCTTTAAAAACAATAGGAATATCTGCGGTTCTTAAATCGTCAATATCAGAAGCGATTATATTTTTATAACCAAGTTTACGAAAATACATAAGCATTGCAACTTGATTTTCCCAACAAGTAAGTTCTTCTAGTTCTCCTGTCATCGGCTCTGTACCATCCCGTGAAATGAACTCCGGTATCATATGCTGCTCTACACAGGTTGTTTTATAGTGCACAAGCAATCCGTTACTCAAGGTAGTTTTGCCCACTCCACTCGCTCCGGTAATAAATATAAAATCTTTCATCTTTAACCTCCACAAACTGGAATTTAACAATTAATAATATTGTTTATGTCAGCCAGTTCAGGACTATAACTAATAGCCTAAAACCTTAATACACTCATCATCGATATCTGGATGATTTGTAAATGGCATATCTTCATATACCATTTCTCTTAAAAATCCTAAAATATTACATCTAATCTCATATATTTCTTTGGAAAGCTGATACAGTTTTTCATAGGAAATTGTGTCGCTTTCCACATATTGTTCTAACTCAAGTTTACATTCTTTTATTGTTTTTTGGTTAGCTCCACTAGAAAATTTAGTATTAAAAATCCCATTTGGACAGTATTGTCGAACAACATCATCCATCTGATCAAGCCTTGAGCAATAGTTAAGTGTACATTTTAAATCTTCTTCAATTTTATTATTTAACTCATTGATTATTTCATCATACTTATTTTTTACAAGCATCATGTTTTTTTCTAATACAGCCATTAGTTCTAGCATATTTGCTATATCATTATTATCATTTATATGCTGTATTTGCTTTAATTGCGAAACAATATCTTGTCCAAAGCATGCATAATATCTTATTATTTCAAACTTAAAATTTGAACTTAAACAATCTGTTTTAGAACTGATACAGTTATTTAACGGAATATGTATTGTTACAGAATCTTGTTTCGATAAATCACGATTTTCAACTTCTCTGAGAGGTGCAGTCCAAAATATAAGTTCTTTTTTTATATCTACCAAAAACAAGAAAGTAACATCTTTCTTTTGTCTCCAATAGTTTATAGTTTGCGTCTTTATTGAATAGGTAAATTCTGTTTTACTTGCGTTCATCTTAATTTCGCTGTCATCAGTTCCTTTACATTGTGCATTAAAATTATATTTTGTTGGATGGCAGTTCTCTATAATTGTTCCTATAAAATCAATTCCCAAATCTTGACCTGTATCAATTTCTTGAAACACACTAAACTTCTGCATTACTGCTTGAAGTTCCGAAGCAGCTCTGTTACCCACTGATTGATTTATTGTCATTGTTGGTAATTTTTCTTTCATACTATTCCTCCACAAATTTCTATTTACTAAACTATTTCAAAACCTTCATATTCTTTCACTTCAGACAAGAAGTATCCCCCGCTCCAAAGAGCTCGGTCAATTCATTCTTTTTTCTACCAAGATTGCAAATGAACTTAACACATTTCGCAACTATCCGGCTTTTCATATGATAACACTTTTTTGAGAAAAAAATAAATTTGTACACGAACGGTTAATTTCAGGCATGAGTGGTTATTAATGCGTATTAATCTTCCTCAACACATTCAATCTTAAACACATTTAGCGTGTCAACATCCGGGCAGGCAAATACCGCCGTTCCTTTCTCCTGACCGGGAATACTGCCGCCATATCTTAATATATCCACATATGGAAATGCTACATGCATCGCCATGGGACACAGCTTTCCTCTCTCCGTATCAAAATCATAGCAATCACCGATCTTATGTCCACGATGGCAGCCGACGGTTCCTTTCTGATCAATAAGCGTTATTCTAATCTTCGGTCTTTTCATCAATCAATCTCCTCCAGACAGGTTTCAATTGGTATTCCCTTATATTTATCTAAAATCTGCACATTGCGTTTTATCATATTTCTCACTGATGTCATGGCACGCTCAGTGGCATCATACAGGCTGCATCCATCCAATATTTTTCCCATAAACACAGCCGAGAAAATATCTCCCGTTCCCGGAAATCTTGCGTGAATTTCTTCAAAATCAATCTTAAAATACTCTTTCGTTTTATCATCATAACCGAAAACGCATTTGCAGTCAGAATTTTTGATTTTTGCACTTGTAATAACAACTGACTTTGCTCCAAACTTTCTGAATTTATTTATAATATCTTCAAGTTCCGTCTGTTCCACTCCCTCCTCATGATAATCGCAGCCCGCAAGATACGCAGCTTCTGTATAATTAGGCACTGTATAATCAGAAACAGATATTAATTTTCTCATAAGCTCAACTGTTTCCTGAGATATTCCGTTATACAGTTTTCCCTCATCACCCATGATCGGATCTGTAAATATGATAACTCCTTCTGATGATTTTTCCTTACAAAATTCGGTTATCAGTTCCGTTTGTTCTTTTGAAACAATAAATCCTGTTGATATGGCATCAAACTCAAAATTTAACTGTTTCCATACATCAAGTGTGTTTTTCATATATTCCGTTGTATCAAGAATATTGAATTTACCATAGTCAAGAGTATTAGAAACAATTGCTGTTGGCAGGCTGAATATCTCATATTTCATATGTGAAAGCACCGGTATCATTGCCGACAATGCCACCTTTCCATACCCCGATAAATCATTTATCAATAAAATTTTATTATTCATAGTTTATAATCTACCTTTCCGCGAAAAGCACCAATATATCATAAAACATTGATGCCTTTCGCTTTTTGTTTTGTTCTGATACTTTTAGTTATTTACAATATAATGTTTGGCTTGAGCATTCCACATTTCTGAATACCTGCCCTTGATTTTAACTAATTCATCATGCGTTCCGACCTGTACTATCTCACCGCCATCCATAACGATTACTTTGTCACAGAATTTACATGAATAAAGCCTATGACTTATAAATATCGTTGTTTTATCCTGCGATAAATCATTCATCTTTGTGAAAATCTCGTACTCTGCAAACGGGTCCAGTGCTGCTGTTGGCTCATCGAGTATAATCAAACCCGCATCTTTATAAATGCCTCGTGCTATAGCTATCTTCTGTGCCTCACCACCAGACAGTTCCACGCCATCATCATCGTAATCCTTAAACAACGATTGCTCTAGTTTCTCAGGGTACTTCTCAATCTTTTCACTGATTCCGACTTTTTCCAACGCTTTCCAAACTTTGGATTCGTCATATAATTTGCCTGCTGAAATATTGTTACCTATCGGCAGAGCTAACAGGCTGAAATCCTGAAATACAGACGACAGCCACTTTCCAAATTCATTTCTATTTCGTGCTGTTACCACTGTATCGTTAATCTTAATAGAACCTTTTGTAACATCGTACAATCCGCATATCAGCTTTACCAAAGTTGTCTTGCCCGAACCGTTGGCTCCAACTATTGCGACCTTTTGTCCGTTTTCTATGAAAAGAGACACATTTTTAAGTGCATAATTCTTAGAGCCCGGATACTTAAACGATACATTATCAATATTCACCTGTGCATAATTACAATCAACAGATTTATCTGCAGCACCGGTTTCTTCTTCCAAAGAAACATAATCGAAGTATCTTAGCAAATGCTCATTATTATTCCTAAGGTCAGTAAATGTCATCGCAAAATCTGTCAGTGCCTTGATAAGCATTGTAACAGCAGAATATGTAAGCAATACATTACCTATTCCTATACTGCCATTTATCGCCTTAGCACCAACAAGGATATAGACAAATCCGCCTGTAAGGGCACTTAACAAGAGCATGATTCCGTTATTTTTGCTCGAAGCATCTTTTTCTCTCTTATCACCCTCTGCAAACGGAATATAACACTTATCCAAGACCTCGTCCAAAATCAGATTTTTCTGAGCATACAGACGAACATCCTTGGCTGACTTATCGTCAGAAAGGTATTCCAGCTTGTAATAGTCTGCATACCGATTGTATCTGGCACCGTTTTTGAATACATCAAAAGAAACATCAAATATTTTGCTCGTCCTTTTCGATGATACGGCTGCAGAAATGATAATAATAACTGTCAACGCCAAATATCCCCAGACAGAATTTGCAAATCCAAACAAAGTGTTGTCAAATCCCAGTGTAGTTCCCTTAACACCTGCATTAAATGCCAACAGCACAATCGCAGTCGCTGCTGAAAACAAAGCCTTAAAGATTATTTCACAGTCCCAGTAAAGACTTCCCATGCCTGCACCTGAACAACTTATGCTGCCAGATACTTCATCACGCAATTCTCTAATCTTTTCATTTTCCAAAAGACTGAATTTCATAGCATTTGCTTTCTCATTAAGTCTAATCTCATGTGCCGGAAACAATTGGTTATAACCAACCGAAATCCGTTTATTGATAAATGCCGATACTATCGTAAGTATCAATGTCAGCATAATTGCTACAGTTACACTCACAGTCAATACCCATACCCGCTGATGTGAACTTAGCTCACTTATAACTACAGATGTCATGCAGATACCAATATACGGTATCAGCATGGTTATCGCAGAATATATGAATAACAATTTAAGCTGTCCCGGAAGAAATGTCTCAAATTCATTCATTCCACGATTAATCAATTTAATGTCATCTAAGAGGGTTCTGCCGTTCTTTTTCATATTGCCTGCACCCCCTCCTGATAATATCTGCTCTGTATCATATACATATCATGATACAGACCTCCCTTATCCATAAGTTCATCATGTGTGCCGGCTTCTCTGATTTTGCCGCCATCAATAAGTATTATCCTGTCGCAGAACCTTGTAGATGACAGTCTGTGAGAAATTAAAAAAGCCGTTTTGTTCTTAGATAACTCATTATATTGCAGATAAATATTCTGCTCCGCAATTGGATCCATTGCGGCTGTAGGCTCATCAAGAATCAAAATAGGAGATTCCTTATAGATTGCTCGTGCCAACAAGAGTTTTTGAACTTCACCGCCTGAAAATTCCGTTCCATTTTCAGTGATATGCCTGACTAACGGTGTTTCCAGTCCCATTTCCAATGAAGCAATCTTATCCTCAAGTCCTACAAGAGTTACAATGCGAGCCAGCCTTTCTTCATCAACTTTTTTATCATTCATGACAATATTTCTCTTAATACTGACAGGCAACAGCACAGATTCCTGAAAAACTGCGGATATTGCCTTTGAACAATCTTCCCAGCCAACAGATGAAATCGAAATTCCACCAATCAATATCTGCCCGGCTGACGGATGCAGCAAGCCACATATCAATTTGATAAGTGTAGTCTTTCCGGCTCCATTAGAACCAACCACAGCAATCTTCTCACCCGGTTTAACTTTTAATGACACATTATCTAACACATTATTCTTACCGTCATAAGAAAACGAGACATTATCCAGTTCTATGCCCGGAGCACCGGAAAGTTCCAATTTCTCCTCAGAACCAATCTTTCCGTCCGGCAAACCAAGAAACTGCCTGAAATCAGTTACATTATTATCGCTTTCTCTAAATGCCCCAACACCTGTCGTTATCTGTGCTAACCACTCACCAAGACCATTTACTGCGGCTGCATACAGTGCGAAGCTGCCAATAGTAATGTCACCTTTAAGAGTAAGCCATATCAATATCAGATATACTAAACCATCTCTCAACAAGACGACCATACCGTTGACGATAAAAACAAACAGTTGATAGTTTTGAACCTTGTCATCTACTTTTTTCTTATCAAGCCTTGCCATTCCAGCCATCTGACTAATCCACTCTCTCATGGAATATACTCTGATGTCCTTAGCTATGCTCAAATCTCTGGTGCTATAAGCAAAATAATTCATTTTTCGTTCTGCTTTTGCAGCATCGTCCTTTAGCATCTGTTTTTTCTTCTCTGCATAAAAAGTCACAACCATATTTACTGCATATGCTGCGATAAGAACAGCAAGAACAAGAGGATGAACATATATGAGCATCACGCCATATATAATAAAGCCAATAAAACTCGTTAATAATTCCAACAATCTTGGAATATATGTACCTATGCCCCATCTGGTCGTTCCCTCAAGTGTCATTCTCGCCTTGCTCACAGACTGCTTTCCAAGCTCTGATGTAAAGACTTCGTAATCCATGGTTGCCACTTTCTCAATCCACAATTTGTTGAGCTGTATCAATACGAATGAATTCATATTGTGCTCCATCGTATTCTTTACCAACAGTTCGACAATAGACGAGACAGCAATAACAACCGTTACGATAATAATATTTATCAAGAATGTATATTCACTTCTAAAACTTTCAAGTGAATCAATCACAAGTTTAGGAATAAATATCGAAGCCACGGATTTTATAATCCCGGCTGGCACTAAAAACAGCGATAAAATAAATCCTAACTTATTATAAATGAAACTCTCTTTACAATAAAAATAAAAATTGTTTAAAATTCCGTACTTTTTGCTATGTATCTGCAAATATTTTTTTACAATATTATCCTGAAATATCATGGTATTCTCCTTATTAAATAGTTTATTGCACCATTCTCTGCATAAAACTACTTAACATAGTTTCATGCCATCAGATATTTCTAATACGCCAAAATACCACCATAATTTTACCTCACTTTCAATCTAAATCTGCCATTAGCTACAATTTATTATAACAAGCTATCTATAAGTCCACAACCAAAATACTATATTTTTTCTGTAAATTAGTAACAGTTCAGCCATAAAAAATAATTGACAATACTTGAGCTTGCTCATTGTATTGTTGATTATCTTTTTATGGTAGAATAGCCTTTCATTTCTGAAATGAGGGAAAAGCCCTCGCGAGCACGCTCAGATGGAACAAATTTATTTGTTCCATCTGAGCTTTGCTTTCGCGTAAATAAACCAAAGCTGCTAAGCAGCGACTGACAGCTTGCTGGCAGGTTTATGAATTGAGGAAATAAAAGGCTGAACTGTTATGTAAATTATCAAGTTTTCCCTATCAATAAGAATAAAAAACTTTAATAAAATATTTTAAATCATCTGCATACTTAAATACCAGAGTCAATCATCTCTTTTGCACGATATAAAACAGGTAATTCTCTGTTTGCCACAAGTTTCCCTAATCTTGTATTTGACCTGTATTCATATTCTTTAACTGCATCTTCATATGATAATTTCAATGTAGACAAATGAAAACAATTTATCTCATCTTCGGTCAGATTTTTATCACCAAACGAATTAACTCTACATAAAAAATAATTATTAATATTATGTCTATGAATAAGGTTATAATAATCACTTACAACTCCGATTTTACAAACCACTTCTACATCTGCACCCAATTCTTCTTTTAATTCCCTTTTTATTATACTGTTACATTTTTTCATTTTTAACAACTAAAAGTCATTTCCCAATCCTCTATATATAATAAATATTTCCCTAATGTACTTTCATATTCTCTGTTTCATACTTGTGATTAAGTAAAACACGCCAGACAAAATCAATGTCTGGCGTGTTATTTATAATTAGATTATGAGATTTCCAGCGAAACATCTAAGATGAAATCTTTGATTTCATCATTTATACCGGATAAGCCTTGTTCTCTGTATCCGCTGCTGAAGCATCTACCTTATTCTGCTGAGCTTCTCTGTACTTGAAGAACTCTGTAGCAACCTGTGGGAATAATGCATATGAAAGCACATCCTCGTCCTGCTGCTTGTACTGAGCCATCTCTTTCTCAATATCAGCAAGCTGTGGCTTGATGAGATCTGCCGGACGGCAAGTGATAACTTTTGCATCATCACCAAGACATTTCTTCTGTACTTCAGGGTTAAACGGCTTAACTGTCTGTCCAAACTCACCTGATAGGAGTTTCTTAGACTCTTTAGTTACCATCTTGTATCTCTCACCTGATACTACATTAAGTACAGCCTGTGTACCAACGATCTGTGATGAAGGTGTAACAAGTGGAGGCTCACCAAAGTCTTTACGAACTCTTGGCACTTCCTCAAGCACCTGCTCATACTTGTCTTCTTGTCCCATCTCTTTAAGCTGTGATACAAGGTTGCTTAACATTCCACCAGGAACCTGATAACGAAGTGTCTGAATATTAACACCGAGAACCTTTGTATTCATAAGACCGCTCTTAAGTGCCTCCTCACGCATTGGACGGAAGTAATCAGCTATCTCTGCAAGTTTTGTCTGATCAAGACCTGTATCATAAGGAGTTCCCTTAAATGCCTCAACCATAACTTCTGTTGCGGGCTGGCTTGTTCCCATTGAGAATGGAGACATAGCAGTATCGATAATGTCACATCCTGCTTCTACGGCTTTCATGTAAGTCATTGAAGCAACACCTGATGTGTAATGTGTATGAAGATCGATTGGAATACTTACTGACTCTTTAAGTGCCTGAACAAGCTCTGTAGCCTTTGCCGGAACTAAAAGACCAGCCATATCTTTAATACAAAGTGATTTAGCACCCATATCCTCAATCTGTTTTGCCATATCTTTCCAATAATCAAGTGTATAAGCATCACCTAATGTATAAGAAAGTGCAATCTGTGCATGGCCGTTTTCTTTGTTTGCTGCATTAACTGCTGTCTTAAGGTTTCTAAGGTCGTTAAGACAGTCAAAAATACGGATAATGTCAATACCGTTTGCGATTGATTTCTGTACGAAATATTCTACAACATCATCTGCGTAATGATTATAACCTAAGATGTTCTGACCTCTGAATAACATCTGAAGTTTTGTATTTTTAAATCCGGCTCTTAATTTACGAAGTCTCTCCCATGGATCTTCCTTAAGGAAACGAAGTGAAGCATCAAATGTTGCACCACCCCAGCACTCTACTGCATGGTAGCCTACCTGATCCATTTTATCTACTATTGGAAGCATCTGCTCTGTTGTCATACGAGTGGCAATAAGAGACTGATGCGCATCACGGAGAACTGTTTCCGTAATCTTTAATGGTTTCTTTTCTAAATCTGCCATGATAATCCTCCTATATTTTAGTATATACTCTCGGTATCTTCTCAAAACGAGTCATTTCGGCTGGATTTCCGATATACTGTTTCCATTTTCTCGTCGTACACACTGTAAAAATGTCATTGTATATCAAAAATCCATCTTGAAATTCTTCGTTCAGAAGATTCCAAGAATACATTAGTGTTTAAATTCCGAATATTGCCATAAATACACCGGCGGCAACCGCTGTACCGATAACACCGGCAACATTTGGTCCCATCGCATGCATGAGAAGGAAGTTTGTCGGATCTGCCTCCGCACCAACCTTCTGTGAAACTCTGGCAGCCATAGGAACGGCTGATACACCTGCTGAACCAATCAGTGGGTTTACCTTTCCGTGTGTAACCTTACACATAACTTTTCCGAAAAGTACTCCTGCTGCTGTACCTACACAGAATGCGATAAGTCCAAGTGCAACAATCTTTAACGTAGTTACTTTAAGGAATGCTTCTGCACTTGTTGAAGCTCCTACTGATGTACCAAGTAAGATAACTACGATATACATAAGAGCATTTGAAGCTGTCTCTGCGAGCTGTTTAACTACTCCTGACTCTTTAAAGAGGTTACCAAGCATAAGCATACCTACAAGAGGAGCTGTTGTTGGAAGGAGAAGACAAACAATAATCGTAACGATGATTGGGAATAATATCTTCTCAAGCTTTGATACCGGACGAAGCTGAGACATTTTAATCTTACGCTCGTCTTCTGTTGTGAAAAGCTTCATAATAGGAGGCTGAATGATAGGCACGAGTGACATATAAGAATAAGCTGCCACTGCAATAGGTCCCATGTACTCAGTCTGCTTTAATTTACCACAAAGGAAAATTGATGTAGGACCATCAGCTCCACCAATGATTGATATTGCTGCGGCTGCCTTATCATTGAATCCTAAAAGGATAGCAATAAGGTATGCTGAGAAAATACCAAACTGTGCTGCAGCTCCGAGAAGGAAACTTGCAGGGTTTGCAATAAGTGGTCCGAAATCTGTCAATGCACCTACACCCAAGAAAATAAGTGAAGGCAATATACTCCATTCATCAAGTATATAGAAATAATGTAATAATCCTCCGACACCATTTGATGTACTATCAGGATCTGCCATGATATCAGGATAAATATTTACAAGAATCATACCAAATGCGATAGGTACCAACAATAATGGTTCGTATCCTTTTTTAATCGCTAAATAGAGAAAGATACAGCCAACCACGATCATAAGGTAATTTCCTAATGTAAGTGATGTAAACGCGGTCTGACCTGCAAGATTCTCAAGCGTTGTAATAACGTAATCCAAAGTCAGTCCCTCCTAGTTTAATGTTGCAAGTACTGCTCCTGCTTCTACTGAATCTCCTGCTGCTACATTGATACTTGCTACTGTACCATCCTGTGGTGCAACTACTTCATTCTCCATCTTCATAGCTTCAAGAATCATGATGACATCACCTTTCTTTACAGCCTGTCCTGCTGAAGCCTTAACTGATAAAATCTTACCAGGCATTGGTGCATTTACCTTAACTGAACCTGCTGCTCCTGCCGGTGCTGCTGCCTTTGGTGCTGCTTTAGGAGCCGCCTTTGGTGCTGCTGCCTTTGGTGCTGAAGCTGCTGAGCCTGCTGCTCCTTCCTCTACTGTTACATCATAAACAGTACCATTTACGGTAATTGTATAATTTTTCATGAATTTGTCCTCCATTTAATTTACTTATCTTCTAATAATTGAACGAATAACAAGACCGTCTGCTGACTCTGTCTCACTTGCTGCTGCAATTGCTGCTGTAATAACTGCCACAAGTTCAAGGTCATCAACAAGATTTTCTTCTTCAACGACAGGTGCTGCCTCTACAACAGGCTCTGCCTTAACTTCCTCTTTCTTTGCACCATTCTGGAAATTGCCAATGTGTTTAAACTGTGCAATAATAATTGCTATAAATATAAGAACCGCAAATACTATAGCCATACTAAGAACCGTATTAAGTCCTGCTTTAGCCATCTTGTCTCCAAGACTCTTATATTCTTCTACTTTCCAAGAAGATGTCTGACCCTTTTCATCATATGTCACGGAAAAAATAAGTTTCTTTCCTGATGAAGTCGTATATGTCTCTACAACTGTTGCAGAATCACTGCTGATAGTGAAATCAGTATCAACCTTAGTTCCCTGCTTTCCATACTTTTTCTTAAGCTGTATAGACTCTTTATACTGATTAACCGTGTCCTCGTCAACTTCTGTTGACTGCTCTTTCATAGATTTAACTGCACTCTCAAAATCATAACTAAACCAACTTGTTACAAACGAATCTGCGTTTGTTTCAAGTGTTTTCTTGTTAAAATTTTTGTTGGTCTTTGTAAGACTAAGACTACAGCCTGCCATCATCAGAATACATGACACGATACAAAAAATTAAACATAATTTCTTCTTCATATAACGCTCCTTACTTAGATGGTTCCATGTTTTTTGCCAATAGGATATTCGCTTTTTGTAAACAGCATCTCAAAAGCAAATAAAAGCTGCTTTCTTGCAGATTCAGGAGCGATAACAGAATCTATATATCCTCTTGCTGCTGCTGCCTCAGTACCTGACTGAGTCTCAAACTCTGCTGCCTTTGCAGCCACATCTGCATCTTTGTCATCAGCATACATTATCTTAGCTGCGACATCTGCATCCATCATTCCAACCTTAGCATCAGGAAGTGCAAATACCATATCTGCACCGATATGCTTAGAATTCATTGCAACATATGCACTTCCGTAAGCATTTCCGGTGATAAGATTAACCTTAGGTACATCTGCCTCTGCAAATGCATTTGTAAGTTTTGCAACTGCACCTGCGATAGTTATCTCTTCGTCAACTGTTGTGGCAAAACCTTCAACATTTGTAAGTGTAAGTACAGGAATGTTAAATGCATCACATTTCTTAACAAAAGCTGCTGCTTTCTCACAACCTGCTGTTGTAAGACGTGCATCATATTTTGCTACTGTCTTTCCGTTTTCATCGAACTCAGCAGTTCTGTTTGCAACTGCACCTACAGTCATACCGTCAAGACAAATGAAACCTGTAACCATCTCTTTTGCATAACCTGCTTTTTCCTCAAGGAAGAAATTGTTGTCTCCGAGGTCTGCAAGTGCAACCGCCGGGTCTGCAGCCTCTGCCGCAAATGCATCAACAACACGGTTAAGGTCATCCATACATTCATCTGAAATACCTGTTTCATTATTATTCTGTGGAAGAATAGTGATAAGTTCTCTCACACTGTTAAGAACTTCTTCCTCTCCCTCGATAACAAAATCAACTGTTGAAGCAGTCTTCTGGAACTTAGCTGATGCAGTATCAAGTTTATCTGCATAATTTCCCTCAAGTGTATTTGGTGAATTCACAAAAAGTTTTGCGTTCTTTTCTTCCATGAATGTAAAATCACTCATAGCTGCAAGAACTGCCACACCACCACCACAGTTTCCAAAAACAGCACTTATCTGTGGAACTATTCCTGATGCGTCAGATTTAACTTTGTAAATCTTTCCAAATCCTGCAAGTGCGTCCGTTGACTCCTGAAGACGCATACCTGCACAGTCAATAAGACCGATAACAGGTACTCCTGTTTTCATAGCAAGCTCATATACATGTGCAATCTTCTTTGCGTGCATCTCACCGATAGTACCATTCATTGCAGATGCATCCTGACTGTAGATATAGACAGGATTGTTCTGAATAAGTCCGTATCCTGTAATAACTCCATCAGCCGGTACTGACTTTTCCTGCATGTTAAAATCCGTACTTCTCTTTGTAATCATAGCACCAATTTCAACAAAACTGTTCTCGTCAACTAAAGTCTCAATACGAGCTTTTGCTGACAAAGCATTTGTGTTACTCATGTTCAGCCCTCCAATAATAGTAGAATATATTTGGTAAATCTAATTTATGAAAGTAAATACAACTTCCATAAAATTAAACAAATTTACACCAATGATAAGTTTATTACTTTTATGCAAAAATATCAACCTTTTTTTAGCATTTCTACCAAAAAAATTGCATATCATTACATATAAAAATAATAGGACATTTTTTAATATGCCAAAAAAAATAAGTTTATTTATATGTTTACTAAGTCTTCTGATTACTGGTATCTCATCATATAAAGCTTCCTGCCATTTTCTTAACGATACATATTTCTTGGATACCCCCCTCTCTGATACAACAAACTGCGTTATCAAAAAAATATCCGCTTCTGAAAGTGGCATCAAAAGCTTTTCAAAAACTCCGTCAGGACTTTACTCAACCGCCTGCTGCGTTATTGAAAAAGACAGCAAACAGATATTGTATGAAAAAAACAGCAGCAAAAAACTTCCGATGGCAAGCACTACAAAGATAATGACCTGCATACTGGCACTTGAAAAAGGCAGTCCGAAAGATATAGTAACTGTTTCAAAATATGCCGCATCAATGCCTGATGTACAACTCAATATGCAAACCGGTGAACAGTTCAGGCTTGCCGACCTTCTCTACTCTCTTATGCTTGAATCACATAATGATACCGCTGTTGCGATAGCCGAGCATATCGGCGGCTCGGTAAAAGGCTTTGCAAAGCTAATGAACCAAAAAGCCGCTGAACTCGGATGCAATAAGACACACTTTGTAACTCCTAACGGTCTTGACTCCGACAAGCATTATACCACTGCATATGAACTCTGCCTGATAGCAGATTATGCGTTAAAAAACAGTGGTTTCAGAAAAATAATAACTACTCCTTCATACAGTTTTTCCAATATCAGCGGTTCTAAACAATACAGTGTCAATAATAAAGATGCTTTTCTGACGCAATATAACGGTGCCATAGGTGTAAAAACAGGATTTACCGGAAAAGCCGGTTACTGTTTCTGCGGTGCGGCAAAAAGAAAGAACACAACTCTTATCTCCGCCGTTCTCGCCTGCGGCTGGCCGCCAAACAAAACTTACAAGTGGAAAGACACCAAAAAACTAATGGACTACGGTTTCAATAATTTTACAAAAGTAAATTTCAAACCTGAAAATAAAAATGTAAAGATATTCGTAAAAGGCGGTCAGTCCCCATACACATATGTAAAACTTAAAGATAATTCATGTAAACTCATGCTGTCCTCCTCGGATACCGTCACCTACAAGATAAAGCTGCCAAGAACACTTGACGCACCGATATCAAAAAACAGCATAATTGGCTATGTAAAACTTTTTATCAACAACAAACTATACCGTCAGACTCCTCTTAGAACTGAAAATTCAGTAAAAGCAGTTGACATAAATTATATAAGGTACATTCTCATTCACACATTGTGCGGCATATCGTAAAATAATCCGGCTGCTGCCACTTTACTGCAGAACTGCTCCTAAGAAATCACCATTTTGAGCCAGCTCTACTGCTGCACATATCCTTTTGTGTATAATTGAAGATATCTCAACAGATTTTTTATCTTTATATTCATCGTACAACATAGGTTTTAGATAAAAAACTTCTGTTTTTACTTTTCTAAGACTCCAAAGGTCGAAAACTTTCCATGAATCAACTATTGCAACCGGCACTATTGGAGCCTTAGCTTTCATTGCACTCTTAAATGCTCCCGGTTTAAATTCATCAACATAGTTTCCATTCCGGTGCTCATAGCCTCCCGATGGAAAAATAATAAACTTCCGCCCTTCTTTTACTTCCCTGGTCACCTCTTTTATTATCCCTGCTGCCTGTTTTAAATTGTCAATTTTAAGTCTTTTCCCCTCGACGAGGTCAATAAACTGTTTGACTAAAGGACCATGGCTTCTCGCATCATCCATCACAACCGAGCAGGGTTTATCATGTGTATGCATTATTCCAAGTGCATCATACTTACCCTGATGGTTTGAAAACATGACATATCCGCCCTCCTTAGGCAGGTTTTCCATTCCAAAACCCTCTGTAGTTATACGCCCTGTTTTTTTCATAAGATTTATCGCATACCTGTCATATTCATACCGGAACTGTTCAGAATATTTTTCAGGATGCCTTGAATAATATCCCATCTTTGGAATCATCCATGCTCTATATAAATTACCTGCTATCACATAAATAAATCTCAACAAAATACTTCACCTTTTCTTTATTAATATCGCTTTTTCATCTTCCCGTATATGATATTTATAACTCCCGAACCACTATCTACAAAAGCAACCAAAAAATCCGCAATATACAGTAACATAATTTGAAAAAATTTACAACTGCTATTTTTTATAATCCTGTAACGGCGGTCTAACTGTTACCGTTTCTTCTATATCATGTTTCTTCTTGAATAATAAGCAGTTTTTGTTTAAAATATAGCTTAAATATAAAAATACAGATAATTGCAAAACTAATCATGTTATATTAATTACATCATATTGGGTTCAAAAAATATTTTCCCTCTAACGCAATGGATTACTATCTATTGCATCATAATATACCATAACGGTTTTGCAGACACATATCTAAAAATAATGAAATGAGGTTATTATAAATGGCACTTGACGGAATCGTTATATCAAGTCTTGTTGATGAACTTGACACAAATATTACAGGCGGTCGTATCACAAAGATAGCCCAGCCTGAAAAAGACGAACTTTTACTTACCATAAAACGAAGTACGCAGGATGAAAACGGCAAAACGGTACGAAGCACGAAAAGACTCACCATTTCGGTAAATCCAAGTCTTCCGCTTATATATCTCACCGATACGAACAAAACATCACCGCTCACGGCACCTACTTTCTGCATGGTACTAAGAAAGCACTTAAACAACTGCGGTATTATTTCCGTATCACAGATGGGACTTGAGAGAGTTATAAAATTTGAACTTGAACATCTGAATGAAATGGGTGACCTTTGCAAAAAGTTTCTGTATGTCGAACTGATGGGCAAACACAGCAATATCATATTCTGTGATGACAACAATAAGATAATCGACAGTATAAAACATATATCACTTCTTGTAAGCTCAGTCAGGGAGGTACTTCCGGGCAGAGAATATTTTATTCCCGACACACAGCATAAATACGACCCATTTTCGATTACCGAGGAGGAGTTTATAAATAATGTACTCTCAAAGCCACTCCCTCTCTCAAAAGCGGTATATACCTCAATAACAGGTTTTAGTCCGCTTATGGCAAACGAACTTATATACAGAGCATCTCTTTCTGAGAAAAACAACACTCAGGAATTAAGTGATATGGAAAAGCTGCATTTATATAGGAACTTTTCCGAGATGATGAATGACATATCAGAGAAAAAATTTACACCTGTTATCGCATTTAAAGACAGTATGCCTGCCGAATTTACAAGCCTTGAACTCTCAATGTATGAAAAGGATGACACATACAAGATAAAAAGCTGTGACACTGTAAGCAGTATGCTTTTTGATTATTATGCAACAAAAGAAGTGATGAGCAGGATAAACCAGAAATCCGCTGACCTTAGAAAGATAACAAATACTCTTTTGGAGAGAAATTATAAAAAATATGACCTCCAGACAAAGCAGCTTAAAGACACTGAAAAGCGTGATAAATATAAGGTGTATGGCGAGCTTCTCACAACTTACGGCTACGAATTAAAAGGCGGCGAAAAAAAGCTCACCTGTGAAAATTATTATACAGGCAAAGAGATAACAATACCGCTCGATGAAACAAAATCTGCCGTAGACAATGCCAAAAAATATTTTGACAAATACGCAAAACTCAAAAGAACATTTGAGGCATTAAACATTCAGATAGCAGAGACAAAAGAAGAAATCGAACATTTAGAATCAATAAGCAACTCACTTGATATTGCAAGACAGGACTCTGACCTCACCGCAATAAAGCGTGAACTGTCAGACTGTGGTTATATCAAGAAACATCATGAAAAAAATAAGGGCAGTAAAAATACCGGAAAAAGCAAACCTCTCCACTATATATCATCAGACGGCTTTGATATGTATGTAGGAAAAAATAACTACCAAAACGATGACCTCACATTTAAGGTTGCGACAGGAAATGACTGGTGGTTCCATGCAAAAGCAAGTGCCGGCTCCCATGTAATTGTAAAAACAGAGGGCAAAGAACTTCCCGACCGCACATTTGAAGAAGCTGCAAGACTCGCCGCACATTACTCAAAAGCATGCGAACAGGGCAAAGCTGAGATTGACTATATCCAGAAAAAACACATCAAAAAACCAAACGGCAGCAAACCCGGATTTGTTGTTTACTACACAAACTATTCCATGACGATAAGCACTGACATAACAGGCATACAGGAGGTGACAGAATAATGTTTTCAGATAATAAATCTGCTATTTCAGGACCGGATGCAAATTTGTCAAATGAAAAATTTAATCATGATATTATTCATTCTGACAATCATGTGCACACCTATTTTTCAACAGACAGCGACACACCAATGGAAGAAATGCTAAAAACTGCCATAGACAAAGGATTTACATCCATCTGCTTTACAGACCATATGGATTATAACTTTCCATCAGAAAGCGACACACCTGAATTTCTTCTCGATGTAGAGCCTTACTTTGATGAAATGAAAAAGCTCAGCGAAAAATACAGTGACAGGATAAAAATCCGCAAAGGCATTGAACTCGGTCTGAAAAAAGACTGCCTTGATAAATGTCTTTCACTCACAAAAAACTATCCGTTCGACTTCGTTATCGGCTCAACCCATCTTGTCGATAATATTGACCCATATTATAATATATTTTGGGAGGGCACAGACGAAAAAAACGCTATCTTAAGATATTATGAGACAACTTTAGATAATGTAAATCTCGGGGCAGACTTTGATGTCTACGGACATATAGATTACATCATCCGCTACACGCCAAAAATGAAACAGCTAAAAGCAAAAGGCATCGTGGATGACAGCTATATAGACCGCCTGCTCAAAGACTCGATGGAAATAATAGAAGAAATCTTAAAAACACTTATATCCAACGGCAAGGGAATAGAGATAAACACGGCAGGTTTTAAATACGGACTCGGACACCCAAATCCACATGAAAAAGTTTTAAAACTCTATCACGAACTTGGCGGCGAGATAATCACCATCGGCTCAGACGCACATGAATGTAAACACCTTGCATATGACTTTGAAAAAGTCCCGGAGATACTTAAGAATTGTGGTTTTAGGTATTATAGTGAATTTACGGGCAGAAAAGCGGCGATGGTAAAAATATGATGGTTTAAATATGATAGGGGCTGACCGACAGAATAAAGATTAATTGTTAAATGACTCTCCCATACATGAGATAGATTAACTTCGTGTATGGGAGAGTTTAGATAATTTAAAATATAACTTAAAAGTTTACACTAATAATTCTAAAACTCACACTATTTATGTCTATGTTGCAAGCGAATTTCATTCAATAATATCGGTGATATACTTTTTCAGTCCTTTTTCCGTAGAAAAATCATATTCTGCACTTTTTTCGGTATAATATGATTTTATGCTCTCCATAGAGATTTGCTCATTAGCCGGAATCCCGTCAGCATACCCTCTCCTCGCAAGTTTCCAGGGAGTTTCCTCATGAGTAATCCTTTCCAGCACTTTACCGCTATACTCTCCAAAAGTATTAACAACCAAATCTATAGCATGATGTTCTTTCTCGGTAAGTACATCCTCTGCACATTCAAAAATTGCAAAGCGTGCATCTTCAATAGGATTAAATTTAAAATTTCTAAACATATCATATACTTCGGGATATACCGGTCCATGAACCCATGCCTGACAATTTTCAGGAAATATAGGTTCCCCATTCAGAGCATAAGATTCTCCCTGAATAAAATAAAGTAATTTTTGAAGCATTAACGGAGTTACTTCTTCAAGTTTTTCAAACACATACGAAATCACCCTAAGCATTTTATCCGAAACCGAAAATAACTTTTCCAACTGTACTGCGGCTTCCATTGCCTTATTATATGCGGCAGATGCAATCTTATCTTTGTTTTCATTCAATCTTTTTTGCATAAAATCCGGGGAGGATAATGCCATTCTTATAATATCAGAATACTCTTTAGACGGTATCTGACCGGAAAGGTATCTCGTAATAGTTACTTCACCAAATCCAAGTGCAAGAGACAATGGGGCTTTCCCAATTTTATAAATTTTCATAAGATTTTCAATATCATTAATCGAAACAATATTTTCATAGTCTCTATACTGTTTATCAACTTCCTGAATATTTCTATCAATCAGCCCCGGGATACTCATTTCTTCTCCACACTCACGGCATATTGCAATTGTAATATTAAACATATATTCTACATCTTTTATATTTTTTTTAATATTTCTTTTTTTCAGCACATACTCCGTTTCTTTTCTGCATATCGTACAAAAATCGATTCTCTCTTTCTCTGCCATGGTATTTCCCCCTTATCACATTTCTATTTGAAATAATATTTAATCGGATATTTCTGTTCATGCAATGATACAACAATAACATAACAGTTATCCAGCTTGTTAAATTTTATGTATAAGGACACTGTTTTACTTTCATTACCCATCCTTTCCAAAAGTTCTACATCTTTCCCAAAAACATACAACATTTCATCTTCATATCCCTCGTGTTCATTTTGTAACCTCTCAGAAAAATCTGTTGCCGTCAATCCCATCAATATATCTTTTGCCATTTCTTCATCAATAACATAAGTAAGAAAAAGCTCCCTATTATCCTGCCGCCGGGAATTCATTTCAATTCTATATCTGTTTTTTCTAATCGCATTTTTCACCTCAGTCAAATACGAATCAATATCTTTTAGTGTAATACCCAATATATACATCTCCTCTCATTAATATGATTGACTTTTCATCTTTTTCCATCATCATTATATACTTATGATAGAATTTTGTCAATATCCTATCATGCCATTTTAAATTAACAGGCTATCTGCTTTACAGCAAATAGCCTGTTTTTCAAGATTTTCCCATATACCGGTCATTTTATGACACTATTCTTTTACTAATTCCTGTTCTTTATAAGTTATACTTCCTTTTGAATTATCTGTATCTGATGAAAACACTCTAATCGCATATTCGCAATTATCAGGTTCTATATAAATACTAGAACCATTAAGGGCGATATTCTGCTCTGCTTTCACCCATACCTTTCCCGAAGATTTCTCTATGATCTTTTTATATGTATCTGTGTCAAAATCATAATCCCAATCCGAATCATACTCAAAATGGTATTCAAGTTGAATCCTGTCATCTTTAACCTGATATATTTTTACCCAGCCTGCAAGTTCATCATTATCGACAGACCATTTGCCCTTTATATTCCATTTTACATTCGCTATATCCTCCGAACTTCCATAACTTATCCACCTATCATTTGCAAAATCCACGATATAATTAATTTTTATTACACAATTATATACTGCACAGCCATCTGTTTTTTTTGCATTTACCGTACTTTCAACAGATATTTTTCCATCAGTATTATTAATACTATCCACATAATCATCGTAAAAATCATTATAATCCGAATCTGGGCTTTCTTTTAACAAGTCAACAGATTTCTTTATAGTCTTAATCTTAACACCGGAAATGCTTCCCTCGTCTAATTGTAATGAACTCAGTGATGAATTATTATCCCTGTTTTTAATATCACTTTTAATTCTTTTTGCTGTCGGTTTCTTTTTAATCGAATAAACTGCCTTTTTTACTTCACAGTCTTTCATTTTCCAACTGTCATTTTTAGAATATGCTTTAACATAGAGCAACTCATACTCCGATTTATAACGAACTGTTTTTGCTTCTGATGTAATACTGACTTCTAACTTTTTGTGTTCCGAATCAATTTCTTTCTCTGAATTTATCTTTACATCTTTAATCTTCATGTTTTTCATTTGCAAATTAGGGTCATAACCGGGTACATCTGTTTTTATCTTTTCACTGTCTATTGCTTTAACAAAAACATTCTGTATCAAGTAATCATATCCCATTCTCCCTGCCACAGCAAACACAAACAGTACACATACCAGGATAATTATGTGTTTACCTGTTTTTTTCTTTTTAATATTATATGTATTGTAATTAACAGCAGGTGGCACATATGATACAGTCTGATTATTTTCATTTAACATGGCACCACATTGAGGACATTTAAACATTGCATCCGCACAGCGTTTTCCACAATTGCTACACACTTTCATTATCCGTCACATCTCCTTTCTATTCAAGCGGATATTCACAATCCGCTCTGCTACTTCCCTGATAGTGTTAAAATAATTTTCTATTTAATACAATCCACGGTTCATCTTTATCATAATCGCACTCTTTATTATATAAGTACAACTTAAAGCCTCTTCTTCTGTACCAGTAATTATAAGCTTCACTTTCCTGTCCATACTTTATATTTTCAGCCGTTGCCCTGATTCTGATTTTATTATTAGTTACACTTCTAAGTTTTATATTAACATTATCGTATTGATCTTCGTCAAATATTTCTTTTCGTTTACCATCGCGATATTCTGCCATATCAACCTTTTTGCCATGAATAACAAGTTGAAAACCAATATCGTATTTAAAATATTCATCCTGATACATACCATACCATCTACCGTTTAAGCTATGGAAAATATACCAGTAACCGTAACCTAAGATAATAACTATCAATGCTGCGGCAACTATCATTATCATCGGTTTTCGCTTTTCAAAGCCTATTTTTTTTGCAGCCACTCCACTCTGATAAACCGGAACAGTATTTGCTTTTTTTATATTATTTCCCGGAGCAGCATTTCTTTGCAGCATTTCCCCACAGCGTGGGCACAATAACGCATCATCCGGACACGGATTGCCGCATTTTATACAATACTTTGTCATATAGTTCCTCCCTTTTCTTTTCAATAGTCCTCGTTTAATGTTTCTAATTTACTTTGCAGTCTATTCTTTTTATTTTCTCCAAATTTTTCATATCTGTCCTTTATTTTTTCATAAAACTCATCGTTTTTTCCGTTGTCAGATATTTCTTCTACGATGTCACACAACAAGTCTACAGGCACATCCGAAATATTTTCATTTCCGTCAGTGACGGCTGCACCTGAAGTATTTGCTGATTTCTTTTTGACTTTCGCAACATTTTTATTTAAATCACCATACTCCTTTTTTTTCAATTCAAATATAGCATCCAGTTCACAATCTTTGTATAACTTCAAAAACCTTTCTTTTTGTTTTTCAGATGCTCTCCCAAAATTTGTTTTTAACAATATCCACATGAACTCATCTGCTTTTTTCTCAATGTCAATCTCAAGCTCAGGTTTTGCAGTTTGTACTTCGATTGCCTTTTTTTCTGCCGTATTTTCTTTGTTTTCCATACCTTTTTTATGTAATACGGCTACTATAAGAAGTATTCCCAGAGTCAATATTGCCAACATCTCAACTATAACCGCTGCCTTTAGCATTTTTCCGTGATTTTTTTTACTCTGTTCTCTTTCTTTTTCAGGCTTACTTCTTTCAACTTTCAACTCACCTGACTGTACTGCATTTGTACTTGCAACATTTTTCGTTTTTTTCTGATGCTGCGTACCATTGCGGTCATTTTCTACAACAGGCGGACGCCTTGTTCCTGACAAAATATCTTTATATCTTTGTGCCAATTCTTCCCAATCAGGTTCTTTATAATATTCCGGTTTCTGAGGAATGATTTTTTTATCATCATCCATTATACATACAACACTCTTATCATCCTCGACTCTTTCCATTGCCATAAAGAGATAAAAAAGCCTGTCCGTCACTGAATTACATATTTTTCTTACATCAGCCTTTTTGTCAAACAATGAACCATATCCATCTGCCAGCCTCCTTTCTATCATTTTTTCGTCTCTTTCATTAAAGTCAGCCTCAATAAAATGCTTCATAAATCTGTCAGGCTGTTTTATGCCCGAATTTTTATAGACCATATATGGATTCATAAAAAATTCCGTTGCTGTTATGTAAACATTTTCTTTTTTTCCGTCATTCTCATACATTTCTCGTCTGTTAGCAGGAATATTTATAAGCGATGGCTGCAAAACTCCGTCCAACATTCCGTCAGTTGCAAGTAAGATTCCAACTGACGGCTCAACAATTTTTCCAAATTCCCATGACATTCTTCCGGAACGGAGCGGTCTCACTGATATTCCATCCGGTCCCTTTTGTCTTTTGGTTATCATTTTTGTACTACCGTTTTTAAATCTGACTATTATTCCACCATCACCGGCATGACCGTAAAATATATTTTTACAGTCATATATCACTGCCGACAATGTAGTATCATAATCCTGTATTGCACCATTATTTTTATGAACATACCGTTCAATCTCATCAAATGCATATGAATATCCATCCTCTAAAGCATCTTCTATATCCTCATCAGACATATTTCTCTTTATGTTAAAATCACAATAATGATACAAACTTTCCACAGCCATTTTTGAACCAATATCAGAATATCTCGCACTTCCGACACCATCCGCGACAATGCCTATATAAACACCTGATTTCAACTGCCCAAATTTATTAAAATCCTGACAAACAGTATTATTTTTAATATGTGACTTTCCCTGTACTGAAAAACCATATGTTATCATACATTCCCTCTCCTATCATTCTTAATATTCTTCTTTTTTTATAACACCATCAGGCATATCATCATATTTAAGCCCGGCATCCTCGAAAATAGAAGTTTTTGACACTGATACCATGCTTTCGCTCAGCCAGTCAAACACGGCAGTAAAATCTTCATTCTGAAGTTCCACCACTTCATCAGTAAGCTGATACATACCGTCAACATCATAATCTGCAACGCCTAAAACCCAGAATTTTAAACCACAGCCCTGTTTATGTTCAAAATGGATATTTCTTGTTGCCTGAAGCATTTCATCTATCGGAGAATTTGACACTCCATCTGTTATCATAAATATCCACGGTTTATGGAATGATGTTCCCAAACACTGATATTCCCTTGTTCTTTGTTTGACAAGTTCTATTGCCTTATTTATTCCTCCTGCCATATCCGTATTTCCCGTTGCTCTTATCTCAGGTGTAGGCATTCTCTCAATAGGAACAAAATCACTTATCACCTCAACTTCCGAATTAAATGTTACGATTGCTATCTCAACACGCTTTCTTGCTATCTCATCTGTCATAACATTTCTTTTAAATCTTTTTATTGCCGCGTTGAGACTGTCTATCCTGTCTCCTATCATAGAATACGAACTGTCCAGCAATAATACACAAGCCAGATGCTGTTCACTCGGTGCAACGATACTGTCAAATAATTCTTTCCTTGTTAATTGTTTCTTCATGTCTTTAGTCCTCCTTTTATTGACCTTTTTTATCTATTTTTTCAGATAAATCTAAAAATTGTTGTTTCACATTTTCACTACATTCAGTATAGTTTAAAGCCCAATTGACAATAGTTTTTGACTCATCATAATATTCCTGTCTGTATAATACCTTTGCTTTAACGAGATAAGCCGATGCCTTTTTAGTTTCTTTCTGAATAGCAAAATCACACCATTCCAGTGCAGTATCATATGCAGCAATCTTATAGTTCTCTTTTGCATACGAAACAGCCTGTTTATAGGTAATGTTACTTAGATCACCGACAGTTTCCATACTCGGTGCAGTATTACCGTTATTAGTATCATCCAAAATGTCATTTCTGGTAATAATCCCCCAAGCTATAATGCTGACAAATATTATTATAGCAAAAATCATTTTTGCTTGAACTTTAGGGTCTTTCACATAACTATATTTATTTTTGTCAAAATAAGGTATATTATATGATGTCTCTTCAAAATCATCTGACTCCGGCGTATTATCCGGCAATCCTCCTAAATCATCTGACTCCGGCACTTCTCCCGGTGGATTATCAAAGTCGGCAGGCATACAAAACGGACATTCACTTAAATGATTGAAATAATAATGCCCTGCCTGACATTTCGTGATATTTTCTCTCACTTCGTATAACGCTTCATACCACTCGCCTGCACTGACCCTCTTTTCAGGATTTTGATAGCCATCCACAAAAGTTCTCTTAAACAGTTCCTGCAAACTCTGAGGTAAAGCCTCAAAACCCGGAGCATATATCGGTGTCGTTATTCCTTTTCTTTTTTCATAAAACGGAAAAAATCCGTCCCTGATATTTTCAATCGGCTGAGGTGCTACCACTGACGGTATATTTTCAGAAGTCATCCTGCCTATGTTATACTCCTGTTCTTCTCCAAAATCTTTTGCACAGGCAAACGGATGGCATCCCTCCATCAACAGACAAAATATATGCACAGCCAACGCAAACAGGTCAGTTTCCCTTGTATATGTAGGAAGCGGTGCATCTATAATGCTATATCCCTGTGCCAGTTTTTTCTGCATTTCCGGTGCAATATACTCCGGCAGTCCCACCTCGCATCTGTAAGTCTTTTCCGGTGTCTCATAATGATATGAATCTACATCTACAAGACTTATCTTAAATTCATTGGTACTGTCATTTTTGTCAAGATTTACACATATATTCTGCGGATTTAAATCTCCACATATACTGCCCATTTCATGTACCATATCAATCGCCGCACAAAGATTTGTGGCAGCCAGAAGTCTGTCCTGCAAATCATATTTCTTTTCAGAATACAATATTGTCAACGATTTTTTATTTTCAATCTTTGGCATTATATATCCGACAAAACCTGTGCTGTCATAAATCACATCCTGAGGCCATGCTATCATTTCAAGCTGTTCAGGCGAAAGCTTCTTTTTAATCATTACGCTTAACTTCTCCTGACGCTCAGCCGTCCTGAACTTTTCTTTAAAAATCTTTGCAACCTGTGACGGCATCCCTATTATTTCTTTTATGTCTCCCTCTCCACCATGTGCAATACGCTTGTCCACAACATTATAGATGTTCCCCGAATTTCCCATGTACTGCATAAGTAATCCTCCGTAAATCAAATATTTAAAATGTTTTCTTACTTCATTTTTATTTCATCTGTATATATTTATCCCTTGCATATTCATTTCCGCTGTCCATTCCTATGCGATACAGTTCTTTAATCTCTGACTTTTTAAGCTTCTTATTTGCTTTGAAACCGTCAGACGCTAAATCCGCCAGCATGATACATACATCTCCACGCTCCTCTACTGACAGCCTGCCCACATCTTTCACATTCATAAGGATTGACATATCCTGATTCATAACATTTCCGGGCAATCCCATTATCCTGTGACTCACTGCCATAAGATAATATCCGTAAGGATATGTCTGCAAAACCTGATTGGAATTCAAATATGCCTCCATCGACTGATAATCCTGCTTTTTAAATGATATGTTTGCCAATATCCATAATGCTTCAACAAGTATTCCATCACCCTCAAAGGCACTTATCTCTCCGTTTGACACCTTCTGCTCAACATCAATTAAAATATCATTACATAATGCTTCCGCACCTGCATAATCACCACTGCCATATACAGACCTGATATTGTTCAGCTTGTCAAATATCATATCTTTTGCATTTACAAACGGTGTGCCAACATTATTGTTCCAGATGTTTCCACCACTTCCCATATTCGTGCTGTTTGAACTACCTGCAGTTGTCGGTTTTTGCACATTATTTGCAGGCAGAGGAGGCGTTGGTGCAACCGAAGGTGTCGGCGTAACCGGGGGTGTTGGTGCAACCGGGGGTGTTGGATTAATCGGTGGTGCAGGTTCAATCGAAGTTGTTGGTACAATTCCTTGAGCAAGCTGATAATATTTTTCAGCCATTTTGTCACTCCGTGCAAAATAAATTCCCTCCTTATACATATCACCGATATAGCGGTATCCCTCCAGACAGCCTTTTTTAGCAGCTTTATTAAAATACTTTCGTGCTTCTCCCGGCTTTTTTTCTCTGCCATCCAGACCATACAACAATCTTCTTCCAAGTTCACACATGGCTTCATAGTTTTTTTCTTTATATACAAGATTGTCCAGTTCTGCATTTGACATATTTTTGTACTCCATATCTTCATCCTCCTTGTATAAATCTTTTAGTTTTTATTACCATAACATACCCATGTCAAAAATCGGTTTCCGTTTTTTTTAGCCAATTTGTCCCTATTTTGGGGACTTTTAACGATTTTTGAGCCTAAAATAGGGCTTTTTGAGCTTCATTTTCTTTTTAAATCCTTTTTTTACCAAAAAATTTATACTTTTTTAATAATTAAATTACAGAGTTAATATTACGGTACTTATTTCACAGTATTTTTTCATAATATCAGGTATATTTCCACCATAACACACCCATGTCAAAAAGCAGTTTCCGTTTTTTGACAAAAAATAAGACTGTCACATTAAGTTTAATCTATACAATATACAAATAATAAAAACTTTTATCTGCATATTGTATGAATAACATCTCGTGCAACAGCCTCATCTTTTCTGTTAATCAATATTTATACATAGTATTTTTATCCACAGTCAGGCAGATACTTACAATCCACTCTGCTACTTCTATAATAGTATTAGTTTTTCATTTGTACTGAATATTTTGTTTAATACATTTACCAGTTCCAAGAAATTTAAGGCACAACTTTTCTATTCCTCATAATAATAAATTTCTGTTGCTGTTCCTTTCTTAAATTTAAATTGAAAATACGGTGCTTTTTTAATCTTTTTTATGTATTTGCCAATCTCTGATTTTTTGACTTTCTTCTTCTTATAATTTTTAACATGAATAAACTTTGTTGAAGGTGTAATTTTGAATGTCCTCTTTTTCTTCTTCATTTCGCTTGCCGCACTATATAATGCACAATAAGTCACAAGTTTCTTTTTGCTTAAAGTGAATTTACCATTTACCTGCCATATATTTACGCTTTCTGCTGATGTTTTTGGAACCGGAACTGCTACCACCGATGCCATCAATACAAATGCTAAAATTAATGCAATTTTTTTCTTACCGTTCTTCATATTTTTAATATTGTTCATGTTACTTTTCCTCCTTTTTTATTGTGATGTACTCTCTGTATCTTCTCAAATCAAGTCATTTCGAGAGTACATCGTGTTTAAACTTTTTAAGTTACTTTTTAAAACTATACACATCTTAAACAGACGGATTATTGAACTCAACATCCAACATCATAAAAGAAATCAAAAAAATCATTATAAGTTTTTCCTCTCCATATAATTTTGGTATTGTTATCAAAGGCATCTCCGGCATTCTTTTTACTATTTTCAAACTCATGTCCGACATATGTTAAGCCATCAGGTATTGTTATGCTTTCAAGACTGCTGCAACCAGAAAAGCATCTCTCTCCTATACTTGTCACTCCATCCGGAATTGTTATATCTGTTAATGAACTGCACCAGCTAAAGGTTTCATCATTTAACTTTTTTAATCCCGATGGTAATTTTATACTTTTAAGTTTATTGCAAAAATCAAAACACCCCTTTGCTATACTTGTTACACTGTCCGGGATTGTTATATCTGTAAGTGCTTCGCAACTTGAAAAGCAAGATTCTCCTATACTTTTTACACTGTTAGGAATTGTTATAGATGTTAATGAATCACAACCAGAAAATGTATAGCTATTTAATTTCTTTATTTTATTTGGTAATTTTATGCTTTTTAGTTTTTTACAAGCCTGAAAGCAATCGCCTCCTATACTTTTTACACTTTTAGGAACTGTTATATCTGTTATAACACTTCCCCTAAAGCAGCCATCTCCTATTTCCGTAACTGTATTTGGAATTGTTATAGCAGATAATGAATGACATCCGGCAAATGTATCTTCTTTTAATTTTTTCAATTTATTTGGCAATTTTACCTGCTTAAGTTTTTCGCAATAATGAAATGCTCTATATCCTACTGTATTTACAGTATTAGGAATCGTTATTGACTTAATGCTTGAAAAAGCAAATGCATATTTCCCGATAGACTTAAGTGATTTTGGCAGCTTAACATTTCCTATTTTTGCATTTATAAATGTCTCATCTCCTATTTTTCTTTGTGAGTATTCCCTTTTTTGCATCCGCATCTGCTACGACTTTACTAACTTTTACTTTTTTCGCCGCCTGCGACTTGTTCGGTGAAAACGCAAGTCCTCCAAAAAGCATCACTCCTGCAAATGCTGCAAGTACAACTTTCATTTTTTTCTTTTTAATCATAATAAACCTCTTTTCTGCACACTTTTTTGCTTTACAAGATTGTGTCCGGTGTGCTCAGTCACAAATCTTGTGGAGCCGCTGCATTGATACACAAAAATTGTCAGCGTGCAGCTCCGTTTTTTCTGCTTGTATCTTTACATTCCCCATCCTAACATACCCATGTCGAAAAGCTGTTTCCGTTTTTTTCAGCCAATTTATCCCCATTTTTAGGGCTTTTGACGGCTTTTCTCCGCAAAAATACCGCTTTTTTTGCCTTATTTTGGTGAAAAGTCCAATTTCCCTCCAAAAATTTTATACTTTTTTAATAATTTAATTATAGAGTTGATGCTACGGTACTTACTTTACCTTAACCTTTATGATTCTGCTCCATTTTCCTGAATAACTCTTTCCGCCTGTTTTTGCTACGGCTTTTATACGGAAATAATAATATTTGCCTTTCTTCAAGCCTTTTCCCGTATATCTTCTACTCTTTAGTGATGATTTTCCTGAAAATGTTTTTGCGTTTTTAAACAGTTTATTCAACGAATACTGAATCTGGCAAGTTGTATTGCCTGCAGATGTCTTTTTCCATGTACATTTTATTTTACCTTTTGATGCAGCTTTTACCTTGAAGTTTTTGACACTTGCCGGCAAAACTTTTATTGTTATCTTCTTTGTTGCCGCTTTATAATTTTGAGTTGCCGCTACTTTTACCGTTATAACTGTCACTCCACAGCCTGTTAAAGTAACATCTCCGTATGCCGATACTTTTGCCACACCCGAATTTGAACTCTGATATGTAACAGAACCGTCACTGTCAGTTTCTATTCCGAGTTCAAAACTTCCAAAATCTAAATATTTTGTATAAGAAGACACTGCACTTATTACGGTGTTCATTTGTTCATTGTCAGGTTCTTCTGTCTCTGTCGGTTCTACATAAGGCTTATCTGTCGGCTCTGTAGTTGGTGTCGCCGTCACTGTAGTTGATGGCGCTTTACTTGGCGTCGCACTTACACCCGGTGTTGCACTTGGACTTTGCATTTCATCTGAAGATGGTTCTTTGCCAGGAATTACCGTAGCTGTCGGCTTAGGTGTCGCTGTATATTCTGCCTCTTCAGGTACTTTCGCTTTCACTGAATCCTTATACGAAGAACTGTTACCGTATTTGTCGTACGCATATATGTGAGTTGTATATGAACCTGTTTCATTATTATGGTCTGAAATCTTTACTTTATATGTATAAATATCACCATCTTTTGTACCTGTTACAGCCGCATTTGTTCCCCAGTCTGATGCTATGTCATCCTGTCCGCCTGCTTCTGTCCATGTAGGGAACTGCACTCTGTCTACCATGTAATTATCAGTAACTTTGCATGATACCGTATATCCTTCACTCGTTACATCAGATATTTTTACATCACTTATAACAGGCCCTTGCTCGTCCACTATCGTAAACTTGTCACTTCCACTCTTATATGTTGTTCCATTGGCAACGGCATACATCTGGTAAGTATATGTCTCACCCTGTCTTAAGCCATCCGCTTTTGCTTCGCTCACTATATTCAGATTTTGTTCAACATAAGAAGTTTTCAAACCGCAATCTTCCTTGTGGTCTACAACCAGATTTCCGGCACTGTCCCATATCCATACACCAACCTGTGATATAGTTGCACGGTCAGGATTTTCAATTCTTCCGTGAAGCCCTGCATTCCATGTGTCTACAAATGTAGTATTAAGCTGTGAATACGACACTGACGCTGTCTGAGTTCCTCCTCCTCCGACAAGGTAAATATATCCATAAAATCCTGAGCAGCCGCCCAAAGTCTGCATCTTTGCTTTCGATACGGTTCTGTTGATAACACCGGTGTTTCCCTCAAAACTGTATCCTGCACATCCTCCCTCCGTAACTGTTACATTGTCACCTGAAACATTCTCGACAAAAGCAACATGACCGTACTTTCCGTAGGTACTATTTGCACCTGCGTTATTGTACTTCCATACCGCCAAAGCATATTTTGCCGGCTCACTTCCCTTGTCATAATTTAATGTACGCCAATAATTGTTTGCACCGTAAAGACCAAATTCGTTCATTCCTGTTGCCGGAAGTGTTATTCCAAGCACACTCTGGGCTCTGTCCTTAACCCATTGCACACAGCCACCGTTCGTATAATCTTTGGCTGCACAATATTTTTTCTGTGTGAAGCAGCCAAAAAACATTGAAACAATCAATGTGACTGCCAATATGACGCTTCCTATGCTTCTTCTTGTTCGTTTCTTCATATTAACCTCATTCCTGCACACATTTTTTGTGCGTAATGTGAAATATGATATATTTCACATATAAGATTTGTGCCAAGTGTGCACAGACACAAATCCAGCTCTTAATAAAATTGCAACTATTATCACTTCGTATCCGCATTTCCGCCAAAAAAGCCGGAAATTCAAACACAATTTTCATGATATTTTCGTTTACATCCTAACCATAACACACCCATGTCAAAAAACAGTTTCCGTTTTTTTCGCAGGAAAAAAGCACCATAATGGTGCTTAACCCTTGATTTTATTGACTTTTCCGGCATTATTTTTCATGTAACCGTCCATACCTGCCGCATGAACAAAAAATTTTTTTTGATTTTTTTTATAATTTGTATCGTATCAGCTACCTTTGACTTTAACTTTCAAGCAATCCGAATAAACACTGTAATATTTTTTCTTTACCCGCTTTACTATCGTGCGTACTTTGAAATAATACACTGCTTTTTTATTATTGCATTTCAGTTTAAATTTTGCATTATATCTTTTTATCGAAGATGATTTTAACTTAATCTTCTGATATTTTTTGTCTTTTCCACGGATATATATTTCCGCATAAATGCCGCTGTATTTTTTTAGTTCTATCTGCACATAAGGCATTTTCCGATATGTTCCTGTCGTTCCTTTTATCTTCGGTTTCACTATCGACAGCGTCTTTATCATGCAAACATTTGAATATTTGCCATAATATTTTTGTGCTCCCGTCTTTTTAAACAGCCTTATCTTATAATAATATTTTTGTCCCGCTTTTGCTTTTTTATCAGTATATCTGCATGAACTATTCGTTTCGCCGGCTGCAATCTTCTTCCATGTTATCTTTTTTGACATTGCACGATATATTTCATAGCCAATATTCACTGATGTTTTTTTCCATACTATCTCAGGCTGATTGTATTTAGTCAGTTCAATCAGATTTATCCTTACAATAAGTGCTTTTTTGTCTTTCTCACTTAACCCCGGTACAGATGTTGGCTGTGGTGTGGCTGATGTCGGAGTCGGACTGATTGTATAAAGCGGCTCGTTTGCAAGCGATGGTGACGCATTATCTGCAGGCTGTGGCGTTGTCCTGTCTGTTGGATTTGGTGTTGTCTTGTTCCCTGATGTCGGTTCAGGCTCTTTATCAGGCTTTGACGATACATGTCCATTTGGCATTGCTGATGTAGAATTTATCGGTATTGCCGTCGGTGATACTACCGGAGGTGAACCAGTCATTATCGGTGTTGGTGACGGAACCGTTGCTGTTGCCGCAGGTGTTTTTGTCGGCTTCACCGTCACAGTCGGAGTTTTTGCCGGAGCAGGTGTCATAACAGGCGATACTGTAGGGATTAGCGTTGGGGGCGCAGTAGGGGTTGGTGATGCGGACGGCTTTGGTGTCGGACTTGCCGATACTGCCGGGGTCTGTGTCACCGCCGGTGGTGTCGCAGGTGAAGGTGTCGGCTCATTCGGTGGATGCACCAGTTCCTCCAAAATTCCATAATCCGAAGTCTTTTCAAATTGTTCAGGTGCATCTATTTCTCTATAATCCGAAACATAATGACATTCACTGCAATATGTCACTTCCAGTCCTGTATCGTATGCCCGTGCCTCCTGTACTGTCTGTGTCACAAAATTATGCTCATGCTCCGTGACATTTTCAAAAAGTGCATTATTATTTTTTGCGAACTCACTCATATCTTCTTTTCCATATACCGTAACCTGATTTTCGGGAATATCATAAAAAAGCTCATTATCCTCACTGCCTAAGCAGTTTTCAGGCAGATATAACTTTTCTAATGATGTGCATCCTTTAAAAAGCTGTTTTGGAAGATATTGCGCTGCATCGCTTAATTGAACCAGTGTAAGGTTTTTACAGTTCAAAAACATCTGCTGTCCATATTGTGCATTTTTTCCGCCTAAAATATATTTTATCCCACTCTGAGAAAAAGCATATTCACCTATATCCGTGACACTGTCCGGCAGCACAAGACATTCAAGATTATCGCAATCCCAAAATTCAACCCCGCCTATTTTTTTCAATTTATCTGACAGATAAACATTTCTTAATATCCTTGAGTTCAAAAACGCTCTATCTCCTATTTCAACAACACCTTTTAATGACACAGTCCGCAAATAAACTGCGTTATAAAATGCATATTCTCCTACTGAAGTTACATTATCTGCCTTTATATTAAAAATATGTGCATAAGCAAATGCACCTGCAGCAATTTTTTTGACACTTTCAGGCACATTATATACAGGATAATACTGATTCCATAATTCTGCCGGACACCTTATAAGCGTTGTCATATCTTTATCAAATAATACACCCTGTTCAAGAATATAATTTGTATTGTTCTTATCAAGATAAATCTCATCCGTCATAGCTGCCGCAATCGCCAATTCACCAATCTCTGATACATTTGCTCCTATATATAATTTATATATTGTATTTCTCCAAAATGCTTTGTCACCTATACTTACAACTGTATCCGGTATATACACTTCATCAAATCCAACTCCTGCACTTTCAAATGCACTTTTCCCAACCCTCGTTACTTTATAATTTTCTCCATCATATTTTACATATGATGGGACTCTTAATACCCTGTCATCTAATTTACTTGTATCATTAAACCCTGCATTTGCCATTTTATCATTATCAGCCCCTACGGTTGCTGTTTTCTCAGATTTATTTAATTTATAATAAATACCATATTTATCATTTTGTTCTTCATCAAGTTCATATGTTAATTCTTCATCTGTTTCTTCACCATTTTGTTCTATCATAGGCAGCCATACATTTCCTTCTTTATCCTTGATTACATTAAAATTCTCATAACCATTTTTATACTGAATCTGATAATGTTTAAGTTTACTTATGTCATAATCTTTCGGCATTTTAAGACATGAAATATCATTGTGCAAAAATGGCTTTAATGCCGTATCATAGTCAATTTTTTCATATATATACATACTAAAAAAAATGTCTATTCCATCGTCATCTATATTCTCTATTTCAAATCTCGGATGACATTTTTTAGTTATTTTACTGCTACTAATACTAGCACTCATTATAAAACTACAATTATCACTGTCTGTATTTTCTGCCAGACTAATTTTTCCAATCCTGACCCTTGTAGATTTAATCATATCTATATACAACCAACAGTTATCTATTGATATTTCACCAATCTCATATCTTCCATAAGCGTCGTATATTATATTAGTCAAATAATCTTTTGCTATTACTTTTTTTATTTTTGCCTGCCCGCTCTTAATTCTTAATCCTGCATCCTTTTCAAGCCTTACCGTATCTATGTTCAGGTCAATGTCAATCATAAAATCATTGTTATCTATTATCAGTTCAGAGCCATCCTGACCCTCAATCCTAAAATAATAAAAATCAGTTTTATCATTATAATAATACCAGTCGTATTTGTGCATTACACACGCTATTATCTCCGTGTATTTTCCTGTCACCTCCAGCTTATGACTACCTATATCCATCACACTCATTTCCGATACATTACACTCATATATCGTGCAGTTACTTAATACAACATCAGACTGTAAATGAATACTGTGATTAATCTTAATCGCCGTTGATCTATATTCTTCTTTATTTACGGGTATCCCCACAAATTTTATGCTCTTACATTCCGGCAGCCATACCTCCCCGTCAATTTTATATTCTGTCTGTTCTGCCGGAAATATTATCTTATAATCTCCCTGCTTATCAGTCATATTTGCAAACAGCGTTTTCAGGTCACTGTATTTTCCTATCAACTGACCGCTATTATAAAGTTTCATAACAGCATCCGCTTCATCTGCCGTATCAGCACTCACCAAACATCCGGCAGAAGATAAATTCAAAATCACGATTGCAGATATAAGTAAAAACGCTGCTTTTTGTCTAAACTTCCGTTTAATAATCTTCATAGTATTTCACCTCCTCTCTTATTGCAGATTTTATCATCAATGCCCCGTCACTTTTACCTTTATACAGTCAGAATATACACTGTAATATCTTTTCTTTGACTTCTTTACTATTGTCCGAACTTTAAAGTAATAAACTGCTTTTTTATTATCGCACTTAAGTTTAAATTTTGCCTTATATCTTTTTATGGAAGATGATTTTAACTTAATCTTCTGATATTTTCTGCTTCTTCCCCGAATATAGATTTCCACATAAGTGCCGCTGTATTTTTTTAACGTTATCTGCACATAAGGTATTTTCTGATATATCCCTGTTGTTCCCTTTATCTTCGGTTTCACTATCGACAAAGTCTTTATCATGCAAACATTTGAATATTTGCCATAATATTTTTGTCCACCCGTCTTTTTAAACAGCCTTATTCTGTAATAATATTTTTGTCCCGCTTTTGCTTTTTTGTCAGTATATCTATAGGAACTGTTCTTTTCGCCGACAGCAATCTTCTGCCACTTTATCTTTTTTGACATTGCACGGTATATTTCATAGCCGATACCCTCTGATGTTTTTTTCCAAACTATCTCAGGCTGATTGTATTTATTTAGTCCAATCGAATTTATCTTAATGATAAGTGCTTTTTTGTCTTTATCACTTAACCCCGGAACGGATGTAGGCTGTGGTGTGGCTGCTGCCGGAGTCGGACTGATTGTATAAAACGGCTCGTTTGTAGGCGATGTTGACGCATTATCTGTAGGTTGTGGCGTTGTCCTGTCTGTTGGATTTGGTGTTTCCGTATCCAATAATGTCGGTTCAGGCTCTTTATCAGGCTTTGACGATACATTTCCATTTGGCATTGCCGTCGGTGATACTACCGGAGGTGAATCAGTCATTATCGGAGTCTGTGTCGGTGACGGAACTGTTGCTGTTGCAGCAGGCGTTTTTGTAGGCTTAACCGTAACAGTCGGAGTTTTTGTCACCATAGGAGTCTGTGTAGGCTTCGCCGTAACAGAAGCAGTTTTTGTAGGCTGGGGTGTAGGCGATACTGACGGCTTTGGTTCTTCCGACGGATGCACAAGATTTTCCGGTTCTCTATAATATGTTGTATCTTCTAACTGTTCAGGTGCGGCTATTTCTTTATAATCCAAAATATAATGACATTCACTGCAATACGTCACTTCCATTCCCGACTCATATACTCTGGCATCCTGCACTCTCTGCGTCACAAAAGTATGCTCATGTTCCTCAATATTTTCAAAAAGTGCATTGTTCTTTTGTGCAAATTCTCTCAGATTTTCTTTTCCATATACCGTAACCTGATTTTGGGGAATATCATAAAAAAGCTCATTATTCTCGCTGCCTAAACAAGTTTCCGGTATATATACTTTTTTTAACGATGTACAATCAGTAAAAAGACCACTTGGAAGATACTGCATCGCTTCACTCAACTGAACCAATTTAAGATTTTTACAATTCTCAAATGCCTGTTGTTCATATTGTGCATTTTTGCCGCCTAAAATATATTCAATAGACTCACTATGAAAGCCAAATGTACTTATGTTCAATGAACAGTCCGGTAATACCAGACATTTAATATTACAACTGCCTAAAAACACATATTTACCGATTTTTTCTAATTTATCTGACAGATAGACATTTCTTAACCCCCTTAAATTAAATGCCCCACCCGAACCGAATGCTTCGTCACCTATCTCAACAACTCCTCTCAATGATATTGTCCGCAAATTTTTAGCACTATAAAATGCATGTTCTCCTACTGTAGTCACTGAATCTGCCTTTATATTAAAAATCTTTGAATTCTCAAATGCTCCCGCAGCAATTTTTTTGACACTTTCAGGTACATTATATACAGGATAATATTGATACGATGATGTAATCGGACATTTTATAAGCGTAGTCATGTCCTTATCAAACAATATTCCCTGATAGAGCACAAAATCCGTATTATTATCATCAAGAAATATTTCTTTCAGTGAGCCTGCTGCAATCGCCTCTTCTCCTATATCTGCTACATTTGCTCCAATATACAATTTCACTACAGAACACCAAAAAGCTTTATCGCCTATACTCATCACCGTATCGGGTATATGAACTTCGTTAAATCCACCGGATGAACCTTTAAATGCATTTCTTCCAATCCTTGTCACCTTATAAGTTTCTCCCTCACATTTTACATATGAAGGAATTTTTAATATACCGTCCTCTATTTTACTTAAATCAGTAAGTAATGAAGCAGAGTCTGTATCTCTATCAACACCTAAGGTTGCTGTTTTATCCTTTTCATTTAATTTGTAATAAATGCCATTGCTGTCCTTTTGTTCTTCATCAAGTTCACAGGTTAATTCTTCTTCTGTTGTTTTGTTGTTATCAATTTCTCCTACTATAGGAAGCCATACATTTCCGTCATCATCCATGACTACATCAAATTCTTTCGTCCCCAGATATTTTCCAACCTGATAACTCATAAATTTACTTATATCATAATCTTTTGGCATTTTCAGACATGATATATCATTATGCACAAGCTTCTCTAATGCCGTGTCGTAGACAACGCTGGCACTTATTTCCATTTTAAAACTAACATTGACATTATCTTCATCAATATCCTCTATTTCAAATCTCGGATAATATGTTTTTGTTATCTCAGGGCAATAAACATACATATCAAAATAACTCTTGTTCTTATCAGCATTTTCCGTCAGACCGACCTTTCCTATCCTGATTTTCGCAGATTCAAACAGATCTACATTCAACCTGCAATTCTCTATAGATATTTCACCTATCTCATATCTTCCTGTAGCATAATATGATACTTTTCCGGAATAATCTTTTGCTATAACTTTTTTTATCTTCGCCCATCCGCTTTTTAACTTTAATGATGCATTTTCTTCAAGCCTTACTTTATCTATAAAAAGGTCACTGTCAATCAATAAGTTGCAATTATTTATTATCAGTTCAGAGTCCTTCTGCCCCTCAATTCTGAGGCAATAGATGCAAACATCACTTTCATAATAAAGATTGTCTCCGTATTTAGCATACATCCCCGCCTGTATTTCCGTGTACTTTCCGTCTGTCCTAAGTTTATGACTTCCCATATCGAGTACACACATTTCTGTTGTATTCTGCTCAAATAAAGTACAATTATTCAATGTAACATCCGACTGCAAATGAATACTGTCATTGATTTTTACTGCCGTCGATATATACGGCAAAGAATAATGCGGATCATCTACCTGATTTCCTACAAATTTAATACTCTCACACTCAGGCAGCCAAACTTCCCCATCAATGCAGTATTCCGTCTGTTCAGCAGAAAATATTATCTTATATTCACCCTCACTGTCAGTCATATTTTCAAATGTTGTTTTTAGGTCACCATATTTTCCTATCAACTGACCTTTATCATACAGTTTAATAACATCATCCGCTGTATTTGTTTCATCCGCCGCATCTGCACGCTTTACACAGCCGACAGGACTTAAAGCCATAACAAGAATTGTAAATATAAGTAAGAACGCTAACCGCTTTCTAAATCTATTTTTCATGATTTTCATAATATTTCACCCCCTCTCCTCATTTTATAACTATCGTACTCACTTTGAAATGATACCCTTTTTCCTTATAACTTCTCTCCCCTATATTTCCGATGTTATCTCCACAACTTCCGAGTATGAATACATATCATCTTTTTGGTATGTGCTAAGCAGCACCATGTCAAGCTTATATTTTTCATTTATCGAAGTCATTCCACAGGACGATAAAGTTGCATTTGCCATATTGACAAAATATTCTTTCGCCGAGTTTTGTTCATACTCTTTGTTCTGTCTGCTGTTTTCTTCCGTGTACCTGCGCTGAGCAACATAAAGTATCATTGGCAGCAGGTCTTTTCTCTGAACAAGTCTGCACCTTCTATGGTTTTCAACTTTGAATGACTTAAGCCAGTCTTTTGCCTCTTTTACATTTTCCGGCACTGCCGTTTTTTTTGCACAGCTTTCAATAAATTCTGCCACCCACTCCGGACATATGTCTGTATCATCCTTATATTTTAATTCATTGAGAGCTATCCCGGCACGCAGATTTTTCTCTAACTGAATCGGAAGATTTAAAATATCCGACAATCGTTTTCGTGTAAGATTTCCAAATTCATTATTAGATTTTGAAGTTGAAAATATATCTGCCAGCATTTTCTGTCTGGAATCCGGAGACATATGTGCTATTCTGTTTGCTTCCCTGATATTTTCCATCATACCCTCAGACACATTTTTATCCCTTTTTCTCTTTATATAATAAAGATATTTCTGAACTATCCTCTCGTTCTCATCTGCATTTTTCTTTTTTGTCCATGAATAAAAATCAGTCTCTGCCAAAAACTTTTTCAGGCTTACCATAGACTCATTGCACACATATTCAGTAATAATATCTTTATAAATATTTACATACTCCAGAGTTGTCAGGCTATACCCCTTAAATGAGGAAGTGTTCATATACATCCATTCCATAAATTCTTTTTCATCACTTCTCTTTCTCGCATCAAATTGCTCCATCAGATAATTGGTGGAATGTGTCTTTTCTAATTTTATCTCAAATTTCAGCCTTTTCTCGTAAGTTTCTATATTTTTTTCTGCATCCTCCCATGTCATACCGTTGACAAGTCCATACAGCCATATTACTTCATGATAATCATTAAACTGAACATCGGGTTCTCCAAGTCCCTCCATAAGCCACTCTCTCAATCCATTTTCAGACATCTTGAGGACATATGCTATCTCAAATATGTTTTCCCGTCTTGGCAATGTATATCCGTTTATGCCAAACCACCTTTTTACCGTTGGTACCGCCGCAAATCTCCTATCACCGGTAATCTTACAAAATAAGTGATAAGCCTCTGCTCTTGTCTCCCCGCTTATCTTTTTTGTCATATAATCCTTTTTGAGTACCTTTGATATTATAAATATATCAAATCTCATAAACTTATTTTGCTTTAATACTGTTTTTATCTCTTTTAAAAATTCGCCATCTAAATCTTTGTATCTCATAGTAATTCCTCATTCTCGCTTTATTTTCTGTCGTTATTATGGGATACTTCCCGCAAAATCAACATCTTTATTTTTTTTCTCATTTTTCTTAGTCTGAGTCTTTGGGACACTCGTCTTGGCTGGTGCACTTGTCTTAGTCTCATACGGCTTTGGAGTATTTTGTGTCTGTGGTGTCATTTTTATTTTTTCTCCTTTGCTTACCGTAATCTTTATAACAGTCTTGCTTTTCACCATTTTTCCGTGTTTAGGAGCCTGTCCTATTACAATACCTTTATCTTTTTTACTCTCTTTATATATTATCTTATACGAAAGTTTTTTATCTTTAATTTTTTGTATTGCATTCTTATATCCTTTTCCGACACAATCCGGCACCTTATATTTCTTTTCACCATTACTTACGGTGAGAACTAATGTTTTTTTCTTTCCTCTCTCGCATATTGTTCCATCTGTTACACTCTGTGATATTATCTTTCCCTTTTGAGTGCTACTATATTTTTTGCTCCATTTGACAAGAATCGCCGTATCACCCTTTGCATCCAGCAGTTCTAATGCCTGCTGCTTTGTCATTCCCTCAAATGACGGCATATAATATCTGCTGTCCGGCTCTTTTGTCTCCGCCGTCTGCTGAGTTATCATCGGATTTGCAGAAACCTGTGCAACCGCCCCTTTGTTCTTTGTGAACATTCTTCTGTTATTTACGGCAAATCCCACAACAATGCCTGCCATAGCCACGGCAATAAACAGTACCGCCATTTTTCCTATTGTTTTTGTCCGGTTATTTATCCTTATGTTAAAGCTAAACCTTTTTTTGTTGTATAGTTCACTATACAACTCGTCCATAATCTGTATCCTGTCTTCTGCTTTTATCGACATTCCCTGCATTATCGCCTGTTTCTGTCTTTTGGTTAAATCTATATTTTCAATCTCCGACAAAGGCACAAGCCTGTCCTTAAGCATTCTCTCTATTGACTCATTAGGCTCTTTTCCCGTGAGCATAAAATACATAGTCGCACACAAAGAATATACATCAGACCAGCTCCCCTGCCTGCCTTTGCGAAGATACTGCTCCTCCGAGGTATATCCTCTCTTGAATGTAACGGTCAGGCTTTTATCCGTCATAACATTTTTTTCTCTTGCCGAGCCAAAATCTATAAGAACAAGCTGTTTTTCTTTTATCCTTATAAGTATATTGTCCGGGCTTATGTCCCTATGCAGGATTTTCGCATCATGAATTTTTTTCAGTGACTTGATAATAGGTTTCATCATCAAAAATGCTTCCTGCCCTTTTATCGCACCATTTTTCCTCACATACTCTTTTAATGTAATACCGTCTACATAATCCATAACTATATAAGCCGTATTGTTCAGATAAAAAAAGTCTCTGACAGAAACTATGCCGTCCAGAGAATGAAACTGCGACAGTATTGTTGCCTCACTGTAAAAGTCACTAAGACCTTTATTATATAGTTCACTGTTTTTTCCGTGATAAATGTATATACTGTAGTCATCCCTGCCACGAACATCTCTGCTTCCATAACTAAGAGGAAAATACTCCTTTATTGCAACTGTTATATTTAAAAGTAAATCTTTTCCTATATATGTAATTCCAAAACTCCCCTCGCCTATAACTCTGCCTATCTTATATCTTTCGTTTAGCATTATATCTTCCGGCAGGCAGCGTGGCGTGCTTTCACACATACTGTAAACCTCCTTTGCACATACTTAAATGTCATTATACACCCCCTATGTCAAAAATCGGTTTCCGTTTTTTTCAGTACCATTTTCCACATATAGAATACCACTTTCAACCCCCTCATTCAACTGGCAGAAAACTCATATTCAGGGTTATCTCACGCATAAAACGAGCTCGACACCCCCAAAAATGCAGATTTTTTTTGTAATTAGGTGATTTTTTCACACTTATATTAGAAAAATTTATTTTTTAATGGTTTTATATTTATATACATAATTGTTTTCGGTGATTTAACATGTTTTTTCACCCTTTTATCGTTTTTGCATATAATCTAACTCAATTTTTTGTATATTCTATAATGAAACTTTCTATAAAAGCCTTCTAATAATACTTTTGTTTTATTTTTTACTCCCATAACTTATTCTCTTAATACTTTTATGGCTGTTTTTAATATATCCATTACAAAGTCAACTTCCCTGACTGTATTTTCTTCACCAAGTGTAAATCTTATTGTTCCATCGGCATATTCCTTTGGAACACCTATACTTTCTATCACATGGGAAATCCCCGGTTCTCCTGTATTGCAGGCTGAACCTGCTGAAGCACATATTCCGTTCATATCGAGTATAATGAGCAGAGTCTCTCCCTCAATTCCTTTAAAACTTATATTCAGATTTCCGGGAAGTCTTTCATTTCCCGGTTCTGCACCGTTTAACCGCACATCTTCTATCTCATTTTCTATCCTTGACAAAAAATAGTCCCTTACATTTGCCGTTTTAAGATTTTTCTTATACATATTTTTAAATCCCTCATCAACAGCTGCACCCATACCTACAATCCCCGGTACATTCTCCGTTCCTGCTCTCATATTGCTTTCCTGCTTTCCGCCATAAATAAACTTTTCTATATCACAACCCTTTGATATATAAAGAAACCCCGTTCCTTTCGGTCCGCAGAGCTTGTGCGAGCTTACACTCATCATATGTATCCCGCTTTTTTTTACATCAATCGGAATGTGCATATATGCCTGAACTGCATCCGTATGGAAATAAATATTGTACTTTTTGGCTATCTTAGCAATCTCGTCTATAGGCTGAATCGTTCCTATCTCATTGTTGGCATACATTATCGAAATCAAAATTGTATCATTTCTTATTGCCCTCTCAAGATCCCTAAGCGAAATCACACCCCTCTCATCAACCGGAAGATAAGTCACTCTGTATCCCTGTTTTTCAAGTGCCTTGCAGGAATTGAGGATTGCATGATGCTCAATACAGCTTGTTATGATATGCCGTCCTCTTTTTCCTTTATATCTGCACGCTCTCACCGTTCCAAACAATGCCCAGTTGTCACTCTCCGTGCCACCACTTGTAAAATAAATTTCATCTTTAGATGCATTTATACTCTTTGCCACCTGCTTTCTGGCTGTCTCTATTTTTTCCTTACACTGTTGTGCAAATTCATATGCCCCCGATGGATTTCCATAATAAATTTCCAGACATTTTTTCATCTCAGCAACCGCCCGTGGACATACCGAAGTCGTTGCCGCATGGTCAAGATAAATCATACCGCACCTCTGCACCCGTATATAAAATCAATATATTCAGCATAATGCTGTTTGACACATGATAAATTTGAAATACATATAAGAAACTTAGCTTTTTACCGTTTGATAACTCTAAAATTTATATATTCAGCATAATTTTATTCATCATCTGATAAATCTAAAATCTATATATTCATCATAATTTCATTCATCATCTAATAAAATTAAATAATAAGTTTGAATGTGCTAAAGTGAGGAAGCTTTATGAACTCAGCCGCAAAAACAAAAAAAAAGGTAAAAAACAGACTTAAAAGCAATATAATAAAAGGAACTCTTATACTCTCCTGTGCAAGTATCTTAAGCCGCATAATCGGTTTCATATACAGAATATATCTCGCTGATATTCTCGGCGAACAACTGCTCGGTACATATCAGCTTATTTTTCCTATATATGTGCTGTGCTTTACGATTTACGGAGCGGGTATGCAAAGTGCCATATCTCAGGTTGTTGCGACACTCATGGGCAAAAATAACACACATTCTAAAGACGACGGTTTAAATGGAAGCGTTTCAAAAGATATAACCCCACGCACGATACTTCTTGCCGGCACGATACTCAGCTTTATCCTTGCACTTTTTCTGTCCATTTTTATAAATTTTAACTCAAAGTGGATTGCCTGCAATATCCTCATGGTACCCGACTGCGACATCTATCTTAAACTGCTCACATATCTTTTCCCATTTTGCAGCATTTCAGCCTGCATCTGCGGATACCAATACGGACTTGAAAATGCAAAACCACCTGCCATTGCCGGAATAATAGAGCAGATAACCCGCATCTTATTTGTGTTTATCGTTCAGGGATTTTTCTCTGATAAAGAAATCTGCTCCCAGATAGCCGTGTATGGACTTACCGTTGGTGAATTTTTTGGTTTCCTCTATAATATGTCTACAATAAAAAATAAAAAACGCAACAATAAAAAACATATTTCCGACAAAAATTTAAACAATGATAATGCCAAGCTGCACTCTGAAAGCCTGCATTCAAAAAGACAAAACGCTTATAATGCCAAATCCGACAACCGGCAATTTAAAAGACAAGAATTAAAAAATAAAACTTTCAATAAAAGAAAAAATAAAATTTCTTTAAAAGAAAGTTTTAAACTGCTCCTGCCGGTATTTATTTCGCTAACATCAATAAAACTGACAATCTCTCTTTTACATAGTGTAGAATCAATATTTATTCCTGCTTCACTCGTAAAATACGGCTATACGATGAACGAAGCCTTAAGTGTGTATGGTATATATTCTGGAATGGCTATGCCATTTATAATGTTTCCTGCCACAATAACAATGGCAATATCAACAATGCTTCTCCCTGCTGTTTCAAAAGAACACTCATCAGGAAACAAAAAACAGATTAAAAAACTTATCCGACGCACATCATATTTCTGTCTTGTAACCGGAATGGCTGCTACTGTCTTTTTCCTGATATTTGGAAACATCTGTGCAAGTCTTTTCTTCCACAACGAACTTGCCGGAAGATACCTTACCGTAATGTCTTTCTTATGTCCGTTTTTGTACCTAAACATGACCTACAGCAGTATATTGAATGGACTTGGCAAGCCCCATATGACCTTTGTGATAACAGTAGTATGCACACTCATAAAGATATTGTCACTTATATTCTTTGTTCCTAAATACGGAATGATAGCTTATATTGCCGCATCTCTTGTAGCAGAAGCATTGCTGTGCGTGATGCTTAGACATTATTGCGGATAGATTAAGATGTACCATGCGATACACCCCATAGCATATGGATTTTAGAAGCTTTCATCTAACCCTTGACAAATTCCCAAACATATACTAATATTAAAGGGAATTAAGAAGTAATTAAAACGACACTATCCGTATAGCAGAACGGTTGTCTTGAAATCAAATATTGGAAAGAATGAATCTAACCGCCATCAGTTTACCAGACCAGGGCGGTTATTTTCTTGCATTCTTACCAATCTCATATCCAATCTTATACGCTGAACCACATAAGATACTAGCGATTCCTAATGCATAATAAACAGTTTGTAACGAAATTGTAATCATTGCAAGTGTCCTCCTTTTATATAAATTACCAAACAGGTTTTCTATATGTAAACAGAGCTTATACTCTCTGGTGGAAGACAACCGTCCTACCGTCTTAGATAGTGTTATAGCTATAATATCACATTTGACAATTTCTGTCAAAAATTCCCAATAACAGAAAATAACAACATAACAAGCTGCTCACACCCAAAAGAAGTGTGGGCGGTCTGTCAACCCGTTGGCAGACTTTTACAAGCGAGCTGTCGCTGACCGATATACGACATAAATATAAAGGTCGGTTTGCAGAAGTATTGAGTTTGAGAGACTCTATAATCTCCTTCGCTACTGCTCTTGGCGTTGTTTGGTGTATCTCAGCCATTAAATGAGAAACATTATATCTATAGCGAGTCCCTACTTAGTGGGAAACTAACTGTTTTGTGCAAACTCATTATACCACTGAAAGTCCTGTACGATTTATTTTTTTGAAAAAGTTGTAAAATGGTGATTTTGTAAATATATAAAGCAAAAAACTCTACCCATAAAGAGAGTATGTATTTACCAAGAAGATTTTCATATCTTCTTCATTCTTAAAATAGGGATAGTTGAGTTTACTTACTCTTCTATCCCTATTTTTTACAATTTTATACAAAGTTCTTTGCGGTAAATTTGTTAATTATGATTTGTCTCCATGAAGTTCGTATTATCTCCATTTTATCTCCATTGATATATTAAAATATACTAATTTATATTAAAATATATTGGATTATCTAAGTTATCTTGATGTTAGATATTCTACCCAGATTTCAGAAAGTCCCCTGTTTTACCGTATTCACGCCATTTCTAATCCCACGAATACGGTGTATTCTGATAAACATAATAGTTCAACCAGTTACTAAATAATGCATTTGCTGCACCTCTCCAGCGAAGTTTTGGCCGCTGCTCCGAATCATCATCCGGATAATAATTTTCAGGTACTTCTATATCAAGCCCTTTCGCTTTATCCCTTTTATATTCTGAGTCAAGCGTCATTCTGTCATATTCAAGATGGCCAAGTACAAATATCTTTTTTCCGTCATGTGACACCAAAATTAGTTCTCCGGCTTCTTCGGACTCAGCAAGCACTGTTATGTCTTTACAGGCTGCTATCTCATCATGGTTGACTCCTGTATGTCTTGAATGTGGTGCATAAAACACATCATCAAAGCCTCTTAACAGGGGTTCTTTTCTGTGATGCACGATATGCTCATATATTCCAAATTTCTTCTTTGGCAGCATATATTTATGTATTCCATAATGATAATAAAGTCCAGCCTGTGCTCCCCAGCATATATGAAGTGTTGATGTTACATTTGTATTTGACCAGTCCATTATCTTTGTGAGCTCATCCCAGTATTGAACATCCTCATATTCCATATGTTCAATAGGTGCTCCTGTTATTATAAGTCCGTCAAATTTTCTATCTTTTACATCTTCAAATGTTTTGTAAAACTCATTCAAATGACTTGCAGGTGTATTTGTTCCTATATATGTCGCTGTCGTCAAAAATGTAATCTCTACCTGAAGCGGTGTATTTGAAAGACTTCTAAGAAGCTGGACTTCTGTTTCTTCCTTTAGCGGCATTAAATTCAAAACTGCGATATATAACGGTCTTATATCCTGAGATACCGCTCTTGTTTCGTCCATCATAAATATATTTTCTTTTTCCATTATCTTCTTTGCAGGAAGATTGTTTTGAACTTTAATTGGCATATTTAACGCCCCTTTCTCTTATTTATTATATAATTACGAAGTTTTTTTATTATTCATCACAATTTTATCGAAAACATATCGATAAATTCATCTTCTGTTATTATCTGCACTCCAAGCTCTTTTGCTTTTTTATTTTTTGATGAGTTACTTGTGCTGTCATTATTTATAAGGTATTTTGTCTTTGATGTGACGCTTCCCGTCACTTTGCCTCCTCTGCCCTCAATAAGCTCTTTTACCTCACTTCTGTTTGAGAAATGATTTACTGAGCCTGTTATTACAAAGTTCATACCCTCCATGTCGTTTGCATTATCATTTTCTTCATCTTCAAGCGTGACAATATCGAGCAGGTCATCTACCATATGGTTATTATTTTCGTTTGCAAAAAATTTTACAAATGACTCTGCTATTATCTCCCCGACACCGTCTATCTCTACCAGTTCATCTATTGAAGCGTGTCTTATTTTCTCAAGATCATTTGAAAATGCCTTACATACCATCCTCGCATTTGACAATCCTATATTCGCAATGCCGAGACTGTATATAAATTTTGCCGTTGTTGTTATTTTAGCTGTCTCAGCGGCTTTTACAAGCTTTTCATATGACTTTTCGCCAAACCCGTCCATTGATATTATTTCATCCTTATATCTGTTAAGTTTGAAAAGGTCAGCAAGTTCATGTAAAAATCCTTTTGATATGAATTTTTCTATGGTTGCTTCTGACATTCCATCAATGTTCATTGCATCACGGCTCACAAAAAGTGATATTGATTTGATTTTTTTTGCAAGACAATCCGGATTTTCACAAAATAAAACTTCAACATCATTTTCTTTATGGATGGATGTTTTTTCTCCACACACCGGACATTTGTCCGGTATTTCAAGAGAACCGCTCTTTGTAAGGTTCTGTGCTATCTGAGGAATTATCATGTTTGCCTTATATACCTCGATAGTATCGCCTATTCCAAGCTTCAACTCCTTTACAATGCTTATATTGTGGACACTTGCCCTGCTCACGGTCGTTCCCTCAAGTTCAACCGGCTCAAAAATTGCAACCGGATTTATAAGTCCGGTTCTTGATGCACTCCATTCAACTTCCGTTAGTTTTGTCTTGGCAGTTTCATCTGCCCACTTAAATGCAATGGCATTTCTCGGAAATTTTGCTGTTGAACCAAGCGACTCACCATAACTTATATCATCATACAAAAGTACAAGTCCATCCGACGGGAAGTCATTTGTCTTGACTTTTTCTGAAAACCATTCTACTGTCTCATATATGTTTTTTGCCGTGACAACCTTATACTCAACTGTCTGAAATCCCTGTTCTTTCATAAATTCCATTTTATTTTGCTGGGAATTTTTAAAGTCGACTCCCTCAGCTTCAACAAGTGTAAACGCATAAAGTTCTACATTTCTTTTTGCCGTTATCTCATTGTTTAACTGTCTTACTGAACCGCTGCACAGATTTCTTGGATTTTTATACTGCTCCTCCTCTGATAATAAGGCATTTATCTTCTTAAACTCAGAGTATGTTATTATGGCTTCACCTCGAAGCACCATACGACCTTTAAACGGTATATTGACAGGCAGATTTTTAAACACTTTTGCATTATTTGTTATGACTTCGCCTACGACTCCGTTTCCTCTGGTAACTGCATTTAAAAGCTCTCCATTTTCATATGTCAGCACGACTGTAAGTCCATCCATCTTCCATGATAAAAGTCCCTCTTTGCCACCCAGCCAGCTTGAAAGCTCATCAACCTGTTTTGTCTTGTCAAGCGAAAGCATCGGTGACGGATGTGTCTGCTTAGGCAGTTCACTTAATACCTCATAGCCTACTTTCTGTGTCGGACTTCCTGCCAGCACAAGTCCACTTTCTTTTTCAAGTGCCGAGAGCTCATCATACATCCTGTCATATTCAAAGTTGCTCATTATCTCGTCTTTTCCCTGATAATAAACAGATGCCGCTTTATTCAATATATCAATAAGTTCTTTCATTCTACCTGTTTCTGCCATTGTTTCCTCCATACATACCATATAAAATATATTCATGTGTCATTATCTGCATATGAAAAAATTTATACATAAAAATCAATCGGATATTTGCAATCCGTTTTGATGCCTGTTTATAACACCGGCTGCTGTCGCAGCATATCTGAAAGGACTGTTCCTCTAATGATACCGCCAGCAGCTTTAAAGCATCTTTTTTAATTCTGATACCTCACGCAATGTCAGTTTACGGTATCTTCCTTTTTTGAGTCCGTCAAGGGTTATGTTCATTATTCTGTCTCTCCTAAGATGCACTACTCTGTACCCGAAATATTCACACATTCGTCTTATCTGTCTGTTTAATCCCTGTGTGAGTATGATATGAAAACTAAAATCATCTTCTTTCCATACTTTACACGGTTTTGTAACAGTATCAAGAATAGGAACTCCCTCTCCCATTTTCTTTAAAAACTCATCTGTTACTTTATGGTCTACCTTTACAAAATATTCTTTTTCATGTCCATATCTGCTGCGTAAGATTTTCTCCATAACATCACCCTGATTTGTCATAAGCAAAAGTCCCTCTGATGCCTGGTCAAGTCTTCCGACCGGATATATCCTTTTGTCATAGTTTATATATTCTACAACATTTTTTATTTTCTCACCGTTTTCCTCCGTTGCCGTTGTGCAAACGATTCCCTTTGGTTTGTAAAAAGCAAGATAAATTTCTTCTTCCTCTTTTTTTATATTTCTTCCATCAAGCGTAACCGTCTGTCCGTCACATACTTTTGCACCTGATACCGCCGTAACACCGTCAATACATACCCTTCCGGCGTCTACTAACCTGTCTGCTTCACGCCTTGAACAAACACCTGCTTCACTTAAATATTTATTTATCCTTATACCGTTTTCACTCATGATAATCCTCCATGCCCATACAATGTACTCTCGGTATGAAACACTAATATTTTTTATTCACCACTCTTTAATTCATTAAAAAGTGTCCTCACTTCTTCATCCGTACTTATCAGATCATTCATCCGCTTTTGCACGGAATCTTTTAAAGCGGTTATCTCGTCACTCTTATCAAACTTTGAAATCTCTTTTTGCTCGTTGCTGTTTATTTTTCCAAAATATATCTCATATTCTCCATCTGCTGCTCTCTTTATATAATATGCCGATAATGACGGCAGCATACTCTCAACACCAAATGCCTTTATATCACAATATGCATACACTCTGTATGCATCGGCAGAATAGCATTTTTTGACAGTACACTTTATATTATTATATGACTCTATACTCTGGTTCTGTGCCTGTATCTTTTTTTCATCTATTACTGTTATATCATTTACATATTTTTTCATGCCCGATATGTTATCGTCAAGCTTTGCATTAAGATAACCTGATACAATTCCGTCTATCTGTTCATTTACATTATCTGTTGAAACTGTATCGTAATCACTGTTCTCATCTACTTCTTTTTCTTTCTGGTAATTTGTCTTCTGCTGAATATTATATACTGTATTTCCTGAATCCATTCCCGAAAGTACAGTATATAATATAGCACTTCCCAATAAAAGAACTGAAACCACTAAAAAAATAACAATTTTTTTATATTTAAACATTGAAATCACTTTCCTTCTCTCGCAATTTCCATCCCATAAAAGATAATTTTAACACAACACAAGGTCATTGTAAAGCTAGGCATTCCAGCTAAATTATTTTTGTGTAACAGTTCAGCCATAAAAAATAATTGACAATACTTGAGCTTGCTCATTGTATTGTTGATTATCTTTTTATGGTAAAATAGCCTTTCATTTCTGAAATGAAATAAACCAAAGCTGCGAAGCAGCGACTGACAGCTTGCTGGCAGGTTTATGAATTGAGGAAATAAAAGGCTGAACTGTTACATTTTTGTACGCTGAATATACTTTACAACAACCATGTGATATGCTAAAATACTTAATTGTATGTGCACCCGTAGCTCAGTGGATAGAGCGACAGCCTCCGGAGCTGTGTGTCGAGGGTTCGACTCCCTCCGGGTGCGTTTTTATTATTTTTCTTTCATTTTATATTTATTATTCCCCCTATTTTTTAACAGCTTTTTATACTTTGTCATTTTCTTTTTATTGCAGCTGACAATAAGCTTTTTATTAGTTCCTTTTAATGAATTTTTCCCTGCCTTTCTAAATATTTTACTCCTAATATTAATCTTTTTCAGACTGTGGCAATTTTTAAAACAATTTTTTCCGATTGTTTTTATATTCTTTCCTATCGTTACTTCTTTTAATTTTTTGCAGCCTGAAAATGCATCTGCTGCCACCGAGGTAACTTTATATCTCACACCGCCTTTTGTTATGCTGTCAGGTATGACTGCTTTTTTCGCCTTAGTATCGCAAAATTTCTTTAATGCAACAGTCTTTCTATTTTTATTGTATCTGTTATATTTGGCAGTTTGTTTGTTGGTTTTTGCCTCAGTATTACTACTTTCTCCTGCACTGTTTTTTCCAGCTCCCTGCTGTTTATTCGGACTTGCAGTCATTCTCACCAATGGCGTTTTTGTCTGCTCTGACGAAGCATCTGTCTGCAATGGCATTTCTGTTACTTCAGGTTTTGTACTCTCGGAAACATTATCTTTTTTATCTGTTCCAGCACTGTCATCAGGATTTTTACTTTGATGCGGCAGACTGCTTTCAGATGGATTTTTTGTATCTAACGGTTTATTTCTGGATAAGTCTGAATCTGATTTGTCTTTATCTGTCACATTTGGTATCCATTTTGCATATATAACTTTATCTCCGCTTTCATTTTCTGTTATCTTTTCAATTCTCTGTCCGCTGAATTTTTCATCCTGATACCAGCCTGCAAAACTGTATCCGTCTTTCTTTGCACTCTCCGGCAGTTTTACTCCTGTTCCATACAGATATGCCATTGGACTTCCGTCTTCTGTCTTTCCTCCGTCAAGCATATATTTAATTTTATAAGATTCAGGAGTCCATACCGCATAAAAACATTTATCTCCCGTATCATCAGACTCAATCTTTGCAACATATGTATCATTCTTATCTTTGTCCGCCGACCAGCCTTTAAAGACATAGTTCTTTTTTTCTACATCCATCGGAAGATTTACATCATCTCCAAATCTATACGAACTTATCCTGCTTTTTTCATCCTTAAATTCTCCGCCGTTTGTCTCAAATTTTATACTGTATTCCGACAATCTGTAAACTGCCTTTAAAGTTATATCTCCATGTGAGCCTTTTTTAACAACATAAGCACCCTCGTGCAGCTTATCGCTATCATGCCAGCCTACGAAATCCCACCCGTGTTTCTTTGGCGAAACCACGGTAAAGTCATCTGTCTCGCAATCATATTTCAGAGGATTTACATTTGTCTCAGTCTCTCCACCGTCAAAATCATAAGAAATGCTGTATTCTACCGGTTTCCACTGTGCATATAATATTATCTTATCACCTTTTACAGCAGTAAGCCTGCTTACCTTTTGTCCAACCTCATAACTTGTTCCTTTTCCGTCGTATCTTGTATTCCATCCGGCAAAAACATAATATTCTTTTGTACTTTTGTTATCCGCTATCGTGTACTCTGATTGATACATGATTTCCTTATTTTCAGGTGCTTCACCCATTCCGCCATTTAGATTGTACTCAATATTATATGAGTTTTCCTGCCACCTGGCATAGAGTCTGACAACCTCTCCGTCTTTATCCGTGAGGTTTTTGATGCTTTCACCTGCTTTGTATATTTCTGAACTTCCGTCAGCTAAAGTGCTCCAGCCTGCAAATGTATATCCTTCTTTCTTATACATATTATCCAAAATCTTAAATTCAGTATCATAAAGCAATCCTGCCTGCTCAGTCTTTTCTCCGTCCGTTCCATTTGGCATATACCACACACTGTAGCAATTTGCACACCACTTTGCACTCAATGCTTTTTTTCCTGTCATATCTTCTGATATATTTAGGACTTCTCCCGATATATATTTTCCGGCATCATTATAAAGCTGACTATCACCTGACGCATATCCGCAAAATGTATATCCTTTTTTCTCAGGGACTTCTATATCAGGCATCTTCATTCCACTATAAACAAATATGCCATCTGTCCCGTTATCTCCTCCTTTTTTATCAAACTCCACACAATATGAGATACCGATACACTCAAATTTCCTATTATTTTTTTTACTGTAATCATTAGTTGTTGATTTGCTCCATCCTCTTAAAATTGTATTTTCAGAAAATGTATCATTATTTTCATTGATAACACAATTGGGATTATTTATTTTTATCTCACTTAAAGAAACACATCCGTAAAATGCTCTGTTTCCTATTTTTGCAAGCATATTGTTGTCCGAAAATGTAACTTCATTAAGTTTCTCACAGTTAAAAAATACATTGTCACCTAATTCACTAATATTCTCATCAGACATTACTTTTTTAAGTTCCGTACAATTATAAAATGCTGAATTGTCTATTGTAACCGCTGTCTTTTTAGTACGGTCTCCCATAATAGAAACATTCTCCAATGACTTGCAGCCTGCAAATGCAAATCTGCCTATCTTTTCTATTCCTGCTCCCATTATTACAGCGGCAATTTCATCACTGTCCCTGTATTCATCTGCAAATTCCGTTGTACCATCATTCTCAAAACCTGCAAATAAAATAATTTTATATTTATTTTCTACTGAAAAATCATATTGTTTGCTTCCTGCATAACATCCTATCAAAGTACCTGCATCTATACTGCTTTTATCACTGATAACTGTTTCTTTTCCCTCGAATACAATTTCTTTTATTTCTTTATCTCTCGCAAATGCTTTTTTTCCTATATATTCTGTTGTATTAGGTATAACAAGTGCATCTTTCGTTATCTTCTCATAATCACTCTCATACTTTAAAGAAGTACAACCGGCAAAAGCCTCATCACCTATTCTTGTCACATTTCCAAGAGTAATCTTTTTTAATACCGTGCAGTTTTTAAATGCCCTGTCTCCTATAATTACAATATCCGATGGCACATTAAATCTCTCTAAATATTTTTCTCCTGCAAAAAAGTCCTCACCTATTGTTGTTATCTTATTATAATTTCTGTGATTTTCTTTTGAATAGGACTGTGCCGATGAATTTGAAAATCCTGTTATCACTGCATTTTGTGGTATCGTTTCAAACGACCTGTCTATCTCACAGTCAGGATTTTTTATAATTACCTCGTCTAATGAACTACATCCAATAAAAGCATTTTTTTCGATTTTTCTCACTGAATACGGCACTACAATCTTCTTGAGACTTATGCAGTTTTCAAATGCCCCTGCTCCTATTTCATTAACTGTTCCGTTCTTAATATCAACCGAAACAAGTTTATCCTGGTCTTTAAATGCTCCGTTTCCTATCCGCTTTACTTCTTCCGGAATTTTCACACTCTCAGGCTTTTCAGACATACTTACCAGTGTACCCGAATTTATCACTGCTCCATTAAGACCGTTTTCCCTATAATCTTTAAAAAATCTTTTTACTGTTATATTTCCTGATACCGTCTTTTCTCCATCACATGACACATATTTTGTTCCGGGATAATACGCTCCGATTTTTGTATCTGTCCCAAAATACTGACCTGATATTTTTGTATCATAATCGACTTGAACGGTTTTATTATTGTTTACACTGTCTATCACCTTACCGTCCTCATAATAATCAATACAGGTAACGCTATACTTATTTTTCTGCCATTGGGCATACAATTTTACTGTAGTCGTTGTTATGTTCTGTATGAGCTGTCCTGCCGAATACGCTTTTCCGCTTCCGTCTGCCTTTGTATTCCATCCGGTAAAATGATAATAACTTCTGCCAAAAGAATTTTGCTTTAAATTTTCTGATTTATCATAATTTATCGTCTGGCTCGCCACATTTCCATAACCACCGTTTGCATCATACTCAACTTTGTATGTAAATGTATCATCATAATACGCACCACATCCGCATCTATGTCTTGTATATCCTTTTGAAGAACTCGTCGGAGCCGTAACTGAAACACTTGAATAATTATGTCCTGTTGCCCCTGCACCTGCTGTCTGTGTCCCACAGGTCGTACAGTATAATACCTGTCCCTGCGTGCAGGTTGCCGAACTTTTCTGTGCCCATGTATGATTTGCATACCCTCCTGAATAAGTTGTGCTGCTGCACATAGTGCACTTATATATTGCCGGATGCTGACAGGTTGCTCCTGATACATAAGTTGAGTAATTATGACCTACCGTACTTCCCTGATTTATCGTGCTGTTGCACATGGTACATTTATATACCGCCGGTTGCTGACAGGTTGCTCCTGATATACAGGATGAATAATTATGGCTTATAGTGTTTCCCTCACTTTTTGTATCACCACAGATAGTGCATCTGTACTGGTTATTGTGCTGACAGGTTGCTGCAGATGTAAGCTGCCATTTTGATGAATCATAAATATGTCCGCACTGCCAATAAATATATAACGATCTATGATTTTGTGCATCACTGCTTATAAGATTTTTTGCCTCTGCCAAAGTTGCGTTTTGTGGAGTATCTGATAGCTTATTTCCCATTCCAACCATAGCTCTTATATAAAATCCCGGATTTACAAGCGTTGATGCATCTAAATTTGCAACAATATTTTTATACATATTCACATAATCACTTTTTTCATTTATCAAATACTCAACACATAACGAATCTTCACTTTTTTTCAAAACACTTGAACTTTTCATAATTCCTTCTATTGTATTTTTTAGACTTCCTGTCATTGTAAACGGCTTTGAAAAATGCACAAGATATTGATAATATGTCTCTGCCTTTGCCTTTTTTAAATTCATAAACATTCCATTTGACAAAACAACCGCCACCATCAACACATATATCAAAACTTTTTTTAATAAATTCCTTCTTCTCTCCATATAATCTTTCCCCCCGTTTTACGCTACTATTTCAAGCGAATTAAATGTTTTATTGTACCTGTAAACACTGTCCGACAGATATTCATCCGGCAGCAGACAATTATCATTTACTTCTTTTACCATGTTTTTAAGTTCCTCTTTTGTAAGTCCGGCTTTTGCCGACATTGCAAGCACTTCATGTATGCTGCTCGGCAGGATATAAAAATCACCTCCTATTTTCTCAGCCAGTCGCTTAAATATATCCTGATATAAGATAACTGATGCACCGTTTATCCCCATGTTATTTGTTACCACATAAGGCTCATATAAACACTTACGCTTAAGTGCCGGTTTTTTTAATCCCATCTCCTGTAACTGCACATCAAACATACCGATAACTTCGCTCATAGGCATTATTTTTTCTTCAAATATTCTCTCCGAATTTTTTAATGCCAGTGTGTAAAGTTCTCTTGTATCCGTTTGCCATTCCTTTGCAACTTCATTTGTTATCCGTATGGATGCAATTCCATCCTCATCATTACTAACAAGACAATAGAACACAACTGCCATGTCGAGAAATCTGATATACGGCATATCTTCGAGCAGCTTTTTATTTTTATTCAAAGAGATAAGTCTCATAACTATTTTTTCAATACAATCCTCATACTCCATAGACAGATTTTCATATGTATTCTGTCTCTGGCTGTCCTCATATATCCTCACAACCTCTGATACAAGGCTGTCAATGCCTGTTCCGTCAATGTACTTCTGATACATATTTTGAAGATAAAAATTAGGTGTTATGCTCTTTCCCGTCTCCATGATAGTAAGTGAGTCATATTCAAGCGAATTATTTTTTATGACCTTATGCACCTCTACCGCAACCTCCTTACCAAAACACATTTTTATCTTCTCTGCCATCTCATCTACAAATTCATAATATTCCATATCATCCCTCATTTCTGCACACATTTTTCTTCATATCCTATATAGTAATTTATTTCTATTCCATCAAATAATCGGTATAATTTGTGTCGGGTGTGCTCAGACACAAATATTATCCACCATATCTTAAAAAATCTTTGCCCCAAGCAGACTTCTAATATTTTTGTATTAAAAGTTTCAATCAGATAATCCTTGATTTTTTTATTCTGATTTCACCGTTTTTTCAATCAGGCAAATATTTGTGGTATGCTCTGCTGTTTGCATAATATTGTTAAAACCTGATATATATACTTCTCCTCCTGTCTTTATTTTAGGGATACCTATCTGATGATAAAAATTTGATTTACGGGTGATCTGCTGTTATTTAATCAGCACAAAAAATTTAGAAGTCTGTTTTTAGGCTTAGACAGCCGTCTTAGAACAAAGAAATTTTCCAGTATAACCCACACTGAACACTTTATTATTTTACTGATTATTTTGTGTGGGTTACTAGTTATATGGTAGCAAAGCCGTATATTTTAAACAATGTCAATTATTGATAAAAATATTATGGATTTTTGTTTGATTCATTTATTTTTCTATTTTTAGCAAATTTATTTTTTATGCACTTTGCACTATTCTTTAGTTTTTTTTTATGAAACACTCACAAAATTTTAGACCTAAAAGTGGCTCTAATTCCCTGTATATCATTGTTTGCGTTACTTTTAACATTTTTTATATCAAAAAATAATTTTTTCATTATGCTAAAGGATGTTATTTTTCATAAAATTATGCTTGTTTTTACAAGAAAAAAACTGCTATTGCAAAAATAAAACAGCCGAACCCTGAAAATTTTCAAAATCCGACTGTTTTTATCACATTTATCAAATAGAAATCTCATCACCCAAAGGTAATGGCTTTTTCTTTAATTTTATATATTATTTATTATTTGCTTAAGAACTCATCAATTCCCTTAGCTGCTGCTTTTCCTGCACCCATTGCAAGAATAACTGTTGCGGCACCTGTTACAGCATCTCCACCGGCATATACGGCTGCCTTAGAAGTCTTTCCTGTCTCCTCCTCAGCAACTATACATTTTCTCTTGTTAATATCAAGACCTTTTGTTGTTGATGAGATAAGCGGGTTAGGGCTCGTTCCAAGTGACATGATAACAGTATCTACATCAAGTACGAACTCAGAACCCTCAATTTCAACAGGTCTTCTTCTTCCTGACTCGTCAGGCTCGCCAAGTTCCATACGTATGCACTTCATTCCTGAAACATTTCCTTCTTCATCTTCCATGATTTCTACAGGATTTGTGAGAAGGTCAAATTGGATTCCCTCCTCTTTTGCATGATGTACTTCCTCAACTCGTGCAGGAAGCTCTGCTTCGCTGCGGCGATATACGATATGTACATCTGCACCGAGACGAAGTGCTGTTCTTGCGGCATCCATTGCTACATTTCCACCACCGACTACGGCAACTTTCTTTCCTGGAATGATAGGTGTATCATAATTTTCATCAAAAGCTTTCATAAGATTGCTTCTTGTAAGGTACTCATTTGCTGAGAATACACCGTTTGCATCTTCTCCCGGTATTCCCATAAATCTAGGAAGTCCTGCTCCTGAACCTACGAATACGGCATCAAATCCCTCTTCATTTAAAAGTTCGTCTATAGTAACGGCTTTTCCTATGACAACATCAGTCTCAATCTTAACTCCGAGTGATTTTACATTTTCAACTTCCTTATCTACGACTTTGCTCTTTGGAAGACGGAACTCAGGAATACCGTAAGATAATACACCGCCTGCTTTGTGAAGTGCTTCAAAGATAGTTACATCATAACCGAGTTTTGCAAGGTCACCTGCACATGTAAGTCCGGCAGGACCTGAACCGATAACGGCAACTTTCTTTCCGTTTAGGCTCTCAGCCTTTGCAGGTTTGATGCCCTCTTCTCTTGCAGTATCAGCGACATATCTCTCAAGTTTACCGATAGATACGGCATCACCCTTAATTCCACGGATGCACTTTGACTCACACTGGCTCTCCTGTGGACATACACGGCCACATACGGCAGGAAGTGCAGAATACTCACTTATCACATGGTAAGCTCCCTCAACATTTCCTTTCACGAGTTCACTGATAAATCCCGGTATATTTATATTTACGGGACAGCCCTTTACGCACTGTGGATTTTTACACTGGAGACAACGTGTTGCTTCCGCTGTCGCTTCTTCTTTATCATATCCTAAACAAACTTCCTTAAAATTCGTTGCACGAACTTTTGGCTCCTGCTCACGAACAGGAATTCTTTTCATTACATCAACTTCCATGATATTTTCCTTTCTCTACAATTCTATGTTCTCTGACAGATATTTGCGGGCTTATGTTTAATTCTAAATATTATCTGACACAACTCCGGCATGAAGTATTCCCGCATTTGCTGTATTTTTCTTTTACTGGCAGTTTCCACATCCACCGTGATGTGTATCTCCCTCTTCGAGTTTGAGCATTGCCCTGCCCTCTTCAGTTTTATACATTCTCTGGCGACGCATAGCCTGGTCAAAATCTACAAGATGACCGTCAAACTCAGGTCCGTCTACACAGGCAAATTTAATCTCATCACCTACTTTAAGACGACAGGCACCACACATACCTGTTCCATCGACCATGATAGGATTCATACTTACTATTGTAGGAATATTAAGTTCTTTTGTAAGTATAGTAACAAATTTCATCATTATCATAGGTCCGATAGCTATAACCTTTGTATATGTCTTATTTAAGTTCTTTACAAGTTCATTTATCTGGTCACACGCATTTCCCTTGAAACCATAAGAACCGTCATCTGTTGCAATATAAAGATTTCCTGCAACTTCACGCATCTCATTTTCAAGTATCATAATATCCTTTGTACGTGCTCCGATTATAACATCAACATCAATACCATGCTCTTTCATCCATTTAACCTGTGGATATACAGGAGCTGTACCAACACCACCGCATACAAATAAAAGCTTTTCTTTCTTTAACTCCTCTATAGGCATCCCAATAAGTTCAGACGCACATCCTAAAGGTCCTACAAAATCCATGAAGCTTTCCCCGACTTCATAGCGTGACATCTCTGTTGTAGATGCTCCGACTGTCTGGAATACTATAGTAACAGTTCCCTTTTCTCTATCATAATCACATACTGTAAGAGGGATTCTCTCTCCTTCCTCATCTGTCTTTACAATAACAAACTGTCCGGGCTGACATGATTTTGCTACTCTTGGTGCCTCAACATCCATAAGCCAGATGTTGTTGGCAAGATACTCTTTCTTTAAAATCTTAAACATAATGAGCCTCCATCTCTTAATCGTTTTTTATAAAAATACGCTTAGGTCGTTACATTTTGATAGATAACTGTTTGCGTATCGTTTATCATCACTTACATTTTCGCCAAACCATACCGGTGGCACAAAGTTTTCGGCATCTTCCTCGCTCTCAAACTCGACCTCAATAAAATAAAGTCCATCAAGCACTCCGCCAAAAATATCAAGTTCTCCCATATGTCCATCTTCCAGTGGTATTATATATCTTGTCTTTTTGATAAGATTATCGTCCACCTTTTCTCTCAGATGTTCATATCCTTCTTTTGTCAGGAAAACTTCAACTTCATTATTTATCCTTACATCCGTATTCTTATCTTCACTGCCAATTACAAGTGACTTGTAAGTAAGAATATATCTGTCATTACTTTTTCTTATCCTGACAACCGGATTTGTGCAAAGATACCCCTGCTCAATATGTTTCTGTTCATATTGTTCCAGATTGTCAGGAAGCTTTTTAATCTTGAATTTCTTTTCTATTTCCATTTATATGCCTTTATAATGTTAGACTATTTATCTGCTCAATTAGTCCACTTCTGCTTTAAGCCAAAATGTATCACTCACCGTGAACCAAGTCTGCTTTTATTTCGTTTCCGCAATATTGTCTGCCTTTTCATTTTTTGACTTTCGCCACTTGATACCAAGAAGTATCGCACCATAAGCAACACCAAGACTTACAAGGAATTTAACGAGATACCATAAAAATGCTCCTCCGAAAGTAAGGTCCGCAAGACCTTTTAACAATAATGCTCCTGTCATATCTTCACCATACCTTTCTATCTGCGGTTGACAAGTTCCTTTGTTATGTCACTCCAGTCAATATCACACTCTGCCATAAGAACCATCATGTGATAAAGGAAATCGGCAATCTCATACTTAAGCTCTTCCGAATCGGGATTTTTGGCAGCGATAACAATTTCTGTTGCCTCCTCGCCACATTTCTTCAAAATCTTATCTATCCCCTTATCAAAAAGATAATTTGTATAAGAGCCTTCCTTTGGATTTACTTTTCTATCCATGATAATTTTATAGTCTTCAAGCAATACTGTCAATGGGTTTGTTTCAATATACTCTTTTTGGGCAAGTTCCTTAAAGAAGCAGCTTCTGCTTCCAGTATGGCAGGCAGCTCCGACCTGACGAACTTTTGCAAGAATTGTATCATTGTCACAGTCGAGCATAAGTTTCTTTACATACTGATAATGACCTGATGTATCTCCTTTAAGCCACAATTCCTGTCTGCTTCTACTGTAGTAAGTCATTTTGCCACACTCGATAGTCTTTCCATATGACTCCTCATTCATGTAAGCAACCATGAGAACTTCGTTTGTGCGGTAATCCTGAACTACTACCGGGATAAGACCATTGTCCATAAGTTTAAAGTCTGAAAAATCAATAAGACTTTCAAACACTTCTACATCTATTCCTTTTTCTTTTAAGGCTCTTTTTGCCCTGTATATATCTCTGTCCTCGGTATCTTCAAAATAATTTGTTGATACGGCATCTGTTTTTTCAAATGATAAAAGCTCTGCAAGGTCATTTCTTATAAGACCATCCCTTATCATAATATCCATTTTTGTACTATTTATGGCATCAGTAAAACTCTTTGTGCAGTCGATATGTTTAAGCATCGCCGAACCTATTCCCATATCATAATATCTGTCAAGTGCTTCTGCATTCATAAAAGCGGCTTTCATGTCAACTTCAAGCATAAGCTTGTCCTTGTCAAACCTGGCTGTTATCTCGTCTATCACTTTCTGTTCCGGCAGAAGTGCATTTCTAAGCACAAGTTTGTATGCTCCGGTATAAAGTGCTTTTTTTGCATCTTCAAAACGCTCAACATACATTCCTATCATAAACGGAATGTCTATCTGTTTTTCAATCACTCTTGCCGTGCTTAAAAATTCATCTCTCGACGCCTCATCCCCGGTATAATTGTAGATAAACAATTCATCTGCACCCTTACACGCATATTCATCCGCAAGTTTTATAATGTTTTCCGGATATTCATTTTCCGCATTTATAAATGGGATTATTTTCTTCTTTTTCATATATCCTATTCTCCTAAACTTCCTTTTGTTGAGAGTACATCACTTATTCTCTCATCATACATAACTGCCCTGTCAAGTGCCTTTGCAAATGATTTAAACGCAGCTTCTATTATATGATGATTATTTGAACCGTCAAGCATCTTTAAATGCAGGTTCATACCTGCAGAATAGCTTACGGCATAGAAAAATTCATGTACCATCTCTGTGTCAAATTCGCCTACCTTAGATACGCTAAACTCCATATTTTCTACAAGATAAGGTCGGCCTGAAAGGTCAAGTGCACAAAGCATAAGAGTCTCATCCATAGGAAGAATACACTCACCAAATCTCTTAATACCTTTCTTGTCCCCGACAGCCTCCTTTATAGCCTGACCGAGAACGATACCTGTATCCTCAATAGAATGGTGGCAGTCAACCTCTAAATCTCCCTTAACCTTAACCGTAAGGTCAAAAAGGCCATGTCGTGCAAAACTGTTCAGCATATGGTCGAAAAAACCAATGCCTGTATCTATATCAGCTTTGCCACTGCCATCAAGATTTAACTTAACTAAAATATCAGTTTCTCCGGTCACCCTTGAAACCTCGGCCATTCTTGCTTTTACATTTTCATTCATAATAAAAACCAACCCTTTCCAATGCAGTTTCCTGCCCGTTTTTAGCAAAGCGGACATTCGCACTCCGCCTTTGCTGCCTTTCAGTAAAAGCTTACTCCCACTGACATAAGCATCCCATTTATACACCGCTTAGTGCTCTATACACCATAAGCTTTTGAAATGCTTATTTTTGTTCAAATCTGACAGCGATTGAGTTTGCGTGTGCCGTAAGTTTTTCGGCCTTTGCAAAGTCCTCAATATCCGTATGGATAAGTTTAAGTGCCTCCTCAGAGTATGAGATTATGCTTGATTTCTTTATGAAATCATCAACTGAAAGAGGTGAGAAGAACTTTGCCGTACCATTCGTAGGAAGTACATGGTTAGGTCCTGCAAAATAATCACCGAGCGGCTCACTGCTGTACTCTCCGAGGAATATTGCTCCTGCATTTTTTATTCTTGTCATAGTGTCAAAAGGATTTTTTGTCACTATCTCAAGATGCTCTGATGCTATCTCGTTTGCCGTGTCGATTGCTTCTTTCATATCATTTGCCACAAGTATATAACCGTATGAATCAAGCGACTTCTGTATTATCTCTTTTCTTGAAAGGACTTTTACAAATCCGTCAACTTCCTCTGATACTTTCTTTGCAAGTTCCTCACTTGTCGTTACAAGGATAGCTGATGCCATCTCATCATGCTCTGCCTGTGATAAAAGGTCTGCTGCCACATATCTTGGATTTGCCGTTTCGTCGGCAAGTACAAGTATCTCACTTGGTCCCGCGATAGAGTCAATGCTGACATGACCATAAACAGCTTTTTTTGCAAGTGCAACAAAAATATTTCCGGGTCCTACTATCTTGTCAACTTTCTTAATGCTCTCTGTACCAAATGCAAGTGCCGCAACAGCCTGTGCTCCGCCGACCTTATAAATCTCATCTACACCTGCTTCATGTGCTGCCACAAGCGTTATAGGATATACCTTTCCGTCTTTTCCGGGTGGTGTTGTCATAACTATCTTCTCAACACCTGCAACCTTTGCCGGTACGATGTTCATAAGCACTGATGACGGATATACCGCTTTTCCGCCCGGCACATAAACGCCTACTCTTGCGAGCGGTGTTATCTTCTGTCCGAGAAGTGTTCCGTCAGTCTTGCTGTCAAACCAACTGTAACGAACCTGTTTCTGGTGATAGTCCCTGATATTTACAAGAGCTTTTCTTATTATCTCAATAAGACGCTCATCCACCTTAGTGTAGGCTTCTTCTATCTCCTCATCAGTTACCTTGAATGTCTCCTCAGTAATCTTTACACCGTCAAATTTTTCAGTGTATTCAAATAATGCCTTGTCCTTGTTTGCTCTGACATTCTCTATAATGTCATTTACTGTATCTTCAAATTTACTGTACTGGTTCGGACTTCTCTTTAAAAGGTTTTCCAGTATATTATTTTTCTCTTTTTCTGTAAGTTTAACTATTCTCATAGCTGCCTCCCTTTTTATCACTAACCGGGTATTTGCGAAACCATTATAATATACTTTTATCACGGTATAATCAAAACAGTATATAATCGGCTCCTCAATCTCCTATTGTCATTTATTTCTAGTCATCAGGTATAACTTTCTTAAGGTCACGGATAAGTTTTGTTATCCTTTCATGCTGCATTTTCATGCTCACCTCATTTACGACTACTCTCGCCGATAAAGGACATATCTCCTCTAAAACTTCAAGACCGTTTTCTCTTAATGTAGAACCGGTTTCTACTATATCAACGATAACTTCTGAAAGTCCTACGATAGGTGCAAGTTCTACCGAGCCGTTAAGTTTGATTATCTCTACTGTCTGGTGCTTTTTATTATAGAAATAATCTTTTGCTATTCCCGGATATTTGCTTGCAACTCTTATAAGCGAGCCGTCATTTAACTTTTCTCTCGCACTCGCCGGTCCTGCCACACACATACGGCATTTTCCGCAATTTAAGTCTAATACTTCGTAGAGTTTTCTTCCGGCTTCAAGTATCGTATCTTTGCCAACAACTCCTATATCTGCTGCTCCAAGTTCAACATATGTAGGGACATCCGATGCTTTTGAGAGGAAAAACTTAAATCCCAGTTCCTCATTTACAAATATGAGTTTTCTTGTCTTTTCATCTTTCATTTCCTCACAGGTGATTCCTATCTTTTCCAAAAGACTTAATGTGTGTTTCGCAAGTCTTCCTTTTGCCAGTGCAAATGTTATATATTCCATCATGTCCCTCCTACTTGAATGTTATTTCTTCAACTACAGTCTTATCTTTTAAATACAAGAGTTTTTCCTTATTCATTCTCTTTGCATAATCTTTATACAAATCAATATCTTTCTGCGATGATTTGCGTACAAGCTGCACATTCTCACCCGATTTTCTGAGTGCGGCAGCTTTGTTTAATGCCTCTTCCCTAAGTTCTTTAGGATAGAGAAGAATACATCCTGATACAAGCTTCTCATCGAGAATATTCTGTCTTGTAAGTGCAAGCATAAGCTGGTCTAAAACAATGGCAAGACCGATGGCAGGCGTATCTTTTCCAAACTGCCCCACAAGTCCGTCATAACGACCTCCTGTTGCCACAGCTTCGCCCGTACCGTATGTATATGCCCTGAATATAATTCCTGTATAATAACTGTAATGGCTTAACATACTGAGGTCTATCGTAACATAATCTGTAAATCCATATATTTTTAATATGTTATCAAGTTTTGCAAGTCTGTCAAGAGCCTTTAAAACCCTTTCATTTTGGCAGCGTTCCTTTACAAACTTAGCAGCTTCATCAAAGTCATCTAAAAGGTCAGGAAGTTTTAAGATTACCTCCTTAAGTCCCTCTGATACTGTCAGATTGTCGAGAAGATCCTCAACACCAAAAAAATTCTTACTCTCAATAAGTTCATGAAGTTTTTCTGTTTCCTCAGGTGTAAAACCTGCCTCCTCAACTATTCCCCTGAACAAATCTGCATGACCTACCTCAAGCTGAAATCTCTTAAGACCACTGCTTAAAAGACTCTCGACCGTAAGTGCTATCATCTCTGCGTCTGCATCTGAACTTGCATCACCAAAAAGCTCTGCACCTACCTGTGTCACTTCCTGAAGTTTTCCCTTATAAGGATCTGTATTTACAAATGTGTTTGCCGTATAGCAAAGACGAACCTGCATCTGTTCCTCTCTGTAATACTTTGCAACGCATCTTGCTATCGGAGGTGTCATATCCGGTCTTAATACAAGTGTATTATTTCCCCTGTCAAAGAACTTAAACATCTCTTTTGAAGAAGCTGTTCCTCTCTCTTTGCTGAATATGTCAAAATATTCAAATGCAGGGGTCTGAATGTCATCAAAACCATAAGATTTCATAACATCATGGACTTTTCCCGCCACATTTAATTTATTTTCACACTCTACACCGTAAGTATCTCTCACTCCGCCCGGTGTATGGAGTAACTCGCTCCCTATATAACCTGTTGTATTTTTAAACTGACTCATCCTAAACCTCCACTTCTTAATTTATTTTTTCATTTGAAAAAACACACTTACACTTTTACAGTAACAGTTCAGCCTTTCATTTCTTACATTCATAAACCTGCCAGCGAGCTGTCAGCCGCTGCTTTGCAGCTTTTGTTGATATAGTCATTCCTGTGCAGTCAGACAGATTTTCATGGTACTCTCTGCTACCTGCTCATTGCATTATTCATATAATCCTGTCGGGCTTTCCTCTTTTGGATCATATCCATGTTTTTTCAATGCTTCGATAATCTCTTTCTTATGCTCATGTCCAAATGCCTCAAGCGTTATCCTGAGCTCAACAGCGGCATTTCTGTTTATGCTTACAAACTGATTGTGCTCAAGTCTGATTACATTTCCCTTAAGTTTTGCAATAACATTTGCCACATTTACAAGTTCACCCGGTCTGTCAGGAAGCTGCACCGATACCGTAAATACTCGTCCCCTCTCGATAAGACCATGCTGTACAACTGATGAAAGCGTTATTACATCCATGTTTCCACCGCTTAAGATAGAAACTATCTTTTTACCCTTGCAGTCAAGATGCTTAAGTGCAGCAACAGTAAGCAGACCTGAGTTTTCAACGAGCATCTTATGATTTTCCATCATGTCGAGGAAGTTTACGATAAGTTCCTGATCTTCTACTGCTATTATCTCATCAATGTTTTTCTGTATATACGGAAATACAATGTCTCCCGGTGTCTTTACTGCCGTACCGTCTGCTATGGTATTCACATCAGGAAGAGTAATTACCTTTCCTGCATCTAATGATGCTTTCATACAGCTTGCTCCTGCCGGCTCAACACCTATTACTTTTATATTAGGATTTAAAAGTTTTGCAAGTGTTGAAACTCCTGCTGCAAGTCCACCCCCTCCGATAGGTACAAGGATTATGTCAACAGTCGGAAGTTCCTTAAATATCTCCATTGCAATCGTACCCTGTCCCGTTGCTACAACTTCATCATTGAAAGGATGAACAAATGTTGCCCCCTCTTTTTTTGCAAGTTCAAGTGCGTACTGGCAGGCTTCATCATATACAGAACCGTGAAGAACTACTTTTGCTCCATAACCCTTTGTTCTGTTTACCTTGATAAGCGGAGTAGTTGTAGGCATGACTACCGTTGCAGGCACACCGTAAAGTTTTGCCGCATAGGCAACTCCCTGTGCATGATTTCCTGCTGATGCAGTTACAAGACCTTTCTCTCTTTCTTCCTCTGAGAGAGTGCTTATCTTATAATAAGCGCCTCTTACTTTGTAAGCTCCGGTGTACTGCATATTTTCAGGTTTAAAATAAACCTTATTTCCCGTCTGCTCTGAAAAATACTCACTATAGATAAGGTTTGTAGGCAGCACAACCTCCTTCACCTTTTCTGATGCTTCTTCAAATTTCTCTAATGTCAACATTTTTATATGCTCCTTTCAAGTTACTCTTAATTTAGGTATTTGCGAAACTATCATAAATCTTGATTAAATTGTGCACAGGTTTCTTTGGCATAATGTGAAATATGATATATTTCACACTACTCAGCTTTTGTCTCAAACAATGCATCTACAAACGCATCTGCATCAAATTTCTGCAAATCCTCGATATGCTCACCGATACCTATATATTTAACCGGAATGTTCATTTCCGACTGAATAGCTATGGCAATGCCACCTTTAGCTGTTCCGTCAAGTTTTGTGAGGATTATTCCCGTAATATCAGCAACCTGACTGAACTGTTTTGCCTGTGCGAGTGCATTCTGACCTGTCGTTCCGTCAAGTACGACAAATGTTTCTCTGTATGCGTCAGGATATTCTCTCTCAACTATCCTGTTTATCTTTTTTAACTCCTCCATAAGATTTTTCTTATTGTGGAGTCGTCCTGCCGTGTCACATATAAGTATATCAGCATTTCTTGCCTTTGCCGCATTAACTGCATCAAATACGACTGCCGCCGGGTCTCCGCCCTCCTGACCTGCGATAAGCTCAACTCCTGCTCTGTTCGACCATTCGGTAAGCTGTTCAATAGCTGCTGCTCTAAAGGTATCTGCTGCCGCAAGAATAACTTTCTTGCCGTCCGCCTTAAACTGTGACGCAAGTTTTCCAACAGACGTTGTCTTTCCGACACCGTTTACTCCTATAAGCATAACAACCGATTTTTTATTTTCAAAATCATATGCATCATCATGCACACGCATCTGTTCCTTTATTGAATCAATAAGAAGCTGTCTGCAAACTGCAACCTCTTTAATCTTATTTTCCTTAACCTTAGCCTGAAGATTTTCAATTATCTTCTCAGTTGTGGCAACACCTATATCCGCCATAATAAGGACTTCCTCAAGTTCCTCATAAAAATCGTCATCAATCTCAGAAAATCCACTGAAAACATTTTCAAGACCGGAAACAAAGCTGTCCCTTGTCTTAGTCAGACCATCGATAAGCTTTCCAAAAAATCCTTTTTTCTTAGGCTTTTTGGCAGACTCCTCCGCCTTATCTTCCTCCTCTGAAATAACTTCAGAAATCTGCTCAGCCTCCTCTGCCGTCTTGATTTCGCCATCATCAACATTCTGCGAATTATCCGCTGCTTCATTTGAAACATTTTCATTATCTGGAATGTTATTTTCACTTGAAATGGCTTCATTATCAGAACCATTGTTTTCATTTGATGCTTTTGCAGCCTCATCATGCGACAAATTTTCTGCCGCTTTATTTGAAACATTCTCGTCAGCCGAACTGTTACATTCATCAGCCGTATTTGTCACAGTACCGTAAGCCTTATCATCATCCTGTGTAACTTCGCCACTCTGTAAAGACTCAGTTTCGGAATGGATGTTTTTCTCGCTCTGTAAACTACTCTCCATATCAGAATTGGCATTTGTCTCCCCACTCTGTAAAGAGGCTTCAGCTTCCGAATTTGTTACTTCCTCATTCTGTAAGTTTTCCGTTTCAATTTTCTGTTCTTCCTCAATATGTTTATTTCTCCTAAACTTATTCTTAATACTTTCCCACATAATTCCTCCAAATTCTTTATTTAATTTATCTACACTTTACCATACCATACAAAATCATATGATAATATATATTCTTTTAATTTCATACTTCGCATACTATCTTATCTTTATTAAATATATCAATACAGCTTAAATCAAATCTCTTTAATTCGCAATCTCTTTCTCATCCAGCAGATTGACCGATACAAGTGTCGAAACACCTTTTTCCTGCATCGTTATTCCGTAGAGAATATCCGCAGCATTCATTGTTCCACGCCTATGAGTGATGACAATAAACTGTGTATCTTTCGTCAGTTTATGCAGATACTCCGCATACCTGTCTACATTTGAGTCATCGAGTGCCGCCTCAATCTCATCGAGCAGACAGAACGGTGACGGCTTCAAGCTCTGTATTGCAAACAGTAATGCAATAGCTGTAAGTGCCTTTTCTCCACCTGAAAGCTGCATCATATTCTGGAGTTTCTTTCCCGGCGGCTGTGCGATTATCTTTATCCCTGCCGTAAGAATATCCTCATCTTCCATAAGTTCGAGCGTTCCACGACCACCGCCAAACAATTCCTTAAACACTTTGTCAAAACGGCTTCTTATCTCTGCAAACTGCTCCTCAAACTGTTTTCGCATATCATTGTCAAGATTTTCTATTATCTCCTCCAAAACCTTTGCAGCCTCAATAAGATCATCATGCTGTGTCGTTAGGAGTTCGTATCTCTCTGATACTTCCTTATACTGCTCTATGGCATTTACATTTACCGAGCCTAACGATTTTATCTGTTTCTTTATCTCTGCTATCTTGGCTTTCATTCCTGAAACGGTAAGCTCTGTCTGCGTTTTAAGTGCCAGTGCACTGTGATATGTAAGTTCATACTGTTCCCACATATAATTTGTATAATTGTCAATACTCTCCGTCAGCTTTTCTTTTCTTCCGGCAAGTCTGAAACTTTCCATTTCAAGTTCATTTATATTTTTTGACAATTCCTCTCTCTTGTCAAGGAAAGTCTTGTTTTTTTCAGAAAGTTCCTCTTTTTCCAGATTTTGCTTTTTAATCTCAAGCTCTGAATTTTCTATTTCTTCTTTTGTTGTTTTGATGATATTTCTGGTTTTTATTATCTCATCCTGTTTTTGTTTAATCTGACCACCAATATTTCTACTGTCCTCGATAGTCTGTGCAAGCTGCTTGGATACGGTATCTTTACCCTCACTTGCACGGAGCATATTTTCATTTATAAAGCCCTCGCTTTGTGCAAGTGATGTTATCTTAAGCGTAAACTCAGAATCTTTTTGCTCCAACAAATTAAGTTCTTCTCTTACTTTGTCAAGTTTTTCCTGATACCTGCTTATCTTTTCATCAAAATCCCTTGTCTCGTCTTCGCTCTCCGAAATCCTACGGCCAATGCCGTCCATAACACCCTTTAACTTGTCCTTATCCTCCTCTATCCTCATTCCTTCGATTCTGATAAGCTCAAGCTGCTCCTCGCTCTTCTTAAGATCTGAAACCGCACGCTCATAACCAATTTTTTCCGTATTCTGTTTAACTATAAGCTCCTGTCTTAGTCTGTTGTTGGCACCGATTTTTTCACGCAGCTCTTTTATCTCTTTTTCTCCCTGCTCTATCTGTGCCGCATACTCTGTTAATTTGGTTTTGAATTTTTCAACATCTTCCTCAAGCTGTTTTATCTGTCTTCGTCTGCCTAAAAGATTATTGTTGTTTTTAAATGCACCACCTGACATCGAACCGCCCGGATTTAAAAGTTCTCCCTCGGTCGTTACTATCCTGAGTGTGTGATGATATTTTGCCGCAAGTGCAATGGCATTGTCTATATTATCGACAACGACAAACCTTCCAAGAAGATAATTCACGAGGTCATTATACTTTTCATCTGCCGACACAAGCTCTGATGCCATCCCGATTACACCTTTTTCAGCCATAACATTGCGGGCATTATTTGCCGCTTTTTTATGAATATTTGTAAGAGGTAAAAATGTAGCTCGTCCATATCTGTTTTTTTTCAGATATTCTATCATCTTTTTTGCCGTCTGCTCATTGTCGGTTACAATATTTTGTATGCTTCCGCCAAGTGCCGTCTCAACCGCTATCTCATATTCTTTTTTAACTCTTATGATATCGGCAACTACACCTATGATTCCCGGTGTATCCTCTTTTCTCTCCATGACACGCTTTATACTCTGACCGAATCCCTCATACCTCTCAGTCATGTTTTTAAGAGAATTAAGCCTTGAATTTTCCATATGGAATTTCTGCTGTGTATCACTGTGCTCTCTTCGTCTGTTCTGATTTTCTTCGTTTATACCATTAAACTTTTCCTGCATTACTGCATTTGAATCATCTATCGCTTTTATCTTTTCAGTTATCTCATCATAAACTTTTTTATGTGACGAGATTGTCTCTGTAAGAACAGATGCCTCAGACTTATTTGCAAGCACTCTTTTGTTTAACTCGGCTCTCTTAATATTGTTCTGCTCAAGCAAAGTCTTATATTTTAACTCTTCACTTTTTATATCAGCCGCCGCATTTATTCCGGCAAGCTTCATATCCTGAACGGACTTTATGTCATTTTCTATTTCAAAAGCTGTCTCTTTTTTATTTGCAATAAGTTTTTCATTCTCTTTTGCTAAAGACTTTATCTCTTCTGTCTTTTTGCTGTTTTCTTCTTTTTGGACGGCATACTGTTTATGTTCATCCTCAAAATTTTTAATACGCTCTTTATAGCTCTCTATAGCTTCCCTATAATGATTTTCACTCTGTCTGATACCGTTTATCTGCTCGTTTAAAAGTCTTATATCACCCTCACAGTTGTTTAACATGACACGCGACTGATTCAGTCTGTCTTTTTTTAATTCTATGCTCTTTATCTTTTCATCAAGCTCTGACTGTACTCTCTCATACTCACGCTTGCTTTTTTCATATTCCTGATTGGCATTTTTAAGATCATTATCAGCGATTGCCTGTTTTCCCTCAAACTCCTTTATTTCCTCATGAATACGGTCATACTCAATAAGGAACATATTTACATCCTGAACCCTCAGCTCATCACGAAACGCAAGATACTGTTTTGCCTTTGCTGCCTGCTTTTCAAGAGGCTCTACCTGTTTTTCTATCTCGGAGAGAATATCTTCAATTCTTTCAAGATTATGCTTTTCCTCTTCAAGATTTTTTTGTGCAGCAGCTTTTCTTCTCTTATATTTAACGATTCCTGCCGCCTCATCAAAAAGTTCTCGTCTCTCCTCAGGTTTTCCGCTAAGTATCTTATCTATCTGTCCCTGTCCGATAATCGAATATCCTTCTTTACCGATACCTGTATCAAACAAAAGTTCCTGAACATCCTTAAGCCTGCAAGCCGTGCCATTTAATAGATATTCACTCTCTCCTGACCTGTAAACTCTTCTTGCTATCTTTACTTCCTCATAGGGAACATTTAATTTATGATCTTCATTGCTTATGGTAATGGCTACATATGCAAATCCAAGCGGCTTTCTCATCTGAGTTCCTGCAAAAATAACATCCTCCATTTTTGCACCGCGAAGCTGCTTTGCACTCTGCTCTCCAAGCACCCACCTTACAGCATCGGCAACATTGCTCTTACCGCTGCCGTTTGGCCCTACGATAGCCGTTATGCCGTCGTGAAATTCAAATATCAATTTATTGGCAAATGATTTAAAACCATGTACCTCTAAGCTTTTTAAATACATCTGATGTTTCTCCTACTTATGATTTATGAAGTTTAAGTATAGCCTGATAAGCTGCTGACTGTTCTGCTTTTTTCTTTGTTCTTCCTGTTGCAGTCGTAAGTCTCTCTCCATTTATGTTTACGGCAACCGTAAATGATTTGTTATGGTCAGGTCCTTCTTCTTTAAGCAGCTCATATTCCATCTCAAGATGCTCTCCCTGAACAATTTCCTGTAAAATAGTCTTGCTGTCGTAAAACAGCTTTTTATTTTCTATATCTTTTAATATATGTCTGTCAATATATTCTTTCGCCTTTTCAAATCCACCATCAAGGTAGACTGCACCTATAGTCGCCTCAAGTGTATCAGACAAAATAGAGTCTCTCTCTCTACCGCCTGTAAGATCTTCACCTCTTCCAAGCATCACATACTCACCGAGATCTATATCTCTTGCACAGAGTGCAAGCGTCGGCTCACATACCCAGCTCGCTCTCATTCTTGTCATGTCACCCTCAGGCTTTGTAGGATTATCCTTATATATCTGTTCACTTGAAACAAGCTCAAGTACGGCATCTCCCAAAAATTCAAGACGCTCATTACACATATATTTTTTTAATCTGTTTTCATTTGAATATGAACTGTGCGTAAGTGCTGTTATAAGCAGTTCTACATTTTTAAACTCATATCCTGTTTTTTTCTGAAACTCTAATAATTTTTCCTGTTTCATCAGGCACACTCCTAACCTTTTAAGCCCTATATGCCAACGGTTTTGTCAAGCTGATATTCATAGGTCTGCTCTACTATCTGCTCATACTATCTGCCGCTAAAGCAGCCTGCCTATATGTCATATTTAACATATAAGCTCCAGCAAATCTCCAACCGTGTCAACATCTTTCAGACTTTCTTCGTCTATTGATATATCGAATTCCTGTTCAACTCCCATAAGAATCTGAAAAAGTTCCAACGAATCAGCACCGAGGTCATCCACAAAACTCATTTCTTGAAATATTTCCATATCTCCAATACCTAAAACTTCTGCAATAATCTTTTGAAGCTTTTTAAATTCCATACGAGCACCACCTATTCAATAATAAGATTTTCTTTTATTTTTTCATTTATCTTTTCTTCATTGAACTGTATGCACTGTCTTATAGCCTGAGTTATCTCAACACTTGTTGAACTTCCGTGGGCTTTCACTACAAGCCCGTTTAAACCGAGCAAAGGTGCTCCTCCCTGGTCTGATGTATCAAACTGCTTAAGTGTTGATTTAAGTGCAGGTTTGATAAGAAGTGCTCCTATTTTACTTCTGAGGCTTGACATAAGTCCCTCTTTTACTTTTCCAAGAAGTGTTGCTGCAAGACCTTCATATAATTTAAGGATTACATTTCCAACAAATGCCTCACATACTATAACATCTGCATCTCCCTTTGGTATATCCCTTGCCTCTATACTTCCAACAAAATTTATATCTTTACATTCTTTGAGTAATGGATATGTCTCTTTTACGAGCATATTTCCTTTTTCTTCCTCAGCACCAATGTTTACAATGGCAACACGGGGGTTTTTTATGCCGACTATCCTCTCCATATATATTGAGCCCATCTTTGCAAACTGAACAAGATGAGATGCTCTGGCATCCACATTTGCTCCACAGTCAATAAGAAGTGCTGGACCTTTTGCTGTAGGAATAAGCGGTGCGAGAGGCGAACGCTCTACGCCTTTGATTCTACCCACAACAAACTGACCACCAACAAGTATTGCACCTGTACTTCCGGCTGATACGAAAGCATCCGCTTCGCCATGTTTTACAAGGTTCATACCGACAACAATAGATGACTGTTTCTTTTTTCTTATAGCCATTACCGGTGGTTCATCAAATCCTATAATATCCTCTGCATGAACTATAGTTATACGCTCTTTATCATAAGTATATTTAGCAAGCTCTGATTTAATGTCATCAGTTCTTCCCACCAGTACAACATTTATCTTTTCATTTTCATTAACAGCATCAACGGCACCTTTTATCGGTGCTTCAGGTGCATTGTCACCACCCATGGCATCAACTACTACTTTAATAATATCACTCATATTTCACCTCATACTGTATTTTTTATAATCAGATTTTTATACACAATTTTCATTTTACTAAAAAACTTAAAATAGTGCAAGTTAAAACAGCAAAACCGACAAAAAGCCGTAACAGTTCAGCCAAAAAAAAGATAAGTCAATAATACACGAGCTTGCTCGATGTATTATTGGCTTGTTTTTTGGGGGGGAATAGCCTTTCATTTATAAATGAAATAAACATAAGCTGCGTAGCAGCGGCTGACAGCTTGCTGGCAGGTTTATGAATTTATTAAATGCAAGGCTGAACTGTTACAAAAAGCCTGTCAACTATCTTCACTGACCGCATACAAAAACAAACATAACAAAAAGCAGCCTGCTACCTGGCTGCCTTTTTATAGAAAAATGATTTATATGTAGAAAAGCCTGAATCTCCAGGTGATATTATCTGCTCTGTACTTCCAACAAACAATATGCCGTCACTTTTTAGAGACGCATTAAACTTTTTATATATTTCCGCCTTAGCTTCCTCCGTAAAATAAATCATCACATTTCTGCAGATTATCATATTGCAATCTGAAGGATATGTATCCTTTAAAAGGTTGTGTTGTTTAAATTCTACGCATTTCTTTATATCATCCGAAATCTGATAACTTTTTGTACCGACTTTAGTAAAATATTTCGTGATATATTCTTTTGGAAGTCCCTTAAGACTCTTTTCATCATACAATCCAATATGAGCTTTTTCAAGAACAACCCTGTCAAGATCGGTTGCTATGACCTTTATTTTATTTAAAGGTATAAATTTTGAGAGAAGCATTACAAGCGTATATGGTTCATCTCCCGTTGAACACGCCGCACTCCATATCTTGAGATTATTTCCAAAACGCTCGAAAAGGTATGGAAGTATCTCGTTTTCAAGAAGTTTCCACTGCTCAGGATTACGATAAAACTCTGATACATTTATCGTAAGATAGGTAACAAAATCATCGAGCATTTTTTTATCTGATTTGATAGCTTCTATATATTCATCATAACTTTTTATCTTATTTTTTGTTATCAACGAATCAATACGCCTTTTCATCTGTCTTTCTTTGTAACTGCTAAGATCAATCTTCGTAAGCTGATATACTTTTTCTTTAAACTTTTCATAATCGCCCATTCTCTCGTCCCTCCTTAATCAAAAACGCCAATCCGAACAAACGGACTGGCGCTTCCAAGAACATCCTGTGTTCTGATTACTCAGTTACTTCCTCTTCTTCCTGATCATTGTCATTTAAAAGAGCTTTTATACTTAAGCTGATCTTATGGTCTTCTGAATTAAAGTCAACAACCTTTGCTTCTACTTCCTGACCAACCTTTAATACATCTGAAGGCTTATCTACATGCTCTCTTGAAATCTGTGAAACATGGAGTAATGCATCAACTCCCGGCTCAAGCTCAACAAAAGCACCGAAATCAGCCATTCTTGCAACTTTGCCTTTCACAACAGAACCTACGCTGTACTTATCAGCAGCGTTTAACCAAGGGTTCTGATCCTCAAACTTAAGGCTGAGTGCAATCTTATCATCCTTGATGTCTTTGATAAGAACTTTTGTCTTGTCTCCGACATTAAATACTTTTCTAGGATTCTCAACACGACCCCATGACATTTCTGAGATATGGAGAAGTCCGTCTGCTCCGCCTAAATCAATAAATGCACCAAAGTCTGTAAGATTCTTAACTGTTCCTTCTACAACATCTCCAACATGGATTCTTGCGAATAATTCTTCCTGAAGTTTCTTCTTTTCTGCAACTAAAAGCTGCTTTCTGTCACCGATGATTCTTCTCTTCTTAGGATTGAACTCACTGATAACAAACTCTATTTCCTGTCCTGCATACTTTGAAAGATCTTTCTCGTATGTGTCTGATACAAGACTTGCAGGGATAAATACCTTTGTCTCTTCAACAACAACACTTAATCCACCTGTTAATACATCTGTTACAGTTGCCTTTAATACAGTGTGGTTCTCGAAAGCTTCTCTGATGTGCTCATTACTCTGCTCCATAGCTAAACGCTTGTATGTGAGAAGAACCTGTCCCTCACCGTCGTTTACTTTAAGAACTTTAGCTTTCATCTTGTCGCCCTCTTTAACAACTTCTCTAAGGTCGATGCCTGACTGATTGCTGTATTCATTTCTTGTAATGATACCGTCAGCCTTATAACCGATATTTAAGATGATCTCATCTTCCTTAACGCTGATAACTGTCCCTTCTACAATCTCTCCATTGTGGATTGTTACTAATGATTCTTCCAATAATTGTTCAAATTCATTATTCATTTCTGACATATGATTGAACCTCCTTAATAATATTATTTGGGGTTGAAGCCCCGGCAGTAATACCCACGCTACGAAAAGATTGAAATTGCTTCAAATCCAGGTCATCAAGTGTCTGTATAAAATATGTGTTCTCACACTCTTTTCTACAAATTTCATAAAGTTTCTGGGTGTTTGAACTATGTTTTCCACCTATTACTAACATCGCGTCGGATTGCCTCGCAATAGTACCCGCTTCTGTCTGACGCTCTTCGGTAGCGTTGCAAATTGTATTCATAACATCTATATCATAACTCTTTTTGGATAAAATATCAACTATATCTTTGAATTTCTTGTAATTAAATGTCGTTTGTGACACAATACACAATTTTTTGCCGCCGAAATTGTCTAGTTTTTCAGCCTCCGAAGCACTTTCTATAACTATCGGTTTGCTGACGCACCAGCCTTTTATCCCCTCTACTTCAGGATGATTATCACTTCCGACAATCACAACCGTTTTCCCATCCTCAGATGCCTGCTTTACTATTTTGTGTATCTTTGACACAAAAGGACAGGTCGCATCAACGATATTTACTTTTTTTTCTTTAAGTGCATTTATGACATTCTGCGGCACTCCGTGTGAACGTATTATTATAGTTGTATTTTCTTTTTCACTTATATCATTAACAGAATCTATGACTTTTACACCTTTTTTTTCTAAATCTTTTACTACCTGCTCATTGTGAATGATAGGTCCGAGTGTAAATACCCTGTTATCTTTCTTAGCCTCAGCATATACCATGTCAACGGCACGCCTGACTCCGAAACAAAATCCTGCACTCTTTGCAGTTGTAACTTCTCTCATATCGCTCCCTTTTATCCGTGACAATGGCTTTTCTTAACATAACCTGAAAGCACATTCTCCGATGATTTTATTTTGTAGCTTCAAAAGTTTACTGTTCACACCTACAGTGCGACCAGTAACGATTACAGCCCATTATAAATGCATCTTCGATGCATGGGGCTGTAATCCCATAAAATTCAGTCATTGGCGCATAGCTTGACAGCAAATGTCAAGCTTGCGAATGAGCTGTAGCTTCAAATGTTTCAATTATCGCATCAACCACCTGCTCAATGCTCATATCAGACGAGTCGATAAGCACGGCATCCTCAGCCTGCTTTAAAGGTGCTGTCTTCCTGTTCATATCCTGCTCGTCCCTTGCTATTATATCTTTCTCTATCTGGTCGATGTCACACTCTATTCCTCTTTCAACCTGCTCTTTATATCTTCTTCTCGCTCTCTCTTTCGCACTCGCCGTAAGGAATATCTTTGTCTTCGCATCAGGCAGTACACATGTTCCTATGTCCCTGCCGTCCATTATGACATTTTTCTGTGCAGCAAGCTGTCTCTGGAGATTTAAGAGTTTTTCTCTTACAGCAGGATATTTTGATATATTTGAAGTCATCATGCTGACCTGTTCTGTTCTGATAAAGTCATTTACATTTTCTCCGTTTAAGATAACCTGCTGTGCACCGTCAACATAATCTATCGAAACATCAATATCCACACATTTTTCACTTATTGTCTTTTCATCCTCGGCTTTCACACCGGCTCTTATAAAATAAAGTGCTATTGCCCTATACATAGCTCCCGTGTCAACATAGATAAAATCAAGTTTTTTTGCCGCCTTTTTTGCTATCGTACTTTTTCCGGCTCCTGCCGGTCCGTCTATTGCTATATTATACATATTTCCCTCCGTTGTCCTGTTATGTGCTCTCGAAATCTTCTAAACGAAGAATTTCAGTTCATTCCTGCAAGATACCCTGTTGACCATGCTATCTGAAGATTGTATCCTCCCGTGACCGCATCGAGATCAAGAACCTCTCCGGCAAAGAAAAGACCCTTAACTTTCTTTGATTCCATAGTCCCCGGATTTATCTCCTTAACCGACACACCGCCTTTTGTTATTATGGCTTCATTAAATCCACGCAGACTGTCTATTTTAAATGTCACTCCCTTTAAAAGACTGACTAGCTTATGTCTTTCTTCTTTTGTTATGTTATTTACCTGTTTCTGCTCATCAATACCTGAAAGTTCCACTATCACCGGAATCAGTTTTGACGGCAGAAGTCTTGACAGACTGTTCTTAAAATAACTGTTTTTATTTTCGGAAAAATCTCTGAGTATCCTCTCATCAAGCTGTTCATTTGACAAAGCAGGTTTTAAGTCTATACTTATCTTTACATCAGACATATCCTTACCTGCAACAAGTGTACTCGCACTAAGTACAAGTGGTCCGCTCACGCCAAAATGCGTAAACAGCATCTCGCCAAGTTCCTCATATACAGCCCTGCCTTTATCGGTAATCGTCATTTTCACATTTCTAAGTGAAAGCCCTTGCAATCTCTTTGGTATATCAGAGTCAATATTAAACGGCACAAGTGACGGATAACATTTTGTCACCTTTATGTCTGCATCTTTTGCAAATTTATAGCCGTCCCCGGTCGAGCCTGTTGACTGGTAAGAACAGCCGCCTGTCGCAACTATAACTTTATCAGCCGTATAATTTTCACTCCTGCTGCCCGACTGTACTTCTACACCTTTGCATATACCGTCTTTAATATCTATTTTATTTACCTTTGTATTTAAAAGTATCTTTACTTTTCTTTTTTCAAGTGCTTTTTTCAGTGTCCTTATCACATCAGATGACTTATCAGACTCCGGAAAAACCCTGTTTCCGCGTTCAGTCTTTATCTTAAGTCCTTCGCTTTCTAAAAAGTCCATCATGCGGTAACTGTCAAATGTATAAAAAGCACTGTATAAAAACTTTGGATTTGACCTTACATTTTTCAGCAGATTTTCAACATCGCTGTCATTTGTTATATTACATCTTCCCTTGCCGGTGATATAAACTTTTTTTCCAAGTTTTTCGTTCTTTTCGATAAGAAGCACACTATCTCCCGACTCTGCGGCAGATATAGCAGCCATAATTCCTGCTGCTCCTCCTCCGACAACTATTACTTTATCCATCTTTTGTCAGCCTTTCTGTATCACATTTTTCCGTCGTCAAGAACTTTCCAGTTCTTAATGAGATAATCCACAAGTGATATTACCGTCAGAGCGATAGCCGCATAGATAAATATATTTTCGATAATATCTATCACTTCACCGTCAAAATTCACAATAAGGAGCACTGACATCACCATCTGGACAGTGGTCTTAATCTTGCCCCACCAGCTTGCAGCGAGCACAATGCCCTCATTTGCGGCAACAAGTCTGAAACCACTTATGATAAACTCTCTGCTTATGATAACAATAACTCCCCATACCGGCATAGGATTATCAGGTATAGATACAAAACATATGAGTGCCGTGCTGACAAGCAGTTTATCTGCAAGCGGGTCCATAAACTTTCCGAAGTTTGACACAAGATTGTATTTCCTTGCGATAAATCCGTCAAGCGTATCCGTAAGTGATGCTATGATAAAGATTGCAACGGCAATATACTTAGAATTTCCGACAACATCCGTAAGCATAAAAAATGCAAAGAACGGTATCATTATAACTCTCAACATTGTTATTTTATTTGGTAGATTCATACTGTGATCCTCTCATTCTATTATTTCGGCTATAAGGTCATACTCATCTGATCTTGTTACCTCGACCTTAACAAAATCGCCTGAATCAAGATTGTAATCTGACTGAATGAAAACATATCCGTCAACATCCGGAGCATCCATATATGTTCTCGCAATATATACTCCTTCGTCTGGAAGTCTTCCCTCTATCATTACCTCGTATATTTCTCCCACTCTTGAATTACTCTTGTCAAAAGCAATATCCTGCTGTATCTGCATTATCTCGTCACGCCTTGCTTCTTTGACTTCCTCGTCTATCTGACCGTCCATCTCAGCCGCAGGTGTGTCTTCTTCTCTTGAATAAGTAAATACGCCGAGCCTGTCAAACTCCATTTTCTTTACAAACTCTTTTACCTGCTCAAAATCATCTTCCGTTTCACCCGGAAATCCCGTTATAAGAGTTGTCCTAAGTGCAATGTCAGGGATTTCCTCTCTGAGTTTTGCAACAGTTTTTTCTATCTGCTCCCTGTTCGTCCATCTTCCCATTCTCCTAAGCACATCATCTGAACCGTGCTGGATAGGCATATCAAGATAATGGCAGACTTTCGGAAGATTTTTTATCGCAGATATTAGCTCATCCGTAATCTCCTCAGGATAACAATATAATATCCTTATCCATTTAAGCTCATCAATCTTAGAAAGTTCCTCTAAAAGCTTTGGCAGACTCTTTTCGCCATAAATATCCTTACCGTAAAGGGTAGTCTCCTGTGCGACAAGGATAAGTTCCTTTGCTCCGTTTGCAACAAGATGTTTTGCCTGTGCGATAAGATTATCCATTGGAACACTTCTGTAATGACCTCTGACTTTTGGAATAACGCAGTAGGTACAGCACTTGTCACATCCCTCAGCAATCTTTAAGTACGCATAGTAACCGCCTGACATACTGTCTCTGTCGGTAAGCGGTGTCGGAAGATAATCAATGTCCTTTAAAGACTCTAAAACTCCTTTGCCGCCTAAAGCTTCATTTATCTTTTCTGATAAATCCTCATATCCCATCGTTCCGACAATAAGGTCAACTTCAGGAATATCCTCCTTAATCTCATTGTGGTACCTCTGTGCAAGGCAGCCCGCTGCAACCAGAAGTTTGCATCTTCCCTCCTTGTAACCACCCATCTCAATAAGCGTGTTGATGCTCTCCTCTTTTGCATCACCTATAAAACAACAGGTATTTACAACAATAACATCCGCATCCTCAATATCATCCGTAAGGACAAAACCGTTTTTTCTAAGAGATGTAATCATCATCTCACTATCCACAAGGTTCTTATCACATCCCAATGATACAAAAAATATATTCACTGTATTCCTCTTTTCTATAATTATTCTTCAACTGAGCTTACACAGTTATGCATAAGCATTGCGATAGTCATAGGACCTACTCCACCCGGAACAGGTGTTATCGCACCGGCCTTTGGCTCTACATCTGCATAATCAACATCTCCACAGAGTTTCCCGTTCTCATCTCTGTCCATTCCAACATCAATAACAACAGCCCCCTCTTTGATATAATCGGCAGTTACAAATTTTGTCTTACCTATCGCAACGATAAGTATATCCGCACGTTTTGTAACTTTTTTTAAATCCTTTGTATGTGAATGGCAGATGGTAACAGTTCCGTTTTCCCTAAGCAAAAGCATAGACATAGGTTTCCCTACGATATTGCTTCTTCCTATGATAACGCACTCTTTACCGTCAATCTCTATATCAGAACGCTTCAAAAGCTGAATGATACCTGCCGGTGTACATGAAACAAAACCTTTCTGTCCTATGCTAAGTCTTCCGACACTCTCAGGATGGAAACCGTCCACATCTTTTTCAGGTGCGATAGTCTTAATAACCTTATCCTCATCAATATGATTAGGAAGTGGAAGCTGAACCAAAATTCCATTAACTGAGTCATCTTTATTTAACTTCTCTACAAGTTCAAGAAGCTCTGCTTCCGTAGTCTCCTCCGGAAGTTCATACGCAAGTGATCTTATGCCAACATAAGCACAAGCCTTTTTCTTATTGCCAACATAAACAGTTGAAGCCGGGTTATTACCAACCTGAATAACCGCAAGAGTAACCTCAACACCCTTTTCCTTAAGAGCAGCCACTCTCTCCTTGAGTTCATCCTTAATCTCCTGTGAAATCTTCTTACCATCAATTATCTTTGCCATATTATGTCGTTTCCTTTCTGTCATTTATCTAAACATTAAAAACACTTCCACCCACAAACTCACGCATAAGCGAATTTTTAGGTATTCCCTCACTGCTTATCGCAAGGAAATAATCAAGGAATTTAAGCAGCCTTTTTGCTTCTATATACTCCGGTGCATCCTTTGGTATTCCAAAGAGTATCGCTTCGGCATATGGTTTTAATACCGCAAGCTCATATATGAGTGCCGAATTGAACATCACATCTGCTTCCTCCTGGAACGGGAATATATATTTGTCCTCCCCCCTCCTTACCGACGGCCACATTGAGATGGTTTTTGCTGCCGATGAACCTCTCGTTCTCGCATCTCTTACCATTCGTCTTATAAGTCTGCCGTCAGTTGTCGATATTCTATTGTGCTCATCAATATTTAACTGGGTAAGTGCACTTATATATATCTTAAACTTACTTTCTTTCGGGAGTGAATATGAAAGTTTGTCATTTAAGCCGTGAATACCCTCAAGCACAAGTATATCATCCTTTCCAAGTTTTAGAAAATCACCTTTGTATTCCCTATGTCCCGTAAGAAAGTTAAATACCGGCATCTGAACGGTCTCTCCGGCTAAAAGTGCAGTCATATCCTTGTTGAACTGCTCCACATCTATAGCTTCAAGACATTCAAAATCATAGTTTCCGTTTTCATCTATCGGCGTATCTTCCCTATTTTTGAAATAATTGTCGAGCGAGATAGGATGCGGTGTTATGCCAAATGTCCTAAGCTGAATGGATAATCTGTGCGAAAATGATGTTTTTCCTGATGATGACGGTCCGGCTATCATCACAAACTTTTTACTCGCATCCCCGGCTATCTTTTCCGCTATCTGTGCGATTTTCTTTTCCTGTAATGCCTCCTGCACAAGAATAAGGTTTGATGCCCCTCCATTTGCAACAATTTCATTTAACGCTCCTACAGTTCTTACATTAACCACTTTCCCCCAGTTTCCGGCTTCCTGAAGTGTCTTAAACAGCTTCGGACTCGGAACATGATTTTTCACTTCCGTAGGAGTTTTCTGGTTTGGCATATTCACCATAAAACCATTATCATACTTTTCTATCGTGAAATATTTAAGTAATCCGCTGCCTGATGGCATATAGCCGTAATAGTAATCCTCAAAACCGTCAAGTGAATAGATATTTGCCGTTGACACTCTCCTATACTCAAACAGTTTCTTTTTATCATACATCTTGTGTTTTTCAAAAATATCCGATGCTTCCTGAGTGCTTACTACACGCTTTTCAAAAGGTATATCCTTTTTAACAAGCTCGTGCATCTTTTCCTCGACTTTTTTTAAAATTTCATCCGTTATTTCAATGCCCTCTGCTTCACAGTAGCAACTGTCACCTATCATATATTTTATAAATACATTTTTGAGCGGCATATCCTTACACACTTCGTAAAAAGCATCCAGCAACAGCAGATTTACGCCTCTGACATATGTTTTGTGACCGTTTGGGTCCGAAATATCTAAAAATTCTATCTCACAATCAGTTTTTATCTTTTTATTTAACTCGATAAGCTTTGCACCCTGTTTTGCCAAAATTATGTCATATTTGCAATTATCTTTAAAATCTTTTGAAACTTCTCCATATGTAATCCCGGTCTCATATTCCTTTGTTACGCCGGAAACTGTCACTTTAACCATATCCACACTATCCCTTTCCGCTCACAAAATTTTATTTACTGCATCCTGCATATTGTCTTTAACAATAAATCATATTCAGCAATTATCTTTTGTTTACTTATTTCTTCATCGGACATACCGCTTTTTTTTAGTGAAGCCATCACTTTTTCCATGCGTTCTTTTTCCTTAGCCAGAAATTCAGCAAAGACATCATTCTTTGCAGCTATCAGGTATTTCCCATATACATAATCAGCTTCATCGTATGTCTCATCAATATTTTTTATACTTCCGGAATGATTTATTTCCGCAACTTCTTTATTATGCTGTCCTAAACATTCCATCATGTCTTTTCTTACGGCCCTTATTACAACATAGTATTTTCCCATGTCAAAAACCATCTTTTCCATATCTATGAAAAAACCGAGTTCATGAAGACATCTTCTGACAAGATATATTTCTGACTGCGGTGATAAAACAAGTTCACCTGCACTAATCGTCTTGTCTTTCTCTTTCATAAGAATATCTCTTATCAAAGCACCTCCCATACCGCTTATAAGTATGGTATCAGCTTCGCCGCTTTCAAGTTTATCAAGACCGTTTGAAAGTCTCGTCTCTATCTTATCCGTAAGTCCCGCTTGTCTTATATGGCTTTTTGCCTTTTCTAACGGACCTTTATTTATATCCATGGCAATCCCGCATCTTGCCATTTTATTTTCAATAAGATAAATAGAAGTAAAACCGTGGTCACATCCTATATCCGCAACAGTTCCTCCCGTGCTTACACATGATGCGACCGTTTCAAGCCTTTTAGAAAGTTTTGTCTTACTCAAGATAATCCTTTAATTTACGGCTGCGGCTAGGATGTCTTAATTTTCTAAGTGCTTTTGCTTCAATCTGACGGATACGCTCTCTTGTTACCTTGAACTCTTTTCCTACTTCCTCAAGTGTTCTCGCTCTGCCGTCCTCAAGACCAAAACGAAGTTTAAGAACTTTCTGTTCTCTCTCCGTAAGAGTTCCAAGCACCTCATCAAGCTGTTCTCTAAGTAGTGTAAACGCTGCGGCTTCTGCCGGTACAGGTACATTGTCATCCTGGATAAAGTCACCAAGATGGCTGTCCTCCTCCTCACCGATAGGAGTTTCAAGTGAAACCGGTTCAAGCGATATTTTCTGAATTTCCCTTACCCTGTCAACAGGCATATTCATATGTTTCGCTATCTCCTCAGGCTGTGGCTCTCTGCCGAGTTCCTGAAGAAGCTGTCTTTGCACTCTCACATATTTGTTTATCGTCTCAACCATGTGAACCGGAATACGGATTGTTCTCGCCTGGTCTGCAATGGCTCTTGTTATGGCCTGGCGAATCCACCATGTAGCATATGTGCTGAACTTATATCCTTTTTTATAATCAAATTTTTCAACTGCCTTTATAAGACCTAAGTTACCCTCCTGAATAAGGTCAAGGAACAACATTCCTCTGCCGACATAACGCTTTGCGATACTTACTACAAGTCTTAAGTTTGCTTCTGCAAGTTTTTTCTTTGCCTCTATGTCACCATTTTCCATACGCTTTGCAAGCTCTACTTCCTCATCAGCAGAAAGAAGCGGAACTTTTCCTATCTCTTTAAGATACATACGAACAGGATCGTCAATACTTACTCCGTCAGGCACCGAGAGGTCGATATTTTCAATCTCGTCCTCGTCAGGCACTTCGCCGCTCTCCTCAAGTTCAAGGATAAGTGCATCATCGTCGGCATCGTCCTTGTCATCTGAAATTCTCAGTACATCAACACCGCTTGCCTCAAGCAGATCGATAACCTTTTCCGTCTTTTCTTCATCAAGCTGAACATCAGCCAGGAAATTGTTGATTTCTCCAAGCTCCAGCACATTTTTCTTGCTCTTTGCAAGCTCTTTCAAAGCAATAAGCTTCTGTTGAAATTTTTTCTTTTCTTCTTCGATATTCTTTTCTTCTGCTTTCTTAGCTGCAGATTTTTTCCCTGTGCTTCTAGCCGGTTTCTTCTCTGTTGCCATATTGTTCCATCCTTTCTTTTATGTAACAAACTTCATCATCTACCGTATAAATGACTTCGTTTATACTCTAACCATCTTTTAGAGAAATATGCATTTTATCTCTGTTCTGAATTTTATTTTTTTCAATCATTAGCGACTGAAGTTTTGTTATATCTGTCAGATTTTTTAATTTTTTATCAATACTGTATTCTTTTATCTTAAACACCAGCTCATTGAGTGCTCTCTCTTTCTCATCGCTGTTCATATTGACCTTAAAGGTTGTCTGAAAAATATCCGCTATCTCTTTCTGCTCGTCTGCTTCCTCAAAATGATTTACTATCCTTGCCGGAATAACCTCACCCTTTTCAAACTGTTCATATAAGAGTTCTGCCGCCTTTTTATACGGTTCTTCCTCAAAATCTTCTCTGCCAACGATATCGCTTACTTTCCCAAAAAGCTCAGGGCTGTCTACAAGCCATGAAAGCAGTAATTTATATGAATATTCTATTCCTTTTTCCTTAGTTTTCCTGCCGTTTTTCTGATATTCATCACTCTGGCTAAATGTTTTCTTTGTCCTGCTTGAAGCCATATTCGCATTTTTTATGACAAGCCCTCGCAAATCTTCTTTTTTTATTGAATATTTTGCTGATAATGTCTCGATATAATTGTCTCTCTGAACCTTATCTTCAAACACGAGAAGTTTTCTTGCCATCTCGTGGTCGAACTTTGTTTTTTGTTCAGGATCAGTTATATCATAGTTTTTTCTGAGAACCTCTATCTCAAACAAAAATGCGTTCTGTGCATCATTTATCCGCTTCTCAAACTCCTCATTTCCAAGAGCTTTTATAAACTCATCCGGGTCTTTATACGGGTCCATATGGATAACTCTGGCGTTTATTCCTGCATCCCTGAGCATCGGTATCGCTCTCAATGCTGCTTTGATACCTGCCGCATCGCTGTCATATGTAAGAAGCACCTCATCGGTATATCTTTTAAGTATGACTGCCTGCTCTGAAGTAAATGCCGTTCCCAACGATGCCACCGCATTTGTAAAGCCTGCCTGATGCAGTGCTATAACATCCATATATCCCTCGCAGAGAATGATATTTTTTCTTTTTCCAAGTTTTGCGTAATTCAGACCAAATAAATTTTTACTTTTATTGAACAAAATAGTTTCCGGCGAGTTCAGATATTTTGGTTTTGCATCACCCATGACCCTGCCGCCAAAGCCGATGACTCTGTTGTTTATATCCATTATGGGAAACATTACCCTGTTCCAGAATTTGTCATAAGCACCATGCTCGTCTATCTTAAAAAGCCCTGTCTCACTTAGCTCTCTGTCAGAATAACCCTGATTTTTAAGATAGCCATAAAGCTCTCTGCCGCCCTGACCTGAATATCCAAGTCCAAAATGCATTATCGTCTCATCACTGAGTCCCCTGTTTTTAAAATAGTCATACCCCTGTTTTCCGCCCGGAGACTTTAACTTTGCATAATAATATGCTGCCGCTTTTGCATTTATCTGTACAAGTGTACTCCTGAGATTTTTCTGTCTTTTCTGTTCAGGTGTCAGTTCCGTCTTTGGAAGTTCTATACCCGCCTGTTCAGCCAGAAATTGCATCGCTTCGGGAAATGTATAATTTTCATATTCCATAACAAATGTGATGACACTTCCTGCCACTCCGCATCCAAAACATTTATACATCTGCCTTGCGGGATTTACACTGAACGACGGTGTTTTTTCACTGTGAAACGGGCACAGTCCGACATAACCGCTGCCCGAACGCTTCAGATTTACATATCTTCCTATAATCTGAACGATGTCACTTCCGGAACGAACTTTTTCAATCTGTTCCTCTGTGTAATACATATGCTCTCTGAAACCTCCTATCAACAAAATAACTAACATAAAACGCACACGCACAAATCTTGTGTCATGTTACCCTCTATGTTAGTTATTCGACATTAATTTTAAATTTCCTTTTTTAATCTGAATTTTTTAATTTAAAATTACAAAACCATCACGCAAGTTCTCCGATATAGTAAAATCCTTTGCTCTCGCAGAGTTTTACATCTACTATACTTCCTATAAGTGACTTGTCCCCCTTAAAATGAACAAGATAATTTTTGCTTGTTCTTCCGGTCACAAGTGTGGCATCGTGGTCGTTTATCTCCTCGACAAGAACTTCCTCCACTTTTCCAACATCCTCTGCTGCTTTCTTTGCCGCTATCTCCTGAACCTTTGCGAGAAGTCTGTCAAATCTTTCCTTTACAACAGCCTCATCAACCTGTTCTTCCATTGCGGCAGCAGGTGTTCCCGTTCTCTTGCTGTAAATAAAAGTGAACGCACTGTCGTACTCCACTTTTTTGACTACATCCATAGTCTGTGCAAAATCTTCTTCTGTTTCTCCCGGAAAACCTACTATTATATCGGTAGAGAGTGCTATATCAGGAACGGCTTTTCTTATCTTTCTCACAAGTTCAAGATAGCCCTCTTTTGTATAATGACGGTTCATTTTCTGTAAAAGCCTGTCACTTCCTGACTGTAACGGAAGATGCATCTGCTTACATACTTTCTTTGACTCACCGAGATACTCTATAAGTTCATCTGAAAGATCCTTTGGATGGGAAGTCATAAATCTAATCCTCTTAAGTCCCTCTATCTTTTCAACTCTCCTCAAAAGTTCTGTGAAAGAAATAGGATTTTCAAGATTTTTACCGTATGAATTTACATTCTGACCGAGAAGCATAACCTCTACAACGCCGTCTTTTACAAGACACTCTATCTCGGCGATTATATCCTCAGGCTCTCTGCTCCGCTCCCTGCCCCTCACATATGGCACTATACAATAGCTGCAGAAGTTGTTGCAGCCAAACATAATATTTACACCACTCTTAAAATGATATTTTCTCTCAACAGGAAGTTCTTCCACTATCTCTGTCGTGTCTTTCCACACATCTATTATCATTTTTTTTGACTCTGCCCGGTCAAGCACTTTCATCGAAAGAAGTTCTGCAAATTTGAATATATTGTGTGTTCCAAAGATAATGTCCACATTTCTGTAACTTTTCTTTATCTTCTCGACAACACTCTCCTCCTGCATCATGCAGCCACAGAGCATAGTTATCATTTCAGGATTTTTATTTTTAATCTTTTTTAACTGACCGAGTCTGCCATAAACCTTGAGATTTGCATTTTCCCTTACGGTACAGGTATTAAATATTACAAGGTCTGCGTCCTCATCCTCAACGACCTTATATCCTATCGTCATCAGGATACCGATTATCTTCTCTGAATCCCTCGCATTCATCTGGCATCCGAATGTATTTACACAGCAGGTAAGTTCTCTGCCTTTTTCTTCTTTTTTAAGTTCCATCCAATGTTGCAATTTCCTTATGAAATAATACTGTCTTTCCGGTTCTTCCTGCGGTGGCGGCAATGTAATGTCAATATCTTTTATTTCTTCTTTTATCGTATCATAATTCATCTGTCGTTTACCTCAGCTTTCATTTTTGTATCATTGTTTTTGTCGTTGTCAGGATAATTCTATTATCGTTCCGTAATTTGCAGGAAGTTTAACTATAATATTTCCATTTTCTGCCTTCGCCTCAACTTCCTCATTTTTTGCCTTATTGTTTCCGTCAAGGATAATCTTTGCACCCATGCACTCAGTGCGTGGATTTATCGTAAGAACTGCTTCGTTATCGTCATTATTTAAAGCCACGATAACAGTCTTTTTATCAATACTTCTCGAATAAGCAAACTGTCTGTTCGTAAGCAGAAGTTCCTCATATTTACCTGCACTCAACACCTCGTAATCTTTCTTAAGTTTTCCAAGCTTCGCACACAGGGCTGTTATCTCATTATTTTCATATGCACCCTTAAAATCATCAAGTTCAAGGCATGGACGCAGATTCCAGTCAGAACCGTTTTCTTTCTTTCCCTCAATAGCAAACTCCGAGCCATAATATACCGATGGAATACCGTAAAGAGTGTATAATAATATATAAATATTGTAAAGATGTTCTTTATTGTTTACTTTTGAATAAATCCTCTCCACATCATGATTATCAACAAATGTATATAATCTCGTGTCACCACATATGCCTAAAAGCCTCTTTACAGAATGTGCTATTTCAAAATAATTATGGTCATTGTGTCCCGAATAAAGACCTTTATGCAGCTCATAATTTGTAACACTATCAAGCATATCACCGTTTGCCCATCTGCTGTAATCACCGTGTATAACTTCTCCCATAAGCCAGAAATCTTCTTTTAATCCCGATGTGAAACCTCTTAATTCTCTCATAAAATCAAAGTCGAGTACATCTGCCGCATCTAGTCTTATACCATCTATGTCAAATTCATCAACCCAGAATTTTATCGCTTCAAAAAGATACGACTTTACTTCAGGATTTCTCTGGTTTAACTTGACTAATAGATTATAGCCTCCCCAGTTTTCATAGGAAAATCCGTCATTGTACTCATTGTTTCCGCCAAAATTCACATTGCAAAACCAGTCTTTATATGCTGAATTTTCACGGTTTTTGAGCAAATCCTGAAAAGCCGGAAATGTCCTTCCGACATGATTAAAAACTCCGTCAACTATAATGTGCATACCTTTTTCATGGCAATGTGCAACATACTTTTTGAAATCGTCATTTGTGCCCAGCCGGCAGTCTACCTGTTTATAGTCCCTTGTCTCATATCCGTGTCCCTCCGACTCAAACAAAGGTCCGATATATATTGCCGTAAATCCAAGTTCTGCCGCATGGTCTGACCACTGTGTCAGTTTGTCAAAATGCTGTTCCTTTTCTCCGTTGTTCTCTTTTTTACATCCGCAAAGTCCGAGCGGATATATATGATAAAAAACTGCTTTATCGTACCACTTCATATTCTGCCTCCTGTTGTTTATTTTAATCTTTGTTATTTATTGTCAGTTATTATGTGACACTGCACCTGTAAATGTCTTTATCCCAAAAATCCCAAGAACTGCTATGACAAACAATACAAACATAACCGCTATATTTATGATATTATTGCCGCTGCCAAGCACTATCGGCAGGATATAACTCGTCCCATTGAAAATTATATGTGTAAGCATTGAGCAGAGTATGCTCCCTGTTGCCTTTACGATAACCCCTAATACTATTCCAAGACAGAACGCATATAATCCCTGCACGAGATTCATATGGTAAAGACCAAACAATGCCGCCTGTAATATATTTGCCACCCAGTAGTCAAAACCGATATAAAATCTGTCAAATATTGCTCCCCTGAAAATCATTTCCTCAGATACCGGACCTATAAAGACTGCATAGGCAAGTGTCACTGCCATGTTTCCTGTCTCAAAATTTGACATAAGCTTTGTATAATTTTTAAATACTCCCGGCATAAGTGCGGTCAGACCGCTCAAAAGAAAAGTAAGTATTATGCAGCATCCTGCGGCTGTAAAAAATATCATCATTATATTTTTTACTGAAAATACTTTCCTGTAATCCATACTATCGGCTCGAAATCCTGATTTCTTATATAATATGGCACACCATATAAATGACAGTATCGCACTAACTGCCGATATTGTAAGCATCAGATTTGTACTCTTGGTTGTGTTTAATATTGTAATCTCTGCAAGTGCCCTTGCATATCCGATTCCCTGAGCAATCCCAAATACCGTATATCCAAGCACACATAACATATACGCAATAAGCTGCATAAGTATTATGCCGATAAATATAAACAATGCCTTTGTCACCATTGTGACCCTAAGTCTTTTTAACTCTATCTTCTCTTTATTATCCAAATCTTTTCCTTTCAATACATAAACGCATACTGACGAAAAAATCCGAACAAGCATGATGTCCGGATTTTTCTTTTATGTTACAACTGCAATTATCTCTTTCGCTGTAAAAATTCTGGTATCTTAATTCCACCATCTTCACTGCCCCTTGAATATGTAGGCTGCGGCTGTGGAACAACAGTTGGTCTTACCGTTGACTGTGCACTGCCCTGAACACCTGAAGCAGTCTGCTTAACCTGTTTAGGTGCCGGTGTCACCGGTCTTACAGGTGTGGCAATCTGTCCTTCTCTTGTAGGAAAGTTTGTCTTTGGTGTCTGTTGCTTTATAAATGAAGCTGCCTGCTTAGGCTGTTCTGTGTTATCTTCATCAAGCCCTGTTGCAATAACAGTTATCTTAACCGTGTCATCGCCTGCCCCGTCACTTACACCAAATATAATGTTACTGTTTTCGCCTGTAAGTTCCTCTATATATGAAGCTGCTTCTCCGGCTTCCTGAAGACCTACATCTCCGGCAATATTTATGATGACATCTGAAGCACCCTCTATAGTAGTCTCGAGAAGCGGACTTGATATTGCCTGTTTTACCGCATCAAGACATTTGTCATCACCGGTACCTGTTCCAATACCGATATGTGCTACTCCCTTATCTTTCATAACTGTCTGCACATCTGCAAAGTCAAGATTGATAAGTCCCGGTACATTGATAAGATCCGTAATACCCTGAACACCCTGCTGTAATACTTCATCAGCTTTGCTTAACGCATCCTGCATAGATGTTCTTCTGTCAACTATCTCAAGAAGTTTGTCGTTTGGTATAACGATAAGTGTATCTACATTATTTTTAAGATTTTCTATACCTGCAAGTGCATTGTTCATACGGCTTCTTGCCTCAAACTTAAATGGCTTTGTAACAATACCTACAGTAAGGATACCAAGTTCCTTTGATATTTCTGCGACCGCCGGTGCTGCTCCTGTTCCGGTACCACCGCCCATACCACATGTTACAAATACCATATCTGCACCTTTTATCATCTCTGTTATATCTTCACGGTTTTCCTCGGCAGCAGCTTTTCCAACTTCGGGATTTGCCCCTGCTCCAAGACCCTTAGTAAGTTTTTCTCCAATCTGGAGACATGTTGCAGAATTGCAATTCATAAGATGCTGCTTATCTGTATTTATACATATAAACTCAACACCTTTTATCCCCTCTTGTATCATTCTATTTACGGCATTATTTCCGCCACCGCCAACACCAACTACGATTATTTTAGCGGTTATTTCTGAATCATTTGTTTTTATCTCTAACAACGCTGCTCCTCCTTAATCTGCTCACAAATTTCCCTAAGATATATAATACTAATTAACTTTTGAATAATCAAGAGAAAATTTGTTCTTTTAATTGTTTTTTATTATAAATTTTGTCAATTTCTACATTCTTCTACTAATTATTTGTCTTTAAAATGATTTTGTCTCCAGAATGATAGTCAGACATATCAATACTTCCTTTTAAATTTCTCTTTGCTGTAGTCTTTAACACATCCGACAAAGCGGCAAGCTCATCATCATACATATCTTTTTTTCCAAGAAACACCCTTACCTTTCCCGAATAAAGCATTATACCGTCAGAGCTTGAATGTATCCTTGAAACATTTATCTTATAATGGCTTATAAGCTGCGATATATTCATTATCTTTGAAAAAAGTTTTTCATCCTTTACGCTGAATGCTTTACCTATGGAAAATTTTCCAAACTTTATGCCTGTTACCATCGGCACATCTTTTTTATGTTCTGAAAGACTTTGAAGAACTATTCCATCTTTATCGAAATATACATACTGCCCCATATATTTTATGCATCCGCTTATCTTTTTATCATAGATATGAAGCACAACAGTATCATGGCTTTCATATTTTACATCAATATCCTCGACAAAAGGCAGTTTATTTATGCCATACAATTTGTTATACACTCTGAACACCAGTGCATTGTCGGAAAATTTTCTGCAAAAAACACTTTTTTCTATTTCGCTGTCAGAATATACACTTCCACCCTCTATCTTAACCGTGTCTATATGAAACCAAAAATATAATACAAAAATGATTACAATTACGACGCAAAGCGTTGCAAAGAAACGTTTTAGTATCCTCATAAGCTGTTTAACCTCTTTTCTCTTTTTGAAACACCGAGTACGATTCCCATCTCCGCCATCATTATCATCGCAGATGTTCCACCGTAACTTATAAACGGAAGCGGTATTCCCGTTGACGGTATCGAGTTTGTCACAACGGCAACATTTATAACTACCTGTATCGACAACTGCAGCATTACCCCGGCACACAGCATCGTGCCAAATATATCCTTAGCCTTATAACCTATCTGAATAACTTTAAAGAATAGTATTATAAATGCGATAATGACACCCGCCGCACCTACAACACCAAGTTCCTCACAGATTACCGAAAATATCATATCATTGTACGCCTCAGGTATATATCCGAGCTTCTGCACGCTGTTTCCTATGCCGTTGCCAAACAATCCGCCTGTAGCAATGGCATATAATCCCTGCTTTATCTGATGTGCATTTTCATTTGTCTCTACATGAAGCCATATCTGTATCCTCTCCATACGGAAAGGATCACCGAAAATTATATAAAGAGCTGCCGCCATCATCATAACTACTATACATACAACAAAATATCCGTTTTTATTGCTTGCTATAAAACACATTCCAACACTTATCCCTGCCACTACTATAGCAGAACTTAAGTTTTCTTTAGCAATCACTGCTATAAGCGGAGTTGTAAATGCCATTACTTTCAAAAAACCTGAGAAGGTGTCAAAGATACTTCTGTTTATGTATGCCACATACGATATAAATATTATGACAACTATCTTTGTTATCTCCGATGGCTGAAACTGGACTGGACCAAATTTCAGCCATCTTCTCGCACCATTATAATCAACACCGATAAAAAGCACGGCAATCTGCATAACAAGTGCAATAACATATAAAATATGCACTACTCTTATTTTCTTGTTTTTAGAAAAAATCTTTCTAATAAAAATATGGTAATCAAAACCTGCAACAAAAAGCATCATTGCACAGCCTGCCAAAAGCCCTGCCGCCTGTGACTTCACAAATCTAAGCTCTGAGCCGAGCAGCATGGCATTGTAAACTCCGGCACTTCTTATCATAACTATACCAAAGACTGCTATTCCTATAGTCAGTGCAATGAGTACATAGTCATATTTAGAGTAAATTTTTTCTTTTCTCGGTCCGGTTGTCTTTTCTTTACTCCAGGCTGTTGACATACTCCTTAAATAACTTACCTCGCTCCTCAAAGTTTTTAAACATTCCCCAGCTTGCACAGGCAGGTGATAATAATACCGCATCCCCTGATACCGCCTGTTTACTGCTTACTTTCACGGCTTCTTCTAATGAATCTGTCATTATGACATTCTCAAAACCTGCTTTTTTAGCAGCAGCAGCTATCTTATCCCTTGTCTGTCCAAGAAGCACAAGTGCTTTTACTTTATCTCCAAACGAAGCTATCCATTCATCATATGATGAATCCTTATCATAGCCTCCACCTATGACAACGGTAGGTCTTACCATAGCTTCAACTGCTTTTATCGCCGCATCAGGGTTTGTTCCCTTTGAATCATTATAATATTTAACACCGTTTACTTCTTTTACATACTCTATCCTGTGCTCTACGGCATTAAACTCTTTTACGGCTTTTCTTATGCAGTCAAGTGGCACGCCTGCGTGCATTGCTATTGCAACGGCAGCCATAACATTCTCATAATTATGTTTTCCTAAAAGTTTCATATCATGGATGGTACAGATTTCTATCGTCTCTGAACCATCATTATACATAATCTTTTCACCATCAAGCCATATGCCATGTTCAAGTATATGCTCACTGCTAAACCAAAATACCTTTGCAGGTATATCTTTTGCTATCTTTTTAAGGTATTCATCCTCATAATTTAAAACACATATCTCATCTTTATTTTGATTTTTGGCAATCCTTGCTTTTGTTTCGACATAACATTCCATAGTATGATGTCTGTTTAAATGATCAGGTGTGATGTTAAGTATCGCACTTATCTGAGGATGAAACTTATTTATAGTTTCAAGCTGGAAACTGCTGACCTCTGCAACTGTCACTGACTCGTCTTTCATCTCTGCGGCATATTCCGTATATGGAAGTCCTATATTTCCGACAACAAACACACTCTTAAAATATGTTTTCATAATCTCACCCGTAAGTGCCGTCGTTGTTGTCTTACCATTTGTGCCGGTTATCGCAAACAGTTTTCCTTTTCCGCAAAGATATGCGAGTTCTATCTCTCCCCAAACCGGTATATTGTTTTCCTGAAGTTTTACCACAAACGGGAGGTCAGTCGGAACTCCAGGACTAAGTATTACAAAATCAATACTGTTTATTTTCTGTTCCGGCAGTTCTCCTATTATGAGGTCAAATTCCGCTTCTTTTGGAAATCTTTTCATTATTTCTTCTGACGAAAGCGAAGCATTTCCCTCAAGCAGGGTTACCTGTGCACCCACATGATTTAATAAATTTACAGCGGCGACTCCGCTTTTTCCTGTACCTACAACTAAAGCTCTCTTATTTGTAAATTTCATAATTATCCTCTTTTCTTCATTCTCTTATCAGTTTTAATCCAATATGGCAGCTATACACATAACTGTCGTAACTATTGAAAACAATGCCACAACCGTTGTCTCCCGCCAGCCGCATTGTTCAAAATGGTGATGCAGAGGTGCCATTCTAAACAGTCTTTTTCCACCGCTTAGTTTAAAATAGACAACCTGCAATATTACTGACAAAACCTCTGCCAAATAAATTATCCCTACTATTGCTATATATAAAGGCATTTTCAACTCCACAGCCATAGCGGCAACAAAACCTCCAAGTGCCAGCGAACCGGTATCTCCCATAAAAACGAGTGCCGGATAAACATTGAACAGCAAAAATCCCATCAATGCTCCCGCAACACAACCGCCTGACAAAACAAGACTGCTGCCGCTTTTTAATGCTGCAATAGAAAAAAACACCACTATAAGTAATGTCACACTTGACGCAAGTCCGTCAAGCCCATCGGTCAGATTTACACCATTGACCGTCCCTATCATTATGATATAAATGAAAATAAAAAACAACCATTTAGGCATCGTAAGATAAATGCCATCTCTTATTCCTCCGGTAAATGGCACAAGCATCTCACATTCATCCGAAATCCTTACCATATAATAATAACAGAACAATAATGCCACAACACCTTGCAAAACAAGTTTCTGAATAACCGTAAGACCAAGAGACCTTTTCAAAACAACTTTTATATAGTCATCTAAAAAGCCTATCGCACCAAATCCTAAAAAAGCAAATAAAAGCAGACTCATCTGACGGTTCATACTTATTTCAAAAATATTTATTATAACCGCACTTATCAGTATTACAAGCCCACCCATTGTAGGTACTCCTGCTTTCTTAAGATGCCCTCTGGGGCCATCGGCTCTTATCTGCTGATTCACATTAAAAAACTTAAGAACATAAATCATAACCGGACAAAGCAGTGTACTTACCAAAAAAGCTGCAAATATCGAAAAAAACACAGATACATATGTCATATAATTCTCCATTCTTACGCCTATTTGCACATGGCGTGATTATTTAGGTTTCCGGTCACCCCTAAATTGTAAGCTGCAGACATTCTTTAGCACGCTCTAATTTCCACTGTAACCGTAATCCTCTTTTCCATCAACATAAGGCAGTATATCATCAAGCAGCTTTGAAATAACAGGTGCCGCAATAGTTCCCCCATAATAAATCCCGGATGGTTCATCTATCAGCACCAAAGCTATGACTTTCGGATTTTGTGCAGGGGCAAATCCCATGCATGATGCAATATATTTTCCGCTTCTTCTTGGAAGTTTTTCCGAAGTTCCTGTCTTTGCACCAACTTTATACCCCTCTATTGCCGCTTTCTTTCCACCGCCCTCTGACACAACGGTCTCCAGTACATTCTTCATAACATCTGATGTTTCTTTTGATATGACATTCTTTTTTGAAGTATATCTGATATTTGTTTTTTTCTGAGTTTCGGTGTCCGATATGCTCACTCCAAAATGTGGAGTTATCATCGTACCCCCGTTTATAACGGCACTTATCGTGGTAAGTATCCTTATTGGAGACAACTGAAACGACTGTCCAAAAGACATGGTCGCAAGCTCAACCTCACCGACATTTTTTTGTTTATGCATTATCGTACCCGCTTCCCCCGGAACATCTATTCCTGTCTTATCGAGTATGCAAAACTTTTTTAGATACTTAAACATATTAGAAACACCAAGCCTTTGTCCGATTTCCATAAAAACCGGATTGCAGGAATTCTGGACTCCCTGCACAAAAGTTTCTGTTCCATGCCCCGTTGTTTTATGACACCTTATTCTCCTGTCTGCCACTAATTTATAACCGGGACAATTAAAAGTATCCGTAAGCTTGACAACTCCCTGCTCATATGCGGCTGTAGCCGTAAAAACCTTAAACACGGAACCCGGCTCATATGTATCGCATATACAGCCGTTTCTCCACATCTCATTCAATTTCTTATTCAGCTCTTTTATATTTTTGGTCTTATTCTTTCCACTGAGTTTATACGGTTCATTAAGATTAAATTCAGGCACATTTACCATGGAATAAATCTCACCGTTATTCGGATTCATAACAAGTATCTTTACATTTTTTGCATCTTTGGCTTCCATTACATTGAGTGCTGCCTGCATGGCAAACTTCTGTATATTTATATCGATACTTGTGTAAAGATCTTTGCCCGCCTTTGGCTCTATCCTCTCTTCTGCCCTCTTGTCGATTTCAATGCCGCGTGCATTTGTAGTCGTAAGTATATACCCGGCTTCTCCTTTCAAATAATCGTCATACTTTACTTCAAGCCCGACAATCCCCTGATTATCTGCACCCGTAAAACCTATAACTTTAGATGCAATATTGTTAAAGGGATATGTTCTTTTATAATCCTCATCAACCATAACACCATCAAGTTCAAGATTTCTTACCCTGTCGGATATTTCCTTGTCAACATTTGACTTTATCTTTTCTCTTGAAGAAACCTTTTCAACCTTTTTTCTTATCTCACCTTCATCAATATCAAGAATTTCTGATAGTTTTTTTATCACCTTCTCCGGCTGTTTAATCTGATTATGTATCACTGAGATAGTCGAAACAGATTTATTTCCGGCAAGAACAATCCCGTTCCTGTCCAATATCCTGCCCCTGCTTCCCTTGATACTTCTCTCCCTCTGCTGAACTGCTTTTGCCTTTTTTCCATAATAATCAGCACGGTATATCATAAGATAAACAAGTCTGCCAATAAGCAAAAATGAGCAGAAACATATTACAGCAAATACAAATAACAGGCGTTGCTTTTGTGGTGTCTTGCAATACTTCATAGTCAGTCCTCTTTTTGAATATGGCTATTAAGTATTGTATTACAGGTATAGATTTTTATGCACCAAAAAACGAATTATCCGTTATTTTTTTTACTTTTTGCAACTTTATAAGTGCTTGAAGAAAATCCTCCCTTTGGAACTTCAAGAAGCTGATTTCCTTTTTTTGTTGACGGCAGTGTGATTTTTTTCGCACTGTCGGATTTGCCTGTCTGTTTATATATACCCAACATCGGAAGAACATCTTTAAGAACTTCACTCGCAAACTCAGTAGCATATGTACTATGTGCCTGGTCTGAAACATGAGGTTCATCAATAACAACATATATCATAAGTTCCGGCTTATCCGTCGGTGTAAAGCCTGCAAATGAAACAAGATATTTTCCTTCATTTCTCGGCCATTTCTCAGCCGTACCCGTTTTTCCGCCTATAACATACCCTTTTACTCTTGCAGGGCCTGCCGTACCCTCGTCATCCTCAACAGTCTTTTCAAGATATTTTCTTATAAGTTTGCTCGCATCTTCCGAGACAACTCTCTTTACAAGTGTGTTATCATTGGATGAAACAACTGCTCCACTCTCTGAATTTATCTCCTTAACAACATGAGGCTGATAATAATTTCCGCCGTTTATAACTGCACTAAATGCTGATGCAAGCTGAATCATCGTAACAGTCTGACCCTGTCCAAAACTCGAAGTTGCAAGTTCGACCTGATGCAGTTTTTCTTTGCTGAATATACCGCCCTCAGCTTCGCCCGGCAGGTCTATACCAGTCTTTGAACCAAAGCCAAAACTTCTGACATATTTTGCAAACCTGGTTGCACCAAGATCCGCCGCCATATGCATCATCACATCATTACAAGATTTCATCAAAGCCTTACACGGATCTATATCTCCATGACCTCCGTTAGAATATGCCACACATTTTATATATGTAGGTCCTATCTTCTGACCTCCGTCACAACGATAATGTTTTCCGTCATATGTCACGCCCTCGTCAAGGCTTGCCGCAACCGTAACCGGTTTAAAAGTCGAACCCGGTTCGTACGCATCGGAGATACAGAAATTTCGCCATAATTTCTGTAATTCCTCACCCTTTTTCTTTGATGACATTTTTGCTATCTTAGACTTTGAAAATTTCACCGAAAGATTTCTAGGATCATTGAGATTATAACTTGGATAATCTGCCATCGCATATATCTCCCCATTTTGGGGATTCATAAGGATAACACCCATATTTTTTGAGCCGGTATCTTTCTGAAATTTTTTCATTTTCTTTTCCAGTACACCCTGCACATTTATATCTATAGTCGATACTATCTTATTTCCGTTTTTTGCTTCCTTTACTTTTTCTATAAGATTAAGATTTGAATCATAATAACCAAAGCTTTTGCCATTCACACCATTAAGGCTTGAATTATACCAGCTTTCAATACCTCCAAGTCCGTTACCGTCAGAAGAGCAAAAACCAAGCACCGTACTTGCTACCTCAGAATATGGATAAGTTCTTATATATTTTTCTTCAAACCACACACCCGTTATATCGCTGTCCTCATCTGCGAGTTTATTAAATTCTTCAACAATTTTTCTTTGAATTGATGTATATTTCTTCATCGGATAATACATAGAATTAGGTTTTTTTGACAAAATTGAATAAAATGTTTTTTCACTGATACCAAACACTTTTTTTAAAGCGGCTGCTGTTGCTTTTTTCGATGCATCAGCGTCCTTATCCGCTGCCTGTCTGTTTTCATCTGCCTCTATAACCTGCTTAGGCTCTAATATAAGATCATATACTTTGGTACTCTTAGCAAGGGTATTGCCATTTCTGTCGACAATATCCCCTCTTTTATAATGAATCACCTTATTTACATAACTTTGCTGAGACAAAACTTCTTTTTTATACTCTGTTCCTTTGTTTACATTTAAATAGATTACTCTGACACCTGCACCCATAATAAGTGCAAATATAAGCAGTATGGCTATAACCAGCTTTACTCTTGATTCCCGCCTTAATCTGTTTATATTTCTTCGTCTTATTTTTTTTAACATCGTTTTGTCCATTGCAACAAACCTCTACCAATCTGACAATCATCTGCCGCTCACATTTATTGTGCATCCGGCAATGATAATATTCTATTTATTCGTTGTTTCAGGCACTTTAGCGTACTGCTTAACCATGTCGCTCTTTTTGTTTTTATATTTAAACACCTGATTATTCTCTGCTCTTACCATGCCAAGTTTTCTTGTCGCCTTTTTATATATCTGCGACAAATCTACTCCATTTAATATTTCCTCATACTTCTCATCATTTGAAATCTTCTGCTCCTGAATTTCTGACTGAAGTGCGACCACCTCTTTTTTCAGTGCAACACTTCTGTTCTGTGCACTTATAAATGATGCAGTAACTCCTATAAGGATAATCGCAACACACATCATAAAAACTATATTAAACACTGAAACACCAGGTATTGCAATATTACCCGGATCAAGTTGTCTTCTTCTGCGTTTCTCACGCTCTATTCTCTCTTCTTCTCTTCTTTTTGGTACAGCTTCAAGCTGTCTGACTGTATTTCCCTCAACATATGTGTTTTTCCTGTAATTAGGAATGTGCCTTCTCTTATTATTTTCATATGTATAACCGTTTCTGGTATATTCTGACATTTGACTCCTCCTTGTTCTGCCACTAATTGTGCTCAAATATTCTCAGTTTTGCGCTTTTTGAACGCGGATTAACTTCCATTTCCTCTCCACTTGGAAGTATAGGTTTTCTCGTTATAACTCTCCCTTTTGGTTTTCTCCCACATACGCAAACTGGAAAATCAGACGGACAAACACAAGGGTTTTGTGCCGTTCTAAATGCATTCTTCACAATTCTGTCCTCAAGAGAATGAAATGTGATTATACAAAATCTTCCTCCCGGATTTAGTAAGTCTATCATGTCATTAAGATTTTTCTCCAAAACATCCAATTCATGATTTACTTCTATCCTTATTGCCTGAAATGTCCTTTTTGCCGGATGTCCTCCCTGCTTTTTCATCTTCATCGGTATCGCATGGTCGACTATTTCAGCCAATCTTTTAGTTGTAAGGATAGGACTTTCTTGTCTCTCCATCACAATATGTTTTGCAATATTCTTTGCAAATTTATCTTCGCCATAATTTTTTATAATATGGAAAAGTTCGCTTTCCGTGTACTCATTTACAACCGTTTCCGCTGATAACGGCTGTCTTGTATCCATACGCATATCAAGAGGTGCATCCATTCTGTAAGAAAAACCTCTCTCTGCCGTATCTAACTGAAATGATGATACTCCGAGGTCAAGTGTTATGCCGTCAACACCTGAAATACCAAGTTCATGAACAACATCCGGCATATCCGAATAGTTGCTCCTGACTATAGTTACCTTATCACCATATTTTTTCAATCTCTCCGTACTGACTTTGATAGCATCTTCATCCTGGTCTATACCAATAAATCTGCCATCCGTGCCAAGTCGTTCACACACATGACCGGCGTGCCCGGCACCTCCGAGTGTTCCATCAACATATGTGCCATTTTCCTTAATGTCAAGTCCCTCTATAACTTCATCAAGTAGAACCGACTTATGAACAAATTCCATAATAACCCTCACTTCTGCACTAATATTCTTACTTATAACGAAATACCAAGCTCGTCCATAGCCTCATCAAGACCCGCTGTCTCCTCTATTTTCTCCTCAGCTTTAAGTCTCTCCTTGTCCCATACTTCTATACGGTTCATCATACCAAGAAAAACAACATCTTTTTCCAAGCCTGCACTCTCCCTTAACAATCCGGGAATAAGTATCCTTCCCTGTTTATCAGTTGTAACTTCCATAGCCTTTGATAAAAACTGACGCTGTAATCTTCTTGTATTCTGGCTTGACGAAAGACCCATCAGCTTGTCTGCAAAATCTATCCACTCCTGCGACGGATAGATAAAAAGGCAGCCATCTAATCCTTTCGTTATAACGAATGTATCGCCCAATTCGTTTCGATATTTGGCAGGAATGATTATTCTGCCCTTGGTGTCAATAGTATGCTCATACTGACCCATAAACATAATAATCACCCACTTTCTACCACCTATATGCAATTTGTCCCCACTTTTAACCACTTATATCCCCTATAATATAACTTTTCCCCACTTTTTGCAAGTGGGTGACAAAAAAAAGTCATATTTTTCTCCTTAACCTGTTTTCTTGTTGACAAAAAAGCAAAATAACATTATAGTATTCTAAGTACGAAATCGGACTTAAGATAAGAAGCTGATATTATTATGAAAAATATACCTGTATATAAAGATATTCATTCTGATGAAAAACCGGTTATAAGTAAACCGCTTTTAGAATTTAATAAATTTTACAAAGAATTAAATGACCTTTATCACGAAACAGCCTTAAATGCAGGTCTTTCCGAAAGTTCCTTTGACATATTGTACTCGGTCTTTGAACTCGGTGACGGCTGCCTGCAAAGTGACATACAAAAAATTTCTTTTTTGCCAAAGCAGACTATCAATTCTTCGATACACAAACTCGAAAAAGAGGGATATATATCTTTTTCAGATGGAAAAGGCCGCTCAAAGCACATAAATCTGACACCGACAGGCAAACTACTTATACAGGAAAAGATATATCCCATAGTAAAGTGCGAAAACAATTCCTTTTCTTCATTAAACAAAGACGAACAGAAACTTTTACTTAGTATGTGCAAAAAATACATCATATCGCTGCACAATGAATTTAATAAGCTCAACGAATAACTACAAAAGAATAAAATTTAGATTACTTTTGTTTTTGACAATCACAATAAATTAATAAACTCAACAAATGACTGCGGAGGTAAATTATGGGTATCCAATTATCGGAACATTTTACATTTAAAAAACTTTTAAAATTTGTATATCCGTCAATAATAATGATGATATTTACATCAATATACAGTGTCGTTGACGGATTATTTGTATCAAACTTTGTTGGCAAGACGGCGCTCGCTGCTATCAATCTCATACTCCCTTTAATTATGGGACTAAGTGCTCTAGGCTTTATGATGGGAACAGGCGGAAGTGCCATAGTTGCAAAAACACTCGGTGAAAAGAAAAACAAAAAAGCAAACGAATATTTTTCATTGATAGTTTACACGACTATAATCGGCGGTTTATTTTTTGCCGTTCTCGGTGCCATCTTAGTCCGTCCCGTAAGCATCGCTTTAGGTGCAACCGGTGAACTTCTCGACAACTGTGTACTGTACGGACGAATAAGTTTTATATCTCTTATGCCGTTTATGCTCCAAAATGTCTTCCAAAGTTTCTTTGTTACTGCCGAAAAACCAAAACTCGGACTTATGGTAATCGTTGCCGCCGGTCTTACAAACATGGTGCTCGACTATGTTTTCATCGCCGTACTCGGCTTTGGTTTAAAAGGAGCTGCAATAGCAACCGTATGCGGCGAATGTGTAGGCGGTCTTTTACCACTTGCATATTTTGGCAGACACAACAAAAGTCCGCTTAAGCTTGGCAAAACACATTTTTACGGCAAAGTCCTTATACGCACCTGCTCTAACGGTTTATCAGAACTTATGACAAACCTGTCAAGTTCCATCGTAAACTCATTATACAATCTACAGCTCATGAAATTTGCAGGTGAAAACGGTGTTGCCGCCTACGGAACCATAATGTATGTAAACTTTATCTTTGTTGCAATATTCATCGGATATTCCATTGGAAGTGCACCTATAATAAGTTACCACTACGGTGCCCAAAACCACGATGAACTTAAAAACCTTTTCAGAAAAAGCCTTACTCTCATCTGCATATGGGCATTTGCACTTTTTGTACTCGCACAATTCCTCGCCGCACCGGTTTCTAAACTATTTGTAGGCTATGATCGTTCATTATATGAAATGACTGTCATGGGATTTAGAATATATTGCTTTGTATTCCTTATAAACGGCTGCAACATATTTGGCTCATCGTTCTTCACCGCATTAAACAACGGTCCCATATCCGCCGCAATATCATTTCTCCGGACTCTCGTATTCCAGTTGTCAGCAGTACTTCTGCTGCCGATGATATTAGGCATAAACGGTATATGGTCATCTGTCGCAGTCGCCGAACTCCTGACAATGTGCATCACCATAACTTTCTTTATAAAAAAGAGAAAATATTATCATTATGCGTGAACTCAGTAAGAGTATAGAACTAAAGTTATGCACCCATAAAGAAATTCAATTTAGCAACAAATGATTTTTATGCAAAGAATAGCCAAAATAGATTAAAAAAATAAAACGGCGGCCTTGATATTTAAAATCAAAGTCACCGTTTCTTGGTGCCTGCTTTTATGTCTGAATTAAATTTCTATCTGTTTTTAACCTTTACCATTATCTGTCTGTAACTTTCTTCTGACCGATTCATCACATTATTTGTCTGCAGCTTTTTTCTTTTTAAACATTACGATAAGTATAATCGCAGATACAATGGCAACTGCCAAAGATAATACCTGTGATACCGCAATATGTGTTCCCGGTATCAAAAGCTGGTCCGTGCGAAGCCCTTCAATCCAGAACCTGCCCAAGCCATAACCTAAAAGGTATATAAGAAACAACTGTCCGTCATATTTTTTCTTTTTGGTAAAGAAGATTATTATCAGTAAAACAACCACATTCCACAATGATTCATATAAAAATGTCGGGTGCACCTGAATGTACGAAACATTGTCTATATCAACAAGATGCTTTATCATGTCATGTGTGATATTTGACTGTGCCACATCGCTTCTCTTAAGCTGCATTGCAAAAAGTCCGTTTGTGTAACCACCAAATGCTTCTCTGTTGAAAAAGTTTCCCCAGCGTCCTATTATCTGTCCGATAAGAAGTCCTGCACATGCAGTATCCACAAGTTTCAAAAATGAGACTTTTCTAATCTTTGAGAATACAAATGTTGTTATAACTCCGGCTATCACTCCTCCATAGATAGCCATTCCGCCACCTCTTGTATTGATTATCTCTTTCAGATGCTTACTGTAATAATCCCAACTAAACACCACATAGTAAACTCTTGCACCTATAACGGCAAATATAATATCCCACAAAGCAAGGTCGAGATACATTTCCTTATCCTGCCCTGTTCTCTTTGCCTGCCATGCCGCAATAAGATAGCCACATACCATGCCAAAAGCAATAATGATGCCATAATACGCAATGGCAAAACCACCGATTGAAATGCTCTTGCCAAGTTTTTCAATCTCTATCCCTAAATGCGGAAATCTAACATCAGCTCCCATCAGTTTCCCCCTTAAATGCAATAGTATTAAACATTAAATCTAAAAAGAACTACATCTCCGTCCTGAACAACATAATCTTTTCCCTCAGAACGCACAAGACCTTTTTCTTTTGCTGCATTCATGCTGCCCTGCTCCACAAGATTGTCATAACTTACAACTTCAGCTCTGATGAAACCACGCTCAAAGTCAGTATGAATTTTGCCTGCCGCCTGAGGAGCCTTTGTGCCCTCTGTGATAGTCCATGCTCTTGTTTCATCTTCTCCCGTTGTAAGGAAACTTATCAATCCTAAAAGTTTATAGCTGGCTGCTATAAGTTTGTCAAGTCCTGACTCAGATAAACCAAGATCCTCTAAAAACTCTTTCTTCTCATCATCTTCTAACTCTGCAATTTCCTGCTCTATCTGTGCACAGATAACAAAAACTCCTGAGCCCTCTTTAGCAGCATATTCTCTTACTTTTGCAACATATTCATTGTTAGCTGCATCATCCGCCAAATCATCCTCTGAAACATTTGCTGCATATATTACAGGCTTATATGTCAAAAGATTAAAACTCTCTAACAGCTCTTCCTCATCCTCATCTTCCGGCTCATATGTCTTTGCAAGATTTCCATCCTCAAGATGCTTTTTTAACTTCTCAACAAGATTAAACTCTTTAACAAGTGTCTTGTCATTTTTGACACTCTTTGCAAGTTTTGCATATCTGCGGTCTAATATCTCAAGATCCGAAAATAAAAGCTCTAAGTTGATAGTTTCAATATCACGCAGCGGGTCAATGCTTCCATCTACATGAACGATATTTGTATCATCAAAACAGCGTACCACATGAACGATGGCATCAACCTCACGGATATTAGCAAGAAACTGGTTTCCAAGACCCTCGCCCTTTGATGCGCCCTTGACAAGTCCTGCAATATCGACAAACTCGATAACTGCATGAATAGTCTTTGCAGAATTGTGCATCTGCGTCAAAACATCAAGTCGCTTATCCGGCACCGGAACGACTCCTACATTAGGTTCAATCGTGCAGAACGGATAATTCGCTGCTTCTGCTGCTCCTGCTTTTGTAAGTGAATTAAATAATGTACTCTTTCCAACATTTGGAAGACCAACGATTCCTAGTTTCATTTTATCTTTTACCTATTCGGAAACACCTTGCTATATGGAATTTCCGCCTTTCTAAATAATCACGGACTACTACACTGTCCAGAACACTTATTCAGACTTTTAAATCTTTGTCCGCAAAAAAACTCTTTTAAAAGAAAAGAGCCTTGATACATTTCAATATATTACCATATCAAGGCTCAAAAGTCCATATTTTCAAATGGATTCTAAATAGATATCACTGTCACCATTAACTGCCACTACCTGACAGCTTTTTCATTGTTGTACTTTATCACGCATCCTGACAACAAGTTCATAAACCTCAGGTCTGCGTTCTTTTAAATGTTCATCAAGTATATGTCTTCTCTCTTTAAAACGCTTTGCAAGCTCCGGATGATGCTCGGAGATATGTTCGTAAACCTCTTTTCTGTGTTCTTCAAGCTTTATTGCGAGCGTCTTTTCATCTTTCCCTGAAATATTAACGATTTCTTTTAAATGTTCTTCAAGATGTTCAAGCCACTCATCCTGGTCAAGCTCCTCCATATGCGTCCATGCTCCGTGCATAAGCTTCTCAACATCAATTTCTCCTACATCTTTTTTAAGCTGCTTTATCTGATTTACTATCTGTTTTTCTATTTCTTTTTCCGTATGCTTTCCAAAAGCCCAGACAAACTCCTGCACACGATTATCCGCTCTTTTTCTTGAGCCGCTTATCTCCTCGTTGTCAACTCCTCCCTCCAACGGATACGGACGGTTTATCCCCATATCCTTAAGAGCGATATGTATTGTTCTTCTTGCACAGCCTGCCTCTACAAGATAGCCTATCCCAAGTTTTCTCATCTGTTCGTTAAGGTCTGCGATATGCTCAGTTATATAAAATCTTATGCCTTTTTCCTCAAGGCTCTTTTGCAAAATCACAAGTCGGTCCGCCGCCGTTATATCAATGCTTCCTACACCGCTCGCATCTATTATGACAGCTTTTGTGTCGGCTTTTAGACTATTTTCTATATCTTTTTGCAAAACCGAAACATTTGCAAAGAAAAGATTACTGCTAAATCTATAGATAACAACTCCCTTTACCTCGTGTATCTGTCTGCCCTCCTCAATATCACGGAAATGCCTGTGTCCCGGCTGTATTCCAAGAAAACATCTTGCCGGCTTTGAAGTCCTGATTATCATTTCTGAAAAAGATAAGATTATTCCTATAAGAACACCGTTTATCGTTCCAAGAAAAAGAACTCCCATAAACGCACCGACAAATATCAGACACTCAGTCCTGCTGACTTTCCAAAGCCTTGCTGCAAGTTCAAACTCTGTTGCACCTGCCAGTGCCGAGATAACTATAGCCGTAAGCACCGGCACAGGAAGATAACCTATAAAACCTGTTCCACACAACAGTAATGCCATCATTGAAATTCCTGCAACGATACCCATAAGCTGCGTTTTTCCCTGATACTGCTCACCCATTGCCGTTCGTGAGACAGAGCCATTTATAGGACAACATCCCGTAAGTGATGCGAGAAGATTTCCCACCGAAAAAGCGAGTATCTCCTGATTGTCGTCTATCTTGTAGCCATTCTTTTGTGCAAAATTATTTTCGGCAAGAAGTGTCTCGGCAAGTATCACGACCGCCACGGAAAGACTGACCGTTATAACATCCTTTAAAGGCACGACTGAAAAATCAGGCAACGCCCACTTCGGAAGCCACGTTTCCACTTTATCAAGCGTCTTTATGCCCCATGAACCGACCGGCAGAAAATATGTCATAACTGCTCCGGCACCCATCAGCAATACCGCCATCGGAAACTTAGGCATAACTTTTTTAGAAACAGTAAGTATTATAAGTGCCGAAACACCGAGTATAAGCGATGGTATATTTATACTCCCTATCGTTTCCGCAAGATGACTTAAAAGTTCGGGCAATTCCCCTGTTCCCGAAGTTCCTCCGAGTAGTTTTGGCACCTGCATCAATATTATAGTAGTGCATATCCCCGTTATAAACCCTCCCATAACGGGAGCTGATATATAATTTACAAGTTTTCCTGCTTTCATAAGATAAAACACAAAAAGCCAGAGTGCCACAAAAAATGTTATCAGAGGAACTGCTGTAAGTGCTTCCTTTGAACCGCTCTCTATCCCAAAACTGATAAGTGCCGAACCTACAAGTGCCGCCGGAGCCGCATCCACACCAAACACAAACTGTGGTGATGTAGACAGCAATGCAAATGCGATTATTGGAAACACCGAACCGTACAGTCCACAAACGGCTGGCAGCCCTGCTATCTGTGCATACCCCATCGAAATAGGAATTGAGACAGCCATAATGATTATTCCCGCAATCACATCTTTTATAATATTCTTTTTTTCATATCCTCGCATAGTCCCGGCAAATGTAACGCTCATATTTATCCTCATTTCTTTTTTAGTCAAGTCCGTCATTATAAACTTTATTAATGACTGCCTGTGCCGACTCCATCTCGTGTTTTTTACGAAATCTCTCACGGTCATCAAGTATAGCCAGCATCTCATCGATAAGCATTTCCTCACTCAGACTGCTGACCCGGTAAAGATACCCAAGCATCCTCGTCGCCGTATAGTCAGTATTCATATAGCGGTATGCTATCTCTTTGCAAAGTTCTTCATTAAAACCTTTTTTAAGCAGTTCATTATATAACACACCGCTTTTTTCTGATGTCATATTTTTAGCCTCACTTTATTTTACATAATAAACATAGTCATTTTTTCTTTCTGCTGCCTGTGGCAACGGCTCAGCCGCATAGCCTATGGCACAGTGACCTATACCCTCATAGTCACCCTCTATTCCTAAATCTTTTAAAATCTTCTTTCCAAAATCTGATTCAAACTCTTCCTTTGCTCTGTGAATCCAAATGCTGTTCACACCAAGACTCTCAGCAGCATTCATAAGATTACCCATGACGAGCGAACCGTCATATTTATATGTAGGCATAGATTTGTCTGCCAAAACCATAAGAATTGCAGGTGCACCGTAAAACGGATCAAAGCCCTCATTCCATCCCCCTATCTTACGGTTTTCCTCTGCAATTTTGTCACGAAGCTTCTTGTTCGTCACAGCGATTATTATAGGTGACTGCTTACCCATTCCTGTCGGTGCGTAAGTTCCGGCTTTGATAATTGCCTCTAACTTCTCGTTTTCAACAGGCTCACTTTTAAAATTTCTGCAGCTTCTTCTTGATTCTAATACTTTTAATGTCTCGTTCATGATAAGACCTCCTTAAATTTTCTTTAATTTTATATTGCTTTTGCATTTGCCAAGCTTAAATATATATGTGTTTGAATTTTGCTATTATATGTTAATTTTGCTATACCGGTTGCCCTTTGCATTATTAATTATAGTAAATTTTTAAAAATTGTAAAGTGTGGTAACTGTTCCGCCCCTCAAATATAGTCTGTACTACACGAGTTTGCTCTTTATATTGTAGATTTGAAACTGTTAAGAAGTCCAATCACTGTGTTATTGTTGCAGCCTGCTCATTATATTGCAGCTTCAGAACCGTTACAAAATATCGGCACTCTCCGTATAATATTTGCATAACTGAAATTTCTAATATATAATAATGAAACAAGATTTCAACTGAATTTAAAGAAATGAGGTTTTATTGTATATGATTAAATTGATTGCTACAGATATTGACGGTACTCTTGTCAAAGACGGTACTCTCATAATAGATCCTGAATATATGACTGTTATAAGCAAACTTATTGATAAGGGGATTATCTTCACCGTCTGCTCAGGCAGACAGTTTTCAAGTGAGCAGAAACTCTTTGCTCCCATCAAAGATAAACTGATGTATATAACTGACGGCGGTACTGTCGTGCGTACTCCTGACAGGATTTTAAAAACATATCCCATGTCAAATGAACTCTGGAAAGATATGTGCCGCATGGTAAGGGATGAACTTCCTGCTTGTGATTATTTTGCGGCAAGTCCTGACCTTTGCTATGCTGAAGACGGTGCAAGTCCAATTTTCCACAGACTCAGGGACTCTTATGGTTTTGAGATGCGTGAAATCGATGACCTGACAAAACTTGAAAATGATGATATTATAAAATTCACTGTTTACCATCCCGATTCCTGCGAAGAACTCTGCTCACCGCACTTCATACCTGCATGGAAAGACAAAGCTCATGTCACTTCCGCCGGAAAAGAATGGGTTGACTGTAATCACAGCGGCATAAGCAAATGGACTGCCGTTTCATTTTTAATGGACAAATACAATATCACACCTGATGAAGTCTGCTGTTTCGGTGATAATCTCAACGATACCGAGATGTTAAAAGGCGCAGGCGAAAGTTATGCCGTATCAAATGCAAGACCGGAGGTTATTGCGGCAGCAAAGCATACCTGTGCCCCTTATTGGGAAAATGGAGTGCTGGAGGTACTTAAGAGGTTTTTGTAGGCTGAATTTTTGGCAAATCCATAACGGCAGATATGCTTACCGCATATTATAGTATCGGTTGTAATTTATCAGAAATATATTGCTTATCGAAATTAATTATGATAAGAAAACCAAAATACACGAATGTAGGATTGAGAGTTTTAATTCGTGAGCAATCGCAAAATATGATTTATAAAAAAGGTCTGTATTATATGATTTGATAATACAGACCTTTTAATAGCGTAGAAAATGTGAATTATAGTTTATCACAGCACTATTTCCTACCATCCAAAATTACATACACCTAAAACCTCTGGGGATTCTTTTATTTAATAGCATTTAGTTGTGTTACCATTCAAAATTACATACACCTAAAACATACTTGTATAAATTCTGCAAAATTCATACAGTTGTGTTACCATTCAAAATTACATACACCTAAAACTGTTCATCCTTGCCTACTAACTGATTTTTAGTTGTGTTACCATTCAAAATTACATACACCTAAAACCTCAATTTTACATTTTTTATTACCATTCATTTTCCTTACAAAAATGAGATTTCAACCATATATTCTGAATTTATCAAAAATTCAATTTCAAACAGTAACATATCATTTATATAAATTCACCTCCACTTACATATTATTGTATAAAAAATTCATCAAAGTTCTCGTCAACAAAAAGTACTCTCTCTCTTTCCAAAGGAGAAACCTCTGAACCTCTTTCAAGTAATAGCAACTTTACATTATTATACACACAATACTTATAAAATTCAACTATTTCATCTGAATCTAAGTATTGTTTCACATTTACAAGGATTATCAATTTTGCCAAATCTAGGCACTGAACTAATTCAACTATTCTAAAAAGCTTTTCAATTATCTTTTCATCAACATTTGCCTTAATCCTAACGCCATATATTTTTAATATATCTAAAATAGAAATATCTTTTTTGCACAATATTTCAAACGGGAACTCCTCCATTATACTCATAAATTCAATATGTATCGAATCTTGTAGATTATTTATATTTGACAATATTTCTGGCTCTAATTTAATTATTTTATCTATGTATTGATACAAAACCGTCTGAATTCTCCTCTGATTAAAATCAAAGTTCAAAAAGTCTACTACAAAAAGAACATTTTTAGTAAAATCAACTATTTCATCTTGTTCTAGTAATGTAATCACCTCATCACACTCAACTGATAACCCTTTGCACATATTATTAAAACTACTCAACATCTTTGCAAATAATTTTTTATTTTGTATCTGCAATACATTTATATGATTTTTTGAAAAATCTATATCATTCTCAAAAGAAAAAATTTTTAATATCATATCACTATAAGCCTTTCATCTGTATCCAAAACAAAGTCACTCTTTCTCCCAACAATATACTCTATCCCACTAAACTGTTTTTCGGTTATGGTAAGCATTTCTACTAATCCATCAACCGGTGCGTTTTTCTTCACCTTATCTCTTACAAGCTTTGCTGATGAACCATTCAATACTAATTTTGTATATACTGATTCCTGCATCATTATAAAACCCTCATTAAGCAAAAACTTTCTAAATTTAAGATACTCTTTTCTATTTCCAACAGTTTTAGTAGGAAGATCAAATAAAACCATTATTCTCATAAATCTATACATCACTTAAATTCGTACAAAACTAATTCAGCCATTGTTAGCTTTTCTATAGTTTCAGTAACCTTTCTCACATATTTTTGTATTACATTTGTCAAATAAAATTCCTTACCTCCATAATCAACTCTTTTATTAAGAAGATTTACAAGTTTTAATTTATATTCATTATCAAAGGGTATTCCGATATTGTTATAAACAATCTCATCCACAATAACTCTGAATGGTTCCATAAAATCACATGAAAGATTAAACGAATTATATTCATTCGTATGCTTTATTCCTAATTCTGTCGAATATCCAATTGCAACCAATTCTCTATTGAAATTTGATAGTAAAATTGAATATCCATAATTTAATGCTGCATTAATATCATTCACATCATCTCTTGAAAAATCCTTTCCAAAAAGACTATTAAAATATACTTTCGCTGCATGACCTTCTCTGTTGGTGTTATCAAAATATTCTAATTCATCAGCATAAGTGACTAATTTCTCCTCCGTACAAAAGCCATATTTTTTAAGCATTAATGCCTGATTTAATATCTTTTGTTTTATAATTTTTGTCCATATTAACCTCGAATAATTTATATCCCATTTAATTTGCTGCATCAACTTTTTACTTGAATTATGACACCCATAATACCCTATCAATTCACTTATCGGATTTCTTTTTTCATCACAAAATACAACCTTTATCTTTTTCTTTATTAACTCACATAACAAAAAAGAATTTATTGACACTTGCATAGAGTCAACAATTAATGTATTAATTTCCGATAAGTGAATCAATCTTACATCATCAGTTCTTATAATCATACACCCATTCTTATAAGATAATTTAGCTCTACTCTGCACAACTACCGTTCTCCAACTCAAAGTTCTAACCTCCTCTCATATAAACCCGTAACAGACTGATCTATTAAAACTGTTCCCGGTTTTATCTTGTATCCTTGATATTTACTTCTTCCCTTTCTGTCTATCAGAGATGACGAGATTTTATTATACTTTTTATATTTTTTTAAATATGGATAATCTGATCCTATATTAGTCAATTTTAATATTTCCATTATAAAATCTCCCTTATCTTTAGCACTCTCTAATTTATAAAATACTTTCGTATCATAAATTTCTTCAGCTACAGAACTGCTCCTTCCAAACTCTTTTTGAATTTTACCAATTAAAAATTCATAAAAATCATCTAATCCCCTCTGTATATATTCAGGAGAATATCCATTGTATCTATTATCTTCAATTATATTTAATATACGATTAAATCTGACATTCTTACTTCCGAGTACAAGCTGTTTTGCATTTGCAAGTTCTTCCGCAGATACCAGATAATATCTACATCCATCTTCCTCTATCAACTGATATTTCATTATCTTTTTGCGGATTATATGTATATCATCTAACCCCATCTTGTCTTTAAGATAATTTTCAAGTGTTGTTTTTCCATCATAAATCTTTTTTGCTGTCATCACCGGAATTTTTACTAATTCAAGCTGTTGTTTTTTCTTTTCTACATATGATATCAGACAACAGTACGCAGCTTCGCCACCTTGATATCCACCATAACGCTCTACCGGAAGACCTTCTTTTATTGGTATCAATTTTTCACTTTTGTCATTTTTCGGCAATCTATTTTCATCATAAAAACTTCCCGTATTTTCTTCAAGTTTATGTGTTATGATACAATCCCTGTAATTTAAGATATTTTTCAAATATTTAATCTGCTCCACTCCATTCCAGACAATTTCTCCATCTCTTTCAAAAATCTTATCAAATTTTGATAAAATAAAATTAAATTTCTGTTTTCTATTTTTCTTACATTGTTCATTATAATATTTAATATACTTATTATAATTTATTTCATCTGCCATTTTAGGATATACCGTATTTAAATATTTTCCTATTATAGAAGCTAAATATGCGTCATGTGCATGATGAAAATCATTCAAAAATCTATTCTTAATAAAACAATCCCCATCATTTTTTTCAATGTAATTTCCATCACTTCCCTTAACAAGTTCAGAATATGTTTTCCTTATTTTTGTCGAAAATGCTGCTCTAACTGCCATTACATTAACTTTTCCACCATAATAATCAGTTATAAGATTAGCAACATTTTTTATCATCTGGCTCGTAACTGTCAATTGGCGTTTTATAAATCCGCTATTTATAATTTCTCCTATATTCTGCGTAGTTAATCTTTTATATTTTTTCTCACTCATCAAACCACACTTATATAATTTTTCCCACCATATTTTCATACTTTCCCAATTAACTTTATTTTTTTCTTTTATATAATCATAAGGTATTCTGTTTCCTTTTTCTTGATTTGCCCCCTTTAATACCAACACTTTATTATCTAAACTATCTTCGTCATATACGGACTGCGGAATTATATGGTCTATTTCACAATCTTTTAAATATCCATTCAGATTTAATTCCTGTTTTGTGTACATACATTGACCGTTTTGCAAAAAATATAAATAAACTTTTTCTTCATCAAGTTTTTCTTTATATTCACCCAACTCCTTTAAAACCTTTTCATTATACACATCTATTTCTTTTTTCAAAACTTTGTATGCAGCTTCTAATTTATTTTTTCGTTTTTTTGTTCTTTTTTTATCTTCTTCACTTCTGGCAAATTCTATATAAATATTTTTAGGAAGTACACCATTTTCAATCTCTATTACCTCCTCTACCAGTTTCATACTCTGCCATATTCCTCTCCGTACCTCAGGCGAACAGTGTATTTTATCAATAGCATCTTTAAGCACCTCTCCCTCATCCAGCTTAATTCTGTTTTTCTCTATTATTTCATTAAATCCAAACTCCTTTTTATTTATAATCTGCATTAAATTAGGCAATTTGTTATCTTCTTTTAAAACATCCATAATTGTTTTCTTTTCGCCATAATAATCTCCATATATCCCTGTTAAAAATTTTTTGGAAAATCTTCCCCAGCCGTCATATTTCAAATCAAGTATTCTTGATAATTGCTTTTCTGATAATTTATCACTATATTTTTGTATCATTTTACGTTTTACTATGCTTTTTTCTTCAAAAACAGTAAGCCAATACACTATTTCTTCAATCATATCCAAATTTCTAACATCAACACTTCCTAATATTTTTTTAAAATCAATATAGCTTCCCATAGAATTAGCAAATTGCTTATCACCCTGGTATCCTTCAATCTTATATTCTTCAATTACTTTTGCTCCCAGATAATTAATAGATAACAAATAGTTTTTTAATGTTTTTTCATTTATATTTTTTTGTTTCTTAAACACTCCCTCAATAATGTCATTTCTTGTTTTTATATCTAATCCTTTATCATTCACCTTTATTTTATTAAGTTCATTTAACACCTTGTATTCCTGATAAATCAAAGAATTTTTTGGTAATACTTTTTCTTCCGGTAAATATGTGCAAAATCCGGTCATATTATCAATAAAACGCTCGGCAGTTACATCAATATCTACAATTTCTTCTAAGTTCCACGGATTAACAGTTTCTGTCTCATGCCCCTCTTTCTTCTTTACCCACGCAAATTTATTATCATTTTTTCTTGGATTTACCGGTCCAATATAATATGGTATTCTAAATGTAAGTAATTTAATTATTTTTTCTCTATTTTCCAGCAATACAGGATAATATTTCCCCTGATTATCAATTATTTTTTCTAATTCAATGAGATTTATCTGATACGGAATATTTGAATTATTTACATCTTTTTGCTTTAACAAAAATTCATCATTATCCATTTCCTTTAAAATCAACTGATACTCCGCATCATTTTCAGCCATACCTTTAAATTTTCCTTTAATCTCCTTATAAAGATTTTCTCTTGCTGTCCCTTTTGTATTTGCACATCGCTTATTTCTTTTAATATAATTTACATAATTTATAATATATTTTTCCTTATTTTCATCTTTTTCTTTACCCTTTTCTTTTCTAAAAAATTCCAAATAATCATCCCTTGATAAATACTTTCTAAATAATCTTTTAAGCATATTTAATTGTTTATTATGTCTTTCATATTTATCAACCATTGCATCGGAGATATATTTATATCCAGATAAAATGTCTTCCATAACAATCCAGCTATAAACATTTTGTAATATGTTAATTATTTCAATCTTATCATTTATTTTTTCTGCAAGCTCCAGTATTTTTTCTTCATATTTACTGTCATCAAATTGTATTTTTATACTTTTTCCATCCTCTCCTTTAAGTTCACTTTCACCAATTACAGTTCCTACATTAAATTTATACCCAAGACAGGCTTTGGCTATTTCTTTACTTATTTTTTTATCCCATTTATTATCAACTAAAATCTTCTCTAAATCTTCGCATTTTTCAGCCTTACTTTTCTTATGTTCATTATTTACCCCTTCTTTTGTTTTTTCATTGAAAATTTCTTCCACTTTTTCTATAACTTCTTTTTCTATTTTAAACTCTGCCCCTTCAAAATTACATTTTAAACAGTCACTTAATTCATTTATTATATCTGACAAATCACTTACTTCCTCGAATTTCTGCCCCTGATACAAAAAATGACCCCTATGTTTAATAATATTATGTATTGCCAGATAAACCATTCTTGGATCAGCTTTTTCATTTGACTCAATCAAATGTTTTCTTAAATGATAGATTGTTGGATATTTCTTATAATATTCTTTATCCGTATAATCCTTATCTGCAAACAATAAATAATCTGATTTTTCTGTCTTATCACACTTCCACAAAAAACTTTCATTAAGCCTTACAAAAAAATTCTTATCTTTTTGATTAACCATATCTCCCAATAAATTTTGAAGTAAAATTATTCTCTGCCTTCTTCTCGCATATCTTCTTCTCAGACTTCTTTTTAATCTTCTTGTTTCCGCTGTCTGTCCTTTATCAAATAATCTTGCTCCCCACATATTTCTTCTCTTAAACTTCATCAATTTGCCATTCATATCCGTAACACACCATCCAACTGATGAAGTTCCAATATCCAAAGCAATATTATATAACTGCTCCATTGTTTTATTTGTACTATCACAAACATTTGCTCTATCCATTAAAACCTGTTTATTTCTGTTCATATACATCCTCCTATTTTCAAACCATAATGAAATGACATTGAATTTTATTTTGCACTTATTTATAATATACAACATTCATTTATATTATTCAAGTATTTATACCACCTTTTTTATTCCTAATCCCTCTTTGAATACACCTCTTACCTCTTTTTAATCAGAATATTTCTACCGCTTTCATCATGGTTAATTTGACATTTTGCATATATCATGTTATATTTTGATTACTATTCACGATTTGGCATTTGTCGTTTCATTAGTTTTAGGAATATGTTAAAAATCACTTGCATTATATTGATATATATCATATAATGAATTTGTTATTACCATTCAAAATTACATATACAAGATTAAAATAAGTTTTTTACAAAATGATTTTCAGACTGCGTATGGCGGTCAAAAAAAAGATTATACATTGCGTATAATCTTTTTTTGCATTTATATATTAGTTATAGTTATGGCTGACTCTCGACCTCAAATCTCTCCTTCGCCTCTTTTACATACTCTCCCGCATTTTTTATATTCGCTTCTAGTTCTTCGTCTCTTATCTTTCTTACAACCTTACCCGGATTTCCAAGCACTACCGAGCCGTCAGGCACATCAACACCACCCGTTACAAGTGCACCTGCTCCTATCAGGCAGTTTTTCCCTATCTTACAGCCGTTAAGCAATATTGCACCCATACCGATAAGAGAGCAGTCCCCAATCTCACAACCGTGTATTATCGCACCGTGTCCGACGGTCACTTTGTCACCTATACGAACCGGATACCCCTCATCGACATGAATTACGCAGTTATCCTGAATATTGCTTTTCTTTCCTATATAAACCTTGTCCGCATCAGCCCTTATGGTTGCATGATACCATACATTGACCTCCTCGTCCAAAGTGACATCCCCGATTATATCAGCACTCGGAGCCATATAACAATTTCCTTTTTTTATAACAGGCATAATTCTACTTCCCTTTCCATTCTTTATTTAGTCAAGCGGATATTCACAATCCACTTAAAGCCATATAGTTATTGAATACACTTAATAGCCGGCAAAGTGTTTATTTCACTTCTAAAATATATCTATCATAGACAATTATAACAAAAAAACATAATCACCTCAAATACAAAGTATCTTTTATTTGTTAAAAATCTCCTTTACCACATTGTAAGCAAGTTTTTTTCTGCGAAATTCATCAACAATCCCCTTATTGTTCATCGTTCTTGGTCTTGTGCCAAACCACTCATCACTTATCCTTATATCACAAAACTGCCAGATATAAACACCAATACAGTCTTTATACCCTAATACCGCTGTAAGCTGTTTTCTAAGTGCTTCTGCCTGATACTCCTCCGTCCATTTTGAATCATAATTGTTTCTATAGCCGTAAAGACCACCTGCTCCTATCTCCGTTATCATAAATGGTTTTCCCACACCTTTAGTTTCATTTTGCACCCATTTATAAAGGTCATCGAGATATTCATCCGGCTCAGTGTCATGATACCACAGAGGATAAATATTATATGAAACCACATCCGGCAGCTCAAAGCATATGTCCGTCTTAACTTTACAGCTTGCAAATGAACACGGTCTTGATGTATCAAGTTTTCTTATTATGTCAAACTGCTTTTTATAACACTCTTTTCCATACTCCGTGTCACTCGCACACTCATTTAATATCCCCCATATATAAATTGACGGATGATTATAATGTGCCGGTATCATCTCCTCTATCACCTTTTCTGCCTGCGGTTCAAAGTTAGGATTTCTCATGTTCTCCTCACTAAGACCTCTCGCATGATTTTCCTCCCACACAAGTATTCCCTGCTCGTCACATATATCAAGAAAAATCTCATCATTTGGATAATGTGATGTCCTTATCGAATTTGCACCCATATCCTTTACAAGCTCAATATCTGCCGCAATAGCCGCAAATGGGAGTGCACACCCAAACTGTGGATGATCCTCATGACGGCAGACACCTTTTATCCTTATTTTCTCCCCGTTTAAAAGTATTTCTTTTCCCGATACTTTTATCTCCCTGAACCCAAATCTGTCAATAAGGTCATCAAACGCCTTTTCATTTCTTAAAAGTTTAACCTCAATATAATAAAGTTCAGGTGTTTCTGGTGTCCATTCATTTATGTTATCAAATTCCATTTCTGCCTTAACAATATTATTTTTTTCTGCATCAATATTTTTTAATATTAAATTTTCTCCTGCCACTTTTACCAAAACATCCACGCTTCTGTTTTCAGAATTTTTTATATCGTTCTCTCTATCTGACACACATCTGTTATTTTCACTAATATTTTCTGTCTCATTTATTTTAAAACAATCTTTATCTCCATATTTATTACCCTTTGTATTTTCAAGATAAATTTCAATCTTTGCTTTCCATTTTCCATCTGCTCTGTAAGGTGTAACGTGAACATTTCTAATATAAACATCTGATATTTGCTCAAGCACTACAGGGCGGCTCACTCCACCATATGACATATAATCATTTGGTATATGTAATGCACTTTTTTCGCTGAATCTGTTATCGGCTCTTACTGTCAGCGTGTGCTCGCCATATGAAAGATTAGTGCACACGGCATCAAATATCGTATATGCATTATAATGTTTTGCAATCTTCCTTCCGTCAAGCCATACTTCTGCTGTGTGGCTTATCCCCTTAAATTCAAGCCTTATATTTCCACCAGCTTTAAATATCGTGGTGTATTCTCCCTCTCCACGATACCCTGCAAACTTCGGATGACTCTCCCAGCAGCAAGGCGTTGCAACCTTAAAATGTTCACCTGCATATTTGCCCACGCAAGGAGAAAAATCCCAATATTTTCCCGTTAATTCCTGCTGTTTTCTAATATTATGTGTATTAAATGTCCTTACCATATCAATCTGCCGCCTTTCTTTGTTAATGCACTCTCTTTATCTTCTCAAAACTAAGATAAGGAGAGTATATGTTTTAATAACAATATAATATTATTTTATTGACGCTATTGTTTCAATAGATTATACTAATAAAAAATTGATATATTCTCATATATCAATTTTTATAATCAGATAAACACAATAATATTTTATACAGCCAGATTTGAATTTTATATATTTTCGCTTATTACAAAACTACCATAACCCGCAATTAACATAACATATAGCCGGTTTCTCCATTATCTATTTCATCTATTTTAACGAAAGGACAACAGCTAACATATGATAAACATATTAAAAATAGGCGAAAACGCCGCCCATGACTCCACTTTTATCGTGGACAGACCACTCGGACATCCCGCCTACCTTTTACTTTTAATAAAAACACCTGCATCTTTTTTTATTGATGCAGCAAATTCTTCCGAGTTTAAAGCAAGAAATCATTCCACGGATAATTTATTAAACATTCCTTGTCCTCCACAAACAAAACGATTGAGGAGATAAGTCTGCAGTGTGGTTATAAAAATATTGAACATTTTATAAGACAGTTTAAAAAATCACAAAATATTACTCCTGCAAAATACAGAAAAGCTCATATCATCACCCAAAGAATATCTCCATATCGTTCTCAACGGTCGTAATTCCTGCAATGTCAAATTTATCGACGAGCACATCAACGACCTCCGGACTTAAAAATGCCGGAAGTGTCGGACCCAAGTGTATATTTTTTATTCCCAGCGACAAAAGAGCCAAAAGTACAAGTACGGCTTTCTGCTCATACCATGCGATATTATAGATTATTGGGAGGGCATTTATATCATCAAGTCCGAAAGCTTCTTTTAATTTCATTGCTATAACTACAAGCGAATAAGAGTCATTGCACTGACCTGCATCAAGTACTCTCGGTATGTCACCTATCATGCCGAGGTCAAGTTTATTATATCTGTATTTCGCACATCCTGCCGTCAGTATCACTGTATCTTTCGGAAGTGCTTTTGCAAATGCAGTATAATATTCTCTGCTTTTTGCCCTGCCGTCACAGCCTGCCATCACGACAAATTTCTTTATCGCTCCTGATTTGACTGCATCAACAATCTTGTCTGCAAGTTTTATCACCTGTTCATGTGCAAACCCACCATAAATCTCTCCTTTTTCTATCTCTGTCGGTGGCGGACACTTCTTTGCGTGTTCTATTATCTCACTGAAATCTTTCTTCTCACCATATCCGCCCGTAATGTGCTTACATCCCGGATAGCCTGTCGCACCCGTTGTATAGAGCCTGTCCTTATAGCTTTCCTTTGGCGGCACGATACAGTTTGTTGTCATAAGTATCGGACCGTTAAATTTTTCAAATTCGTCCTTCTGCTGCCACCACGCATTCCCATAATTTCCGACAAAATTTTCATACTTTTTAAATGCAGGATAAGAGCATGCCGGAAGCATCTCCGAATGTGTATATACATCAACCCCCGTCCCATTAGTCTGTTCAAGAAGCATCTCTAAATCCCTTAAGTCATGTCCCGACACAAGTATTGCCGGATTTTTTCTAACACCTATATTTACCTTTGTTATCTCAGGTTCACCGTATGCGTCGGTATTTGCCTTGTCTAGAAGCTGCATAACGGCTACACCGTTTTTTCCGACCTCAAGTGCGAGTGACACAAGATTATCTACGGAAATATCATCCCTAAGCGTTGCGGCAAGTGCTTTCTGGATAAAAGCGTCTATCTCAGGATTATCTTTTAAAAGTGCATTTGCGTGCTTTGAATATGCACCGATTCCCTTTATTCCATAAGTGATAAGGCTTCTCAACGAGCGGACATTGTCGTTCTCAGTGTCCATAATACCAACTTCCTTAGCTTTCTTTTCAAACTCACTCTCATCACCGTTCCATAATGCCGCCTCAGGAAGTTTCTCTTTGTCCTCGTCATTAAGTTTTTTTAATAATCTTTCCTTTTCAAGCAATGTATCTTTTATCCTGTTTTTTATCGACTCATTATCAAAATTTGCATTTGTAATCGTTGTAAAAAGATTAAATGTAACCCTGTGATTTACATTCTCATCAACTGCAAGCTTTTTTTCTCTCATTTTCGTTGTCACGGCAGAAAGACCTTTTGTCACATATATAAGTAAATCCTGCATATTTGCTACTTCAGGAACTTTCCCACACATTCCTGATACCGTGCAACCTTTGTTTCCTGCCGTCTCCTGACACTGATAACAGAACATTCTTGTCTGTTTGCTGTCTTTTACGGCTTCATTTCTTTTTGTAATCTGCTCCATGTTAATCCTCCTTATTTTTCGCATTTAATTTTTCATTTCTACATATAGCATAACCACTCTATAAAATAAATTACACTATATTTTATCTGTCACCATTCACTCATTGACAAATATCTTTGCAAGCAGTGTAATGCTTTCAAGTAAACAGTAACTATAATGCTCTCTTACATTATCTGCCATTTCAAAAAAAATATACTACAAAAGGACAAAACACTACTTTACAGGCATTTTCCTATACAATAAAAAATGCCATACATTTCTGTATGACACCTTTTATTAAAACTACACCATAATCACAAACTGCAGCTTTTTTCAATAGTTTATTTGCTCATTATATCATTGTAAGTGGATTTATCATTATGTTTTGCCCTCCATTTCCTCAACTGCATCCATATAACTGTTAAGCCACTCTGACTGCTCAACAATAATTTTTATACTTAACTTCTCTGATGTAAACTGCCACTAAATTTCTTTACAAATTTTCAAATTTTGCAACACCTATTTTTTTCATCCATATATATAACATTACTGATAAAGCAGCAAATACCATATCAACAATTATAACATACATAAACAAACCAATTTTGTACGCTTTAACAATAAACACTAATGCTACCGCAATTGCAAATATCCATCCTCCAAACATTGCTATAAATATATTTAAACTTTGTTTTATTGGAGCCGTCTCATTCGTCCATGTAAGATTTACAAAACTAATCCCAAGCAACATTCCAAATAGTAACATAAACACCATATATAAAATTGGAAGTATAAATAACATTATAAGAGTAACCGGTTTTATATCTGCTCTGAATACTATAAGCATACATATATCACAAAACAATACCGGAATCCCTGTAAAAATAAACTGTACCGCAAGTTTTGCCCTAAATATATCCCATGTTTTTACCGGAAGTGAACGTAGCACCCACAGATTTTTTCCCTCCAGTGATACCGACGGAACAACTATATCATTCATAGCTGCCGTTGCACATATTGCTACTGCAAAAAACAGTGGTACCATGCGTACTGCTTCTTTATATTGAAATATCGTATCCGCAAAAACTACAAGCGAATGACCTTTCACGATAAACACCCCACCTAATACAAACAGAAACAGAGAGCCAAGCCCACAATTTAACATATAACTCGGACTTGCAAAAAATCGTGCAAATTCTTTTGAGAGAACCGCCGCAAATTGATTTTTCATTTTACTCTTTTTCTCTTTATATCTGACTTTTGAAACAGTATTATTTGATGTAGCAATATTTATAAAGCTGCCTGAAAGCACACGGTATATTAAAGCACATAAAACCACTATCACAACTGTATAGATAAGCATTGCACTTATATCACCCTCACCTATTCTTCCAAACATATATACAGGGTATGCTTTATTTTTAACATTTTCCCCATAAACAACCGCATTAACCATAATTTTATTTATTACTTCCTGTGCTTTAAAAAATACAAAATAATATGCGGCAAAAAATAAAAGTGATGCCAATACAGTAATAAAGCTTTTATTTTTCAATTTTCTGCTTATCTTTGCCACACACCAGCCAAGAATACATGACAATATAAGCACAATGAGTGAAATAATTACTATAAGTAAAATTGAACCTATTACATTTAATACGGTACATTTTGCAACAACCCAGTAAACAATTACGGCAGGCACTATCACTACTGCTGAATACATAAGACCGAGAAGATAAACGCCTGCAAGCCTTGCTATAAGTATCGTTCTTACAGGAACAGGCATTGACAAGAGCAGATCATTATCCTTTGACATATAAAGACCTGAATATGTATTAAAAACACTGCCAAATGAACCGAGTGATACAGCAACCATACTCATTATAAGAAAATAAAGCCAACTCATATTTACCGCTGCAAACGGTCCGCAGATACCTTTTGAAAAATATGCAAACATTCCGCCCAGCACACCAACCATCATCACTGCATATATGAGCATAAATAATATTGTTGAAACAGTTGAACGCTTTTTATTCTTCTTTGAATCATAAAAATAGCTCCTGAATATCTCCATCATCTGTTTCTTTATAAGAATCCATGTCATTATTCATCCTCCAATTCCAAAAAGACATCTTCAAGACTGTCATCACCTTTTACTTCTTCCATAGTACCAGATTTGATAAGTCTGCCGCCTTTTATTATAGCCACCTTGTCGCAAAGTTTCTCTGCAACTTCAAGTACATGTGTTGAAAAAAAGATTGCTCCGCCATTATCACAAAACTCCCTCATCATTTCCTTTAATAAATGAGATGCCTTTGGATCAAGTCCGACAAAAGGCTCATCCATGATAATAAGTTTAGGATTGTGAAGCCATGCACAAATAATCGCAAGTTTCTGTTTCATGCCATGTGAATATGCTGCTATCGGCTGGCCAAGATCATCCGTAATCTCAAATATATCCGCATATTTCCTAATGCGTTCCTGCCTTGTATCAGCATCGACTTTAAAAATATCAGCGATAAAATTCAGATATTTTATTCCTGTCATAAACTCATAAATATCCGGATTATCAGGTATATAAGCAATTTTTTTCTTACATTCAATAGGATTTTTTAAAACAGACTCCCCGTCAACAAAAATCTTACCCTCATCAAACTTCAAAATCCCGACAACAGACTTAAGTGTCGTCGTCTTACCTGCTCCATTATGACCTATAAAACCATAAATCTCTCCCGCATTTATGTGTAGAGAAAGGTCATCAACAGCTTTCTTATCTCCATAAATCTTAGTCAGATTCTCAATCCTTAACATAAAACTCCCTCTCTTTCCTTCTTAGGTAATTGCAAAACAAATTATATACTATATTAAGTATGTATTACTATGCTTTCACAAGTACCTATTATACTTTTCATTTTCATACATATAAAAATATACACTTAAATATACAACACTGTCAAATAAATAAACAAAATCTCCACAAAAACACAAAAAAGTTCACCAATAAAAACTGTACTTACCATACAAAATGCAGGATAATATTTTTATCTCTAAATAAAAAACAGCTTTGAAGAAGGTTTACAATTCTGACCGAAGGGCGTTAGAACATCGCCGGTAAATAAGCGAGCGTATTTTGGCTCACCTATGTACCTCTACGCTATTCTCCGAGTGAAAGCGTCCCTAAGTGCAGAATAATACTCCTTCTTCAAAGCGTCCATTAGTCAAAGTAGTATATTTCTACTTAAAATAATCCAAATTTTTTCTTGTAAGGCTCTGTCTCTACCGACATTACGGTATATCCGGTCTCATCTATAACTGCACGGATTTTATCTTCATCTAATGCTTCCTCTGAGATTATCTCTGTTCTTTTCTTACTGTGTGATGAAGAAACTTTCTTTACATCAAATGACTTTCTTATTACATCATTTACATGACTCTCACACATTCCACACATCATTCCATCAATTCCTACTATTGTCTTAACCATAACTTTTTCCTCCTGTTCCTGTTTTTTTGCATTATATCAGACTTTTTCATATTATGTCAGATACTTTCATAATCAAAAAAACATATACTATTTACATTTTTTTATATTAACAAAGTTTAACCGCAATGCGTTTGTTACAACACAAAAGCTTGATAAACTCATTGCCAAAGCACCAAACATCGGATTTAATGTCCAGCCGAATATCGGTATCCATACACCCGCCGCAAGCGGTATTCCGATAATATTATAAATAAATGCCCAAAACAGATTTTCATGTATATTTCTGAGCGTAAATCTGCTGAGTCTTATAGCTGCCGGCACATCACTTAATCTGCTCTTCATAAGAACAACATCTGCCGCATCCATCGCTATGTCCGCACCTGCCCCGATGGCTATTCCTATATTTGCCTTTGTAAGTGCAGGAGCATCGTTTATTCCATCACCTACCATAGCAACTTTGCCCTGTCCCATCAGTTCTCTTATAACACTTTCTTTTCCATCAGGAAGAACTCCTGCTATAACCTCATCAACTCCCGCCTGTGCTCCGATGGCTTTCGCCGTTCTCTCGTTATCTCCCGTGAGCATGACAGCCCTTATTCCCATATCTTTTAAATCTTTAACTGCCGCCGGGCTGTCCTCCTTTATCGTGTCAGCTACCGCAATCAGACCACACAATTTATTGTCCTGTGCAAAAAGAAGCGGTGTCTTTCCCTCTTTTGCAAGTTCTTCTGCTTTCTGTCTTATCTCGTCTGATACATTTATCTGTTTGCTTATAAATTTAAAACTTCCTCCGGTTATCGTACCGCCGTTATACTGTGCCGTAAGACCGTTTCCCGGAAGTATCTTAAATCCGTCAACTTCATCTGCCTTTATATTTCTGCTCTCTGCTTCATTTACAACAGCTTTTGCAAGCGGATGTTCACTTTTTGCCTCAAGCGAATAGGCAAGTTTTAACAGCGACTTATCATCATATCCTGTCGTTGGTATCATATCTGTCACCTTGGGCTCGCCCATAGTTATCGTACCTGTTTTATCAAGTGCAACTATGTTTACACGACCTGTCTCCTCAAGCGAAACCGCCGTTTTAAACAAAATACCGTTTTTGGCACCAACACCGTTACCTACCATTATGGCAACAGGTGTCGCAAGACCTAATGCACAAGGACAGCTTATTACGAGTACAGAAATTCCTCTTGCAAGTGCATAACCGGCTTCTTTTCCTGCAATCAGCCATACTATCGTTGTTATTATCGCAAGCACGATAACAACCGGCACAAACACTCCCGACACTTTATCAGCTATCTTTGCGATAGGTGCTTTTGTCGCAGCTGCATCACTCACCATTTTTATAATTTGTGATAATGTAGTATCCTCGCCTACTCTTGTGGCTTCGCACTTGATATAACCCGACTGGTTAATCGTCGCAGCCGATACCATGTCTCCTACTTCCTTATCGACAGGTATGCTCTCTCCTGTAAGTGCCGACTCATTTACGGCACTGTTTCCCTCGATTATACAGCCGTCAACCGGAATATTTTCTCCAGGTCTTACAACAAAAATATCACCTTTTTTCACACGCCTTACCGCAACTGTCTTTTCCTCACCGTCAATCAGTACAACTGCCGTCTTAGGTGCAAGGTTCATAAGACCTTTAAGTGCATCCGTAGTCTTTCCTTTAGAGCGGGCTTCAAGCATCTTACCAACCGTGATAAGCGTAAGTATCATAGCCGCAGATTCAAAATAAAAATCCATCATATAATTCATAACAGCTTTCTCATCACCTGCAGCCTGTGCACCTGTCATTTCAAACAGCACATACACACTCCAAACGAATGATGCCATAGAACCGAGTGCCACAAGCGTATCCATATTAGGCGAACGGTTTATAAGTCCTTTAAATCCGTTTATAAAAAAATGCTGATTTATTATCATAATTATCGCCGCAAGAATCATCTGCAAAAGTCCCATTGCGACATGATTTCCCTCAAACCATTTAGGAAGCGGCCAGCCCCACATCATATGCCCCATTGAAAAATACATAAGTGCTGCCAAAAAAAATATTGATGCTATAAGTCTCTTTTTCAATACAGGTGTGTCCGTATCCTCAAGTCCGGTATCTGCACCTGTTGCACCTTGCGACTCGTCACCATTAACAGACGCACCATAACCCGCCTGCTTAACAGCTGAAATAATAGTCTGTGCATCAGCATCACCCTCGACTCCCATCGAATTAGTCAGCAGACTGACCGCACATGAAGTAACACCGGGCACTTTCAAAACTGCTTTTTCAACTCTTGCACTGCACGCCGCACAATGCATACCCGTAACTTTAAACTGTTCCATTTTGTCCTCTCTTTCTTACTTTATAAGCTTTTGCAATGTCACCATCAACTCATCCACAACCTCATCTTTTCCCTCCCTTATGTCTCTGACAACACAGGAATGGATATGATTTGACAAAAGCTCTCTGTTGAAAGCATTTATCGCCGCACCAACCGCCGCTGACTGGATAAGAACATCATTGCAATAAGCATCGTTTTCTATCATCTTTTTTATTCCTCGTATCTGTCCCTCGATACGGCTCAGACGATTTACAAGCTTCTTTTTGTCTTTCTCTGCACGCTCTGTCTTTTTTACATTACCACCACAACAGCAGCATTTTACCTCAGTATTATTATTACCATTTATCTTATTTTGTTCCATATATACTAATCTCCATTTCTGCATATGCTTTCTCATATTAATCCTAATTCCTGCATTGCTTTTTGTGTATATCAATTTATACAAAGCCCAAATCTTAAGTATGAAAATTTTTAATTTCCAAACCACAAGATACCCCTACAGGGTATATATCATGTTTTTCACAATATATACCCTGTAGGGGTATCTTGTCAAGCGTTATTATTGATATTTTTTATCACTTGTCTTTCAATTATTATATTTTATCATACACAAAGTCTGATTATCAGGTCATTGTCCTGTCAAGCATTTTCTAAACATCTTATCTTTACTTTCTTTATCAAAAAACTCTGCCTGCTTACATTCCAGCCGGTTTTTACCCGGCATTTACTCGTTTTTCATCCTCCAGTCAATGCACCTTTGCAAATAATCAACATATTCAGGATTTTGGCACATTTCCTTTCCGTGTGTATCAGAAATCTTTGCAACATCGGTCGCATTGCACTTTGTCACTTTCATAACAATATTAAGTGCTTCCTTGTCTGTGTCATTTGAGATAAATGTTCCAATACCAAATGCTACATTTATCTTTCCGTCAAAATATCTTTTTATCCTGTCGGCACGCTCAAAATCAAGACTATCACTAAAAAGCAGAGTTTTCATTTTCGGATTAATGCCAAGTTTCTTATAATGGGCTATCATCTTATCCCCCCACACTATAGGGTCACCGCTGTCATGACGCACACCGCTGAAAAGTGTCGCATATGTCAACTGGAAATCTCTTAAAAAGCAATCGGTCGTGATAGTATCAGTAAGTGCAGTTCCATTGAGCACCCCGTACTCTTTTACCCACGCATCGAGTGCATACCAGTTTGAATATGCGGGATTATGTTTTTTATTGCCCTGTCCGGAACACATTATCCACTCATGAGCCATAGTTCCGACCGGAGTAAGTTTGTGCTTTTTTGCAAGATATACATTTGATGTTCCCACAAATGCTGAATTTTCCGACTTGACGCTGCTTAATTCCTCAATAGCATATTCCTGTGCCTGTGCAGATAATCTTCTGCGAAGCCCAAATTCCGAATAATTTCCAAGTCGATATTCTCCACTTTCTATCTTCTGTTTCTTTTCTGCAAGCCTTTTTCTGAAGCTGTCAAAAAGACTTTCATAATCATATGCCATTCTAAAATATACTTCATTTACTATTGCAAGTGTAGGGATTTCATACATGGAAGTGTTGAGCCATGTTCCAGCCGTTTCTATTGAAAGACCACACTCCCCGTCCGTAGTAATCTCAAAATCCTCATATCTGGGCTGCCATAATCTTAAAAAATCAACATACGAGCCCTTTATCCATTTGATATTGTCAAGGTAAGTAAGTTCCTCCTCCGTAAATCTAAGATTACAGAAACCTTTAATCTGCTCTCTGATTTCCTCAATCATCTCCGTACTAAAAAACACATCTTTATTTCTGCACTTAAAAGTCCAGGTTGTCTTATAGTCTGAAAACTGGTGATAAATCGCCTGTCCCATTGAAAATTTATACATATCCTGCTCAAGCAGTGATGTTATTATTTGATGTAATCTCATTTCTTTCCTCGTTTCTTAGCAATTTGCAACAAAGCACAAATATTTAAAAACTTTTCATTTATCAAGTTCTTTTAAAACTTCATTTTCCAAATTTCTATTTACTAAACATCTTAAAATATTCCTGTGCTTTCTGTAATGATACATCCAGCTTCTTTTGAAGTCTTATCAGAATTTCCTCTTCTGAAAGCCCAAATTCATGACCTGTTTCAATGATTTCCTCTGCCCTTCCCTCCAATTTTCCTTCTAACCTTCCTTCCAATCTTCCTTCCAATCTTCCTTCAAACCTTGTTTCTTCAAATACTGTACACATATCAACACTTCCTTTCCCTGCTATCATATCATAATCCATCTTACAGTTTGCCGCTCCTGCCACTGTCATTATTACTGACTTATCCACATCATGCTCCGATGCATATTGTATTGCTTTTTCTTTTGTTTCTTTTAACTTTTCGTCTTTATTTAATAATATCTCAAGCAGATTGAATAAATCTATATTATTTATATTATGTAATTTCAGATTATTTTTTCTTGCTTCTATCAGATGCATTTTATAATCATTGACAAATGGTTCCACTTCTTTTGGGATGTTTAACATCTCGTGTAATGACAATGCCCCATCCCACGGATTTTCTCCATAATAAACAACTATGGTGATAACCGGAATAAACTTGTCCATCTTTTTCATTTTAGACATATATTCATCTCTTGACATTCCATTTGCATTTTTATATTTTTTTGCATTATCATCATATTGTTTCTTATATGTTCCATAATCATAGCCCATCACTCTCATAGGCATTGCGTAATGTATTCTTTCCTGTCCTTCCATTCCCAGTATTACTAGTTCTACATTATATATTGTAGATTTTTTTCTTATTTTTACATTATCCCTGGCTGCCCCTATACTCTCTGCGTAGTCTTTATGTTCAAGTATTGAGGACTCCTCTGTATCAATATCCTCCAGCTCATCCGCTTTTATAATCTCCTTTCCATCAAACAATACAGCATTAAAAAAATCTGCAAACTGTTCATTATTACGCCAATAGTTTTTTACAACAATATCAGGTTTTAACTTCTGTTTTCTTTTTCCCATAATTACCTCCCAAATTCTCTACCGTCCGTCTATCAGCACTTGTTACAGTTTAAAAAACATAACCTGCAATAGATTTTGGCAATGCTTCGCATCCTAAATTGCCAAAATCCTCACACGAAACTTTTCACTTACGATATTTTCGGTTCCGAAAATACCTACCTACCGTCTATCAAAACTTCCTTGCCCTTAAACGCAAAACCATAGTGATGTATGTTTTCTTCTTTCACTCCCCGTTTGATAAGCTCTGCATCCTAGTTTTTTTCCTCTATCTGTTTTAATGCCGCTGCGACCGTTTCTTCCAGTGAGTTTTCTTTTCTCTGATTTATCACTTTAAATTCGATTACGATTCCCGGAAGTTTTTCATTTGTTTTGTCTATTGGTTCAAGCATTATGTCATAACGACCAAAGCCACTTTCTCTGTTTGAGGTTATGATATAATTTTCTGTCTGGTCTACCATAAGTCCTAATACAAAGCCCTGGAAAAACGCGATGACTTTTTTTGCCATATGCACCCTCCTTACTAAACGAACTTTATATGCTGTCCCTACAATTTTTAATAAATACATTTTAACATTAAAACAATGGTATGTAAACGATGTTTGCCCCCCAAACCCTGTCAAATAATTTTTCTAAAAATTTTATTATATCATTTTACACACGCCAATTATTGCCGCTATTTTCCATAGCACTTGACTAATAACGATTTATTGCCTAAAATAAAGACTTGTTGTATATTGTTTTTGTAAATAGCATTTATAATTATTAATTATAAGTTTATAAATATTCTTTTACAATTAAAAAATATGCTTTCACAAAGAGAAAATTTATGTTTCTACTAACAAACTCATAACACTATGAGAAAAAACTACGCCATTATAATGGCAGAATGGAGGAAAACAATGGGCGTTACCTATGTTAAAGAAGTTATTTCACCAGAGGAGCTTTTTGAAAGATATCCTCTCCCTGAAGCTCACAAGAAATTAAAAGCAGAAAAAGATAAGGAGATTGCCAAAGTCTTTACAGGAGAGTCTGATAAGTTTCTGGTTATCGTTGGTCCTTGTTCTGCCGACAATGAAGATGCTGTATGTGATTACACATCAAGACTTGCCAAAGTTCAGGAAAAAGTTAATGATAAGATTATAATCATACCTCGCATATATACAAATAAACCAAGAACTACCGGTGAGGGCTATAAGGGAATAGTTCATCAGCCTGACCCGGAGAAAGCACCTGACCTTCACGAGGGACTTATCGCTATGAGAAAGATGCACCTTCGCTCTATCGCTGAGACTCATCTTTTTTCAGCAGACGAGATGCTCTATCCTGAAAACTGGCCATATCTTTCTGATATATTATCATATGTTGCAGTCGGTGCACGTTCTGTTGAGGATCAGCAGCACAGACTTACAATAAGTGGAATCGATATTCCTTGTGGTATGAAAAATCCTACAAGCGGAACTTTAAGTATCATGCTTAACTCCTGCATAGCCGCACAGGGAAGTCATACATTTATGTACCGTGGATGGGAAGTTAAATCTGACGGAAATCCTCTCGCACATACTATTTTAAGAGGTGCAGTAAACAAGCATGACCAGTCGCTTCCTAACTACCACTATGAGGATCTTGTTTTATTAAACGAGATGTACCATAAATTAGACCTTAAAAACCCTGCCTGCATAATTGATGCTAACCATGCAAATTCAAACAAATGCTACTATGAGCAGCCTCGTATCGTATCAGAGGTACTCCACAGCCGCAGTGTTTCTAAGGATATTGAAAAGCTTGTAAAGGGTGTTATGATTGAAAGTTATATTGAACCCGGCAATCAGAAGATTGGTGAAGGAGTTTATGGAAAATCCATTACCGACCCTTGTCTCGGATGGGATGAAACAGAACGACTCATCTATGAGATTGCTGACAGAATCTAAGTTCTAACACTATCAAAGAAGAATATAAACTTCTTCTGATATGTTGCGATAGCAACTGATATTATGAGCAGGCAGCTAAGCAGATTACAAATATCCGCCTGGCTAAAATAATTTTTCCTTTAAACAAAAAGAACGAACTATATTAAAAATACAGTTCGTTCTTTTTTATTGTATAGAAAAATGCCCGTAATGTAGTGTGGTGCCACCGAGAATTGCGATGCAATTCCTGGTGAGCAAAACGCTGGTTTTTCTCTTTTTTATTTTTCATCACATACCTGAAAAATATAAAACTTCAGATAATACGACTCATTTGCTGCCCAGAGTATTGGATGATCTGGAGCCTGTGTCCTGAACTCAACCTGACGAAGTCTCTTATGCACATTTGAAGCTGCCTGTGCTATGGTCTTTGTAAACAGGTCATAGTCCATAAAATGTGAACATGAACAAGTTGCCAGAAAACCACCGTCTTTTACAAGTTTCATTCCTCTCAGATTTATCTCCCGGTATCCTTTTACCGCATTTTTAATGGAATTTCTTGATTTTGTAAATGCCGGAGGGTCAAGTATTACTACATCAAACTTCTCTCCCGCTTTTTCAAGTTCAGGAAGTTTATCAAATACATCGGCACACTCAAATTTAACCGTATCTGAAAGACCATTAAGTTCTGCATTTTTTCTCGCCTGCTCCACCCCAAGCTCTGATGCGTCAAGACCGAGTACGCTCTTTGCACCAGCCTGTCCGGCATTGAGTGCAAATGAACCCGTGTGCGTAAAACAATCAAGAACTTTTGCGTCCCTGCATAATTTTCTGATAGACTGTCTATTATATTTCTGGTCGAGGAAAAATCCTGTTTTCTGACCTTCCTTTACATCGACATAATATTTGACACCATTTTCAACTATCTGCACATTTGTATCAAATTCATTACCTATAAAACCTTTTATGCGTGGAAGTCCTTCATTTTTCCTGACTTTCGCATCACTTCTCTCATACACACCTCTTATGTTTATTCCGTCTTTTTCCAGAATAGCCTTTAATATATCGACTATCCTTTCTTTAAACCGGTCAATTCCAAGTGCAAGCGACTGCACTACAAGCACATCTGAAAACTTATCAATAACAAGCCCCGGCAAAAAATCTGCCTCACCAAATACAACGCGGCAGCTCGATGTATCAACAGTTTTCTTGCGGTACTCCCATGCATTTTCAAGTCTCTCTCTCAAAAATGCATCGTCTATCTCCTGCTCCGTGTTCCTTGTCATAAGTCTCACTCTTATTTTGGAATTTCTGTTTATAAATCCCTTTCCCATAGGGTAACCGTCGAAATCGTGTACGATAACTATGTCTCCGTCCTCAAACGAACCCATTATAGATGCTATCTCATTATCAAATATCCACATTCCACCGCTTTTTATCGTGCGTCCTTCACCCTTTTTTAATGTTACTACTGCCACATTCCTGTCCTCTCTTTACCCTGACATCAAGGCAACTTATATTTATTTCGATATTCTTTATACATATTTTTGAACTTAGGATCATCTGTTTCTTTTAAGTTGTCAAGATATTCATGTGTATCGAAACCATCTTCATTTGTCTGGATGATACAGACTGCTATATTTGAACAATGATCTGCAATTCTCTCAAAATTCGTCGTAATGTCAGAGAGAACAAAGCCAAGTTCGATAGTACATTTTCCTTTACGAAGTCGTTTTACATGTTTCTTCTTAACTTCATCGTTCAATGTGTCGATAACTTCCTCTAAAGGCTCTACTTTTGTAGCCATCGTAACATCCTGTTTCTCAAAAACATCAAATGTCATTGATACTATATCCCTAATGGCTTTTTCATATATCTTAAGTTCAGCTTTCGCCTTATCAGAAAAATGTTCGTCTTTTCTATATACCTCATTTGCCGTATTCATAAGGTTTACCGCATGATCTGAAATTCTCTCAAAATCTCCGATACAATGAAGTATAGTAGATACTATTTTTGAATCAGCATCCGACAGATCTGCGTTGTTGAGTTTCATAAGGTAAGTACCAAGCTCATCCTCATAATGATCTACCATATCCTCAAGATTCGATACTTCCTCAGCAATGTTTTTATCATAATGATGGAAAAGATCTATCGCCTTAAATAATGCATCCTCCGATGCTTTCGCCATGAGTATGGCTGTTTTCTGTGCCTGATTTACAGCAAATGCAGGTTTCTCAAGGAAACGCTCATCAAGAAGAGACTTAACCGTATGCTCATCTGTCTCATTGTCCTTGATAGTGAGTTTTGCAAGTGTAACAAGGAAGTTTTTAAGAGGAAGCAGACATACTGTTGCGATTATATTAAATGCCGTATGGATAACAGCTATACCTGCAACTGATGCCGAATGGCTCAGGAAATTAAAATGCACAAACGCATTTATTCCATAAAATCCAATCATAAATACAACTGTTCCTATAAGGTTAAAATAAAAATGTACAAATGCAGCCCTCTTTGCATTTTTTCTTGCACCTACCGCAGACAAAAGTGCAGTCACACAAGTACCGATATTTTGTCCCATGATAATAGGAAGTGCCGATGCATAGCTTACTGTACCCGTAAGACAAAATGCCTGTAATATACCGACTGATGCAGATGAAGACTGAATAATCGCCGTAAGCACCGTTCCTACAATAACTCCGATTATAGGGTTGTCACTGAACATCAAAAAAATCTTTGTAAATGCAGGCATCTTTGTGAGTGGTTCAACCGCATCACTCATCGTGCTCATACCTGTCATAAGAATGGCAAAACCTGCCAGTATCGTACCTACATCCTTCTTTGTGTTGCTCTTTGCAAACAATATCATTCCAACACCTATTATAGCAAGAACAGGTGAAAATGATGTCGGCTTCAACAGATTGATGATAAGACTGTCTCCCTGAATACCGGTGAGTGATAATATCCAAGATGTTATCGTTGTACCTATATTAGCTCCCATAATAATTCCAACAGCCTGCTCAAGTTTCATAATACCTGAATTAACAAAACCTACGACCATGACTGTTGTCGCAGATGACGACTGGATTACAGCAGTCACTCCGGCGCCCAGCAATACAGCAAATAAAGTCTTAGATGTAAACTTTTCAAGTATTACCTCTAATTTACCACCGGATGTTTTGGCAAGACCATCTCCCATAACATGCATTCCGTAAAGGAATAAGGCAAGTCCGCCAATCATTGTCAATACATTAAAAATATCCATTGTATTCTTCCTTTCAAAATTGATAGTTTCTTCTTTTACGGATACATGAATATAAATCCATGTACTTCTCCTTTTGTAAAAATGTCCACTATCTAATAATTATACCTAAAAAAAATTTACTTGCAATATACAATGTAAAATTTATGTATATTTTATACAAAATTAGATGTTTCTAACCAGAAAAAAGACCAGACATAATTTATTCTGCATTATTGTATGTCAATAAAATGCTAAATTATGTATCCGGTCTCTTTTATTTTAAATTATCCGATTTTAATCTTCAAACCTTTTTAACCACCTAAACCTCATCTTTTCCAGCTGCTTTCTCCTCTAAAACATATACATTATCATTTGATGCTGTTTCTGGTTCCTCATTATTCCCATCAAATATTGTCTTAACATTAAATCTGCTGCAATTATCTTCAAGTACACCTACAAGCTCCATACTGACATCCATCTCACTTCTTATCTTTTGCACCTCTCCTGCAAGTGATGTAGTTCCCTGAGCCGCATTTCCAATACCTCTCGCACTATCTTCTATAACAGTTGTAATATTTGATACTGACTCTACAAGCTTGTTGATAACCTTATGCAGCTTTCTTGTCCTTTCAGTAAAATCATTCATCTCATCATTTATATAAACCGAATCGTCACTGTATTTTCTTCCCGAAGCAACAAAATTGTTATAATCCGGTAAAATATTACTGTCAATATATTCTACTATCCGGTTAGAATTTTTGCTAAGCTCATTAACTGCAGAAATAACAGTTTCATTTATATTCTGTATATTATTTGCTGTCTCCCTGCTGCTGTCGGCAAGCTTTCTTATCTCATCCGCGACAACCGCAAAACCTTTTCCGGCTTCCCCTGCTCTTGCTGCCTCAATCGAAGCATTAAGTGCAAGAAGATTTGTCTGGCTTGATATTGATAATATCTCATTAGTAAGACCTTCAACCTGCTCAACACTCTTGCTGTTATCTATAGCTTTCTTAAGATTTTCGATGATTTCTCCGATCATTTCGCCCGTTGTCTGTCGGCTCTCAACTGCATTCTTTTCAAGTTCTGATGCCCTGTGCTGCATATCATCCGAATAAGCTAAGATATTCTCACTTGACTTTGCAAACTCTGCAACGCTGTCATCTACATCTTTAACATTTTTATCTATGGTAACAAGTGTTGCCGATACTTCCTGCATAGATGCCGATAACTCCTGCATAACCGCTGAAACATCACATGACCTGTCATTTACAAGGCCTATGCTTTTCTCAACAACGGCAAAGTTTTCCCTAAGTCCGTTTGATGACTCTACGACATCACCTATAACCCTTTGCAAAACATCCATAAATTTATTCATTCCGTTTACAAGACGACCTATCTCATCCTTTGTCCTTACGGTTATCCTCTCGCTAAGATCTCCGCAATTATTTTCAAGCTTGTCGACAACGCTGTCAAGATCTCTTGCAGTTTCCGTAGCCGGCTTTGTTATCGTTATAATACAGGCAAGAATCGCTATAACACTTATGATAACTGATACAACTATCTGAATAACAGACATTCTTATAGTCATATCAAATGTCTGTGCCTGACTCTTATTTGATGCTGCTATCTCATTTTGTATAGCTTCCGTAAGTGCATTAATGGATGATTCTGTCTTGTCCACAAGAGAAGCCAGTTCATCATTTGCCATCTGTATCGCACCACCTATATCGTCCTCACATAGTTTCAATGACTCCATATATTTTTTATAAAGAGCATCATATCTTTCCTTAAATGTGTTAAAACTGTTTACCTCTTTTGCATTTTTTTTATCAATGCTTTTCTCATATTCTTCTATATCATTTGTCACACCCTCTGCCACATCCGAAATTTCTTTTCTTACTTCTGTCTTGGCAGTTTCATTTCCGGTCACAAAATACACAAACAACAGCTTGTGCATTTTGTGAAACCCAATAGAAAGCGAGTCCAGTTTATATATCGCTTCTGAATTTGATTCAGAATTTTGGATACTTGACTTCTTCAGGCTCTTCATTGATGCAATGTTCCATCCCGAATATGCTATACATATAAATGCAAGTGCAAGTATAGGAATGAGTACTTTTAATCTTATTGTTTTCATATTATTTTCTCCTCTATATCCGCTTTTTTCACCATAAATCTTATTACTTATCTAAACATTATACACGCTTTATATTGTTTAGTCTATATAATTTTATGTTTTTATGCCAATTTTTGTAACAGTTCAGCCTTGCATTTCTTACATTCATAAACCTGCCAGCGAGCTGTCAGGCGCTGCTTTGCAATTCTCGTTGGTACTGCACTACTTTATGAGCATTTTCCTATAACATAAAAAATAAAGACCAGGCTTACTTGAAAGCTCAGTCTTTATTATTAATTTCAGTGTCTTACTCTATCTTTTTTCTTTTTTATGGCTTACACATCCTCCGCAAGTTGCACAGTTTCCGGTGCAGCCTCCATTTTTCTTCCCGTTTATGACACTTCTCAATGCAGCAGCCAGTGCCGCCAATATTATTATGCTTATAACAATTGTTGCAACCATTTTTACGCCTCTTTTCCGTTCATATCAGATTAGTATCAGATGATTTTACCTTTCGTTTTACATTTGTGTACAACAGCAGTAACAAACAGATACAAAATCTTATTTTTATTATTATGTTGACTTTTTGTTTATTATTCCTTACAATCGTTAGTATAACCTAACTAGAAATTATTGTCAATAAAGAGATTTCTTCCGTATGACAGAGCGGCAGCATTGAAAAAACAAGTTCCTTGTGTTAATATATATTATGGAATAAATATATGGTGAGGTGAATTATGATGAATACTAACGAATCTTCTGAAAATTATCTTGAAACTATACTTATGCTCAGTAAGACCCTCCCTGTTGTAAGGGGTGTAGATATAGCAAATCATCTTGGCTTTAAGAAGTCAAGTGTAAGTGTTGCAATGAAAAATCTTCGTGAGAAAAAACATATTACGGTTACTGATGCCGGTTACATATATCTTACGGATTCAGGTCGTGAGATTGCTGAAATGATTTATGAAAGACATGAATTTATTTCAAAATGGCTTATATCACTTGGCGTCTCAAAAGAGGTTGCCCTTGAGGATGCCTGCCGCATCGAGCATGTTATAAGTAAAGAAAGCTTTGAAGCCATGAAAAAAAATCTTCATAATTAATATGAACGTTACCACGGAGGAAACATATGATTTTACAATGCAGCCACATCTGTAAGTCTTTTGCTACAGATGTAGTTTTAGATGATGTATCATTTCATATAAATGACAATGAAAAAGCCGCTATCGTAGGAGTAAACGGTTCCGGAAAGTCCACTTTATTAAAGATAATCGTTGGAAAATCCGGATACGACTCCGGCGATATAATTATAAAAAAAGAGGCAACGGTAGGTTATCTCGCACAGAACCAGGAATTTGAATCAGGTGAGAGCATTATAGAAGAAATGCAGACTGCAAAACCTGAAGTCAAAATCCTTGAAAAAAAGATGCATGAACTTTCAGACTGGATGAACAGTGCATCCGGCGATGAACTTGATTCTCTTATAAGACAATATGACAATGCAAGACACCGTTTTGAACAGCTTGACGGATATTCCTATGAAAGCGAGATAAACGGTGTTTTAAAAGGTTTAGGATTTGAGGATAATGATTTTACTAAACCTATTTCTAAACTTTCAGGCGGTCAAAAAACGAGAGTTGCTCTTGCAAAGATGCTCTTACAGGCTCCCGACCTTATAATACTCGACGAGCCGACAAACCACCTTGATATGAACTCTATCCACTGGCTTGAGGGTTATCTTGCCGGATATAAAGGAGCGGTTCTTATTGTAGCTCATGACAGATATTTTCTTGACAAGATAGTAACAAAGGTTGTTGAATTAAGGCAGACACATTCCACAGTCTTTTCAGGTAACTACAGTGACTACTCCATAAAGCGTCAGGCACTTCTTGACTCCCTCATGAAGCAGTATATGAACCAGCAGGCAGAGATAAAGCATCAGGAGGAGGTTATCACGAAACTTCGTTCTTTCAATAGAGAAAAATCCATAAAGCGTGCGGAGAGTCGTCAAAAAATGCTCGACAAAATGGATCGTATCGAAAAACCGATAGAAGAAAACACACAGATGCATCTTCTTTTCACACCTAAGATACAAAGTGGAAATGATGTACTTACCGTCAAAAACCTTTCAAAAAGTTTTGGTACTCTCTCACTCTTTTCGGATATTGCTTTTGAAGTAAAACGCGGAGAAAAAGTTGCCATTATCGGAGACAACGGTACCGGCAAGACTACTATCCTAAAAATGATAAATAAAATGCTCGCTCCGGATACGGGCAGCATAACACTTGGAACTAATGTGCAGATAGCATATTATGACCAGGAGCACCAGGTACTCCACATGGAAAAAACTCTCTTTGAGGAAATCCAGGACACCTATCCTACAATGACAAACACGCAGATACGAAATATGCTCGCTGCATTTTTGTTTACGGAAGATGATGTTTTTAAGAAGATTAAAAACTTAAGCGGTGGAGAACGAGGTCGTGTTTCTCTTGCAAAACTTATGCTTTCAGATGCAAATTTCCTTATCCTTGACGAGCCGACAAACCACCTCGACATAGATTCAAAGGAAATTCTTGAAAACGCCATAAACAATTTTGAGGGAACCGTACTCTATGTATCGCATGACCGTTTCTTCATAAATAAAACAGCAACAAGAATACTTGACCTGACAAAACATCAGATAGTAAATTATGTTGGAAATTATGACTATTACCTTGAGAAAAAAGAGGATAATGAACGTGCACAGCTTAATGATACTATCATCGCTGCCGCTTCATCTGACAATACTGTTTCTGCGTCTGCCAACACGCCAGAATGTCAAAATGCCACTTCTGACACAAAGCTCAGTTGGAAACAACAGAAAGAAGAACAGGCACGACTTAGGAAACTGGAAAACGAAGTCAAAAAGATAGAAGCTGAGATTGAAAAGCTTGAAAATGAAAATGAAGAACTAACCGAACTTTTACAAACAGATGAAGTTTCGACAAATTCCGTCAAATTGCAGGAGATTTCTTCCAAGATTGAAAAAAACACCAACAGACTTGAAGAACTTATGGAACGCTGGGAAAGCATCCAATAAATAAAAGTCCGACTACATTGCAGCTTTGATATTTCATTTTTGTAACAAAAAACCGACCGCATTGTAATTTGAAAATTTAATTTATATTACAATGCAGTCGGTTTTTTGTTTTTTTCTAAGCAATATTATTAATTTCTTTTTGTTTTTAGCTTTTTCATTTTCGACTAGAAATCTCTTATATGCTCACCACTGTATATCTCATCTTTCCTAAGCTTCGACATTATCTCCTCTTTTTTAGTTCCGACAAGAAGTTCACTGTTATATTTAAGATATTTTTCACTTGGATTGTCAGAAAGAAACATTGCAATCTCGCTGTTCATCGTAAGCTCCGTCACAAATACGACCATCTCCTGGCCTGCTCCGAGTGTTTCCTCAATAAATGTAAATACATTTTCAAGCTGCTCTGATGCCATGTCCTCACTCTCTTCAAGTATCTTTCTCTGATTTTCAAAACCTGAAAGTGCTTCTTCAAATGCCGCATCAATGTCTTTCTCTGAACTGATTTCTGTTTCTGACAGCTTATTTATAAGATGTTCATTTGCCTTTATCTCATCTTTATTTAAAAATCCTGCCTTTTTATCTCTCTCAAATAAAGATTTTCTTTCCTCATACAAGGTGTTGTAAATTGTTCCCGTTCCCATACTTTTTTCTTCAAGTTTTGCTTTATAGCCTTTTAAAAATTCATACCACATATCAGTGACAAGTTTATTTAACCAAACTTTATGGAATGACACTTCAAGTCCGCTTATCAAAAGATTTACGACACTTACTCTCTCATCAAAAGACGCATCAAATATATTTTGGTATGACTGTTTCAACGGATTACCGTCAAGTATCTCCTGAATGCCATAATCATTTTTATACTTCTCATAAAGTGCAAAATAAGCTGCGACATCTTTTGCCGTATCATCATGCTGTATAAATTCGGCTATTATGTCCTCGTCAACTTTTATCCCTATATCCTGATATGCATCATACAGATTGCTTAAATCCTCCCAGCCTCTCGCCGTCACAAACTGCATTCCGTCTATATCAGCCTCTACTTTGTAGAAATTATTAGGTCTCAGCTCAAGATAATTTATTATTGCTCTGTTTATATGGTGGTTTACCGCATATTCTTTCCATATATTAAAGTCAGCGTCAACATCTATCTTTCTCACACGGTCAAGTGTCACCATGTCAAACTCTCTTACCGACTTGTTGTATTCTGACGGATTTCCTGCTGCCACGATTATCCATCCCTTAGGCACTTGCTGATTTCCAAATGTCTTACATTGCAAAAACTGAAGCATTGTAGGTGCAAGTGTTTCCGATACACAGTTTATCTCATCAATAAATAAAATCCCCTCAGGAATCCCACTCTCCTTAATCTTTCTGTAGACACTCGCAATAATCTCGCTCATCGTGTATTCGGTTACAGAATACTTTTTGCCGCCAAACTCCTCCTCAACAATAAACGGAAGTCCGACTGCACTCTGCCTTGTGTGATGCGTGATAGTATATGAAACAAGACCTATCCTGCACTCCTTAGCAATCTGCTCCATTATCTGCGTCTTGCCGACACCCGGAGGTCCGATAAGTAAAATGGGACGCTGTCTGATAGTCGGGATAATATACTCCCCATCCGCATCCTTCTTTAAATAAGCCCTCACTGTATTTTTAATTTCGTCTTTAGCTTTCTTTATATTCATTGTTTTTCCTCTCTTATTCCAGCGAAACTTTCATTGCCCATGCCGGCACTGCTGTCTCACTAAGCTTATCAATAAATACAAATGCCGTATTATAAGGCATCTTTTTTTTAGGATATTTTCCTTTTCCGTCCGTAAAATACAAAAGTCCCTGAAGTTTCTTTATCTCACCTGTATCAATCAGGTTATTTACATATTCAAATGCAGGTCTGAAATCAGTATTTCCACCGCCTGCAAGTTCAAAATTATTTATAAGTATATCTATATCCGTGTCACCTGTAACTGTTATATCCGAATGTACCAGCTCGTCACACTGTATTATATGTATCTTTCTCTTTCTGAAAAAGCTGTCTGTCTCTGACAATATCGTAAATGTTTCCCTCAAAAACTTTTTGACAAGTTCACCGCTCGTTGAATAACTTGTGTCAACAACTATAACAAGCTCCCCTATCCTAAGATTTTCCTTTGTTTCTACCGGCTCTATAAGCGGCATATTTTTATATATCCTAAGACCATATGTATAATAATTTAAGTCATATTCATCCATATCTATCTTAAGCTCTTCCTTTAATATACAGAACTTTCTCAAAAAATTCCTGTAACTTTTCTTTCCTCTCTCAGTCTTTACCTGCTGCTGCCAGAAATTTTTTCCTTTATCGCTGTCTTTCCCCTGACTTTCTTTTTTTATCTCGCTCTGTCTTGATATTTTATCCCACTTATCCTTTGTCTGATTTTGTGCCACTGACATTTTATCTTCTTTCGGCCAGTGCTTGTGTGTATCGGTATAAAATTCCATATGAAGCCTGTTTACCGTCTCGCTGTCAGTTTTCATAAGTTCTCTGTATATAACTGCAGCCGATATACCGTCAGGATTTTCATCTATCTTTTCATATACCTGCATCCTCAACCAGCTAAGCGGTCTTTTTAATATTTCCTTTTCCATATTGTCTATAGTGTACTCGACAATAATATCACACGCAATGCCCCATATAAATAAATCTCTCTCACCTCTCACCCACAGGTGGCTGAAAATGCAATGCAAAACACTATGCAGAAAAAGCCTGTCAAGGTATTTAGAGTTTTTCTTAAAAACGCTTATCATATGTTCAGGCTTAAAAAATATACAATTTCCATCTGTTGACATGGTCTCTATCGTCTCGTCAACTTGCGGTATAAGCTCACTAAAAGCAACATCAAAAAATCTAAGCTCAATATAAAGTTCATTCTTAATAAATTTAAAAATATCATTAGAAACCTGCCACTCCCACCCGCTCTGTGTCTGCACTCTCAATTTTATATCCACCTCCCATGCAATCACCTAAATTTTAAAAGGCATATCTCGACTTCCGTATATCCTCTTTTTTCCGGCGGTATTTTAATATAAGTGCTGCCGCCTCACCAAAGCCGGTCTCATTTGCCACAACTATTGCTCTTTCTATCATATTCCTGTCACCACTAAACTTTTCAAGCATAAATTTTATCTCATCAATATTTTTATCATAAATACAGCTACCAATGATTTCATTTTTGTTATTTTTCAGATAATCCATATACAAAACTTCTGATGAACTTCCAAGCATATATGGATACATCAGACGATAGAGTGCGATTTTTCCTGCAACCTTTACGCTTTCCTCTGCAGATGCCTTTGGAAATATCGTATCATACTGGTTCATGTCAGCTTTTCCACCATCAAAGCACTGTCTTGCCCGAAATCCTTCACCCTCTATGTTTCTTCCGAATATATGTGCAGGAGCTATCTCGTCATAGACTTCACTATATTCAGGATAAAGCACTTTAGCAATTACTTTTTCTTCTTTTATATATGTGACTTCAATCTCTGAAGAAATCCTGCTGAGCACCTGTTTAAGTCCTGTAATGTCACTTATATCACTTCGTAAATATATCTTATTTAAGCTGCGGCAATTCATAAACACATCACTGCCAACCTCTTTTATATTCTTTCCTATTGTAATACTTTCAAGCTTTTTACAGTTGTAAAAAGCATTATTTCCTATCTGCATCACACCATCAGGTAACTTTATGCTGTTTGCAAACTCACCTGCAAATTCATGGTAAATTGTTTTGTCTATATCTATTTCATCATATTCATTCTGTAATTTTTCCGGCAGATGCAGCTTTTCTGAAAAACAATATGGTGCAATCTTATTTATCTTATCACATTCTCTTTTTATATATAAATCTTCATTTTCAATATCTTTATTTGTCTGGTCTTTTTTTCTATCTGCAATATCTACAGTGCCACTTTTTCCAAAAACACGATAAAGCGTAAAGCCTGTCTCATTTTTATCTAATAATAAAATAAGCTCATTTATTTCTCTTATCATTTTTTTGCTGACTTCCTATACTCTAAAAATAATACTGCCATGTTCTGAATTAATTATCGTTACTGTTCACCCACAAACCTGACAACACGGTCAAGCTATACGCTAATAAGCGAATTTCATAAGTTTAAACAGTACCTTTTATCAAAACATGGCAGTCTGACATTTTCAATTTTTTATAATTATTATTTTATAATTTCACCATGAAAATCTTCACCGTTGCCCGTCGCATTGTAAACCCTTCTGCACCTTACTCTCTGTCCGGTTTATGATTATTTCAAAAGTTCATCGATCATCTTATCCATCTGCTCGACATTTTCTTCTTTAACTGTTGATTTGATTGAAACTATATTTTCACATATCTCAATGTTTTTCATACTCTCAAGACTCTCACGCATTTTCTTTGCCGCAAGAGGAGCCCATGAACCATTTTCAACAAGTGCAGCTTTTCTCTTCTGGAAATTCTTTGATTTTAAATGATTTAAGAAATCTTCCATAACCGGGAAAAGTCCTCCATCATAAGTTGCGCAGGCAAGCACCATCTTGTCATATCTAAAAGCCGCTTCAACAGCTTCTGCCATATCGTCTCTTGAAAGATCCATGACTTCCATCTTCTCAACGCCTTTTGCCTTAAGTTTGTCTGCTATCTGCTTTGCCGCTTTTGCAGTATTGCCGTGGATTGATGCATAAGCCACAAGAACACCTTCATCCTCAGGCTCGTAACTGCTCCATGTGTTATAAAGGTCGAGATAATATCCAAGATTTTCCTTTAATACAGGACCATGAAGCGGACATATGGTCTGAATGTCAAGTGCAGATGCTTTTTTAAGGAGATTTTGAACCTGTGCACCATATTTTCCTACTATATTGAAGTAATATCTTCTGGCTTCACAAGCCCATCCCTCATCATCCTCTGAATCGAGTGCTCCGAACTTTCCAAATCCATCGGCAGAGAAAAGTATTTTTTCTGTTTTCTCATATGCTACCATAACCTCAGGCCAGTGAACCATAGGTGCCATCACAAATGTAAGCGAATGACTTCCGAGAGAAATCTCATCACCCTCTTTTACAACGACCTGTCTGTCAGCAAAATCCTCATCAAAGAACTGTGGGAGCATCTGGAAAGTTTTTGCATTTCCGATAAGCTGCATATTTGGATATTTATGTGCGATAAGCCCTATATTGGCTGCATGGTCAGGCTCAAGATGTGATATAACAAGATATGATGGCTCTTTCCCGTCAAGTGCCTCCTCAATATTTTTAACCCATTCATCTGTTGCTCTTGCATCGACTGTATCCATTATCGTAATCTTTTCATCAAAAATAATGTATGAATTGTATGATACGCCATCAGGTACTACATACTGACTCTCAAATAGATCTATATCCTTATCATCCACCCCAACATATTTTATACTTTCTGAAATAAACATAATTTAAAAATCTCCTTTCGTATCCAAAAATTTTTATCTAATAATAAGTGCAGTCATCTACACTAATTAAACATATTAAACATTTTCTCAATAACTTCCACCGTGCCTTCAATACCATAGCAAGCTGTATTAAGGCACATATCGTAATTTTCTGAATGACCCCAGTGGCGGCCTGTATAATAATTGTAATAAGCCTTTCTCGCCCTGTCCATATTCCTTACTTTTTCAACAGTGTCATCATATGAAGCTCCTGTACAAGCCATATCGTGTTTTACTCTCTCCTCAAACGGAGCTCCGATAAATACTGAGATGTGAGGTATATCTGCGTGCTCCAGCACAACATCTGCACAACGACCTAAGAATATACAGTCACCTTTTTTTGCCATTTCCTCTATCATCTGGCTCTGTGCAAAGAAAAGTTCATCATTTCCTGCAAACTTGCGAAGTGAAAATGGAGTCTTATTAAGCCATCCTTTTTTGCTGTCTGCCTGTGATGCATCGACACTTGAAAAATCTCTGCCTATATGCTCGCACGCCATTTTGATTATCTGGTTGTCATAGTAAGACATATTTAATCTTGTTGAAAGTCTCATACCAACTTCATGTCCGCCGCTTCCATACTGACGACCTATGCAGAGTATTCTGTGATTTCCGTCTTTAAATCTGTCTTTCATCTCAGATATGTTACTTACAAAGCTGTCTGGAAGCTGTCTTGTCGGATTGTACTGCGCAAGCATCTTATTAAGTTCTTCAAGCTCTTTTTTGCACTCCTCCGCAACTGACGGATTCTTTATAGTCGAAATCATATTTCCGATAAGGATAGTCTCGTCTCTTATAAAATGCCTCTTATCTTCGTCAAGATGTTTAAGCATCTTTTTCACCGATAAATCTTTTCCTGCCGGAAATACCTTTCCCATCGTACTTCCCGTTGCTTCATAAACTTTCACATCAAGTTCATAAATCTTTTCAACAAGCTCTTTAACATCATATTTTTCCATATTCATCAATCCTCCATTCCTGCATAAAATACTACCCTGCCGATAAACATCTGTACATATTTTCTAATAACCTACTTTTTTTCCTTTGGATGTCATATATCCGCTTATCCTGCCCGCTTTATAGTCTTTCTTCTTTGTGGCAGCCGGCACTGAAGGATCTGTAGGGTCATAATTTATTGACTCTGCTATTTTTATCGTAGCAGCTTTTCCGAGAGGTCCCGGTTTTTTAGAATTTCCTTTTTCAATTTTAACTGAACTGCCCACAGCTGCATAATCGTAAAGCCACTTTGCATCAGCAACAGTCATTCTTATGCATCCTGCCGATGCTGCACTGCCAAGTTTGTTATAGTTGCTTGCACGAAGTGCATAATGCGACTGACTTCCAACAGCTATCGCATGAAAATAAACATTTCCGACAACATGACTTGCCCATCTGGCATAAACGGTGCTTCCATCAGGCTCTCCCATAGGCTTTAAACTATATTTTGCTGCCGTACCGTTTGAAGAAATCGAATACGAGCCAAGCGGTGTGTAAGACGATGAAATAGAAAGTCCTGCCGCACCTGATGTGGTTGCTGTATCTCTGCCTACCGAAACTGTACAAGTCTTTACCGGTATGATATAGTCTTTTTTCTGACTGTCGTATGCATATATAGTAACACAACAGGCAGCTCTGTTCACTACTATTTTTAATTTTTTGTTACCTTTTTTTAATTTAAGCACATTTGTGAGATCTGTAAGTTTTTCTCCGTTTTTATAATAAAACTTATAAACTTTTCCGGCATATTTTTCATAACGCCATCCGTTCTTTCCAACCTCTGAACTTTTTACACTGAACTCTTTTGTCTTAAATTTAATCTCCTTATTCCACTGTGTATAACCACACGCAACAACCTGTGTTCTTCCACTTACCATATACTGATAGTTTGCAATATATGTTTTATTTGAATATACACCGATAAGTTTTTTTATCAATGTTCTCTTACCGTTTTTTATGCTGTAAACTTTAAATCTTACACTTTTTATATTTCCCGGTATATACGCATTTTTAAGTCTGAATTTTGCGGTACCATTTGCCAGCTTAGTTACTGTAAGTGTCCCCGTTTTTACCCTTACTGACGCAGTTCCGGTCTTTTTAAGTATTCTCACTATCCCCGCGTTGTCCGTCACTGAAACTTCTATCTTATAATTTCCAAACTTATAATTTATCGTTTTTAACGGTATATCTGAATAATAATATGTACTTGTACCGTTATGCACCCCCTTTTCCGTACATACAAGTTTTCCTGCACTGTTATAAATATTAAATGTAACATTCTTTACGACAAGTGCTGAATTTACTTTCTCAACAAAAACTCTAAATGTCTGATTTTTTTCTGTTTTTGAAGTTGACTTTGAGCCGATTTTCCCATAAGTAAGTGCAAGATTAAACTCTTTTTGTGCCAGCAGCTCACTGCCGCCTGAAAGTTTGCTGTTTATAACAGTGAATCTCGCATAATATGTACCATATGTATTACAATACTTTGTAAGATCAACATCCCAGCTTTTTGTTGCAGTCGGAATAACTGTTGCCGTTCCAACTTTTTTCTCATCTTTTCCGTTTTTCTTCAAAATCGAAAGCTGTATCTGACTGTCTTTTCCCGGAATAATAATATCATTTTCTTTATTTACTAAAGATATAGTCCTGTTTGTTTTTGATTTATATCCTGCAACATCTAATGTTAATTTATCCCTGTGTATTGAAAAATCGCACTTTGCAGCAGCCTCTACAGGAGTACCGTCACTCATAAGAAATGAAACCGTATATTCCCTATATGCATATGTGCTTATATCTGAAAGTGAAAACGAACCTGAATACTGTCCGTTCTGGCAGTTTTCTGCTGTAAATGTCACCGGCTGTTCAAGCACTGTGACCGTATTTTCAGATTCATCTTTATATGTAACCTTTGTTGTCATCCCCGATGTCTGTGCCGTATCTATACCTGCAAGTGTATAATTGCATACACCGTTTTCTCTGTCAGCATTGACATCTGCACTGTACTGCGCAGCTTTTGCGTTTGGTGAAATCGCAAATACCGCAACTACTATAGCAATCATAAATACTGCCGGCAATGCAATGAACTTTTTTTTGTGTTTACCTTGTTTTAACATTTTGTTCCTCCCATTTCTATCTACAGATATACTATTTATATGAATAGTGCAGCCACTTTTTCACATACATATATTTTACCACTTCTTAATAATGTAATGCAAGTGCGGCAAATGATATTTTGCCCTGTTAAATATTGATGCGTAACTTCACAAACAGTGTCAGGTTTGCGAATGTGCAACTCTCAATTCAGACATAAAAAGAGCGAAATCAGCGTTTTACTCCTGGTGTCACACTACTTTACGAGTATTTTCTCATGTATATTTTTAATGCTCTCTGTCACAAGTTTCTTAAAGTCGCCTGATACCCTGTCGGCTGTTTCCTGTACTTCTTTATGGCTAAGTGGTGCAACACTCATGCCACTTGCAAGATTTGATATACACGAAATACCGCATATCATCATACCCATATGGTTTGCCGCCACAGCCTCGCAAGCCGTACTCATTCCGACGGCATCCGCACCAAGCACTCTCGCCATCCTTATTTCCGCCGGAGTCTCATATGCCGGTCCTGTAAACTGCAGATATGTTCCCTCTTTTAAGTCAATGTCAAGTTCAGCCGCCGTCTTTTTAATCACCTTTCTTAAACTAATATCGTATATCTCGCTCATATCAGGAAATCTCGCACCGAGTTCATCAATATTTTCCCCAATAAGAGGTGACGGCACAAAGCTTGAAATCTGATCCTTTATCAGCATAAAATCACCCAGTCTGAAATCATAATTCACACCTCCGCCCGCATTAGTAAGAAACAAAAACTTTGCTCCCATCAGTTTCATAAGCCTTATTGGAAGCACTACATCAGAAATATCATATCCCTCGTAATAGTGGACACGCCCCTGCATACACACAACAGGCACATCTCCAACATAACCGAAGATATACTTACCCTGATGTCCCGGAACGGTCGAAACCGGAACCCCCTCAATCTCATGATAATCAAGCTCGCAGACAACCTCAATGCCATCCGCAAAATCACCAAGCCCTGAACCAAGCACCAATGCAATCTCCGGCTTAAAATCAACCTTATTCCTAAAACACTCATAACATCTGCTAAGCTTATCATAAACTTTATTCATCCACAAAATCTCCTTACTATTATAATTTCCATACGGTTATCTCGATACAGTAAATTGCGAAACTGTCATAATATATAATTAAATTGTGCAAATATAACAAATAGTGTTAGCAGTGTACTCTGTCACCGTCAGCACTTAGTCAGCGTATTTTGCTGACGGGTCAATGCTTTTTTATTGACCTATGTACTGCTACGAACGACAACATAGCGAAAGCGTGCCGACGGTATTATTTATTATAGCCATGCAAGCATCACAACCTACAATCAGTTTCGCCCACTACCTTATCCTGCAATCCCTTTTCCAAGTTTCCCCGTATAAAGCTGGTAATACTTGCCTTCCTCTTTTATAAGTTCATCATGCGTTCCACGCTCTATTATCCTGCCCTGCTCAAGAACCATGATACAATCACTGTTTCTTACTGTTGAGAGTCTGTGGGCGATAACAAATGTCGTTCTGCCTTTCATAAGTCCGTCCATTCCCTGCTGAACAAGTTTCTCAGTTCTTGTATCTATCGAACTTGTAGCCTCATCAAGGATAAGTGCAGGTGGGTCTGCAACTGCCGCACGTGCTATTGCCAGAAGCTGTCTCTGTCCCTGACTCAAGTTTGCACCGTCACCGGTGAGCATTGTGTCGTATCCGTCAGGAAGTCTTGTGATAAAGCTGTGTGCATTTGCAAGTTTTGCTGCCTTTACGATTTCCTCGTCTGTCGCATCAAGTTTACCGTACTGGATGTTTTCCCTTACTGTTCCGGTAAACAGATGTGTGTCCTGCAAAACGATACCAAGCGAGCGTCTTAAGTCATTTTTCTTTATCTTGTTTACATTGATACCGTCATATCTTATCTTTCCATCCTGAATATCATAAAATCTGTTTATAAGATTTGTGATAGTTGTCTTTCCGGCACCAGTCGCACCTACAAAAGCTATCTTCTGACCCGGTTTTGCATAAAGCACTATGTCGTGGAGTATCATCTTGTCATCATTATAACCAAAGTCAACATGGTCAAATACTATGTCACCTCTCATATGTGCATATGTGGTTGTTCCGTCATCCTTATGGAAATGTTTCCATGCCCACATTCCCGTGTGTTCTTCTGTCTCGACTATATCTCCGTTTGCATCCTCTTTTGCATTGACAAGCTCGACATATCCGTCATCCACCTCAGGTTCTTCATCAAGAAGCTTAAATATTCTGTCTGCACCTGCCATAGCCATTACGATAGAGTTAAACTGCTGGCTCATCTGGTTTATAGGCATTGAGAACGATTTATTAAATGTAAGGAAACTTACAAGACCACCTATCGTAAATCCGCCAATACCGTTAAGGGCAAGAATACCTCCGACCATCGCACAGAGCACATAGCTTATGTTTCCAAGCTGTGCATTTATCGGCATAAGTATGTTGGCAAATTTGTTGGCATTGTTCGCACTGTCAAACAACTGGTCGTTTAACCTGTCAAATCCCTCCATGCTTTCTTCCTCATGGCAAAATACCTTGACTACTTTCTGTCCTTCCATCATTTCCTCGACATAACCGTTTAACTTACCTATATCTCTCTGCTGAGCCATAAAGTAAGAACCGCTTAGTCCGCCAATCTTCTTTGTAACTACAAGTGTAACACCGACCATCACAAGTGTGAGGATAGTAAGTGGTACATTGAGTATCAGCATATAAATAAATACGCTGACAATGGTTATCGCACTTGATATCGCCTGAGGAATACTCTGGCTTATCATCTGACGGAGCGTATCTATATCATTTGTGTAAAGTGACATAATGTCTCCATGTGCGTGTGTATCAAAATATTTAATAGGAAGTGTTTCCATCTTATTAAACATTTCTATTCTGAGTCTTTTAAGTGTTCCCTGAGTAACATATATCATAAGTCTGTTATACAGAAATACTCCTATGACACCTGCACCGTAAAATATTCCTACTTCTGTTATCTTTGCAAGAAGTTTTGAAAAATCAGGGTCAGAACTTTTTGACAAAGGCACTATATATTTGTCAATAAGTGTCTGCGTAAACATTGTTCCCTGATTTGTTGCAAATACACTTGCTATTATTCCGACTACCACTATAAGACAGTGTACCCAGTAATACTTGAATACATATTTCATCAGTCTTATAAAAAGTTTGCCCGGATTTTCTATTTTTGCACCCGGTTTTCCCGGTCCCATTGGTCCTTTAGGCATAAAGCATTAACCTCCTATATTATTTTTCATCAAAATCGGCATTGCCGTTTACCTGTGATTCATATACTTCCTTATATATCTCGTTGTTTTCAAGCAGTTCATCCGATGTTCCAAAGCCGTTTACACAGCCGTCCTCCATAACGATTATCTTGTCACAGTCCTTTATACTTGAAACTCTCTGTGCAATGATTATCTTTGTAGTTCCCGGTATCTCCTCGGCAAACGCTTTTCTTATCTTTGCGTCAGTTGCAGTATCAACGGCACTTGTCGAATCATCAAGTATAAGTACCTTAGGTTTCTTTATAAGTGCTCTTGCTATACAGAGTCTCTGTTTCTGTCCACCTGATACATTGTTACCGCCCTGCTCGATATATGTATTGTAGCCGTCTGGCATCCTGTCGATAAATTCATCGGCACAGGCAAGTTTGCATGCTCTTATACATTCCTCGTCAGTGGCATTTTTGTCACCCCAGCGGAGATTGTCAAGTATCGTTCCGCTGAACAGTACATTTTTTTGCAATACGACTGCAACCTCATCCCTGAGCGTCTCAATGTCGTACCTTCTTACATCAATTCCGCCAATCTTAACCGCACCGTCAGTTACATCATAAAGACGGCTCAAAAGATTGACAAGACTTGATTTGGCACTTCCCGTTCCTCCTATGATACCGATAGTCTGTCCTGACTTTATCTCAAGATTAATATCCTTTAAAACAGGAGTTTTTGCTTCTTTTTTGTAGCTGAAGTTTACATGTTCAAAAGAAATGTCGCCACTCTTAACTTCCATAACAGGCTTCTCAGGATTTGTTATGTCAGGTTTCTCATTTATTACTTCGCATATACGCTCTGCACTTGATACACTCATTGTTATCATTACAAATACCATTGAGAGCATCATAAGGCTCATAAGTATGTTCATGCAGTAAGCAAGAAGTGTTGAGAGATTGCCTATCTCCATATCTCCACCTACGATAAGTTTTGCACCTACTAAACTTATGATGAGAATACAACTGTAAACCGTAAGGTTCATAAGCGGCATGTTGTAAGCGACCGTCTTTTCTGCTTTAATAAACATCTTATAAACATTCTCACTTGCTTTCGTAAATTTCTTCTGTTCAAAACTCTCTCTTGAGTATGCCTTTACAACTCTTATCGCATTTACATTTTCCTGAACACTCTCGTTAAGTTTATCGTATTTTTTAAATACCTGGTCAAAATATTTCATGGCAACTTTTATTATAAGTGCAAGGAAACATCCGAGTATGATAACTGCTATAAGATATATAGAAGCAACCCTCGCATTTACATAAAATGACATTGCCATAGCACAGATAAGGCTCGCCGGTGCTCTCATGCACATACGGAGTATCATCTGATACGCATTCTGAACATTTGTTACATCAGTCGTAAGTCTTGTCACAAGACCTGAAGTACTGAACTTATCAATATTTGAGAAACTGAAAGTCTGAATATTGTCATACATAGCCTTTCTTAAGTTTCTCGCAAATCCCGTCGATGCACTTGCACCGTATTTTCCACCCATAGCACCAGCCCAAAGGCTTACAAATGCTGTTAATACCATCAGTGCACCCATAAGGTAAATATGAGTAAGATTACCTTTTTGCACACCATCGTCAATTATTGAACCCATTATCAATGGAATAATAGTTTCCATGATAACTTCCAAAATCATAAATACAGGAGTAAGAATCGAATCTTTTTTAAATTCTTTAACCTGTCCGCCTAATGTTTTAAGCATTTTTGTCCTCCTTATAATTTATTAAATTAAAAACATGAAGCCGTTAGCATAAATATTATACCTCAACTGAAATCTTCAATGTCCTAATCCACTCTCTTATGGCATCATCCCATCCTCTGTCGAGTGTTTTATCCATTGTAAACTCTCTGTGTGTGATACCTGTCACCATAGTAAGTTCACCTTTTTCATATCTTATCTGAAGATAAAGATCAGGCTGCTCGCTTAAATATCTTGAAAACACTCCACTTCCCGCAAGAATTTTTTCTGCTGCCTTATGGCTCGCCTTAAGCGAGAACTTCATATACTCAGGCGTCTTTTTTCCTTTTATGTAATCAAATAAAAAATCCCTTGCCTCTCCCCAGTATAAAAGTTCGGACAATTGATTTTCTTTTTCGTCATCATCATACCAATTTAAATTTCTTTTTCCATTTATTTCAAACATGGCAAATGTTACCACCTTTGACTCTTCAAGCAAAAACTCATCAAATGTCTCCCTTAAAAGCAGATGAGCCATTGTTATCTTAATATCATTTATTTTTAAACTTAACATAAAATCTCAACTTTCCGTTAATACTATTTACACGACAACAAAGACAGCAAAACCGATGCCTTATTTAGCATCAATCTTCTGTCAGTTGTCTTTATATATATGTAGCTTCAAACCATCGGTGAATGTTACTGAACCCACTTTTATACAGACAGTAACATTGAATACTCCGTACATTTGTGCACCTTGTACAGAATAGTATTTGAGCAGTTATGTAATGCCACACCGAAAGTATAGTCCTGTTCATAATTCAGATTGTTTTCCCTAAAATGAATAAGACCATACAAACACTTAAAATGCACAGAAACGAGGTTTTCCATGAAAAAAAATGCTGAAACAATGAAAGAAGTAGCTTCACTTTGCAGCAAATACTGTAGCTGTGACGATTGCGGATGTAAAAATTCAACATCAGCAAATGCATCCTGTCAGAATTGCACACACTATGATGCTAAAAATGTGTGTGACATCGATCTTTATGAAGAAATCGTGACTAACCACAACCTTTAATACTGTCCGACAACCGACAGTTAAGAACTTTTAGGATGCTGCAAAGCGACCGTAAATACAAACAGTCTTTTTAGCATACCAACAGTTCTTATGAGGGGCAATGTAAATTCATTGCCCCTTTTTGCTGTCAGCATTTATATGATTTGCCGGCATTTTTTCTCTGTCCATACTTCACTCCATGTATCGTAATCATTCTATCTGCCGACAAATACAACTATACTTCTCGGCTCAACCATATATTCCCTAAATAGCTGTTTCTCCGATTTGATTTTCCTTTTTCTTTTTTTCTTCGGTGGCACTGTAAAGAATTCTCCCGAATGGGTATCAATGGCAGGATACCATTTTTTACCAACCGTGGGATTTGGAAGTTCAAACACTTTTTGTTCCCAGAACATATTAAAAGCGATATAAATGTCATCATCCTCGGTGATGCCGTATCTGCCACCGAGCAGTATGCCAAGCATCCTGCTGTAATTTGAAAAATCAGCTCTCCACGCCTGTGTGCCGTGAACCGACATATCAGGTATGCCTATGCCTTTCGTATCAAACATCGAAAGCGGTTCTTTTCCATGCAATACACAGTGTTGTTTTCTGAAAGCTATCATCCTTTTGACAAATTCAAATATATCCTGCTCTGACTTTGTGTGTTTCCAGTTGAGCCATGTGATATTATCATCGTGGCAATATGCATTGTTATTGCCAAGCTGGGTATTGCCAAACTCATCACCCGCAAGAAGCATAGGCGTTCCCTGACTGCAAAGCAGCATCGTAAAGGCATTGCGTATCTGGTTCATCCTGCTTCTCATTACGGCTCTCTTTCTGGTCTTTCCCTCAATGCCGCAGTTCCAACTGTAATTAAACTCCGTCCCATCATTATTATTCTCACCGTTTGACTCATTGTGCTTTATATCATATGACACAAGATCCATCATAGTAAAACCGTTTACATGAGTGATAAAATTTATAATAGAATAATCAGGAGCATTTCTCTTAAATCTCTCCGAGAAAGTCTGAACCATACCCTCATCACTCTTTAAAAAGCGTCTTGCATCATTCATAAAGCCCTCATTGTACTCAGCAAGCACATTGTCATTTAGTGCACCTGTGTCATGGAGCATATTTTCATCCCAGTAAGATGTAAGAAGTTTGACTCCTGAAATAATCGGATCCGATACGAGCGAGATTGCAGGCATTACCTCCTGATTTACCCTGAATCCGTCAATATGGTAATTAATGACCCAATGCCTTAAGCAGTCTGTCATAAGATACAGATTTGTCCCCGGTTTGAAATAGATATCCATAAGAACTTCAATCCCTGCAAGATGCATCTGTCTTACAAACTCTTTAAACTCTACATCTGAATGTCTGACATCTGAGGCATAAGATGATTTAGGGGACAGATAATATGTATTTTTAGTGCCATATCCCCAGTAGTTAATCCTGTGTTTCACATCCTCATCACTATCATTTTCAGACGGTGCATTATAGCTGCCCACGTCCAAGCTCAGTTCATCAAACTCATAACATGGCAAAAGCATAAGTGCATTTATACCAAGTTCTTTAAGGTAGGGGATTTTTTCAATGATACCAAGATATGTTCCCTTATCTTTAACTTTTGAGGATGAATGTTTTGTAAAGCCCCTGACATGAAGCTGATACATTATAACTTCACTGAAATCCCTTCTCGGAAGGACATCCTGTTTCCAGTCAAACTCCTCCAGACTTATACCTGCACGCACACTGTCAGGATTTCGTCTTTTTCCCCATCTGTCACGCCCGTGTATGATCTGTGCATAAGGATCGGCAAACTCCTCACCGTCTGCCTCATACATATACTCATATTCCTCCGACAACACCTTTGCTATATTGCAAGTGTCATCACCCTTTATTCCAGTGACGGTAACAAAATAAACGCTTCCCTTTTTGTATTCATCTTTCAAAGGAATGACAGCCGCCGGAAGTTTCCTGCCTATACGATACAGCTTCAGCATACACTTCTTTTTATTTGGAAGGTAAACCGCAAACTGTACACCTCTGACTACTTTTGTGACTCCGAGTGTCAGGGTATCTCCCGGCTGAACATTAAACAACTCCTTTGACATTTTCGTTTTCTCCATTCAATCTGATGTACTTATTTTGTATGCTTATAGCAATACAATAATCTATAGTATTCTTATTTTACTACAAATTCTTTCTATCTGCAAAACATAATTTGTTAAATATTTGTGTTCACCTTGTAAACATTAAATAAACTATTTTAAGATTTTTGCCTTATACCCTTGCAAAATAGCCATTTTTCTGTAAAATAGAAAGAGTTATATAGTTGACCGAACCAAAGGTAAGGTTATACTTTCTGATTTAAAGTCAGGAAAAAGAAAACTTATAGAATTGATAATTATATTTAAGAAAGGAAACATATAAATGATACAAGCCAGTAATATTACACTCCGCCTTGGAAAAAAGGCACTTTTTGAAGATGTAAATATTAAATTCACAGAAGGAAACTGTTATGGTCTTATCGGTGCCAACGGTGCCGGAAAGTCAACATTTTTAAAAATACTTACAGGTGAGATTGAGCCAAGCAAAGGTGAGGTTATCATCACACCGGGGCAGCGACTTTCCTTCTTAAAACAGGATCATTTCAAATATAATGAATTTGTTGTCCTTGATACTGTCATTATGGGTAACGAGCGTCTTTACCAGATAATGAAAGAAAAAGACGAAATTTATGCAAAAGAGGATTTTTCTGAAGAGGACGGTATCAAAGCCGGAAAACTTGAGGAGGAGTTTGCAAACATGGATGGCTGGAATGCTGAGTCAGATGCAGCCACACTTCTTAACGGACTCGGACTTTCAACTGACATTCATTATAAAAAAATGAGTGAACTTCCGGACAGTGAAAAAGTAAAAGTATTACTTGCACAGGCACTTTTTGGGAATCCGGATATTCTTCTTCTCGACGAGCCTACTAACCATTTGGATCTCGATGCCATAAACTGGCTTGAAGAATTCCTTATAAACTTTGATAATACTGTTATTGTTGTATCGCATGACCGTTACTTCCTTAACAAAGTCTGCACGCATATCGCTGATATTGATTATGCAAAAATCCAGCTCTATGCAGGAAACTATGACTTCTGGTATGAGTCAAGCCAGTTGATGATAAAGCAGATGAAAGAAGCAAACAAGAAGAAAGAGGAAAAGATAAAGGAACTCCAGAGTTTCATCCAGCGATTCAGTGCGAATGCATCAAAATCCAAGCAGGCTACTTCCCGTAAGCATGCCCTTGAAAAAATACAGCTCGATGAGATGAAGCCGTCAAGCCGTAAATATCCATATATTGATTTCAGACCTGACAGAGAGATAGGTAATGAAGTTCTTACTGTTGAACATATTTCCAAGACAATAGATGGTGTTAAAGTACTCGATGATATTTCATTTGTCATAAACAGAGAAGATAAGGTAGCTTTTGTAGGAAGCAACACTATTGCAGCAACCACTCTCTTCCAGATACTTACAGGCGAGATGGAGCCTGACGAGGGTACTTTCAAGTGGGGAGTTACAACAAGCTTTTCTTACTTCCCTAAAGATAACACTGAACTTTTTGACAGAGACGAAACTATCGTAGACTGGCTTATGCCTTTCTCTCCTGAAAAAGACCCTACTTATGTAAGAGGCTTCCTCGGACGTATGCTTTTCCCTGGTGAAGATGGTGTAAAGAAAGTAAATGTACTTTCCGGTGGAGAAAGAGTTCGTGTAATGCTTTCAAAGATGATGATTCTCGGTTCTAATGTACTTGTCATTGATGAGCCTACCGCACATCTTGACATGGAGTCTATCACTGCATTAAACAATGGACTTATCAAATTCCCTGGTGTAATCCTTTTCACTTCACAGGATCACCAGTTTATACAGACTATCGCAAACCGTATTATGGAGATTACTCCTGGCGGACTTATCGACAAACTCACAACTTATGATGAATATCTTGAGAGCGATGAGATGGCTAGAAAAAGACAGATTTTGTCAGTACAGAGCGATGATGAGGACTAAAACATCAAACAATCCTTGTTTGATGTAGCAAAAAAAGACAGTGCAAAGATTTGCACTGTCTTTTTTGCTGAATATCGCTGCTTCTTATATTTACTCTTTATAAAGAAGTTTTTCTATGATAAATCTTGGTCTTTCTTTTACTTCCATATATATCTTTCCGACATACTCTCCTATTATTCCGAGTGATAAAAGTATCAGGCCTCCTATTCCCCAAAGCGATATTACTATGGTCGTCCAGCCCTGTACCGTATGTCCTAAAAGCCACACAATTAGGAAGTATATCAGCATAACGATACTTATCGTAAATACAAGTGTTCCAAGTGATGTTATCATTCTTATCGGTTTTACACTGCATGATGTTATTCCATCTACGGCAAATGAGAGCATTTTCTTTAATGGATATTTTGACTCTCCTGCAAATCTCTCATGTCTCTCATAATAGACAACATCCGTTTCATAGCCTATCATAGGTACTATTCCTCTTAGGAAAAGATTTACCTCTTTGTACTTTGCAAGTCCCTCTAATGCTCTTTTACTCATAAGCCTGTAGTCGGCATGATCCTGTAATGTATCTGCTCCCATTGCCTTCATCAGCTTGTAGAAAGCGTGTGCCGTACTTCTCTTAAATACAGTATCTGTTGCTCGTGTAGAACGCACTCCGTACACTACATCTTTTCCCTCATTGAACTTGTCTATAAACTGCTCTATAACTCCTACATCATCCTGAAGATCGGCATCAAGCGATATAGCCGCATCTGCATAATCCTTAGCTGTCATAAGACCTGCGAGCAGTGCATTCTGATGACCTTTATTATGTGCAAGATTTATACCGGTAAACATCGGATTTTTCTCATGAAGATCAGTTATTATATTCCATGTATTGTCCTTTGAACCATCGTTTACAAAGGCAATCTTACTCTTATCACTTATCTTGTCTTTTTTTATAAGACCTCTCATTATCTCCTCAAGCTGTCTTGAAGTTTCCGGAAGCACTTCCTGCTCATTGTAGCACGGTATAACAAGCCATATTATTTTTTTCATATCATTATTCCCTCCTCTTGCATTATTTAAACATTCCGCCAAGAACCTGGTTTACAAGCTTTCCATCAGCTTTTCCTTTCACCTTAGGCATAAGGACTTTCATTATCTTCCCCTTATCTTTTGCCGTTGGTTCTGCAATCTCAAGTTCTGCTAAAACTTCCTTGATAACAGTCTCTATCTCAGCCTCATCCATCATTTTAGGAGCATACTCTTCTAACACCTTGATAGTATAGTTACATTCATCTATAACATCCGTTCTGTCTGCCGGAGTCATCTCCAAAGTCTCTTTTGTCTGTTTAATAAGCTTTAAGATAATCTGGTCACCCTCTGCATCAGTAATATCTTCTCTCTTGTCTATCTGAAAGTTTTTAAGTGCAGTAAGGAGACTTGACAGTACAGCCTTTCTCTCTTTATCTCTCGCTTTCATTGCAGCCATCATTTCGCCTCTTATAAAATCTACTTTATTCATCACTAAATCCTCCTCGTTTATATTATGTGCTCTCGAAATTTTTCATTTAAAAGATTCCGAGAGTACATTATTTGTTTTTAGCAAAATGGGTATTCCCACACCATTTCCACCATCACACTTTAATTGATATTCAACATTTTATATGTCAATAGTGAAACATCTTTATAAAACAAAAATCGCAGAATAATCCAATGAAAATTCTACGACCTTTAAACTGGGCTACAAGGATTCGAACCTTGAAATGCTGGAGTCAGAGTCCAGTGCCTTACCGTTTGGCGATAGCCCACTATATTTAATTTTGCCAGTTTTTCACTGAACACACCAAATAAACTTTGGTAAAACTGGGCTACAAGGATTCGAACCTTGAAATGCTGGAGTCAGAGTCCAGTGCCTTACCGTTTGGCGATAGCCCATCATCTTTTGCTTTGTTGCTCTGTTTTGTTTCTCTCTCGCTGAGCACTTGCTTAGTATATAACATCTTTTTTTAAAATGCAAGTACTTTTTTCAATTTTTTTAATATTTTTTTGATTTTTTTGCCACAATCTGTCAAAAGCCCCTAATTTACGGGCTTTCTGAGAATAAACTTTTTTCGCAATAACCTATTTCTTATAAGCAAACAATAAAAGAAGCATCTGCCGCTTCTTTTTTCTCGCAACAAATGCTCCTTTTGTCAATCTATCGTCGTACGGCTCCGTCCTCATAAAACTTGCCGTCTTCCATAATCCAAACTTTATAATGATACTAAGGATAAATGCATATTCTTTGTAAGTTCCTCACATAATATAAGTAATGCATCAACTACTGTATGACAAAGTTCCAATATATATTCACAATCACGTTTCACTCCGCTTTGCATACGCATATAAATCTGATGCATCCTTTGAACAAAACCAAGAATTGCTTCAGGTGTGTGAACCGATTCACTCAATCTGCCTCTTTCTACTCCCGGCTCCCTTACATAACTGCGAAGCTCTTTTTTAAGCTCCTCCTCATAGATACAATGATCTTTTAAATTTCCGGGGAAATTCTGATTGTGTGGAAAGGTAAAGTAATCAGCGACATAATGAGTAATCACTCCTAAATGTCTGCAAAAATAGCTATCAAACCCTCTAATCGGGTCAAAATGTGATACCAGTCTGCTGATTTCTTTCTCAAGTACATCAAAGGAATCCTCAATAGTATGTTTCCTTACTAAAAATGAAGGAATACAATCCGGTAATATACTTCCAATATAGAATGCTCCTTTATGATGTTTAAGTGACTCCATACCTTCATTGTTCATCAAGTACCATGCCAATGAAATATGGGATTTCTTTCGCATATCATCCTCCTCACTGTGACATATACACGATTGACATCGCTGTCTTAATTTGTATGTTTATTGTATAACATTTTTTCATTTTTTGCAATAGTTTTCTGACATTTTTTCTGTGTTTTCATAAAAGTTTCACAATTATATATTCTGCATCAAAACTTGACAACTGCATAATATATAGGTAAAATATTGATTGTTTATACATATTAAACGAATATTAAACGATTGGAGTTGATTTTTTTGGATTCTGGCGACGCCTCGAAACTGATAATATTACTTATTTTACTGGTTCTTTCCGCATTCTTTTCTTCTGCGGAAACCTGTCTTACAACAGCAAACAAAATGCGTCTTAAATCTATGGCTGATGAGGGTAATAAAAAAGCTGCATTAGTCTTAAAACTTTGTGAAAAACCTACTAAAATGTTAAGTGCGATACTGATAGGAAACAATATCGTAAATCTTTCGGCATCATCACTTACCACAACATTTGCTATAAATATTGCCAAAAAATCAGGCTTTTCAAATTCTGCAAGCCTGATAACCGGAATTGCCACCGGAATACTTACTGTTTTGGTAATTATATTTGGGGAGATTATGCCTAAATCATTTGCCACGGTAAATTCAGAAAAAATGTCACTTTTTTATGCAAAACCGATATATTGGCTCACATCAGTATTAGGACCTGTATCATATATATTTGATAAGTTTTCAAAGCTGCTTTTGAGAATACTTCATATAGACGCTACAAAACAGCCTGCCATCACTGAAAACGAGCTTAGAACTATTGTAGATGTAAGTCATAAAGAAGGTGTTATAGAGAGTGAAGAACGCCAGATGATAACAAATGTTGTTGACTTTGGTGATTCTCTGGCAAAAGATGTAATGGTTCCAAAAATGGACGTTGAATTTGTTGAACTAAACCTTACCTACGATGAACTTATCGCGGCTTACTCAAAAGAAAAATTTACGCGTATGCCTGTATATGATGACAGCAGGGACAATGTTGTCGGTATAATAAATCTCAAAGATTTATTCTTTTATCAGGGCGACAAAAACGATTTTAAGATTTCAGATGTTATGCGTGAAGCTTATTTTACCTATGAATATAAAAAAATATCCGAACTGTTTTTTGAAATGAAATCGGCATCAATCCCAATGGCAATTGTTCTTGATGAATACGGCTCTACATCCGGTATTCTTACTATTGAAGATCTGATAGAGGAGATTGTTGGTGAGATAAGAGATGAATATGACACAAATGAAGAAGATGACATCACAAAAACCGAAAATGGTGACTATATCATACTCGGTGTTGCCAAACTTGATGATATAGACGAAGCACTTGGAATTAAGATAGAGTCGGAAGATTATGATTCCATTGCAGGTCACATAATAAACCTTCTGGATCACTTTCCTGATGCCGGAGAGACTGTTTCAGACGACTATGCGACATATACCGTTTTGGAAGCTGCCAAAAATCATATTGATAAAGTAAAACTTCATCTGCTTCCAAAATCCAATAATAATGATGATGAATTATCATCTGATGACAATACAAAAGAAGCACATTCCGCATAGGATGTGCTTCTTTTGTATGTATGTTCTGCTAAGATATATCGGCTGGTTTACATTCTTCAAACTGGCATTTTTCTATGTGTGTTCCCACCTGCCTGTCTATAGCTCCCCCACCTTTTTTGGCTATACATCTTTTAAAATTGCAATGTTTTACAAGTCCTTTATTGCCATACATACTTATTCCTGCCCCACTTTTGGCACGGCAGTTTACAAACACACATTTCTCAATCTCTCCACCCTGCGTATATATTGCCCCGTCCTGACAAAAATTAAATATGCTTTCTTTTATAACCGGACGATATGCATTAAATACAGCTCTGCCACCATATGTATTCCTAAACAATGAATTTTTTATCGTTACATTTGTTCCCTTGATATTTATTCCGCCTGTCCTTAATGCTCCATCAAATTCGCAATTACTTATTTCACACTTCCTTGCACCCTCAAGATAGAGCATATCTGAATTTTCAAGATGGTTTGCCACAATCCTTGCATGTACCAGCTTTAAATTTCCTGCACACATTACAGGATAATTAAGATATAATGCGGCTTTTGAAACACTGAGATTTCCTGATGACTCAACATAAACAGGACAATCCACTATTGTTGATTTATTGATAAGCATATCACCCAAAATCCTTAACTCTCCATTTTTTTTGAGTACCTGAACAAACTCAGCTCCTTCCGGATGGCAGGCAACATATTCTAATTCACGGTCATCAACATCTGCAAGGCCTGAACAAAAAACTGCTGCACCATACTCTGCAACATTACAATTTGTAAAATGACATTTGTCAAGACAGATGTTTTCAACTATATAAACGGCTCCACCACGCTTTGCCTCACAATCGGCAAAACGACACTTACTTATCTTTCCGACACCGCCGCGAACCATTACCGCACCACCATCCTCCGGCGAATAACATCGACTGAAAATACAATTTGTTATCTCAATACTTTCACCCCAGAATCTTATCGCTGCACCTCTTGTCGTATTGTAAATATTTGACTCGCTGACAACTACCTTTCCTGATTCTGCTCTTATAAACATTCCATAATTTCTACAGTCAGCCTCGCATCCTTTTATAACCACATTGCTGTAATCACCCTTAAGATTTATGCAGGAACGGTGACTGTCACTCTTCCTTATAACCTTACTGTTGATTATTTCAAGAGTTCCGCCGTCTAAAAGTATATTTCCATATACCCTTACAAGTGCATGGTCAAACACCAGTTTCATCCCTCTTCTTAGGACTATATCCTCATAAATCTGACATCTGTCCGTTATCCTTAACTCTTTCTTTTCTTCCAATATCCTCTGCGTACACTCAGAATACTCATATATCTGCAAAGCAAAATATTTCATATCTATGAGCTCTATCTCAGGATAAAGGTTTTTTATTATCTGCGACAGTTCAAAACACTCTTTACTCTCTTCCTTAACCGCACATTCAATAAATCTTCTTACGACCTCAAAAATCTGCTCTGATATTCCAAGTTTGTCAGCAAATTTTTTTAAGAATTTAATCTCGTCAGCAGAAATTTCACTGCCTATTCCCGATACATTTAAAAGATCCATTAAAAAAATAATCTTTTCTTTTCCTGTTTTTATATTTTCTAAAACAAACTCACATATCATTTCGTACTCTTTTGAATTTCTAAGAGCCCACGCAATGTCAGACGAATTCATTTTAAGACCATATTTCATAAGCCGTTCAAGTTCAAAATTATTTAGCAATTTTACTTTTTTATTAAGTCCGGCCTGCATTATAACCGCTGAACTGTATTGCATTTTAAATCCATCATCATATGAACAGAACGGATGCTCAGGGGTAAGATAGATTTTTCGCCTGTAATTAAATTTTGTCAATATATCTACGATCATATCTTTCCTCCCTATAACCTCTGCATCTCAAAATCATCATCATAAACATTAAAAACGCTGCTCTCCTCAGGCAAACATTCCTTATATATGCAATTCGTAACAAACTGACCGAATTTGCTATATTTAAAATATATTGCCGAGCCAAGATATTTCGCCTTACTATTCTCGAATGTACAGCTTTCAACCTTTACATTTCCTATTGATTCAGAATATAAACTACCGCCGTATTCTGACATACAATTTATAAATTCGGTATTTTCTATGTTTACCCTTGAATTTTTCATCAATGCCAGTGCACCTGCATTGCAATTTACAAAACGGCAGCGCGTTATGACTGCTGATCTTCCTAAGAACTCAACAGCCCTTTCTCCCGAAGTATTGCTTATAGCCGTGTCTGACAATATAAACCTTCCTGTAGTCTGGTTTATACAACCACATTTTCCGCCACAATCAATAAATGAGTATGTAATCTGAACAATTGCCGTTTTTGACAGTTTCATAAAATAATCGTTCTTATTGTCCATAACCCGTACTCTTGCATTATAAAGCCGAACTCTTCCGCCATCCGTTATTATACTCCCGTATATTTTAAGTATTCCACCTAAAACAAGCAGCGAACCGCCTCTTTCTACAATAATATCACCGGTAACTTTAGTCGGTTTATCTATTATAAATGTCTTTCCGGCCTTAACGGTTATATTATCATAGTTCTCCTCAAGCACAAATTCAGGAAAAAAATACGACAGAACTGAATATCTTATCTCATAACCTTTCTTTCTGAAAAGTTCATATGCTTTCCCTGCCTTTTCAGTATCCTTTTTTTGAGCACTTTCACTAAATGTTCCAAAAAAATTTCTCTCAATATCTGAAAACCTGAATATCTGCTGATAATAATCAAGTACCTTTTCACAATAATCCTGCGACCATAGAGATAACTGATATATCTTATACAGGTCTAATACAAAACAATACTGTATTTCTTTCTCTCTTACCTTTTCAATACATTCAGTCAATCTGAAGTCAAAATAATTATTTATATCTGTTATTATCTGCTCTCTTCCTTTTTCTGAGATACATAATCTTACTGACAACGACTCGAAATACTCCTGAAGTTCTTTCATTGCTTTCATATTTCCAAGTGCCATAACACCAAGTCCAAAAGCATACAGATACCTGAAAGAGTCATCATAACGCACCATAGGATGACTTACTTTTTCAAGTTCGCTCTGTCTTTTTTTTAAATATCCTAATATGTCTGAATTAACTCCGGTCTCCATGCACCCACCTCCCCTTATATTCATATAAGTTTTTCCTATATAATTTTTCGTATATCTCATCTGTTTTCTTTACAGGCATCGTCTATCTTTTGCAACTCAATACTTCTTATCATCTCCTTTTTTATTTCTCTCGCTGTATTTTCCACAAGCTTTGCATTCTTTTTGCAATGTCTTATAAAAAATTCATTTTCTCTGCTGGTCGCTCTCATATAATTGCTGCATAAATACTGCTGCAGCCTGCCTGCATCTATCGCATACTCAAGTTCAATAGTATATGGCATAATCCCTATTCTGTTTCTCGGCACATTATATTCATAGCTTATCCTCTTTCGCGTCCACTTTCTTTCAGGACGGTATTTTCCTACAATGTATATGGCTTTTTCTCTTATTGAAGTATAATTTTCAAAAAAATCTCTTATATTGTCAGGATTTTGTGTAAGATTTACCACAACTATATCTGCATCAAACAATATCTGTTTTGTACTAAGATTTTGATTTGACTCCGTATCTATAAAAATATACTCTGAAACTTCTTCTAATATTTTAAACAACTCTCTGTGAACCATACTGAAATCATAATTGAATACTTCTTTGTTAAAAACCATCCCTGATGGCAAAAGACACATATTAGATAACATCAGATCAACTGTCGAATTTTTGATAAGTTCTCTATCCCTATCTCCACAATAAATCCTCTTTAGTATGTAATCCAGTCCGTATTTTACATTGTACCCTCCGGATTCCCTAAGGAAATCCTGCTGCATTGGCTGCAGCAAAACATCTTCAAGACTTTTATTTCTGCTAAAATGATTTTCCAATAAAATTTCTTTAACTCTGCCTGCATTTCTAAGTGATACCATTGATGCGATACTCGCCATATTGGCTGTAACGCACATCTTCTCCCCTCCATTACTCCAAAATGCTATTTTCATATATATTCTCCATTCTTAAATTTTTCTCTACCCCTTTAATAAAGCAAACGTTTTTGCACTCTGCTTAATGCTGCATACTCCGAATACACTTATTATATTCGTATATTAAAGAATTTTTTTCGCAATGTAAAGTGGTTTTTGCCTTATTTTTGACAAAACTACATCTTTCTCCATTATTCACAAATTTTTGTTTATTTTTTCTACATATCAAAAAAAATGTCACTTATTTCGTAACATTTTTCTCGTATTACAAGACTAGAAAATATTTTTTTCGTCATTTTGCCAAAATTTCCATGATTTTTTTGTGCATTTTGCTACCACTGACTTTTCCATGCACTGCTGTTTTATAGACCCAATGGACTGCATTTACAATATCTTTTTCATAATTGCTGCCTTTTTGAAGACTCAAACTAAACATTATCGTATCGAGCATCACGATTTCTCCTGCCACCTGATATATCCTGTCATAAGTATCTTCATCCGGATTTTCATATTTTTTTGTAAAAATTCGGTAGTCAGCATAATTTTTATCAAATGTTGCAAGTCTTTCTCCATATTTTTTTGTAAAATCATTGTATCTTCGCCGAAACTCTTCTCCCTGCATCTGTTCCTCATATGCATCAAAACTTCCATCAAAATACATACAGTCTTTACAGCTTATTATAATATCTACTGCCATGTCGGCAAAGTCAAAAAAAAGTTCACTAAGTCTCTCCGATTTTAAATAATATTTTGTTTTTATATCATTTATCAAAATATCAAATCTGTTCTTGTCCTGTGCAAACCAATTTACACCGCTTATATCGATCGGATACATTTTCTTGTCTGTTCCCATCTCATACCACATATTTTTTATTTTATCATTACTCAGATATTCTATTATGACAGGACATGACGCTGCCATAGATAAGAGCATAGTATCTTTATCTGAAAACGACAATCTCGGATATTTACGACAGGTATTACACAATGTCTTTTCATTTGAATTTCTCTGTATGCGGCAAAGACCATCACCATCGAGCATGGCACAGTCACCATTTGTCCTGTTCTTAAACGAATGCACATCGTCTTTCTCTACAATATTTGATAATATATCAGCCCTAAGACTTTTATTCTCAAGATTTTTAAATCTCTCATAGGCTTCTCTGTCAACAACTATCTTCCACCCACTGCAACAGGTTGTCTGGCAGTTTCCCGCCAGACATTTAAAATCCATGTAATTTCCAAATACATATATCTTCATTAAAACATAAGCTCCGATTTATCTTTGAGAAGTCTTGCTCCTTTTGCAATAAATAAAACCCCGGTCGTAATCCCTGAAACGATAAGCAGTATTCCCATAACGAGATTAAATGAACCTACGGATTTCATTGTCTTATATATCTTCTCTCCCATATAAGTCTCCTTTTGGTCTTTTATTAAACTAAATTTACTTTAATTTTCGTTGAAATTGCTAATATGAGTTTCTATACATTCATTATTTTTAACTATAGTGCTCTGATTTTTATTATTTCACACCATACTGCTCATAATATTCATCGATTGCTGCCTTGAGTTTGTCGTCAATAAGCACTTTTCCCTGACATTCTTTATTGTAAAGACATTCTACAACATCCTCCATAGTTACAATGGCATTTGCACCAAAACCGTATTTTGACTGAATTTCATCGAGAGCACTTGCATCTGTGCTAAGACCTCTCTCCATTCTGTTTAATGAAACTATAAGACCTTTTATCTCAACATCTCCCTGAGCTTTGATGATAGGGAATGTCTCCTCAATAGATTTTCCTGAGGTTGTCACATCCTCGATGATAACAACTTTATCGCCGTCTTTTATTTTGCTTCCGAGTAAGATTCCCGTATCTCCATGGTCTTTTACTTCTTTACGATTTGAACAGTATCTTACCTCTTTTCCATATAACTCACTGTATGCAATAGCAGTCGTAACACTGAGAGGAATTCCCTTGTATGCAGGTCCGAACAGTACATCGAAATCATCACCGTAATGCTCATGTATTGCCTTTGCGTAATACTCGCCAAGTCTCTTAAGCTGTGAGCCTGTGACATATGCTCCCGCATTCATAAAAAACGGTGATTTTCTTCCGCTCTTAAGAGTGAACTCTCCAAATTTTAAAACATCACTCTCTACCATAAATTCTATAAACTCTTTCTTATAACTTTCCATAATCAAACCTCTTTTCTATAAAATTTTTTGTCTGTCAAACTCCTTTAAACATCTGCATTCTTAGCTTTTAGCACATTCATGTCTACTGTCAGTCATCTTTATATCTAGACAAACGGCTTATGTTATTACTTCACGCAGCCGATAAGCTCATTTATATCTTTGACTCCGTTTTTATCCATAAATTCGGCTATTCCGTCAATAACATCTGTTGTTGCCGCCGGATTGTTAAAGTTTGCCGTTCCGACTGCAACCATAGCTGCACCTGCCATGATAAACTCCAATGCATCCTCTGCAGTTCTTATACCGCCCATTCCGAGAATTGGTATATTTACTGCATTTGCCACCTGATAGACCATTCTCACGGCAACAGGCTTTACGGCCGGCCCTGACATTCCGCCTGTCTTATTGGCAAGTGCAAATGTTCTTCTGTTTATATCAATCTTCATACCCGTAAGCGTATTTATAAGTGATACCGCATCTGCTCCGCCTGCTTCCGCCGCCTTTGCCATCTCAGTTATGTCCGTAACATTAGGACTTAATTTCATTATGACAGGCTGTTTTGCATGATCCTTTATCTTTGATGTTATCTGCTCCACAAGTTTGGGATCCTGTCCAAAAGCAATACCTCCTGCCTTTACATTAGGGCATGATATATTTATCTCAAGCATTGAAACATCCTCATTTGCAAGTCTGTCTACAACCTCTATATATTCTTCCGGAGTCTTTCCACACACATTTACAATAATGTTTGTATCATATTTTTTAAGGAAAGGTATATCCCTGCTTACAAATGTGTCTATTCCGGGATTTTGAAGTCCTATCGCATTTAACATTCCTCCGTATGTCTCACATACTCTCGGCGTATCATTTCCCGGCCACGGAACATTTGCAACACCTTTTGTCGTAACAGCTCCAAGTCTGTTTAAGTCAACATACTCACTGAATTCCTCGCCTGAACCAAAAGTGCCCGATGCCGTTGTAACCGGATTTTTCATCTTAACTCCGGCAAAATCTACTGAAAGATTCATAAGCTTCCTCCATTTCGCAATATTTATTCTTTAAGCAAGTCCTCTACCGCCGCTTATTGCTCTACGCAATAGAAACATAGGACTTCCCTGATAGTGTTAAATCTCTATATCCTCTGCATTAAATACAGGTCCGTCTTTACATATTCTCTTGTTATGAACCTTACTGTGCTCATCAATATCTTTTGACTTGCATACACAGCCGAGACACGCCCCTATTCCACAAGCCATCTTTTCTTCCATTGAAATCTGTGCCTCGATGCCTTTTTCTTTTGCGTATGCCTTAACACCCCGAAGCATAGGAATAGGTCCACATGAGTAAAGTACATCCGCATCAAGCCCGTTTTCCTTTATCGCATCTATGACATTTCCTTTGGTTCCGACACTTCCATCCTCAGTCGATACATACACATTTGCATAAGGCTCAAATTCATCTTTGAGGAACAGGTCATTGTCTCTGTAACCGAGCACTACCGAAACATTTTCTTTTGAGTTAAGAGATTTTGCGAGTTCAAGCATTGGCGGTATTCCTATACCACCGCCGATAAGTACTGCCTTTCCTCCTTTAAGCGTAAAGCCGTTTCCGAGTGGTCCGACAACCGGTATCTCATCACCTTTAACCATCTTTGAAAACTCGTCTGTTCCCTTTCCTACAACCCTGTAAACAACTCTAAGACAGTTTGCAACTTTGTCAATCTCACATATGCTTATCGGTCTTGGCAACAGCCTGCTGCCGTCAGCACTATACATTGAGATAAACTGTCCCGGAACTGCACTGTTCACAACATTAGCATTGGCTTCAAATTCGAGCCACATACTGAATATATCTTTTGTTATATTTTCCTGCGATCTTATCACCGCCATAGTTTTTTTCTTGTCAGCCATAAACCGTATAACCTCATTTCATTTAGTCAAGTGGATTATTCTCAATCCGCTCTGCTACTTGCTCATAACAGTTACCATTTGATGTCACGGATTGCTCTATTGCTGTGCAATTTTTACAATCCTGCCAACATCCGGCAATTTATATGTAACCATACATTGCCGGATGCTTTTGACCCTTGCATCAAAATATGCTGTTGATATCGTTTTTCATATTAATGACAGCTTCCCTTGACGCATCTGCAAAATTCTCCTCACCGAATTTGCTGTATGCATCCTGCTTGTATGCTGCGATTATTCCTCTTGACGAATTTACTATAGCTCCAAGACCGTCCTCGTTAAAGTACGGTTTCAGGTCTTTTGCCGTACCACCCTGTGCGCCATATCCCGGTACAAGAATATATGTCTTTGGCATAAGTTTACGGAGAACTTTTCCCATTTCAGGATATGTAGCTCCGACAACACATCCGACATAACTGTAATCATCGCCCATGCAGTCCTCGCCCCATTTTGAAACCATCTCGCCGACAAGCTCATAGAGAGGTCTTCCTTCAACTTCTTTATCCTGAAACTCTCCACTTGACGGATTAGATGTTTTTACAAGAACAAAGATACCTTTCTTTTCTTCTTTGCACACATCAATAAAAGGCTTTACCCCGTCACTTCCAAGATATGGATTTACTGTTGCAAAATCCTCGTCAAATCCTGCATAAGACTTTGAGCCAACCTGAACTTTTCCAAGATGACCTACAGCGTATGCAGCCGATGTTGATCCTATATCTCCACGCTTGATGTCTCCTATGACTACAAGACCTTTTTCTTTACAGTAATCTATAGTCTTTTTGTAAGATACAAGTCCCGGTATCCCAAACTGCTCATACATTGCAATTTGTGGCTTTACGGCAGGGATAAGGTCATATGTCGCATCTACTATGGCTTTGTTGAACTGCCATATAGCCTCTGCCGCTCCCTCAAGTGTCTCTCCATGCTGTGCAAAAGCTTTTTCCTGTATATGCTTTGGCACATAGTTAAGCATAGGATCAAGTCCCACGACTATAGGTGCATTTTTCTTCTTAATCTCTGAAACTAATTTATTTATCATTTATCTTCCTCCGTTTTATTTTTTATATACTCTGTTTACTGCTTATAACACTATTAACTGCTATCTCAGCATATAACCTGTTTTGCAATTATCTTATTTGTTTTCCTAGTATTTATATACGATTTTTCCGTCAACTATGGTCGTTATGACTCTGCCTTTGACTTTTTTACCGTCAAAAGGCGTGTTCTTTCCTTTTGATACGAACTTACTGCTGTCTATTTTATACTCCTTAGTAATGTCGGCTATAACTATATCTGCTGCTTTGCCCGGTGCAAGATTTCCTTTATCTATGCCAAGCACTTTTGCCGGATTTACACTCATCTTTTCCACAAGCTGTGACAATGTAAGCACTCCTTTGTCTACAAGCTCCGTATAGCCAAGTGCAAATGATGTCTCAAGTCCGACTATTCCAAAAGGAGCCTTTAACATAGACTGGTCTTTCTCCTCTTTCCCATGTGGTGCATGGTCTGTTGATATAACTTCCATAATACCTGTTTTAAGTCCCTCTTTTAACGCATCAACATCCGCTCTGTTCCTGAGTGGCGGGTTCATTTTAAATCTTCCATTATCCTCCGTTATCTCATCATCAGACATTGTAAAGTGATGCGGACATACCTCCGCACTCACCGGAAGTCCCTGCTTTTTTGCCATTTCGACAAGAACAACGCTGTCTGCCGTTGAACAGTGACAAAGATGCAGTCTGTTTCCTGCTTCTTTTGACATTATAATATCTCTCGCAACGATAACATCCTCAACAGAGTTTGTGATACCCGGAAGTCCAAGTTCCTCTGACTTCTGCCCCTTATTCATAACACCGCCCTCGACAAGAGCCTTGTCCTCACAGTGCGAGAACATTGGAAGATCAAGTCTTGCAGCTTCTTTAAGCGATTTTCTGAACAATGCAGAATCCATAACCGACTTGCCATCCTCGCTTAATGCCACGATACCCGCATCTTTCATGCCCTCAATGTCAGCAAGTTCTTTTCCTTCCTGACCTATAGTACACGCACCTATAGGAAGAATATGAACCGGTGAGCACTCCGCTCTTTTAAGCAGGTCTTTTACACTTTCCGGACTGTCTATGGCAGGTTTTGTGTTTGGCATCGGACATATGGATGTAACACCGCCTCGTGCCGCAGCTTTTGAACCTGTCTCAATAGTCTCTTTATACTCAAAACCCGGCTCTCTTAAATGAACATGTAGATCAATAAATCCCGGCATAACAGCCTTTTCATCTGCATCAATTACATTTGCATCTTCATCTTCCACAATAAAATCTGCAACTTTTTTTACTTTTCCATCCTCTATGAGAATATCCATTTTTTTGTCAATACCATTTGCAGGATCAACAAGCCTGCCGTTTTTTATAAGAATTTTTTCCATAAATATATATTATGCCTTTCCCTATATACAGAGAGAGCACCCGCCAAACAATATGACAGATGCACTCCTCTTATTAATAAAGTTCCGCCTTTTCAAGATCTTCAAGCATTCGCTTATTATGAATGTATTTTTCAAAGTCCATATAATCAATCCACTTAGCATCGTTCAGTTCTTCGGACAAAACCACTTCATCCTCATTCTGCTCTGTAAGACAAAGATAGGCAAGTCCTAAATTACACTCTGATCCAATCATAAATGTCCATGTATAAAGAACTCTGTCAACTTCGGTTATCAGACCTGTCTGTTCCTGTATTGTTCTTACAACGGCTTTATCCGGTGATTCCCCAAACTCTGCCTCTCCATCGATAAATTCCCACTGATACGGCTCCATGATATTATCATCGTACCATTTTTCTACAGCCAGATACTTATTATCCCTCTGGACAATCCCCTTAACTAAAATACGATACTTATTCATATGGCACCTCCCATTCATGTGCTGCCGTTCACACTTATTGTGCAACCGGTAACATTCATGCTGCTTTATGATTATTTTGCTGTAATATATCCTTTTGCTTTCAAAAGTTCTGCGATAAGAACAGCTCCACCTGCTGCACCACGAACAGTATTATGTGATAAACCTACAAATTTGTAGTCAAATACAGTATCTTCACGAAGTCTGCCAAGAGATATTCCAAATCCGTTTTCATAATTTACATCAAGTGAAACCTGAGGACGATTATCCTCCTCAATATACTGGATGAAATGCTTTGGTGCATTTGGAAGTCCAAGTTCCTGTGGCATTCCGCTGAACTCTCTCCACACTTTAATGATTTCTTCTTTTGAAGGTTTCTTTCCCTCTTCAAATGTCATAAATACTGCTGCCGTATGACCATCCTGAACAGGTACACGAATACACTGTGTTGTGATAACAGGACTATCTGCCTTTACTATCTCGCCATTCTCAACATGACCCCAGATACGAAGCGGCTCCTGCTCGCTCTTTTCTTCCTCACCACCGATAAATGGGATGATATTGTGCTCCATCTCAGGCCAGTCCTTAAATGTCTTTCCTGCTCCTGAAATAGCCTGGTATGTTGTGGCAACAACTGTCTTCGGCTCATATCCTGCTTTCTTAAGTGCATGAAGTGCCGGTGTATAACTCTGAATAGAGCAATTTGGCTTAACTACGATAAATCCTCTTGTAGTACCAAGACGCTTCTTCTGGTCAGCAATAACTTCAAGATGCTCAGGATTAAGCTCAGGCACAACCATTGGCACATCAGGTGTCCATCTATGTGCACTATTGTTGGAAACAACTGGAGTTTCTGTTTTCGCATATTCTTCTTCAATTTTCTTAATCTCGTCTTTAGTCATATCTACCGCACTAAATACAAAATCAACTTTTGAAGCAACACTGTCAACATCGCTGACATCCTGTACCACAATCTTCTTTACGGCTTCAGGCATTGGTGTAGTCATCTTCCAACGACCCCCGATTGCTTCCTCATATGTTTTACCTGCACTTCTTGGGCTTGCAGCTATAGCTACAACCTCAAACCAAGGGTGATTTTCTAATAATGAGATAAATCTCTGTCCTACCATTCCAGTACCACCAAGGATACCAACTCTTAACTTCTTATCCATGTCTTTCCTCCATATAGTTTAACTCACCGACATATCGGCTTTATTCATCTTTTAATTTTACACTATTCAGTGCAATAAGTCAATTTTACTGTGACTACTTTGATGCAGAGATGTAACAGTTCAGCCATAAAAAGGTAATCGGCAATATCTGAGCTTGCTCATTATATTGTCGATTATCTTTTTATGGTAGAATAGCCTTTCATTTATTACATGAGGGCAAAGCCCTCGCGAGCACGCTCAGATGGAACAAATTTATTTGTTCCATCCTCACTTTGCTTTCGCGTAAATAAACATAAGCTGCGAAGCAGCGACTGACAGCTTACTGGCAGGTTTATGAATGTACGAAATGAAAGGCTGAACTGTTACGCAGAGATTGATATAAAAGACCAGATATGGTAAAGTATTAAAGGATTATGATTATTATTTTCAGAAAGGATGATTATTTATATGAAATCTACACCAGTCAAAGGAACGAGAGATTATCTTCCAAAAGAAGTTGAAATAAGAGATTATCTTCAGAATGTAATTGCCGAGACATACAGAGATGCAGGATTTGTACGCATTACTACTCCTATCATTGAAGATGCGGTAAACCTTGACAAGAGCGAGGGTGGCGAAAACTTAAACCTTATATTCAGAGTTCTTAAAAGAGGAAAAAAACTTTCTTCTGCATTAAATAACGAAAATGTGACAGAAAAAGAATTATCTGACATGGGACTTAGATATGACCTTACTCTCCCTCTTTCAAGATATTTTTCAAATAACAAAAATGAACTTATGACACCTTTTAAAGTTATTCAGATGGACAGAGTGTATAGAGCCGAAAGGCCTCAAAAAGGTCGTCTGCGTGAGTTTATGCAGTGTGATATAGATATTATAGGAAATGACTCAAGAGACGCAGAGATAGAGCTTATCCTCACCACAACAAAGGCTCTTAACAGAGTCGGCTTAAAGAATTACACCGTAAAGATAAATGACCGCCGCATACTTAAGAGCATTTTCTCATATACAGGCTTTGATGATGCCGACAACGAAAAGCTTGCCATTATATTTGATAAGCTTGATAAGATAGGAATTGACGGTGTAAAAGCTGAACTTGAAGAAAATTCATTTGACAAAAATGCAATTGACAAATTCATAGGTCTTTTTGAGAACGGCAGTCTCACACTTGACTCTATTGCAGATGTATGTGATGCAGAATATGTCAATGACCTTAAATATATCATTGATACAGTTGACAAAGCTTCAAACGGAACTATCCCTGTTGAGTTTACTCCATCACTCGTAAGAGGGCAGGGTTATTATACAGGCACTATATTTGAGGTTGCAGCCGATGGTTACAGCGGTGCTGTTGCAGGCGGCGGACGATATGACAACCTTATTGGAAAGTTCTTAAATGAGGACATTCCTGCCGTAGGATTCTCAATCGGCTTTGAAAGGATTTTCGGCATCCTCATGGAACAGAATTATGCGATACCTGACCGTAAAAAGCGTATTGCCGTATTCTATGACAAAGATAATTATGCCGATGCCCTTGCATATGCTGAAAATTTAAGGGATGAATATATGGTTTCAGTTATCGCAAGACCTAAGAAGCTTGGTAAATTCTTAAACAAACTTGAACAGAATGAATTCGACGGCTTTGCGGTTTTCGGAGAAGCTGACGGAGTTAAGTTGTTTGGGTAAGCAGTAAGCGATTTACGGACGCAAAAACAGGATTTTATTTTACGCTCAGGGACGGCTCGCGCCTCGGAGAAAAGCGTAGCGGTACATATGTGAGCTTAATACGCTCACTTAGTACCGACGCTTTTCTAACGCCCTTTGCTGCAAAATAAAATCCTGTTTTTGCTGTTTCTCGGAAATTTTTAAACACATTTATATATTTAACTTTAAGTAAAACTATTTTTTAGTTATTGTTTATTTTTCCCTTTTCTTGAAGTTTTCTTTAACTAACACTAATATATTATAATTTAGGCATGATTTTTTATATTAGAAAAGATGCAGTTTTTTTCCATATTGAAATACAAATCTGCATCTTTTTATTTTTTGCTATTTTCTCTTTTTAGTAGTGCATGAATACCATCTGTTTATACTTTGTGAGTTCGTATATTCTCGCTGCACTTGATGGACTTAAGTTCAGGCATCCGTGTGAACCTTTTACTTTGTAAAGGCTTGGGCTCCAGCTTCCCCATGGCTGCCATTCTGCCTGATGGAAACCTGTTCCCGTCCATGTGATACGAACCCAGTTTGCTACAGGTGTGTCATAGTTGTCACCATGAAGAATCCTGTGTCTTGCATGTTCTTTTATAAAGAACATTCCCGTTGTTGTCTTTCTGCCCGGTACAGGTCTTCCTGATATTGTGGCACATGAATAGATTACTTTTCCGTTTTTAAATACATATACCATCTGTGAGCCTAGGTCAGCTTCTATATAACTGTTTTTATTCCAGTCATTCATCTTATTCTTTGGATCGTATCTGTATGCTGTTCCTAACCACTCAGGCTTCTTTGTTACAGTGATGGCTTTTTTGCTCGCATCATCTTGATTTTTGATGTATGCGTTCTGAAGTTTTCTGCTTATCTTCTTTGTGACACCCTCTTTTAACTGGGCACACATTTTTTCATAATCAAGCTGCCATCCGTAATCACCACCGGAAAGTCTCATCATTTTTCCTGTATGACTCTTAAACTTTCTTGTTCCGCCAAGAGTCTTATATTTCAGACAAAGCTTTTCCATCCAGTCTCTCATTGCCTGATTGTCAAGAACTGCTTTTCCATTATTATATGTAATCCATTTACTTATGTCTTCCGGTGTCGCACTCTCCTGAACTCCCTTATGTATAGTCCATGTAACCCATCTAAGTGCTGTTGCATTGCATACATTTACTTCTCTTCTGAGTTCTTTATCTTTAGAAGTAAGTGCCGGTTTTTCGTAAATATCCGGATATTTTTTTTCATCAGAAACATCTATTGAAGTTTCACCATTATCTAAAGCTGTCTTTACTGTTTCTGAAAATTTATCCTTATCAAGAGTGTTTCCCACATCTTCTTTTACAACCTGATAACTGTTCTTCTTTTTTGAATATACAGCTTTTGCATCAATAGGTGCCGTAACCTTATAACTGCTGTCTCCCTTTACTATTGATGCCGAGCTAAGGATAGAATCTACTTCATTTTCATCATACGATACCTTTGGTTCGATTTTAGTATCATTATTCTTGAAAAGATTTGAATACGAAAACTTGTCATGCTGCTGCTCAAATGCTTTTTTTACGGCATCTTCAACACCGACTTTGTAATCAATATCATCACCATTTATCGTAAGTTTTCCATCTTTTCTTCCCTTAATGTCAAGCTGATACGAACCATAGACCTTTTCCATTGCCTTTACCGACTCTGAAAGTGTCATGCCTGAAACATCCTTGTCACCTATCTTTGTATCAGGATACCAATGACTGCCATAATAAACTCTTATGCCTATAAAAACTGCGGCAGCTATGACTACAACTGCAGCAACTGCTATCAACGCAATCTTTCTTCCAAGTCCTGAGGTATTATTTCCTGAAATACTATTCTTTTGTTTATTAGCGTTTTTCATAATTTCCTCCATTAATTATAACATCTTTTCCCTATTCCACTTTACGAATTATAGTTTTAAATTGATACAATGTCAATACTTAGCGGCATTACATTTTTATTACGATTGTTACATTTTGTTTAAAGCAATACAGCTATCATAGCACAAATATGTGTCTTAACAGTGTTTTTATGATGCCGTACGCACCTCAAAAGTAAACAGTAATATTTTCATTACTTCCTATAATACAACAAAACTTCCGTTTATGCAAAAAATTAAGGAGACCTGATATAAAGCCTCCTTAACTTTTATTATGTACTCTCGGTATCTTCTGAGCGAAGAATTTCGAGATGGATTTATTATGATATTGGTTTCAAAATTTATTTTATTGCCAACTTATGCCCCAAAATTGCTGTCTGTTTTCAATCCCTTTATCATATCTTTAAATCTCATCATCACTCTGTAATGCATCAAATCCACTGTCACCTGTACGAACTTTGACTACATTTTCAACATCATATACAAATATCTTTCCATCTCCGATATTTCCTGTATAGAGTGCTTTCTTAGCTGTATCTATAACAGTTTCTACAGGAACGGCACTGACAACAACCTCGACTTTCATCTTAGGAAGAAGTACAACATCAAGTTCTGCACCACGATATTTTGTAGTCATACCCTTCTGAGTTCCACAGCCAAGCACCTGCGTTACCGTAAGACCGTTTACACCGATATTGTTAAGTGATTCCTTAAGATCCTCAAATTTACTCTGTTTGCATATGATAGAAACTTTTGTAAGTTTTGGAATTTCCTCATTCTTTTCAGTTTCAGTTTTCTTATAGGCAGCAGGTTTTGGTGCTGATGCCGTTGATACATTTGTAACCTCGACAGCTTTATCAATAGGCACATTTCCCTTAAGGGTCTCAACTGATGTACCTGCTGAGTAGAACATATTTCCCGCCGGCATAAAGTCTGCATATGCTGATGAAAGACCATGTTCAACTGAATCAAGACCCTGAAGTTCTTCTTCTGCAGACACTCTAAGTCCCAATGTATGTTTGATTGCAAGGAATGTAATCGTAATAGTAACAATCGTCCATGCTATTGTTGCTGCCATTCCTACTATCTGAAGTCCAAGCTGTGTAAATCCGCCGCCATAGAAAAGTCCCTCAGCTTTTATTGCTCCACCGTCAAGTGCAATCTGAAATCCCGGTGCTGATTTTGTTGCAAAAAGACCTACGGCAAATGTTCCCCAGATACCATTCATCATATGTACTGCAACGGCACCTACAGGGTCATCAATCTTAAGTTTATAATCAAGAAGCCATACTCCAAACACAACGAGCACACCTGCTACAGCTCCTATAATAAATGAACCTGCGCAGTCAGTAACATCGCAGGATGCCGTGATGGCAACAAGTCCTGCAAGTGATGCATTAAGACACATTGAAACATCAGGCTTGCCATATTTTATCCATGTGAATATCATACATACTACTGTTGCAACTGCCGGTGCTATTGTTGTTGTAAGGAAGATAGAGCCTAAATCCTCAAGTGAAGTAGCTGCTGCACCGTTAAATCCATACCAGCCTAACCAGAGGATAAATACACCAAGTGCTCCTATTGTAAGGTTGTGACCTGGAATAGCGTGCGGCTTTCCTGTTCTTTTACTGAACTTTCCAATACGGGGTCCAAGCATTGCCGCACCAATAAGTGCACAGATACCACCAACCATGTGAATACAGTTTGAACCGGCAAAATCATGAAATCCCATCTTTGCAAGGAAACCACCACCCCATGTCCAGTGTGCTTCGATAGGATAGATGACCGCTGAGATAACTGCTGAATATACGCAATATGAGATAAATTTTGTTCTTTCTGCCATTGCTCCTGAAACAATAGTAGCTGTTGTTGCACAGAATACTAAGTTAAATACAAAGCCTGAAAAATCAAAATTTGCATAATCCTTAAATATATTAAATCCCGGTGCTCCAAAGACACCTCCGACATCGTTTCCAAGAAGTAATGAATAACCTATCACGATGAACATCACCGTACCTATACAGAAGTCCATAAGGTTTTTCATAATAATATTTCCTGAGTTCTTTGCCCTTGTAAATCCGGCTTCAACCATTGCAAAGCCTGCCTGCATCCAGAAAACCAGTGCGGCACCTATAAGGTACCAGACGCCCCACAGATTACTGTTAATATAATCTAAAATTTCATTTGACATATAATGTGCCTCCTTTTTATCCTGATGTACCATAAATTTTATATAATTTTACTGTTCAAATTTACTGTATAACAGTAACATTAACAACATACATATACTTTTCAAATACATCTCGGTCTTAACCTGTTTTAATCTGCGTGTCCGGACAACAAATCTAACTGGCAATATAATTTATACACCAGCACAAGTTTTGTGCTAATGCAAAAAAGGTGCCACGATTATTTCTTCGTGACACCTTTGTCATGGCTATTATTATACACTTAATTGCTTTTCTGTCAACCGTTTTTTTACATTTTGTTCATTTTAGTAAATAGGTCATATAATATATTAAAATTATATAAAATCTTTATCAGAATTATACAAAAATATCAGATTAAAAAAATCTATTACTCTATCATCCATTTTATAAACTGTTTAGCCTCTTCAGTATTTTTTGATGTAGCAGTTATACCAGCTACCGGCTTTTTAAGCAGACCGCCGAGTGTCTCTTTATATTTTTTACTGTCACTCAAATAAAGTCCGAAATTATAAGTCTTTCCCTCTGATGACTTTAACTTGTCTGCACTCTGTTTACTTTTTCTTAATTCCTCACCTGACACATATTTTGCAAAATACTTTTTATTTTTGTCATAATCTTTGTAGAAAGATACAGTATCTGATGATGACGGGTCTGCCATACAGCCCTCATTTGCCCATCTTTTATATGTATCCTCCGAAGCGATGATAACATCAACCACGCCTGAATAAATATATGTCTGTATCTCCTGGTCGCTCGTTCCATTATCGACTTTTACATACTCATTCTTTGTGTCAATGTTCAGATATTTTTCTACGGCTTTCTCAAAATCAGCAACTTTATCCTCATCAAGCACATCATCTTCTATCGCTATATACAGTACGCAATGCGGCTTCTTTTGAACGGCATTTTTAAAAAAAAGCACTGCAAGTATCGCCACCACGATAACAACCGCCACCGTACCGAGATAATACTGTCTGAAATATGCTCTCTTTTCCCTGCCTTTAAGTTTTTTAAGCTGTCCGTTATTTGCATCAAGACCATCATCTCTTTTCTGATAAATCTCAGATTCATCCTCAAGCATCTTCTTTTTTTCTTCTTCCGAAAAATTCATTGCCATATAACAAATTTCCTCATTTCTTTTTTAATAAATTATAAAAAAATAATCAACAATACAACTAACAAACTCTTTGTAATGCCAATTATTTTTTATGATTGAACTGTTACGATAAATCAGATTATAACTTTTATACATACTATATAAAACATAACTTTTTATATTATTTTTGCACAGATAATTATACAGATAATTGCGAAACTGTCTACATTTTTTACTAAGTTTTACACATATAATCAGTTCCTCAATTGATTATATATACGATCCCCATATATAGACCACCATATAACCCACTATCTGCAATCCGTTCACAACCGCTCCTATTGTCGGAAAAAGGTATCTGATATTTTCTTTTCTAAGACTTATCCATGACAATATAAATCCCGAAATACTTATAATAAAACAGAGTATTCCCACAATGCCGACTATCATCCCACCATTTCCTTTGTTATTTCCCGACACAAAACAGGTTACGCCAAACATCACCAACGCAAAAATGCCTATAATCACTGCCCAGATACCCGATGCCGGGTGCTTTTTGTCTGTGAGCCTTAACTCACCCTCTTTTTTTCTTTTTTTCCTGCTTCTCATATTTATCTTTATTTCCTCCTGTTTTTCTTTTTGTTATTTTTTCCCGTCCTATGTCTAAATATAAACATACAGATTGCAAAACATATATATCCCAATATACCGCCCGATGTATTTAATATCACATCATCGACATCGCACGAGCCAAGCTTTGATATAAGCTGGATAAGCTCAACCGTAACCGAGCACAGCATACACATAAATGTTACCTTGAATATACTCCTGTTCTTATATGACAGTACAGGCAGCACAAATCCAAGCGGCATAAAGCATAAAACATTTCCCACGATATTTAAAAGAACATAGAAACTTCCAAGTCTCCTGTAATAAGTAATATACCTCTGAATCTCCGTAAACGGTTTAAGGTTGTAGTGATATGTATCACTCGGAGTTCTCCCAAGCATCTCACTAAAAAACAAAAAATAGACCATCATAACAAGATATATTATAAATAAGATCCATGAAATGACCCGTATTATAAATTTATGTTTCTTTTTCATTTTACTCCTTATTCCTATACTTTTTTACATATATAAATTTGTACAAAACACAAATCTTTGGTGCAAAATTTTTGCATATATGGATTTTCCGTACTATTCTCAGTCAAAATCCACTCAAAAATACAGTACCCTATATGTATTATACATATATGTACTGCGACTTTCTTATATAATATATTATACACCAAAAACTTTTGCAATATTAAAAGATATTAAATTTTTATTACAGTGTAACAGTTCAGCCATAAAAAGATAATTGGCAATACAATGAGCTTGTTCATTGTATTGTTAAGTACCTTTTTATGGTAGAATAGCCTTTCATTTCTGAAATGAGTAAACATAAGCTGCAAAGCAGCGGCTGACAGCTTGCCTGCAGGTTTATGAGCAAGCAGCAAAGCTGATTGCAAATATCCGCTTTAAATGAAAAGCTGAACGGTTACTGTAATGATTTCTCCTCAAAACACAACAAACAGACAGCCTGATACAGACTGTCTGTTTATCACAAATTTATCTCTTGTAAATATTTCTTCATCAGTGACAATTACTGGCGAAGTTCTACATCCATCTCAGCAAGTGCCTTTATTATCTTATCCATTGCAGCATTTACCTCATCATCTTTGAGTGTGTGGTCTTTTGCCCTGAATACTATCTTATATGCAAGTGACTTAAATCCCTTGACAAGCTGTGAACCCTCATACACATCGAAAAGTTCATATGACTCAACAAGTTTTCCGCCCTTTTTGCTGATTACTTTTTCTATATCTCCTGCGAGAACTTCTTTCTTCATGCTAAGACTTATATCTCTTGTCATTGCAGGGAATTTTGGAACGCCCTCGTATTTTACTTCAAAGTCAGCCATATCCATGATAGCTTTCATATCGACTACGGCGATATATGTTCTCTCACCGATTGCAAAGTTTTTCTGTACTACCGGGTGAACTTCACCTAAATAAGCTATCTGAACACCGTCATACATAACTTTTGCCTGGCGTCCCGGATGAAGAAATGCTTTTCCTGCCTCTGGGTCATACTCTGCCTTTTTCTTAAGACCGAGTTTTGTCATAAGCGTCTCGATAATACCTTTCATTGTGAAGAAATCTCCGTCACCGTACATTCCGAGTGTGAGCTGCATACGCTCATCAGGAAGCTCGGTAAGAGGAAGCTGTTTTGGAAGGTAAACATTTGCAAGTTCATAAAGTCTTACATTCTTGTTTCTTCTATTATAGTTTGTTGAAAGTGATGTGAGCATACCTCCGAGTGCAGATGTTCTCATAACGCTGTAATCCTCACCTAAGGGATTTGTTATCTTTATGCTCTTTCTAAGAACATCATCCTCTGGAAGATTTAATTTGTCATATACCTTAGGACTCTCAAAGGAGAATGTCATTCCCTCGTTGAATCCATATCCCTCTACCACAATTCTTGCAGCCTTCTCATGTTTGAGTTTTTCTGACAATCCCCCTGCTGTAGCAGAACTCTTTGGAAGTGTCATAGGAATCTTGTCATATCCGTAAAATCTCGCTACTTCTTCTGCAAGATCGGCAAGTCTTTCAAGATCCTGTCTCCATGTCGGAACAATAACTTCTTTCTTATCAGTATCTACTGTAAGATCAAGTTTTTCAAAATATTTTACCATTGTGGCTTCATCTATATCTGTTCCAAGAAGTGCATTTATCTTATCTGCATCGTAAGGGATAACTATAGGCTCTTTCTCTACCGGATAGTAATCGATTGCTCCACCAACAACCTCGCCTGCACCAAGTTCCTCGACAAGCTGGCACGCTCTGTTCATCGCATCAATGGCATTGTTCGGGTCAAGTCCCTTTTCAAATTTTGCCTGTGCATCAGTACGCATACCAAGTTTCTTTCCTGAAAGACGGATGTTTGTGCCGTCAAATGTTGCTGCTTCAAAAAGCATTGTCGTAACATCATCAGTTATCATAGAGTTTTCTCCACCCATGATACCTGCAATTCCTACCGGTTTCTTGCCGTCACATATCATAAGCATAGTATCGTCAAGCTCCCTCTCCTGTCCGTCAAGAGTCACGAACTTCTCGCCCTTATCAGCTTTTCTTACGATTATCTTTTTGTCCTCAATCTTATCAAGGTCATATGCGTGCATAGGCTGTGCATACTCCTCCATAACATAGTTTGTTATATCTACGATATTGTTTATAGGACGGATTCCCACTGACGCAAGTCTTCTCTGCATCCATTCCGGAGACGGTGCAATCTTGATGTTTTTTACAACTCTTGCCGTATATCTAGGGCAGAGTTCAGGATTTTTTACTTCAACTGAAATATAATCATTTACATCTTCGCTGTTTCCTGTCTCTTTAACCTCAGGTACTACAAGCTCCTTGCCAAATGTTGCAGCAACTTCCCTTGCAATACCTATCATTCCGAAACAGTCTACTCTGTTTGATGTTATCTCGTACTCAAATCTTACATCGTGAAGTCCTAAAAGTTCTACTACATCTGAGCCAATCTTTGCGTCCTTGTACTCAGGGTTATCACTCAATATATAAATCCCGTCTTTTGCAGCATCAGGGTACATATCAGTTGTTGAACCAAGTTCCTCGATAGAGCACATCATACCAAATGACTCAACTCCGCGGAGTTTTCCCTTTTTAATCTTAAATCCGTTCTCTGACTCTCCGTCCTTGTGTGAACTTGCAACATGACCGCCATCGAGAACAACAGGAACTTTCTGTCCCTCCTTAACATTTGAAGCACCTGTTACTATCTGTACTTCCTTTCCGTCCTCGTCAACCTGTACCTGACAGATAACAAGCTTGTCTGCGTCAGGGTGTTTCTCAATCTTATTTATCTTACCTACAACAATCTTATCAAGGTTTTTGTCAAATTCGGTAAATCCCTCAACCTTTGTACCTGATAAAGTCATTGCATCCGTATATTCCTGAGCTGTACAGTCAAGGTCAGGAACATATGCTTTTATCCATGAAAAAGATGTATCCATATCTCTATACCTGCTTTCTTTCTTCGTTTTACATTTTTTGTTTCAAATATAAAAAATCACAAAATCATCAATATATTTCTTATTAGCTTTATTTTTACAAAACATCATATTTTAAAACTGCTTAAGGAAACGTGTGTCATTTTCATATAAGAGTCTCATGTCATCAATCTCATACTTGAACAATGTGATTCTCTCAAGACCTACACCGAACGCAAAGCCTGTGTATTCCTCAGGGTCGATTCCGCTCATCTCAAGTACATGAGGATGAACCATACCACATCCAAGAATTTCTACCCAGCCTGAACCCTTGCAGAAACGGCATCCTTTTCCGCCACACTTAAAACAAGTAACATCCATCTCAGCACTAGGCTCCGTAAACTGGAAATGATGAGGACGGAACTTAACCTTTGTGTCCTCTCCGAAAAGTCTCTTTGCAAATTCCTGAAGTGTTCCTTTAAGGTCTGCAAATGTGATATTTTTGTCGATAACAAGTCCCTCTATCTGATGGAATGTAGGAGAATGTGTGGCATCCACCTCATCTGAACGGAAAACTCTGCCCGGTGCTATCATTCTTATAGGAAGCTTTCCTTTTTCCATCTCATGTACCTGAACTGAAGATGTCTGTGAACGAAGAAGTATGTCCTTTGTAATATAGAATGTATCCTGTTCATCTTTTGCAGGGTGGTTGTCAGGAATATTGAGTGCCTCAAAATTATAGTAATCATACTCAACCTCCGGTCCCTCAACAACTTCATAACCCATCCCAACAAATATATCTTCAACTTCTTCAAGTGTTATAGTATTGGGATGACTGTGTCCCATTGCGAGTTTTTTACCCGGAAGTGTGACATCTATCGTCTCACTCTTGAGTTTTTCCTCTAAAACAGCTTTTTCAAACATCTCTCTTTTTTCATCTAATCTTTCTTCGATAGTCTTTCTTGCTTCATTTACAAGCTGACCTACCTTTGGTCTGTCCTCAGGAGCAACATCTTTCATCGCTTTTAATACTGATGTAAGCTCTCCTTTTTTTCCTAAAAACGATACTTTAATCTCATTAAGTCTGTCAAGACGGTCTGATGAATCAATCTGTGCCATTGCTTCATCAAGAATTTTTTTAAGCTTGTCTTTCATTTCTTTTTTCCTTTCTTTATTTTCATATAAACACATAAATGTGCGAGCCTTACGGAACTTTTTTAAATTTTTTTGATTGCTGTTCCTCTCACAGAACATTTCTTTCATAACAAAAAGACTTTCCGTAAAAACAATACGGAAAGTCTAATATTATATATAAAGGTACCTCCCGGACTGCACTACAGTCAGGGACGGCTCTTACTTATCTTAAGTACCGCGGTACCACCCTGATTTTCATGTGATATATTATCATTTTCATGTCTGTGCATGAACAATGATAAAAATATATACATAAACTCTTAATTTGCTGATAACGGTCGCTAACCCCGTCACTGTCTACCAAAACATTACTTTTCACACATATTGTGAAACAAGTAAAAATAAAATTCAACAGTGAAGCTCCTGTGGGAAATTCATCATAAACCGTAACATAAAGATGCTTTCAGCCGGGGACATCTTCTCTCTGGATGAATGATATATGACTACTTTACACATTCACAGCCTTTAAACTTTAATAATATCATATAAATATAATAATATATTTATGTTAAGCATAACAGCTTTAACGCAAACTATTCTATCACATCTGTTTTAAAACTTCAACTATCTTTTCAAATTTCATTCCGTGTGATGCTTTTACAAGTATCGCATCATTTTCTTTTACTATGTTCTTTAATCGGTCAACGGCTTCATCCCTTGTGGCAAAATAATACAAACCCTCTGTTTTTCCTGCTGCCTTTGCACCGTCATAGTATTCTTTTGCGAGTTCTCCCGCACATACAATACAGTCAATACCTTTATCTGCGGCATACTCACCAACCTCATAGTGAAGTTTTCTCTCATCACTTCCGAGTTCAAACATATCGCCGAGTATCGCAACTTTTCGCTCCTCTGCCTCTGCAAGCACATCAAGTCCCGCTTTTGTTGATACAGGATTTGCATTATAACAGTCATCCATTATCGTAAATCTGTCTGTCTCCACGATACTGCTATGACCTGATACCGGCTTAAATGCAGCCACTCCTGCGGCTATCTGCTTTTCATCAAGTCCCAATTCAAGACCTATGGCAACTGCCGCAAGAGCATTTGATACCATGTGGTGTCCAGGAACATTTACACGAAGTCTCATTTTTCCTTTCGGTGTAACTGCTGTAAATACTGTTCCTGCAAGACCTTTTGATTCCACATCCTCTGCATATATGTCATTCTTTTTATCAAATCCAAAGAAAACAGGCTCTAAACCGTTTACCTCTTTAACAGTGGCAAGTTTATCATCATCACCGTTAAGAAATGCCTTTCCGCCCTCTTTGAGATAATCAAAAATCTCCGTCTTTGCCTTAAGCACTCCGTCCCTGTCACCCAAATTTTCAAGATGGCACTGACCTATATTTGTGATAACGCACATATCAGGCTTTACAATCTTTCCAAGCCTTGACATTTCTCCAAAGTCACTTATGCCCATCTCAACGATGGCAAGTTCATGTTCTTCACTGAGCCTGAACAATGTAAGCGGCACGCCTACTTCGTTATTAAAGTTACCCTGTGTCTTTAAAGTATTAAATTTCTCGGACATAACTGCCGCAAGCATCTCTTTTGTTGAAGTCTTCCCCACGCTTCCCGTGATGCCAACTATCTTTGTGTTCATTACCTCACGGTAATACTCCGCTATATCTTTCAATGCCTGAAAACATGACTTAACCACTATATATCCGTTTTTTTCCGAAATGCTTATGCCATTTTTATCAGGTTTATCCTCAGACAGACAAACAATGGCACCGTCCTCATATGCCCCGTTTATAAATTTATTGCCGTCAACTCTCTCGCCTTTTATTGCAACAAACATACAATCCTTTTCAACTTTTCTGCTGTCAGTAGTAATCGAAGATATTTCTATATTTTCTATGCGCTTATCTGCATAAAGTTTTCCATTACAAATTTCGGATATTTTTTTTAATGTAAGATTTTTCATTATAACTAAAATTCCCTTCTAAAGTTATTATGCCGGCAGAAAACTCTACCGGCAGTTTCTTTTACTCTATTATAATGACTTCAAATCGTCTTTTCCATAATGACTGTTCGTACCTGGTGCCGGAAGTTCTTCTGTCTCACCATTATATGTGGCAAGTGCCTGTGCGATAACCTGCTCACACAAAACTCCGTACTCGATTCCAAGAACTTTTGCTTCCTGTGGTAAAAGACTTGTCGCTGTCATGCCCGGAAGTGTATTTGCCTCAAGACAATACATATTGTCATCTGCATCAAGAAGAAAATCAATTCTCGCATAAGAACCAAGTTTAAGTTCTCTATACACATCAATGGCATATGTCTGCATTTTGTCCGTTATCTCATCTGAGAGCGGAGCAGGGCAAACATCCTCTGCCATTCCCGGCTGGTATTTTGTCTCATAGTCATAAACACCTGACTTTGGAATTATCTCAATAATAGGAAGACTCTTTCCTCCAATAACACCAACGGAAAACTCTCTTCCCTTTATGTATTCCTCGACTACTACCTCAGCTTCATATTTAAATGCAAGTTCCAATGCCTTATTATATTCTTCCTCATTTTTTGCAATGCTCATGCCGACACTTGAACCTCCACAGCATGGCTTTACAATACAAGGATAACCAATCTCATCAGGAAGTTTTATCACTTGAGATTTTTTCATACTGAAACCGTTTGGTGTTGGAATGCCACTCTGTAAAAATACTTTCTTTGCCATTCCTTTATCCATAGCAAGTGCACTTCCAAGATAGTCGGAACCGGTATATCTTATTCCAAGAATATCAAATGCAGCCTGAACCTTTCCGTTCTCGCCATCTGCACCGTGAAGCCCCATATAGACAATATCAGCCTGACGGCATATCTCAATAACATTAGGTCCAAACAGTCCCTTTTCGTCACCATCTCTCAGCTTTTTAACTGACTCAATATCAGGGTCTACCGCCTGTATATCATTAACATGGTCATCCATCTCATCTGACTTTTCAAAAATATTGCTTACATCATCGCCTCTTTTTTTATATCCGAGAAACACATCAAGAAGGATTGCCTGATGACCTCTCTGCCTCAAAGCCTTTAAGATACCCGCTCCCGAAATCAGGGAAACATCTCTCTCGGTACTAATACCACCTGCTAAAACAACTATTTTCATTTTAATCCTCCAACTTTTGATAAAATATATAATAGTAATGTATATGTAAATTTATGTCATAGTGCAAACAGATTGTAACATGATATCATGTTACAATCGTTACAATTTGCCGTACATCACAATACATTTTATGATATAGTGTACCACTATTTCGTTGGTCTTGCAATCATTACTACAGATCTGTTTTTATAGGCATAATGAATAACCTTATTATGCGAACTGCTTGCCGAAACACTCTTTCCATTTCCAACATACATCTCAACATGGCTTATATTCTTATATCTTCCGTTTCTCTGATATGAATAGAATATTATGTCTCCCGGCAATAATTTTGATGATGATACTCCTGTTCTGTATATAACTTTATTGTTTTTCTGACACCAGTATCCCATACTTGCCGCCGTAGGTGCCCACGATGAATTTACTCCAAAGTTTACACCATATCTCTTATATGTTCTCCATACAATAGAACTGCAGTCATAGTAATGTGCTGACATTCTTCTTGCCTGACTGTATCTTGTCTTTGTCTTTGAAATCGCAATTTCTTTTTTAGCTGCATTATATGCTTTTGCAGATGCTATCTCCACATTTGCTGTTATATTTTTTCCATCTACATTGGCAACTACTTTAACATGACCTGTTTTTTTAGCTTTAATGACACCTGTTGCAGTCACTGCCGCCATCGACGCATTTTTACTTGTAAAACTCATGCTGCTGCCGTCTACCGTACCATTTACGGCAATCTTTCTGCTGCCGCCTTTATAAGTTATCAGATTTGTATATTTCAAAGATGGATTTGTCACCTTAACATTACAGCTTATCTCTTTTCCATCAACCGAAAAAGTTATCTTATCGCTTCCCTTTTTTGTCGCAAAAATCTTTCCATCATCAGTAAATGATACTTTTTTAGAAGATGATTTTTTCCATTTTACTGCACTGTTCGCACAAGTTCCGTTAAGTGCCAGCGCCTTTTTTCCACCTACTGCGACTACCATTTTACTTTTAGCCATAATAGGATTTGTAACCGTAACCGGAACTTCCACTTTTTCTACATCTCCGTTTTTAGCTGTTATGACGGCACTTACATTTGTATTGCCTATTCCTTCTGCCTCAAGCTGTCCATCCGTAACCTTCACTACATTTTCATCATCCGAAAGCCACTTTACAGGTACATCATCCGATAAACTCGTATAGTCATTTATCTCCGGTGTATATGGTTCTGTTCCTACAGCTCTTACAACTACATCCTCAACTGAACTCGGTGTATTTACAGATATATCTGCAACTGCTATCTTTTCACCTTTTCTTCCTTTAGCATAAATAGTAGAACTCTTAAATCCCTGTACCGTCACATCACCTGTATCATTTACAGATACGCTGTCTTTATCTGAGATAAATGTATAATTATCCTTGTCATAGATTGATGCAGCCTCTATTGATGAGGTATTTCCGTAACTTACATTCAGTTTTTCAGGCTCCATTATATTAACCGTAAACGGAACAATAGAAAGATTATTTTTGTATGAAAACTTTATATCAACGATAACAGTTCCGGGCTTCTTCGTTGTGAGATTTCCGTCACTGTCTAACGCTGCACATTCCTCATCTCTATTGGCAATGTTAAACTGATATGAAAGTAACTGTTTATCTTCTTTCCTGCTATAGTTTTCTCCATAATTGTCAAATATATATGTATCGTCAACAAAATCCCTCAGATTTACTATCGTCCCCGCATACACGCTTGTCTCGCTGCTCTTTAAAAGATTTCCAAATGCCGATGCATCCTTATAGAAAAAACACATCATTATTCCAACCAAAAACATACCTAACAGTACCTTACCATATCTTCTGTTACTCAAAATTTTCCCTCCTGACTCATTGTTCATTCATGCTGCATAATACCATTATTCTATGGTTATTTATGCTGCTGTTTTTCTTCGGCATTAAAACCTTCATAAACCATATCAATGTATTCCATTATCTCATCTCTCCCGCTTTTGGTCAATGATGAAAATGGAATGACCGGAGTTCCATCGACAACATTAAGTGTCTGTTTTATCTCTTTTATAAGTTTTGCCTTCTGTGACCTTTTGACCTTATCTTCCTTTGTGGCAATGATAATAGGATTAAAGCCATACTCTATGCACCAGTCATACATCTGTATGTCATTGGCATTTGGCTTATGTCTTATATCAACCAAAAGAAATACAAGTCTCAACACTTTTGAATTTTCAAGATAATTGTCTATCATCTTTCCCCATTTTGCCACTGTATCTTTTGACACTTTAGCAAAACCATAACCCGGCAGATCCACAAAATACAAAGCTTCATTGATATTGTAAAAATTTATCGTCTGTGTTTTTCCGGGCTGCGATGATGTCCTCGCATATGCCTTTCTGTTCATCAAAGCATTTATAAGCGAACTTTTTCCGACATTTGACCTGCCGGCAAATGCTATCTCTACCTTGTCATTTTCAGGCAGCACACTTGTTATACCACATACAGTCTCTAAATTAACACTCTTTATCTTCATATTACTCCTTAACTTTCTAATACAAGTTTCCAAACTTCAGGTGCATTTGTGACAAATCTTATGTCAATATTATCAGTAACCTCACCGTCAAATTCCTCAACATCTTTCCTGTTCTTCTCAGGTACAATTACCATTTTCACCCCAGCCGCTTTAGCTGCAAGTATCTTTTCCTTAAGACCGCCTATAGGAAGAACTCTGCCACGAAGTGTAAGTTCTCCGGTCATCGCCGCATCCGCACGCACTTTTTTACCTGTGCACGCCGAATATATCGCCGTAGCCATAGTGATACCAGCCGAAGGACCATCCTTTGGAACAGCCCCCTCCGGAACATGAAGATGTATGTCATGTTTTCCAAAGAAATCATCTTCGAGTATATCTGCCACCTGTGATTTTACATATGACAGTGCTATCTTTGCCGACTCCTGCATGACATCTCCGAGTTTTCCGGTAAGCTGCAAAGCTCCCTTTCCATGCATAATGTTTACTTCTATCTCAAGAGTGTCACCTCCGACAGAAGTCCATGCAAGACCTCTTACTATACCTACCTGTGAACTGTCTGAAACAAGATCAAGAGTATATTTATAATTTCCAAGAAATTTTTTGATATTTCTGTTAGAAATCCTTACTTTTGCCGTCTGGTCTTTTGCCGCCTCCACAGCAGCTTTCCTGCATAGAGTACCTATCTTTCTCTCAAGACCTCTCACTCCGGCTTCCCTTGTATAATTTTCTATGATGGTATAAATGCCTTTGTCAGATATATTAAACTGTTCTTTTGTCAAACCGTTGGCAATTCTTTGTTTATCCACAAGATAATTTTTGGCAATGTGAAATTTTTCATTTTCCGTATATCCCGACAACTCTATTATTTCCATACGATCAAGAAGTGGTCTTGGTATTGTATCAAGCGAATTTGCGGTGCATATAAACATTGCCTGTGAGAGATCTACCGGAAGTTCAACATAATGATCCGAAAAATGCCTGTTCTGCTCAGGGTCTAAAACTTCGAGAAGTGCCGATGATGGATCACCTTTATAGTCAGCACCCATCTTATCAATCTCATCAAACAATATCAATGGATTTTTTACTTTTGCACTTCTTATACCTGCGATTATCCTGCCCGGCATCGCACCTACATAAGTCCGTCTGTGTCCCCTTATCTCAGCTTCATCTCTGACTCCTCCAAGACATATTCTTATATATTTGCGGTTCATTGCCCTCGCAATAGATTTGGCAATGGAAGTTTTTCCTGTTCCGGGCGGTCCTACAAGACAGATTATCGGACTGTAACCATCTTTCTTTATTGCTTTTACGGCAAGGCATTCTATAACCTTTTCTTTCACATCTTTAAGTCCGTAGTGATCCTCATTTAATACTTTTTCTGCATTTACTATATCAGTATTGTCTTCACTCATCTTCTTCCACGGTATAGAGAGAAGTGTCTCTATATATCCTCTGATAACTGCACTTTCAGAAGAATTCGAGTTAGTAAGCTTAAATCTCTTTATCTCTTCAGCAATCTTCTTTTTGACTTTCTTAGAAGCTTTTAACTTACTTAACTTCTCGCCGTATCTGTCTGCATCCGTCTCTGAATCATCATCTCCAAGTTCTTTATGTATCGCCTTTATCTGTTCGTGAAGATAATATTCTTTCTGGTTTTCCTCGACCTGTGACTTTACTCTTTTTGCGACATCATCCTGTATGCGAAGTATCCCTATCTCTCTGCTTAAGATAACTGATATATCTTCATGTCTCTGATAAATATCCGTTTCCGCAAGGATTTTCTGTTTAAACTGATAATTTACCTGCATACCTGTCGCAATCTGATTTATAAGACTGTCAAGATCAGTGCAGTCCATTATCTCATCAACAACATTTTTATTTATCCTGCCACGCTCGTTTACATATACAGAAAACAAATCTTTAAGACCTCTTATAAGTGCGATCGTCTCTATATCATAACTTATCTGTCTGCTCTCCTCTACTTTTTCAAGGTCTGCCTTGTAATATCCGTCTTCAAGCACAAGGCTGCCAAGTTTCATCTTCTCCTGTCCAACAATTATGACTCTAACTACATTTCCGGGCATTGTCACAAGCTGTTTAACCTGTGCCAGTGTTCCAATTTCAAATAGATCATTCTGCTTAGGATGCTCTACCTTTGGGTCTTTCTGTGCAACCGCAAAAATATACTGTTTGCCATGCATAGCTTCATTTACAGCTTTTACCGTAGCTTCCCTGCCAACTTCAAAATATACTGTCGTTCCGGGAAATACCACAACATCCCTCAGAGCCACGACAGGCACATTCTTATATTCATTTATATTTCCAATATTATTATTTGAATAAATTTCATTGTTATCTATGTTTTGTTCCACGTTAATTCCTCCATCCTGCAAACACACTTATCATACATTATATAATATAAAAGAGGGATTAACAAGTAATCCCTCTGAATAATTTTTCTTTGTAACAGTTCAAAAATAAATCACCGAACTGTTGCGTTATTTATCTCAGATTTTCACAAAATCTATGCACTCTTTCCATCTTCACCGGATGTAAGAAGCTTTGTCTCATTATCTTCCATAATGAGTTTTGGTGACTCTCCATCTAAAACAGCCTCCTTCGTTATAACACATTCTTTTATGTCATCCTCTGATGGAATTTCATACATAACATCTGTCATAACATCTTCCATAATGGCACGAAGTCCTCTGGCTCCCGTCTTTCTCTCAAACGAAAGTTTTGCCACTGCCTTTATTGCTTCATCGTCAAATCTTAATTTCACCCCGTCAAGTTCAAGAAGCTTTTTGTACTGTTTTGTGATGGCATTCTTTGGCTCAACAAGAATTTTCTCAAGTGCTTCCTCTTCAAGAAGATCAAGTGCTACATTTATCGGAAGACGACCGATAAGCTCCGGAATAATTCCAAACTTTACAAAATCTTCCGGAAGAACCTGTCTGAAAAGATCTCCGATATTATCATCTTTTTCATTTGCGATTTCTGCATTAAATCCAATGGACTTCTGTCCTATTCTTGTACCTATTATCTTTTCAAGACCGTCAAATGCACCACCGCATATAAACAATATGTTTGTCGTATCAAGCTGGTAGAATTCCTGATGCGGATGCTTTCTTCCTCCCTGTGGTGGAACACTCGCAACAGTTCCCTCAAGTATCTTAAGAAGTGCCTGCTGAACGCCTTCACCTGACACATCTCTTGTAATAGATACATTTTCGCCTTTTCTTGTAATCTTGTCTATCTCATCTATATAAATAATTCCATGCTCGGCACGCTCCATGTCATAATCTGCCGCCTGAATAATCTTTAAAAGTATGTTCTCAACATCTTCGCCGACATATCCTGCTTCGGTAAGTGCCGTTGCATCTGCAATCGCAAATGGAACATTAAGTATCTTCGCAAGTGTCTGAGCCAGAAATGTTTTTCCGGAACCGGTAGGTCCTACCATCATAATGTTACTTTTCTGCAGCTCAACATCCATATCTTTTCCTGAAAGTACTCTCTTGTAGTGATTATACACTGCAACGGACAATACTTTTTTGGCATCATCCTGTCCTACAACATACTCATCAAGGAAACTCTTGATTTCCTTTGGCTTGAGCAAATTTATATCACTATCGTCGAAATATTCATCGTTCTCCATTTCGAGTTCCTCATCCAGAATCTCTGAGCAAAGTTCTATACACTGGTCACAGATATATACATTTGGACCGGCTATAAGTTTACGAACCTGATTCTGGGTTTTCCCACAAAAAGAACACTTTAACTTTGAATCGTCTTTTTTATTTGCCATTTCGACCTCCCCTGAACATTTTTATTTTCTGTTTGTTACTATTTCGTCAATAAGACCATATTCTTTAGCTTCAAGAGCTGTCATATAGTTATCTCTCTCCGTATCTGCTGCGATAACATCAAGTGGTTTGCCTGTATTTTCAGCGAGTATCTGATTTAATCTTTCTCTTGTCTTAAGTATCTGTTCTGCTACAATTCGTATCTCTGTCTCCTGACCTCTTGCTCCGCCTGACGGCTGATGTATCATTACCTCCGCATTAGGAAGTGCAAATCTCTTTCCTTTCGCACCGCCTGCAAGCAGAAATGCTCCCATACTTGCGGCAAGACCCATACATATAGTAGAGACATCACATTTCACATAGTTCATAGTATCATAGATCGCAAATCCTGCACTAACCGAACCACCCGGACTGTTTATATAAAGATGTATATCCTTTGTTGAATCCTGTGATTCAAGGAAAAGAAGCTGTGATACAACAAGACTTGCAATATCATCATTTACTTCATTTGAGAGAAAAATAATCCTCTCCTGCAATAATCTTGAATAAATATCATACGAACGCTCTCCACCACTTGTTTTTTCAATTACATAAGGTATGCTGTAACTCATTATCGTTCCCCCTTTATATATGTGCCTGTTTTTCAAACGGCATAATAGTGCAAAACGCCAACCGTATGAACAGATGTGTATATAAATATACACCATCTGTTCTAAATTCGGCTGACGTAAGCTAATAATTATTTCTCAACTGCAGCTTCTGTTACTATTTCAACTGCTTTCTGTACGGCAAGATCAAGACCGATCTGCTTTTTCTCTTCTTCGCCAATAACTTCTTTTAATTTATCGACTTCCATCTGATACATTGAAGCCATATTCTCAATCTCTTTATCAAGTTCTTCCTCAGTTGTCTCGATGTTCTCTGCTGCAACTACTGCTTCAAGAACAAGGCGGCTCTGGATACGCTTAAGTGCCTGTGGCTTAAGCTCCTCGATCATCTTCTGAGGTGTAAGACCTGTAAACTGCATATACTGGTCGATTGAAAGTCCCTGTGAAGAAAGTCTCTGTGCAAACTCCTGTGTCATCTGACGTGTCTGTGCATCAACCATCTGCTCAGGAATATCCATCTGTGCATTTTCGATTATCTTACCGATAACAGCTTCTTCTCTTTCTCTCTTAAGAGCTTCTTCTTTGTTCTCTGTAAGTTTCTTCTTTAAGTCTTCTTTATATTCTGCGATAGTATCGAAGTTTGATACATCCTGTGCAAAATCGTCATCAAGTTCAGGAAGTTCCTTAACCTTAATCTCCTTAATCTTAACCTTGAATACTGCCGGCTTGCCCTGGAGTTCTTCTGCCTGATAATTCTCAGGGAATGTAACATTTACTTCTACATCATCACCGATGTTCTTTCCGACAAGCTGTTCCTCGAAGTTATCAATGAATGAATGTGAGCCAAGTACCAACGAATAATCATCAGCCTTTCCACCTTCAAACTGTTTTCCGTCTACATATCCGTCAAAGTCAATAAGAACTGTATCTCCATCCTGTGTTGCTCTGTCATCGATGTCGAGCATTCTTGCATTTGATTCTCTTACTTTGTTTATCTCAGCTTCTACTTCTTCGTCTGTAACTTCAACTTCTTTCTTTTCTACTTCAATCCCTTTATATTCGCCAAGAGTAACTTCCGGCTTAAGTGCAACTGTTGCCGTGAAAATAAATGGTTTTCCACTTTCAATCTGTGTTACATCGATTTCAGGCTGTGCAACGATCTCAAGTTCGCTCTCTTTAGCTGCGTCAGCATAAGCATCAGGAATAATTGAATTGGCTGCATCTTCATAAAATATTCCCTTGCCATACATCTTCTCAATCATAGCACGAGGAGCTTTTCCTTTACGGAAGCCTGGCATAGAGATTTTATTTTTATTTTTCTTGTATGCCTTAGCAATTGCGTTTTCAAACTCTTCGCTTGAAACTTCAATTGTAAGTTTAGCCATATTCTTTTCTAACTTTTCTACCTGTACACTCATTTTAATATTTCCTCCTTAACATTGCCGGGAAATCTCCCGTAAATCACCATTTGTATAATATATCATGAATACCCTGATAAAATCAAGCTGTTTCTTATACTTTTTATATCAAAAAATGTATTTTATTATTCTTTACTTAATCCCATGGCCTTTTGCATACAATACACTGACAACCTCGTCAACATATTTTTTGCAAAGTTCATCTGTTCCCGCTTCAACCATAACCCTTATAACAGGCTCCGTGCCACTTTCCCTAAGGAGTATTCTTCCCTCACTTCCAAGCTCATCCGAAACCTTCTTTACCGCTGCCTGAACATCCTTATCCTCTCTTGCGGCAGGCTTATCGGCAACACGCACATTTTTAAGAAGCTGTGGATAAACCTTTAAATCTTTTCTAAGTTCTGAAAGTTTTGCTTTTTTCTCAAGCATTACCTCCATAAGCATAAGTGATGTTAGAACTCCGTCACCCGTAACGGCATATTTACTGAAAATAATATGACCGGACTGCTCTCCACCTAGAGAATGACCGTTCTCCATCATGTTCGCATTGACATATTTATCTCCAACTGCCGTCTGCTCATATGCGATGCCGGCTCTTTCAAGAGCCTTGTAAAGTCCGAGGTTTGACATAACAGTTGTAACAATCGTATTATTATTTAATTCACCTTTTTCTTTCAGATAGCATCCGCAGAGATAAAGAATGGCATCTCCGTCTATAACCTCACCCCTATCATCAACTGCAAGACATCTGTCAGCATCTCCGTCATATGCAAATCCAACATCAAGATTATTTTCCTTAACAAATTTCTGAAGATTTTCAATATGTGTCGAACCGCATCCGTCATTTATATTGATACCATTTGGCTCCATACCGATGGCATATGTCTTTGCACCGAGGGCATCAAAAACACCCTTTGCAACTGAGTAAGAAGAACCATTCGCACAGTCAAGCCCTACCCTGACATTTTTAAAAGACCTTGTCGCAAGCGACATAAGATAACCTATATATCTGTGTCTTCCTATCGCATAATCAACCGTACATCCGATTTTTTCCCTTGTAGCCATAGGAAGCGTATCTTCCGGGCTGTCAATGTATGCCTCGATCTTTTCTTCAATCTCAGCCTCAAGTTTATGTCCTTTTCCGTTAATGACCTTAAGTCCGTTATCATAGTAAGGATTGTGACTTGCTGAAATCATGATTCCACAGTCAAAGTCCTCCGTTCTTACTACATACGAAACACTCGGTGTAGGTGTGACATGAAGAAGATATACATCAGCACCACTTGCCGTAAGTCCGGAAGAAAGTGCATCCTCAAACATATAACTTGATCTTCTTGTATCTTTTCCTATTATTATACGAGCCTTGTGCTCTCTGCCGTAATACCATCCGAGAAATCTTCCGACTTTATATGCATGAACAACATTCAAATTTACATTTGCTTCCCCACGAAAGCCGTCTGTTCCAAAATATTTCATCTATCTTTTCCTCCGCTGTCTGCTTTAATTGTCATACAGTATCTTTATATGTAATTTTAATATACCATTTTATATATTTTTTTACACACATATAAAATCTTATCACATTGCCATTGGCAAATCAATATCTTTTCTGAGTATTAGTTCTCATAAAAGTGGCAGCACTTACTTCTTTTGGAGAGCACATCAAAACCATATCCTTTTTCTTTTAATTCGAGTATAATGTTATTTAAAACTGATAATGTCATCTTGTTTGCACCGGAATCGTGCATCAATATTACCGGTTCGTCGTATCTGACATAATCCTTTCTTATATTCTGCATTATCGAGGCCTGCGTTGGATTTCCAACTGAATCCTCGGCACTTACATTCCAGTCTGCATACTCAAGACCGATATTTTTAAATCTCTGTATGATATTGTCCCTGTAGCTGCTTATATATGTATTGGCACTTCCCCACGGAAATCTCACAAGACCGGCATCATAACCAAACTGTTTTTTTAATATATTTTTTACTTTAATAACATCCTTATAATATGTATCACAATTACAATATATCCGGTCTGCCTCATGACAATAAGTATGCACTCCGATTTCATGCCCTTGCGATATTTCTCTTTTTATCGTCTGCTCCTCTCCGTTTATCTGCTGTCCTATGACAAAAAATGTTGCCTTTACCCCCTCACTCTCTAAAATATCAAGATATTTTTCAGTAAGGCAGCTCGGTCCGTCATCAAAAGTAAGATATGCTGTTTTTTTAGTGTTTTGAATATTTTTTCCATTATCTTTTGCAATTACATCTACCGCTTTATCCTTTTGCTCTGTTCTTTCACAACCGCATAACATAGTCACAAGGAACAAGGTGAACACACATAAGATTATCTCAAAAAACATCATGATTTTTCTGTAAATAATACAAATTACCCCCTCTTTGATAAAAAAACAATTTTTTCATGTATATCTTATGCAAATTATATGGCTATATGCTTGTTGCTTTTAGTTCTTTTTTAGAATATAATTTGTAGAGATTATTAAAAATCGAATGTACTTCCGGAATCTTCTGACCGAATCCTTTCGTCTGTATTTTTTTAGAATATACCGTGAGTACATAATTAACATGAACGGAGGAAAAATATGAAATTTGGATTTTTCGATGACCCAAATAAGGAGTATGTCATTACAACTCCTAAAACACCTCTTCCATGGATAAACTATCTTGGAAGCAGCAATTTTTTTTCACTTATTTCAAATACCTGCGGTGGTTACAGCTTCTACAAGGATGCAAAACTTCTCCGCCTTACCCGTTACCGTTACAACAACATCCCTACGGATGAGGGCGGACGCTATTATTACATAAAAGACGGTGATACTGTATGGAATCCCGGCTGGCAGCCTGTAAAAACAGACCTCGACTCTTATGAGTGCCGTCATGGTATGGGCTACAGCCGTTTTACATCAAGCAAAAATGATATTGAAGCATCTCTTTTAGCTTTTGTTCCGGTTAATGACAACTGTGAAATAAACCAGCTTAAGATAACAAATAAATCATCTAAGCCAAAAAATATCACTCTTTTCTCTTATGTTGAGTTCTGCCTCTGGAATGCCATGGATGATATGACAAACTTCCAGCGTAACTTAAATATCGGTGAAGTTGAGGTAGTAGGTTCTACTATCTACCACAAGACAGAGTACCGTGAGCGTAGAAATCATTTTGCCGTATATTCAGTAAATACTGATGTAGACGGATTTGACACAAGCCGTGATGAATTTTTAGGTGCATACCGTGGTGTCGCTGATCCTGCCGTAGTTGAGGAGGGAAAAGCACACAACTCTATAGCAAGCGGATGGAGTCCTATCGGTTCACACCAGATAAATGTCACTCTTGAGCCTGATGAGACAAAGAGCTTTATCTTCGTTCTTGGATATTGTGAGAACCCTGTTGATGAAAAATTTGTCGCACCTAATGTTATCAATAAAAAGCCTGCTGATGAGCTTCTTGCAAAATACAAGACTGATGAACAGGTATATGCAGCACTTGACGAACTTAAACTTGACTGGGAAAGTCTCCTTTCTAAATTTACCGTTAAATCGGACGAAGAAAAACTTGACCGCATGGTAAATATTTGGAATCAGTATCAGTGTATGGTGACCTTTAATATGTCGCGTTCAGCTTCTTACTACGAGTCAGGTATCGGTCGTGGAATGGGATTCAGGGATTCATGCCAGGATCTTTTAGGTTTCGTTCATCTTATTCCTGAGCGTGCAAGAGAGAGAATCATCGACATTGCATCTACACAGTTTGAAAACGGAAGTGCTTACCATCAGTATCAGCCTCTCACAAAGAAAGGCAACTCTGATATAGGAAGCGGTTTCAATGATGATCCTTTATGGCTTATCGCAGGAACATCTGCTTACATCCGTGAAACAGGTGATACTTCTATTCTTGAAGAAATGGTTCCTTTCGACAATGACGAGAGTAAAGCTGTTACTCTTATGGAACATCTTAAACGCTCATTCGACTATATTGTAAACCACAAAGGACCACACAATCTTCCACTTATCGGACGAGCAGACTGGAATGACTGCCTTAACCTCAACTGCTTCTCAGAGCATCCGGGTGAATCTTTCCAGACATTCGGACCTAGTGAAGGGCCTGTTGCAGAGTCAGTATTTATCGGTGGAATGTTCGTTAAATACGGTAAAGAATACGCAGACCTCTGTGCATACACAGGTGACCAGACAGAAGCTGACCGTGCAATGAAAGAAGTTGCTGCAATGAATGATGCCGTACTTGATGGCGGCTGGGACGGCGACTGGTTTGTTCGTGCGTATGACGCATACGGCAAAAAGATTGGTTCTAAGGAATGTGAAGAAGGTCAGATATACATTGAACCACAGGGCTTCTGCGTACTTGCAGGAATCGGTGTTGAGACCGGTGAAGCTAAAAAAGCTCTTGATTCAGTAAAGGAAAAACTCGATACAAAATACGGTATCGTTTTACTTCAGCCAGCTTACACAAAATATCATGTAGAGCTTGGTGAAATTTCTTCTTATCCACCAGGATACAAAGAAAATGCCGGTATCTTCTGCCACAACAATCCGTGGGTATCATGTGCAGAAACCGTTATCGGTCGTGGAAACAGAGCTTTTGAAATCTACAAAAAGACTTGTCCTGCTTATATCGAGGACATCAGCGAGATTCACTGCACAGAGCCTTATGTTTACTCTCAGATGATAGCAGGAAAAGATGCTCACTTCTTCGGACAGGCTAAGAACAGCTGGCTTACAGGAACTGCTGCATGGACATTTGTAAATGTTTCACAGTATATCCTCGGTGTAGTACCTACATTAAACGGACTTAGCATCGATCCATGTATCCCGTCAGAGATGGGAACAGAGTTTACAATGACCCGTAAATACCGCGAAGGAATTTACAATATCAAGGTTGAAAATCCTTCAAAGGTTGAAAAAGGTGTTGTAAAACTTATCGTAAACGGAAAAGAACTTACAAATACAACCGTTGTCCCTTATGAAAAAGGACAGACACATTATGATGTAACAGTTGTAATGGGGTAGGGTTGAGTTGAACGATATATAAAAATTTCAATGCAGGAGAACAAGCTCTCTTGCACCGAATAACAACAAAATCCCATGTTTACCGTAAATGCGGCAGACATGGGATTTTTTATCTTCTCTTATATTGATAAAAATAATATTCCAGGTCATAATAAGTCCATTCATCGGAGTCATGCGTCATAATCCACTCGTCTGACTCTTCAAGATTTTCAAGGTAGGCATCTGCCTGATACTCATAATCAACTTTCGTTATATATGCTCTTTCACAGTACGGAAAAAACTCCTTATATACTTTCTCCCCACCGACAACAAAAATATCCTCATCAGCATAATTTTTAAGTTCTTCCATCGCTTCATCCATATCATGAACTATTTTGGCATTGCCATAAGAATAATTTTGGTCCGATGTTAAGATTATATTTGTCCTGCCGCCAAGCGTAGTCCCACCCGGTATAGATTCCATAGTCCTTCTGTCCCCAACGACAACCTTGCCGTCCGTTAATTCCTTAAACAGCTTTTTATCTGCCGGAATTGACACAAGAATCTCACCTTTATTGCTTATCGCCCAATTTGAATCCACACATGCTATAAGATTCATTACTCCCAAGCCTCCTTTTTCTTCTCCTCTTCTACGAAAAGGTACATATATTCCTTTGGTATAAGAGCCTTTATATAAATTCCCTCATTTCTATACTCTTCTTCTATTACCTGACCGTATTTTCTCACATTTGCAACAACTGATGCCTCGTCATATCCAAACACCTTGTCTAGAAGTTTCTTTCCCTCCGCTATCACTTCGCTTATAACATCAAGCATCTGCTCTATTCCTTCACCTGTTTTCGCCGAAATCTTTACCGTTCTGTCAGCATTCAGGTCTTTTAATGTACTCTCGCTGTCGCAGATATCAATTTTGTTAAATGCGGTTATTACCTTTTTGTCGCCCACCTCAAGTTTTCTAAGTGTTTCATATACTGTAAACATCTGTGCATCCATATCTTCATTTGAACTGTCTACCACATGAAGTATTATGTCGGCATACTTTGCTTCTTCAAGCGTACTTCTAAATGCCTGTATAAGATGATGCGGAAGTTTTCTTATAAATCCTACGGTATCAGTAAACAATATCTCCTCACCGTTTTCTCTCACAAGTTTTCTCGTTGTAGGGTCAAGTGTCGCAAAAAGTTTATCCTCCGATAAAACTCCTGCACCCGTAAGATGATTGAGAAGGGTTGACTTTCCTGCATTTGTATAACCTACTATCGCAACGACCGGCACCGGATTTTCCTGACGCTTCTTTCTCGTCAGCTCTCTAGTCCTTTTTACCTGTTCGAGTTCTTTTCTGACCTGTGTTATCCTCTCCTTGATAAGCCGCCTGTCCATCTCAAGCTTTTGCTCTCCCGGACCTCTAGTACCTATACCTCCTCCAAGTCTTGAGAGTTCACTTCTTCCACCGATAAGATGCGAAGCACGGTATCTAAGCTGTGCCAGTTCCACCTGAAGTTTACCCTCACTTGTCGATGCTCTCTTAGCAAAAATATCAAGTATCATAACAGTCCTGTCAATAACTTTCACATCGAGCATATCAGACAGATTGTTAAACTGTGCAGGTGTAAGCTCATCATCACATACCACCGTATCAGCGTGATGCTTTATAACAAGCTCCCTCACTTCCTCAATCTTCCCCTTTCCTATATAAGTTCCCGGATGAATCTTCTCCCTGTTTTGTATGACTTTTGCAACAGTCTCAACACCAGCCGTCTGCCCCAATTCTATAAGTTCATCAAGAGATTTCTCTGTGTCATCATTATCTGAGGTGGCAACACCCACCACAATAATCCTTTCTTTCTGTTCCGATGTATCAAATAATTTATCTTCCAACTCTAATCTCCTATTCCACTATATCCTAGTCTTTATAAATCTTACTTCTTTTTTCATTTCCTTATCATCAGGATATGTCTTTACATATTCTCTTGCACACTTTAAAGCATCTTTATAATTTCCTGTTTTTTCATACAAAATTACCTGTTTTTTAAGAAGCTTAACCCCTGCTGTCTGGTCATCCGCTTTAAGTCCCTTTCTAACATATAAAAGGGCATTGTCATAATCCTCTTCAAGCATATAACATTTAGCTATCTTATCGTAAACATCTGATTTCTTTGTCGCCTTCGCTAAAGCACTTTCTTTGTCCGCATATTTTTTATACTGTTTTAAAGCAGATTTATTGTCACCTTTTTTTGCATATACAACACCCTTATAATATATTGCATCAGCTTCACCATTTTTCTCCGCAGAATTAAACATTTCCATCGCATCATCATATTTACCTTGATAATAATACGCTTTTCCTGCCGGAATATACATACTCTCATCACTTGCAACCATATCTATAACTTTATTTAATATGCCTGTTGCAGAATCATCATCCTTTTTCAGCTTGTAAACATTATACAGTTCAAAATATGCATCCACATTTTTTTCTTCTAAGTCTATGGCTTTTGTAAGATCTTTCTGTGCGTTGTCATAATCTTTTGTATCCCTGTAAAGCCCCGCCCTCATAATATATGCTTTAGCATATTTATTGTTGCTCTTTATTACCGAATCATATATCTCTTTTGCTTTCTTTACATCTCCCTTAGTCTGGTATGCCGATGCCATAAGACAATTTATCTTATTATTTAGATTATCGACCTGCTTTATATCCAGCGCTTTCTTACAGTCATCAATAACCTTATCATAATCATTTATACCATAATAAGATATTGCTTCACCATAATATAGCTGTTTGTTGTTCGTGTTTGATATGCTGTTTTCCGATGACTGAAAAGCTTTTGAAAAGCGTTTTATTGCATCCTGATATTTTCCTAGATAATTATATGCCATACCTGATGCAATATAATATTCCGCTTTCTCATTGTTCACAGCGATAGCATCGTCAAAACACTCTAAAGCCTGTTTATAGTCTTTATCTTTAATATAATCCATGCCTTTATCATAGAGACTGTCTGCCTTACCACAACCTGTCACCAAAAAAGCTGCACTGCACACAGTTATCACTGCCTTTAAAATAATTCCATGTTTTCTATGCATAAAACTTCCTCATTTCTATATTTTTTAACTCAAATGTTACCGTTCACACCTATAGTGAAACCAGTAACCCTCAACCTCTGATTTTAAAACATATGTCATATAAACGCAAGCAAAAAAAGAATTGTATGACTATAAGCATATATAATCACACAATCCGCTCTTATACTTTACATTTATAATTTCTAATCCCTACATATATAAAGCATGATTTTTAAATTTCAAATAGATATACCATTTAAATATTATGTCTGTTTAAGTGACTCCTTAAAAAATTCTTCATATTTTTTTACTATAAGTTTTCTTCCACTTTTTCTTATAGGAATCATCTTGTCATTTATCATAATAAAATCAGAATCAACAAGTCCTGCCACATACTGCATATTTACAAGGTAACTCTGATGACATCTCAAAAATCTGTCATCGGAAAGTTCCTTCTCAAAAACATCAAGTTTATTATAAACCTTTACAATACCCTGCGTGGTTGTATAAATGTAAACAACCTTATTATCTGATTCCATGTTTATAATATCTTTGTATGGTATAATGAGTGATTTTCTTCTGGATTTAACTTCTATGTAATTCTGATTTTTCTGCGGATGCTTCTGGACATAGTAATCAATTACTGCACCTATGCGCCCCGGCTCATATGGTTTAAGAAGATATCCCATAGCATGAACCTCATATGCCGCTATCGCAAAATCACTGCTTGAAGTGCAATATACAATCTCAACATTTTTATCCATCTGGCGTATCAGCTTTCCGGTTTCAATTCCATCGATCTCATTCATCATGACATCAAGAAATATAAGATCAAAAGGATGATTTTTATAACCTGCGACAAGACCCTCACCATTTGAGAATGGTGTCATATTATATTCAAGTCCCCTGTCAGTCATAAGGAATCCTATAATCTCTTCTAACATCCCTCTATCTATTTCACTATCTTCACACACTGCAACTTCAATCATAATTCCACTCTCCTATTCCAAATCCTACACTACATATAGCATACCCAAAATCAAAGATAAGGTCAAGCAATTTTTGCATTTTTCTCCCATATGATGACTAAATTCGGCAATTTCCACTCTCTATACTTACTTTCATCTCCGTACCGTTCATTATTTTTAATTTCACACGATTACAAATCTCATTTATCACGATTTTAAAAAAATTACAGCCCCACACATAATAAATTTCAACAGATTGCAGACTCACTCCACCGGATATTCTGCATATACTGTATTATTCATAAATATATGCGGAAAACGGGAGGGAAAAATGAATATCTTTGATGACAGAATCTATATTTTCGGAGATGACAGCAGACAACTTGCACTTTTTAATCTATTTCTCGAAAAGGGATATAATGCGGCATACTCAACAGACTGTTTTTCAAATAATAACAAAAAAATCAAATACTCTCACCACTTTTATGAAGACAACTTATGCACCGGAACTGATTTCTTAATCTTTCCTATTCCGTTAAAGAAACGATCGATTGACAATCTTTTTCCATTTGCCCATAAAAATAATTATATTATCGGCGGACTCTTTGATAAAGAACTGACTGCCTTTTGCAATAGAAATAATATATGTTACTACGACCTTTACCTCTCAAAAAATTTTGTAACAAGCAATGCAAAGATAACTGCCGAGGGTGCGATTTTTTGTGCAATGCAAAACTCAACCAAAACAATTGCAGGCAGTAAAAGTCTCGTTATAGGCTATGGCAACTGCGGCTGTAAAATCGCAGGTATGTTAAAATGCATGAACTCTGAAGTCCATGTTATAGAACCCGCAAAAAAAACATATATCGGACGAAATATCCGTTTATATAAAAACATTACAGAAGTCAGAAACATTCACCGATTTGATTTTATATTTAATACGGCACCACAAAAAACACTTGTCGATGACATCCTCTGCCGCCTAAAAAAAAATGTAACAATAATTGACATTGCTTCAGCTCCCGGTGGTACTGATTTTGATTATTGTAAAAAATACGGCATATGTGCAAAACTTTGTCCCGGAATTCCCGGACATTATGCTCCTGATACTGCTGCCCGCATTATATTTAATGAAATTGTCAACTTAAAAAGGGAGGGATAACCTTGGAAAATAACAAAATCGGATTCGCTGTTACAGGCTCCTTTTGTACCCATTCAAAAATAAAAAATATCATCTCACAAATGTGCACCAACGGGTATGATATAACACCCATTGTTTCATTTAACACAGCATCAATGGACAGTCGTTTTGGCAAATCATCCGTATTTTTATCAGATATAGAAGATATTACAAAAAAGAAACCGATAATGAGTATTCAAGATGCCGAAAAGATAGGTCCCGGCAATTTTCTTGATGCACTCGTCATAGCACCATGTACCGGAAACACACTTGCAAAGCTGACCTGCGGCATAACAGATTCGCCTGTCCTCATGGCTGCAAAAGCGCATCTGAGAAATGAAAAACCGCTTATTATAGCGGTTTCTACAAATGATGCTATGGGAATGAATTTTCAGAATATAGGAAGGCTTTTCAACACAAAAAATATTTATTTTGTACCGTTCTTTCAGGATGATACAAATAAAAAACCCCGCTCACTGATAGCAGACTTTGAACTTATTCCACAGACAATTAAAGCTGCCCTCACAGGAAGACAGCTTCAACCGGTATTAAAATGCAAGTCATAGAGTATCATTGACGCTAATTTACAAACAATACTTTGAGCAAACAGTATATCGCATCTGACACAAACATTATATACAAAAAATATATGGTTAAATGAATGATAACACCAATTACAGCTCTATTTTTATTTTATATTTATTAAGCCAGTAATTTATCTGTATCAGATACGCAAGCATCTGTGGTCCTGCCATAAGCTGACCGTACCACGGTGCACCGTAATCCTTTTCTCCCGCCATAAAATCTGTAAGTTTTTTTTCGTCTATAAGTGAGAGCACCGGTGCACCGTCTTTAATATCTTTTTTCAATTTTTCTATGAGCATTTTCTCATAATATGGATTATATGATTTCGGATAAGGACTTTTCTTTCTGAACAAAACCTCCTCCGGCACCCTGCCCCTCGCCGCCTGTCTCAATATATTTTTTACAAGTCCATTCCTGCATTTCATGTCCCACGGAATATTAAATACATATTGCAAAAGCTTCCTGTCTGCAAACGGAACTCTCGCTTCAAGACCTGAGTGCATACTTGTTCTATCCATTCGGTTTAGCAATGTCTGCATAAAAAAGCGTATATTCAGATAACTTATCTGCCTTCTCTGAGACTGTATCTCATTTTCCCACGGAAGAATATTTATCTCACTTACCGCACTTTCATATGCCGATTTTACATAATCGTCCATATCAAGTTCCACTAATACCTCCTGCTTAAGCAGCTGCTTTCTCGGAGACAAATCGGGTGTCCAAGGAAAAGTTCCGCATTTTAAAAATTCCTCACGGTGAAACCACGGATAACCGCCAAATATCTCGTCAGCACATTCTCCGGTAAGCACTACCTTATGTTTTTTGCTTACTTCTCTACAAAAATATACAAGGCTTGAATCTATATCTGCCATACATGGGAGGTCATGTGAATCTACCGAATCATAAAGCAGCTCAGCCTGTTTTTCGTAATCACATTTAAGTATCGTATGATTTGTTCCAAGATATTCCACCATCTTTTTTGCGTATGGTGCATCCTGTGACGGCTGAAAACTGTTTGCCTTGAAATATTTTTCATTTCCTGCAAAGTCAAATGAATATGTCGAAAGAATCTCTCCCTTTTCTTTTAATTTCATGGCACATATAGCAGACACAAGACTCGAATCTATTCCACCGGAAAGAAATGTGCATATAGGCACTTCTTTATCAGAAACCATCTGTCTTACTACAGCATCTTCTAATAAATATCTTGTCTTTTCAATCGTCTTTTCATAATCATCTTTATGGTATCTGCTTTCAAGTGACCAATAAACTTTCTTTGTTATACCATATTGGGTACACACGAGATAATTTCCTGGTTTCACTTCTTTTATTCCTTTAAACACTGCATTTCCGGGCTGCCTTGCCGGTCCAAGACCAAATATCTCATTTAAACCGTTCCGGTCAACAACAGGCTTTACATCGCCATACTTAAATAATGCCTTTATCTCCGAAGCAAAGACAATGCTTTTTTCATCATCAAGCCATGTATAAAAAAGCGGCTTGATTCCAAACTGGTCACGATAAAGATACAATATATCATGTCCCGAATCATATATAGCAAATGAAAATATCCCGTCAAGTTTTTTCACAAATTCAGGTCCGTATTGCAAAAATAAAAGCAGCACGACCTCTGTATCGGACTTAGTTTCAAAATGCCAGCCTTCACTTTTTAAGTTATATCTCAATATTTCCGTATTGTATATCTCACCATTATAGACAATGACATAATCATTATTATTTATAGTCCTTATCATCGGCTGTCTGCCATTATTAACATCCCGAATCGCAAGCCTTGTATGTGCAAAACCACAATGTCTGCCCAAATATATTCCCGAATCGTCAGGTCCTCTGTGGAAAAGACTTTTTTTCATCTCGTACAATATGTTTCTATACTTGTCACTTGCTTTAAATTCTATTTGGCTCGAAAAAAAACCTGCAATGCCACACATATATAAAAACCTCCATGCATACGCTTTTTTATACTCACAATAGTGTATGCACTTTTATTTTATATATACCTGATATTGCAGGTTATAACAGTTTAGCCTGTTATTCATTCAACACTAAAGCTGCATCTGCTAAGCAGCGTTTCTACTGCCGCTTTATACTCCGTAAGCTTTTTTGCTTTTCTTATCTTTTTTACATATTTATCCGCATCATCAAAATCATTTGCAAAATAAGCCCACAATTCTTTCAGCTTAAATAATATAAATGTGTCTCCATCATATACCTGGCAGAATTTGTCAAAAATCGCCTGATGATATTTTTTAAAAAATTCCTTATCTATTGCACCTTTTCCTCTTATCTGCCCGAAAAGTCCAGGGTTTGCGAGTATTCCCCTGCCTATCATAATACTGTCCGTGTCAGGAAATCTTTCCGTTATCATATCATAATCGGATTTTGTCTTTATGTCTCCGTTATAACATACCGGATTTTTGCTTGTGTTTAGAGCATAATCAAACATTTCAAGATTTGGTTTATTTTTATACATATCCTGTCTTGTCCTCGGATGGATTATAAGCTCATATACCGGATATTTATTAAAAATTTCAATCAGCCTGTAAATCTCGTCAGGATTTTCAAAGCCTATTCTTGTCTTAACTGAAATTTTCATATCACATTCCGTATATATCCTGTCTAAAAACTCATCAAGCTCCTCAGGGTATCTTAAAAAACCTGCTCCTCTCTTCTTTGAAACAACTGTTCCTGACGGACAGCCGAGATTAAGATTAACTTCATTATAACCAAGTTCCCTCATTTGTCCTGCCGCATTTATAAAACCGTCAGCATTATTTGCAAGTATTTGTGGAACAAGAGATATATTTTCGTTATTCTCCGGAAGTATATCACGCAGTTCTTTATTTTTCATAATACCTGACGGTCTTGTAACAACAAACGGCGAAAAATATTTGTCAACATCGTCAAAAAAATCTGCATAGATATTTCTAAAAATATAACCGGCAACACCCTCTAACGGTGCAAAATATAACTTCTTTTTTTCCATCATTCAATCGCCCTCTTTGATGATACTTTAGCAAGTGCTCTTCTGTCACAAATAATAGAAAGTGCTTCCTTCATATTCTGCATATATGCGTCTTTGCAACATCCACCGTCCTCTCCGTCAAGTGTCCACTGAATATCATCATCACTTATTATATGTATAAAACTGCTGCTTAAATAACACATATTTTCAGCATCAAGCTGTTTTGACAAAAGTGCATTTAAAACCTGCTGTAATTCAATAGGATTTTTAAGACTCTTTATGAGAAGTGCTTCAAAAAGTCCATCATCCATTTTAATATTTTTCTTTTCATAATATTTATATCCTGCAACCGAAACAGAATTACTGATAAGCCCTAATATAAACTCATCCTCAATAACTCCTCCGTCATATTCTATCTTCATATGATGAGGTTTTATATCTGCGATATGTTTTAAAGCTTCAATAAAATAAGCCGCCTTTCCAAGTGCATTTTTCCACTCCTGCGGTGTCTGATAAGAGACTTCAGTAAATGCACCAAACCCCGCAACATATGTAAAATATCTGTCATTGAACTTTCCCATATCGCAGTTAAAAACATCACCATCCGCAATAAGTGATGCTGCATTTTTCATAACTCTTGGAATTTTCAGGCTTGATGCAAAATCGTTGACAGTCCCTGCAGGTATATATCCGCATATAGGTCTTTTTTCAAGCTTCATAAGCCCTGTAGCAACCTCGTTCATAGTACCATCACCGCCAGAGCAGACTATATAATCATATCTCTCACCTTTTTTCTCTATAATCTTTGTGGCATCCTCCCTGCCCCTAGTGGCAAAAATAGTAACCTCAAACCCCTCTTTACAAAAAATCTGTATTATCTCAGATAATTTATTTTTAATCTGCTCCTTACCTGCCATAGGGTTATAAATAAATAACATTTTTTTACTCATAAAGTAACCTCACTTATCATCTTAAATATTATGATGTTGGTGTCCAAATGTATTTTGTCTCCAACTGATGCCACAGATTGCTAAATTGCTTTGCAATTTTCGCAATCCTGCAAACACCTCAAATATCATTGTCAGTGTTTGATTTGTCAAGCCGGCAGATAACAATGTGTGTAAACATACATTGCTATCTGCTTTTGACCTTTGCATCATATTATACCGTTATAATTTACTCTTTGCAAATGTTTTGTTCGGTGTTATGATATAAACTATAACAGTTCAGCCTTGCATTTCTTACATTCATAAACCTGCCAGCGAGCTGTCAGTCGCTGCTGTGCAGCTTATCTTTACTCATTTCAGAAATGAAAGGCTATTCTACCATAAAAAGGTACTTAACAATACAATGAACAAGCTCATTGTATTGCCAATTATCTTTTTATGGCTGAACTGTTACTATAAACTATAAATAATAATAAATGTTTGGAAAATTATCAATATATTATTCGATTGTGCTGATATGATAAACAATCACATAGCCTGGAATAAATTTACCAAACAAAAATAAACCGGAGGTCCCAAATGAAAACTGCTGATTTTTATTATGAATTACCTGAGGAACTTATTGCACAGGATCCTCTTTCAGATAGAGCCGCCTCAAGACTGCTCGTTATAGACAAGATTACCGAAAAACGCACACATACAGATTTCCACCATATAGGCGATTACTTAAATCCGGGTGACTGCCTTGTTATAAATAACACAAAAGTCATCCCTGCCAGACTTATCGGTGAAAGAGAAAACACCGGTGGCAAAGTTGAATTACTACTTTTAAAGAGAAAAGAAAATAATATCTGGGAAACTCTTGTAAAGCCCGGCAAAAAGGCGCGTATCGGTTCAAGGATAGTTTTTGGCGGCGGTATCTTAAAAGCTGAAGTCGTCGATATTATCGAAGAAGGCAACCGTCTTGTCAAATTTGAGTTTGATGGTATATTTGAGGAAATCCTTGACAAACTCGGTCAGATGCCACTCCCTCCTTATATTACCCATCAACTTAAAGATAAAAATATGTATCAGACCGTATATGCAAAATATGAGGGTTCTGCCGCTGCACCTACAGCTGGACTTCATTTTACGGAAAAACTTCTTGAGGATATAGAAAAAAGCGGTGTAAACATTGCAAGAGTGACACTCCATGTAGGTCTTGGCACTTTCAGACCCGTAAAAGTCGATGATGTATCAAAACATCATATGCACACTGAGTTTTATCAGGTTTCAAAAGAAGCTGCTGATACTATAAACAACACAAAGAAAAATGGTGGCAGGATTATATGTGTCGGGACTACAAGCTGCCGTACAATAGAGTCTGCATCTGACAAAAACGGAATAGTTATGGCAGGTGAGGGCGACACTGACATATTTATATATCCCGGCTACCGTTTCAGAGTCCTTGACGGACTTATAACAAATTTCCATCTCCCTGAGTCAACACTCCTTATGCTTGTCTCTGCACTTACCGGACGGGATAACATAATGGCAGCATACAAGGAAGCTGTTGATATGAAATACAGATTTTTCTCATTTGGAGATGCCATGTACACTGACGCAAGACGGCTTGTCTACAACCCTGACGGAACATACAATTCACTTTATTTTGAAAACGACGGAAAATTAAAAATCTCTGCTGATGAATACCAAAAAGCAGAGGAAGAATATCACAAAATATTATTATTAGATGGAATAGATAAGGCATGGAACACATTCCACTCTGATAAATGGAATGTATCTGCCTGTGAAGAATGGTGTAAAAATAATTCAGCCAATCATCGCTTTTAACACTATTAGGAGGGGCAATCCCATTCTGATATGCTGCGATAGCAGCTAATAGTGTTATGAGCAAGTAGCAGAGCGGATTGAGAATATCTGCTTAGCAATAGACTCGGCAAATATCATATCTTCTTTATAAGTTATCTTTATGTTGGTTCTCTCGCCATTTACAATGGCAACCTTTTTACCGGAGAGAACCAATATTTTTGACGCATCGGTAAGTATCCCCCGCTCACTGTCAGTAAGTGAAAAATAAAGTTCTCTAAGCTGTTTTGCATGAAATGTCTGTGGTGTCTGACACTGGTACATACTGCTCCTGTCAGGTATATTTTCTATCACACCATTGTTACAGTCTAAAATAGTATCAACAGCAGGTATCGCCGTTGTAGCGGCACCATACTCTAAAGTTTTCCCAACATTTTCGGATATTATCCTGTTATTTATAAACGGTCTTGCAGCATCATGCGTAACTATTATCGTATCATCATCAACACCATAATGCTCCTCTATATAAGCTATCCCGTTCATTATTGTTTCATTGCGGCTGTCACCGCCTGTAATTATCTCTATATCCGCCGCTTTTTTGTTCTCACATTTATCTTTGATAATATCTCTTGTATATCCTATCCATTCATCAGGACAAAGAACTATTATCTTCTCAAAACTTTCATACTCTATAAACCGTTCAATGGTATGCACGATTATCGGCTTGTCTCCTATCTCAAGATACTGTTTCGGTTTATCAGCACCCATTCTGCTCCCTACACCACCTGCTAATATCAATCCAAATATCATATGTTTACACCTTTACATTTTATTTTTTCACTATTCTTCTGCTTCTAGCTCGCCGCTTGTCACACGGCATATGTGCATGGCAAGATAACCAATCTCTGCCTTATTTAACTTATGTTTTATCATCCCTGAAATCTCATCACAGATTTTTTCTGCCATCGCAAACTCGTCAGGATATTTAATGCTCATGTAGTCATTAAGGCTCATTTTTAATTTCTCACCCTTTATAGCCCTAACTATCATATAACGGACATGATTCATAAGTCGGTTGTAAGCAAGCGACATTATATCTATCTTTTTGTCTATTGCTCTCTCTACAATATCCACGCACTGCCTGACTGCCCTTGCAGTCTGCATCGCATCCGAAACTTTCTCGTTATCTATTGCTGAATGAACATGAAGTGCTATATATCCCACCTCATCATCATCTATAAGAATACCAAACTTCTCCTGAATTACCGGTATGACACATAATGCAGCTTTGTATTCCATGTGAAACAAAAGCCTTATATCTTCTGTCAGCGGATTGCTTATTCTCTCGCCGTTTTTCATTCGCTTTACCGCATAGAAAATATGGTCGGCAAGGGAAAACAGGATATTTCTGTCAATGTCACCAAACATTTTTTCAGCCTCTTTAAGCACTATATCCGCTGTTTCAAGATACTCAGGTGTAACTTCGTCAACAATATCCTTTGCATCACCTCTCTCACCACATTCCTGAAGTGAGTACACACGGCTGTCCTCTTTAAGCTCTGCTGCTGCACCGGTTTTTTTCCCGAAACCGATTCCTTTTCCCATCAAAAGATATTTATCTTCTTTATCTAAAAGATTTTCTTTTCCATGCAACTTTTCACAATCATCCAAAGCTGCAATCACTGTATTGTGATTTAATACTCTCACAACTTTATACATACCTTTTTCATCCTCTCCATAATGTAATCCTTAATGACCATCAGCCCAAGACATCATAGCTAATACACTAGCCGACATCTTGAGCCTGATAGTCAAACTTATATTTTATTCTGCTTAAATAATAAGCTTTTGGGGTCAAAAAGTATTTTTACCCCAACATCATAATAACAATTTTACCACCAAAAATCTACTCATAAATATCTATGGCAAAAAGTTCATCTCCTGCCTTTATATCTCCCGTTTTTAAAAGGCGTACTTTCTGATTGTCTTCAAGTTCAGTACATAAAACCGGTGAAACAAGTGATGGTGCATTTTCTTTTAAGTAGTCAATATCTATCTTCATAAGCGGCTCTCCCTTTTTAACCTTCTGACCGCTTTCGACAAACACTTCAAAGCCTTTTCCATCAAGTTTTACCGTATCTATACCTATATGAAGCAGGAGACTAAGTCCTGAATCCGTCATAAATCCGATAGCATGTTTTGTATCAAATACAAATACTACCTCTCCATCCTCAGGTGCTTTTATAATGGCATCCTCAGGTGTAACAACAGCTCCGTCTCCCATCATCTTACCTGCAAATCCTTCGTCAGGTGCAGTAGATAAATCTGCCGCCGTTCCAGTTATAGGACTTGACACAACAACTGTCTTTACAACTTTTTTTTCATTGTCGGCATTTGGCTCATTTTCCTGTTTATCTTCAATCTTTTTATTAATCTCTCCTGATAAATCTTCACTGCTTTCAGTATATTCCATATCAGGTGCAGTTTCAAGATAATCTTCAAGATTTGATTTAATAACAGTTACATGAGGTCCGTAGATAACCTGTACTCCGTTACCTTTATGGATAACACCGCTCGCTCCCGTAGCTTTAAGTGCCGCATCATTTACAAGGTCAGGATTTATTACAGTACAGCGCAGTCTTGTCGCACAGCAGTCAACCGTATCTATATTTTTCTTTCCGCCAAGTCCTCTTGTTATATCCCTGCTAAGTTCATCCTCTACCGCTACACCGTCGGCATTGTTCCCTTTTGCCCTTCTTGCGTTCACATCGGCTTTTGTATAAAGTTTAACCTCCCCTGCATCATCTTCCCTGCCCGGAGTTTTAAGGTTAAATTTTTTGATAAGGAATGAAAATATAACATAATACAATATAAAATAAATTATACCGACTGGAATTATCCTAAACCAGCTTGTCTTATCATTTCCCTGAAGTATTCCGAAAAGGAAAAGGTCAAGAAGTCCACCTGAGAAAGTAAGACCTACTGCTATATTTAAGATGTGTGCTATCATATAAGCTGCACCTGCAAGTACAACCTGAACACCGAATAATATCGGTGCTACAAAGAGGAATGAAAACTCAATAGGCTCTGTGATACCTGTAAGCATACAGGTAAGTGCTGCCGAGAACAAAAGTCCCCCTGCCTGTTTCTTCTTTTCAGGCTTTGCAGTACGATACATGGCAAGTGCCGCACCCGGCAGACCAAATATCATAAAGATAAACTCACCTGAGAAATATCTTGTCGCATCAGCACTAAAATGTGTAATATGTGCTGAATCAGCAAGCTGTGCAAAGAAAATATTTTGTCCACCCTGAACAAGATTTCCTGCAACATTCATAGTTCCACCAACCGCCGTCTGCCAGAAAGGCATATAAAATACATGATGGAGTCCAAATGGAATAAGAGCTCTCTTAATTATACCAAAAGCAAGTGTTCCAAGATAACCACTGCCAGTAACAAGACCGCCAAGTGCATAAATACCGTTCTGGACTACAGGCCATACGAAATACATTAAAATTCCTACAAACATATAAACGATAGTTGAAATAATAGGAACAAATCTTGAACCTGCAAAAAATGACAATGCATTAGGAAGCTGTATCTTGTGAAAACGGTTGTGAAGTGCCGCAACGCCAAGACCTACTATGATACCGCCAAAAACACCCATCTGCAAAGTATTTATACCACAGACAGAAGCTATCGTTCCCTCAAGCACATCTTTTGATATGCTTCCATCAGAAAGAATTTTTCCGTTTATCTCAAGCATACTACTGATGGATATGTTCATAACAAAATATGCGATAACCGCAGACAAAGCAGAAACTTCTTTTTCCTTCTTTGCCATTCCAATAGCAACACCGACTGCAAACAACAACGGCAGATTGTCAAAAACAGCACTTCCGACCTTGTTCATAATCACAAGCAGTGCGTGCAAGATAGTACCATCTCCGAGAATTTTTCCAAGATTATACATCTCAATAGTTGTCTCATTCGTAAACGAACTTCCAAGTCCGAGTAAAAGCCCTGCTACAGGCAAGATTGCGATTGGAAGCATGAAACTTCTTCCAATTCTCTGTAAGACTTCAAAAATTTTGTCTTTCATAATAATCTCCATTTCTGCACACATTTTTTGCATAATGTGAAATATAATATATTTCACATATAAGATTTGCGTCAAGTGTGCACAGACACAAATCTTGTGTATGAAAAATCGGATTTTTCATACTATCCTCACTTTCTGTGATATTTACATGGAAGCGTTCTTCATAAAATGCTCTTACAATATAATAATGATGTTGGGGTCAAAAGGTATTTTGACCCTAACTGATGCTCCGGATTGCTTCATTGCTACGCAATTTCTTTATAAACACAAAAAAAGAGACACTAACTCCACATAAATATACTATTTGCAATTTATGTATAGTTAATGCCTCGATTTTTTAAATCAAGTAACATACTATTTATTATTTTTATATCACTTTTCGGAATTAATGTCAATTACTTTTTTGCAATTAATATATATTTATAAGCCTGTTCCTCGTCTATGGCAAATTGTTTTATCAACTGCTCCGCAATCTGCTCATCTGAATAATCCAACCCTGCCAATATCTTAATAGTTCCACTAATTCCCTGTTCTATGCCACGCTCCAAGCCCTGTTCCAAGCCCTGTTCAAATTTTTCCTGATAACTCATCTGTAAAGTCATATAATCCAACCTCCATTTCTCGTTATCTCTTACTTTTTTGACTGCCTGCTCCAATTCTTCCGTAAACTCATCTGATGGTGCTTCTCCGTCTATATAATTTAATAACTTTTTCATTTCAGGACTTACATCATCAAGTGTCCCTTTTGTATTTAATATTATCTTTGTAGTATCATCACCAAGCGGTAATTCCAAATCCTCAATACAACGATTTTCAAATGTATATACATGACGGCCTAATCCGAACAAATCAAATGTGCATATAAATATAACAAAACTCTTTTTTAGATTTTTATAGTTTTCGCCTTTTTCCAGTATATTTAAATCTATCATCCCCTGATAATAACGCATCCTCTTCGGCAGATTATCTTTTAACTTTAATTCCTCAAATCCTTTTATCATACATCCCCATTAAAAACCTTATTTTGCATATATAGTTTCCACATATCTGTTACAAAAATTTCTATAATACATCATATACTACAATATTTTATATACTGTTTATATATATTATATAATGTGCAGCAAAATTCTTCAATAATATTTTCACAATCACAACCACCGGCTTAGCCGGTGGTTTGCTTTGCGGCCTATAAGGCCTCTTTGCCGGCGTCTGAGTCTAAAGACTCGCCGAAAGGTCTGCCCACCGCAACATCAGTTACTTACTTAAGCCCCCTGGGCTTATTATTAATTGTTTTTCTTTACCGGCTCACCCGTGAACTGGTCAACATACTCTTTGATTGTCATCTGGTCATATTCCAAATCTTCTTGTAATTGATTTCGAATATATTCTTCTATTTTCTTTGCATTTTTTCCTGCTGTATCAACATAATATCCTCTACACCAGAAATGTCTATTTCCATATTTATATTTTAAATTTGCATGTCTCTCAAATATCATCAATGTACTTTTTCCCTTTAGATATCCCATAAAATATGAAACACTCATTTTAGGTGGAATTTCAACAAGCAAATGAATATGATCCGGACATACTTCTCCTTCTATAATATTTACACCTTTTCTTTTACAAAGCATTATAATAATATCGCGAATATCTTCTCTTAACTTTCCATACGCTACCTTTCTTCTATACTTTGGTGCAAAAACTATATGATACTTACAATTCCATGTAGTATGTGATAAACTGTTATTGTTGTTCATACGGACAACCTCCTTTGCTTTTAATGTGGTTGGCAGACCATCATTATTATAACAAAGGAGCTTATCATTGCACATCACTTAAGCTCTTTCCACCACCCGCATAGCAGGTGGTTTATTTATTTGCTACATTCCATTTCTCCTCCAAGAGAAACTACATTTCGCAAATGAGGCCTCTAGGCCTATACAAATAGAATAGGAACTGCTCTACTCAGTTCCCATTCTATCTCGCTCCTGCAAGTCAACCTCTAATGAGGTATCATCGTATTGAGCTTTTATGCTAACTTCTTTATATTCACAAATTTTATCTGTAATGTGTTGGACTATATCGCACATGAAGTACAGAGACGTTCCAAGTAGAGCACATACAATGATAACGGCAATAAGTTTATATAGAGAGTTGCATTCAACAACATATTTAATCATTTTACTCATAACAGTCACCTCCTATCATTGTCTTTGTTTTCAACATCGTACTATTGATAGATTGGTGTTTGTTTGAGGAACACCTTTTAAAAATGGAAGTAACTATATTTTCATTTGAAGCCGTAAGTGTATTATATAGCAAATTAGAATGTTTTGGTAGAGAGAACATTTATTTGTAAGGAGATAAAAGGATTGAAAAAACTTAAAAATTTTATTGAAAATAATTATATTCGTATGAATTATGTATGCTTATGTTTGGTAATTTCAGTATCACTAGCGATAGGATTTTTCTTGTATGGTCTTACAATAGATTGTCTTACCGATTTTGTTGGAATGATAATTGTCTTTATAGGCAATATACTAAAAATTACCGTTGATGTAAATGTAGTTTCAATGTTTTCAAAGACTATTTCATATTTGATTTTAGTAGTATTTTTTGCTTGCACAACAAAATATACTATAAATAAAATTGAAATTTCAGAAATTGATTAAACCAAGAATTCTCAATTTCAATATTGGAGAGAAATCGTAAAAACATTGCAGTAAACATTATGAGCGTAGTCACACGGCTACTCTCTCACTATATGAATCGTATGTTTTATTTAAAAAACTTCAAATAGGTGTTTACAAATCTCAATTATTGTGTATAATATAGATAAGAAATCAGAAGTGGTTTCTTTGTAATCCGTGGATAACGGAAAGAATATTATCCAATTGTAAGTTTGTCTCCGAGAATGACGGGACTAAAATTTAGAATATCATTCAGTCGTAAGTTTATCTCCGTGGATAACGGGATGTAAATTTAGAATATTATCCAATTGTAAGTGTTAGAGAGAGCCTGTAACGGCTCTTTCTTTATATCAGGAGCAAAAGATGAAATTAGTAAAAATATCAAATAAGTTTTTCAATGATTGTAAGAAGAATAACATACATAAAGAGTTAATGTTTAATGAAGATGGTCGCCCAAGTGTTTTGATTGTTCGTTTGAAATATAAGGGAAATTTCCATAAGTTCGTTGTACCACTTCGTTCAAACATATCTCCTACCACACCCAAAAATCAATATATGTCATTACCTCCAAATTCAAAGACAAAACCACATCATTCTCATGGAATACATTATATTAAGATATTTCCAATTACAGATAAATATGTTCAATCATATTTAATAAGTGATCCGTTTGATTTAATGGTAAAGAACATAATTGATAATAATGAATCTGAAATTATTCAAGCTTGCCAGGATTATTTGTTTGAATGCGAAAATGGTAATAAACATTTTATGACACCTGATATAGATGGAATAATAAAAATGTTAGATATGTTAGACGAAAACAAAGACACCAACTAAGGTGTCTTTTTATATTGCGGTAAATTCACATCTACTCTTCCATCCAAGTTCAACACAAAATAAACGACCTGCCTTTCGACAAGTCTTCTACTCTTAGATTGGTGATGATAAATACGAATATTGATTTAATAAAACTTATTCCTCAACCTGACCTACGAAACCTATTTGACGATTCGGAGCTTCTATCTCAGGTTTCGGTACAACCATTAAAAGAAAATTCAACTGTTGTACATGCTGTATCAGTTCCAACGGTTTGCCAGATGTGTCCTCTCCGTGGAAACAGACCAAATTGTAGCCAATGTAACCGATTTCTTTAATTAAAAGTGAGGTGAAAATATGAACGAAAATTAAAAAAATAATATTACCACTAATGAATCATCAAATAATATCGTAATTCACAGTGACAATAGTGATACTATTACTATAGATGACATAGGAATAACTTTTAATCTGGAATCTGGAAAACTCCATTTCCTAAATCAATAACTTCTCCACTTGAAATTATTGTAAAGTTTACATCTACATCTTGTTCAACAGTAAGGACAAACCTATTGGATATTTAGAAACAATTCTAGTAATACCATGTTCGGTATGAATTGTTCTTTGAATATCATTTGGGTTGCATCCTTTTGGATTAAGAATCTGTGCTATCATTTTTATCAACCCCTCCTCTGCATTAGTATATGGAATATTTTACCACTAATTGTTATACAGGTATAGTCGGAACTTTTGTTTGTTTTCTTCATTTCTTTTTACTACCTACATATAAAATTGCAGATATAATTGAAGAAACTGCAAGAGTCAATATTGATATACCTACTGAAATAGCATCAGTTACCCATGTAGAAGTATTTGGTTTTATTGGATCTGGAATGTAAAACAATTTCATGCAAACAAAATTGGCTATTATAGCTAATAAAATTGGTACTACAATATGAATTATTATTTTCTTTTTGTTCATAGGCTTACTCTCCTATTTGTATAATCTAGTGTTTTCTATTTTATCACATAATTTTAAAACAAGCAACAATCATTCCTCAAACAAATGATTGATATGGTATCCTCAAACAATACCTTTGCTAACAATAGTATGATATTTAAAACAAAAGACAGTTCTGTTGATAGCACTAGAAAAACATTATCTTTATTCAATAAGGATTGGAATACTTATAAAACAAATTGGCAACAAGGTTTCTCTCAAAACGGTATTTCTGGTGGAATAAAGTCAATATTCCAGTCAAGTAATTCCGTTATTTCAAAAGATCAACTTCAGATTTTAAGAAATTGGAACAATGCGGTAGCACATGGTTGTACAAATCAGGAAACCTTTAATAGAATCATTAAAGATGCTGACAGTAATACAAAACTGTATTTTTCTGGTTTAAATAAGAGTAAGGGTTCTGTTGAAGGACTAAAAAATGCTCAAAATGTTGCAAAACAATCTACTATTGGATTAACACTTGCTCAAACAGCATTAAACACTGCTATATCTCTTGGATTTACAGCCGCCTTAATGTTAGCAGTTAAAGGATTAGACAAACTTATAAACTCTGCAAAAAGAGCATCTGAAGCGGCTGACGAAGCATTTTCTGATACAACTGAAAAAGTACAGAAAAATGAAGAAGAAGCAAAATCATTAGATGAACTTGTTTCTAAATATAAGGAATTAAAGACATCAGGAAATTTAGATGTAGATGGCAGAAAAGAAATAAAAGAACTCCAAAATGATATTGCCGATTTAGTTGGTGTACAAGCATCCAATCTTGATTTAGTAAATGGTAAATTGGATGATGAAATCTCTAAATTGGATGAAATATCAGAAAAAGAAGCAAAAAATGCATATGAAACAGCGACAGCTAATTATAACAATTCAAAGAAGTCAACGGATAAAGCTGCTGGTGATGATAATTATCTTGTATTTGATGGATATGCTTATGTTGGGAAAAAAGAAAAAGAAACAATTGATATTTTGCATAATGCAGGATTTAAAAATAACGTACAAACAGGTGGATTAAATCCATTTAATCAACAAGTGTTTATCACTGATGCATGGGATGATGACTATAATGAACTAAAGGGTGCTCAAGAAAAAGCTGACTACTTACAATCTATGATTGATGTTCTTGAACAGAATGGTCAAAGAGCAACAGATTTATATGCTGGGTTGATTTCCCAAAGAGATAAATATTTACAGTATATAGACAACCAACAAGATGCAGCAAATAGTTTGGTTAATTCTTGGATATCTTATAGTCAATTTTCAAATGACGAACTTTCAAAAATAAATATTGATTCACTCGATTCGTTTGAAGAATATCGTCAAAAGATGATTGAAGAATCAAAAAATGATGAAAGCATTGGAAAAATGTTAGCAGACGGTACTTTGTCTGATGAGGATTTAGAAAAAGCTATTGATGATTTTATGGCTACATCTACTAAATTTTCAAAATGGTATGAAAAATGGATTAAAGATACTCAAAATACCTCAAAACAAAAAATAGAAACACCAAAAATAACTTTCGATTCCGCATGGTCATCACTCAAGGCTTCAGATAAAAAATCTCTTCAAAAATCTGCACTTGATGGCACTTTCGATAAAGAAAGTCTTAGTAATTTTTCTAAACTTAATTCTCTTGCAAAAGAATTTTCTCTCGAAAAAGTTCGTCAAGAAATCCTTAACACGACAAATCTTGACGATAGAATTGGTCAATTTATTGATGATATAGGTAATCTCACATCCGCTTTTACTGAAATGCAGAAAAATGGTGTTGTATCAACAAAGACATTACAAGGATTGCCAGAAGGAATTCGTAGACTTAAAGGTTACACAGATTTTAGAAATACTGTTGTTGATCCAAAGTCATCAAAAGATGCCAAAAAATCATCATTTGAAAGTCTTATTAGCGAATATACAAGCAGTCAACAAAGTATTAAAGGTGTAACAAACGAGACTCGCAATTATGTAATTAATGCACTTAAAGATGTTGGCATTGTTAATGCAGAAGAAATAGTAGATGCACAAATTGCTTATGGTAAAATAACTAAAGTTGTTAGAAAAGTAACAAACGAAGTTAGTCAGATGACTAAAGAGGATGCTGATAATTTTTTAAAAGCTGCAAATTTAAAGAGAATGACAAATGCCACTCTTGCTAATAAAATTAGGAAAAATACTTCTACTCTTATTAATTCTTTAGGTAAGGAATATCAAAAAGATGTAAACAATTTTATTAATTCCGTTAAATTAAAGCTTGAAGCTCAAAATGAACTCACTAAGGCTTTAAGACAATCATGGAAATTAGAAGCATCAGCACGTATCACAACTGAAACTAGAACTTCAAATGATATAAATGGTACTGGAAGTAATGGACATAGTACATACACTTATGATACAAACAGCAAAAAATATAAAAAATGGGACAAACAGCAAGAGAAAGTTGCAAAAACACGTAAAGCTTTAGAAGATGCAAAAAAACAAACTGATACAAATCTGAAGCAATTACAACAAGATTATAAATTGCAACAATCTAAACTCTCTAAAATTCAATATAAGCCTTCCACATCTTCTTCAAATAATAAGTCTTCAAAAAAATCTAAATCCTCTGATACTAAACAGGAAATAGATTGGATTGCAAGAAAGCTTACCGTTCTTCAAAGTATTATAGATAAAACATCGGGTAAACTGCAAAATCTGTTTTCAATTAAAGGTAAGAATAATAATATTGATAAACAGATTGCTGAACATGATACTCTTATTAAAGCTGATAATAAAGCTTATATGAAAAAAGCCAATAAGATTAAATTAAGTAAAAATTCTAAGGAAGTTTATCACTTTCTTTTATAAGCAACTATCACTCAAAAACCAAAAGTATCACTTTTTAAAAACTCAAAAAAGACAAGTGATAAAGTGATATTTATAAGTGATATTACAGCAAATATAAAATGCCACCAAACACATTACAATGTTAATAATCCCCAAAGTTTTGATGTGCTTAGTGGCGTTTTATTGTGCTTTATGCACTAATATATAATGAAATTTAGAACTTATTTGTAGTTTACAATCTTTCCAAAATCAGCCTTAAGACTTGCTCCACCTACAAGACCACCATCAATGTCAGGTTTTGCAAGTAATTCTGCTGCATTTCCTGCATTCATAGATCCGCCGTACTGGATGCGTACAGCTTCTGCTGTTGCTTCATCATACATTTCTGCAACGCAGTCACGGATTCCTTTACATACTTCCTGTGCCTGATCAGATGTAGCTGTCTTTCCTGTTCCGATTGCCCAGATTGGCTCATATGCGATAACCATACTCTTTACCTGAGCTGCTGTGATTCCTGCAAGGTCAGATTTAATCTGGAGACGAATCCAGTCCATTGTTACACCCATCTCTCTCTGCTCAAGTGACTCACCGCAGCAAAGGATTGGTGTAAGACCTGCTTCAAATGCTTTCTTAACTTTCTTGTTGAGTAAGCAATCACACTCTTTGAAGTAATCACGACGCTCTGAATGTCCGATGATAACATATTTAACACCTGCATCTACGAGCATTGCAGCAGAAATCTCACCTGTGTAAGCTCCGCTCTCCTCAAAGTACATATTTTCAGCACCTACTTCTACATTTGTTCCCTTTGTAGCTTCTACTACAGGCACAATGTCGATTGCAGGTACGCAATATACAACATCAACTTCATCATTCTTTACTAAATCTTTTAATTCATTTACTAATGCAACTGCCTCACTAGGAGTTTTGTTCATTTTCCAGTTGCCGGCAATAATTTTCTTTCTAGCCATTTTTATCCTCATTTCTGCACACATTTTTGGTGCTCGGTTTCTTATTTATCGTCTGCTGCTACTACACCAGGAAGATCTTTACCCTCTAAGAATTCAAGAGAAGCTCCGCCACCTGTAGAGATATGTGTCATCTTGTCACCAAATCCTAACTGATTGCAAGCTGCTGCTGAATCACCACCACCGATGATTGTTGTAGCATCTTTAAGTTCAGCCATAGCTTCTGCTACTGCGATTGTTCCTTTTGCAAAGTTTGGCATCTCGAAACATCCCATAGGTCCGTTCCATACTACTGTCTTTGCACCTTTAACTGCATTTGCGAAAAGCTCTGCTGTCTTAGGTCCGATGTCAAGTCCTTCCATATCAGCAGGAATTTCTCCACGACCTACTACCTTGAAGTTTGCGTCATTTGAGAAATCATCAGCTACTGTTGTATCGATAGGGATGAGAAGTTTAACACCTTTCTCCTCAGCCTTTTTCTCCATCTTAAGTGCATAGTCTTTGTAATCTTCCTCAAGAAGTGATTTACCAACTTCCTCACCGTGAGCTGCCATAAATGTGTATGCCATACCACCACCGATAATAAGTGTATCTACCTTATCAAGAAGGTTTTCGATAACAGAAATCTTTGAAGAAACCTTAGCTCCACCAAGAATTGCTACAAATGGTCTTTCAGGATTGTTTACTGCATTTCCGAGGAAATCAATTTCTTTCTGCATAAGGTAACCAACTACACAGTCACCCTTAACAAACTTTGTAACACCAACATTTGAGCAGTGAGCTCTGTGAGCTGTACCAAATGCGTCATTTACAAATACATCACAAAGTGAAGCAAGCTCTTTTGAGAATTCCTCTCCGTTCTTTGTCTCTTCTGCTCTGTAACGAGTGTTCTCAAGAAGGATAACATCTCCGTCATTCATAGCTGCAACTGCTGCCTTTGCGTTGTCTCCAACTACATTAGCATCTGCCGCAAATTTAACTTCCTGTCCGAGAAGCTCAGTAAGTCTCTTTGCTACTGGTGCAAGTGAAAGCTCAGGCTTTGGCTCTCCCTTTGGCTTACCAAGATGTGAACAAAGAATAATCTTTCCACCGTCAGCGATAAGCTTTTTAATCGTAGGAAGTGCAGCTACAAGACGGTTCTCATCTGTAATCTTTCCATCCTGTAATGGTACATTGAAATCACATCTAACTAAAACTTTTTTTCCTTTTACGTTGATATCATCAACAGATTTTTTATTTAACATAAAAAACTCCTCTCACATTTATTATTATAGGTAACCATAAAACTTATCATATACTTATTGCTTCATGGCACAATCAACCATATATAATGATTATATTGCAAACACCTATTCTTTAATTATTATCTTTATCTTCTTTATTTTAATTATTGCAACATAGGCAATTATCATATAATAAAGAAAAACGAGCCCGGTCCTCTAAAAGACCGGACCCGTATATGGATCATATCCGTACTTGATTGTTTAAAACAACCAGTCACATTAGCTGACTAGCAGTTCTCTGAGAAGTACTTGATTGTTCGGAGAACAATCTCTAAATCACAATGATTAGCAGTTCTCTGAGAAGTATTTGATTGTTCGGAGAACAATCTCTAAATCGCAATGATTAGCAGTTCTCTGAGAAATACTTGATTGTTCTTACCATCTGAGATGTGTAAGAGTTCTCATTGTCATACCAAGAAACTACCTGAACCTCATAAAGGTCATCAGCTACTTTGTTTACCATTGTCTGAGTTGCATCGAAGAGTGAACCAAATCTCATTCCTACGATATCAGAAGAAACGATCTCTTCATCATTGTAACCAAATGACTCGTTAGCTGCTGCTTTCATAGCTGCGTTAATTCCGTCAACTGTTACATCTTTTCCTCTTACAACTGCTGTAAGGATTGTTGTAGAACCTGTTGGTGTAGGAACACGCTGAGCAGATCCGATAAGTTTTCCGTTAAGCTCTGGGATAACAAGTCCGATAGCTTTTGCAGCACCTGTGCTGTTAGGAACGATGTTTACTGCTGCTGCACGAGATCTTCTGAGGTCACCCTTTCTCTGAGGACCATCAAGTGTCATCTGATCACCTGTGTAAGCATGGATTGTAACCATGATACCAGACTCGATAGGAGCAAACTTGTTAAGTGCGTCAGCCATTGGAGCTAAACAGTTTGTTGTACAAGATGCTGCTGAGATGATCTGATCACCTTTCTTTAATGTCTCATGGTTTGTATTGTAAACGATTGTAGGAAGATCGTTACCAGCTGGAGCTGAGATAACAACTTTCTTTGCGCCTGCATTGATATGAGCCTGAGCCTTTTCTTTAGATGTGTAGAAACCTGAGCACTCAAGAACTACATCTACATCAAGGTCGCCCCATGGACAATTGTTTGCATCTGGGAAAGCGTAGATTTTGATTTCTTTTCCATCAACTGTGATAGAATCTTCACCTGCTGAAACTGTATCAGCTTTCTCATATTTACCCTGTGATGAATCATACTTTAAAAGATGAGCAAGCATTTTAGGGCTTGTCAAATCGTTGATAGCTACTACTTCATAACCTTCAGCACCAAACATCTGTCTGAATGCAAGACGTCCGATACGTCCAAAACCATTGATTGCAACTTTAACTGCCATGTTAAAATTCCTCCTAAATATAAATTTTATAATTTGTCCGACTGGAAAAACCGGTCCGACAATTAATCATTTGAATGCAGGCTTTCGCTAAAAATCAATATCTTTTACGATATTTTCTCTTCTGCACAAACCTACCTATAAACTATTGTAACCAATTACCCAAAAAATTTCAAGATTATTTTTTAAATATCTTATATTTTATCTCTCAGGTTCTTTCCACAAAATGATATTTCCACTCTCAAGTGACTCTTTTACCATGATTATCCTCTGGTTTGATGAACCCCTGAACACAAGATTTAAATCCTTAAGTTCAAGTTTAAACTCACCATCAACCAAAACATCTATATATGACATAAACTTTTTTGTCACTTCGCAGTTTTCAAGCATATTTTCTTTTATGTCATTTTCAAAATCATATCCCGTATAACACCATATGGACTTGTCAGGATATTCTTTTTTTACTTTTTCAAGCAGAGGGATAAGTGCTTCCTGATTGACTTTTTCCATTGGGTCACCTCCAAGAAGCGTAAGCCCCTTTATATAATCAGGCTTAAGATATTGTATTATCTCGTCCTCGGCTTTCTCATCAAAAAGCTTTCCATAGCCAAAATCCCATGTTTCCGGATTAAAGCACTCCTTACAGTGATGTGTGCAGCCGCTCACAAACAAGGATACCCTCACTCCCGGTCCGTTTGCAACATCTATCCTTTTTATATCCGCATAATTCATTACCGTCATCCATCCCTTTCTTTTTAAGGATATTTGTAATCTGCTTCGCTACTTACTCATATAAAATTTGTGCTACGCACAATCAGGTGCCATGTTCACCACCGGCACCTGATTAAAGAGCCCCATCAACCAAAAGTAATAGGCAGCTCTTGAATTTTACAGATGAAGTACTCTTGAATTTATCTCTTTAGTCTTTCCGACATTCCAGAAATTCTCTCCAAGATAACCACAGGTTCTTCTGATAACCGTCATCTTGTTCTTGTCCTTATTATGACACTGCGGGCACTCCCATTCAAGATCATCATTTATGATTATCTCTCCGTCATATCCACACACATGACAGTAATCTGATTTCGTGTTAAACTCAGCATACTGTATATTTTCGTATATGAATTTAACAACATCCTCAAGTGCTTCAAGATTATTTCTGAGATTTGGTATCTCAACATATGAGATAGCACCGCCTGATGAGATTTTCTGGAACTGGCTCTCAAATCTAAACTTCTCAAATGCATCTATCTTTTCACGCACATCCACATGATATGAATTTGTGTAATATCCCTTATCCGTCACATCTTTTATAACACCGAACTTCTTTTTGTCTATCTCCGCAAATCTGTAGCAAAGACTCTCTGCAGGTGTTCCGTAAAGACCAAATCCTATACCTGTTTCAAGTTTCCATGTATCACACGCAAGTCTCAATCTTTTCATGAGTCTGAGTGCAAAGTTTGTTCCCTTTGGATTTGTATGGCTTACTCCGGTCATAAGCTTTGTTGTTTCATACACACCTATATATCCGAGTGATATAGTTGAATACCCGTCATGTAAAAGTTTGTCTATAGGCTCATCCTTTCCAAGTCTTGCTATTGCCCCATACTGCCAGTGGATAGGACTTACGCTTGATAATGTTCCCTCAAGTGCATGATGTCTTGCCATAAGTGCATCAAAACATAAGGCAAGTCTTTCTTCAAGCAATGTCCAGAATTTTTCCTCATCGCCCTGGGCTATTATTGCTATCTGCGGGAGATTTATGCTGACAACTCCCTGATTAAATCGTCCCTCAAACTTATATTCTCCGTTTTCATCTTTCCAAGGTGTGAGGAAACTTCTGCATCCCATACATGAAAATACATTACCTTCATAATTTTCACGCATTTTCTTAGCTGAAATATAATCAGGATACATTCTCTTTGCCGAACATTTAACTGCAAGTCTTGTAAGATAATCGTACTTACCTCCTTTAAGGCAATTATGTTCGTCAAGTACATATATAAGTTTAGGGAATGCCGGTGTAACATACACACCTTTTTCATTTTTGATACCCTCTATTCTCTGATTAAGGATTTCTTCTATTATCATGGCATTTTCCTCTATGTAAGGATCATCCTTATCAAGATTAAGGAAAAGTGTCACAAAAGGTGACTGTCCGTTTGTAGTCATCAGTGTATTTATCTGGTACTGGATAGTCTGCACACCCGACTTTAATTCATCCATAAGCCTGTCATTTACAAACTCCTCAAGTACATCCTCTGTAATAGTATCTCCATATTTTTGTCTATAATGAGCTTCATACTTATCATGACTCTTTCTGAGATATTTTCCGAGGTGTCTTATATCAACTGACTGCCCGCCGTACTGACTGCTTGCAACCGCCGAGATTATCTGTGTCATGACCGTACACGCAACCTGAAAACTCTTTGGTGTTTCAATAAGTTTGCCGTTCATAACCGTACCATTTTCAAGCATATCGCCTATATTTATAAGGCAGCAGTTAAATATGCTCTGAAGAAAATAATCCATATCATGAAAATGAAGTATTCCTTCTTCATGTGCTTTTACTATCTTCTCTGGAAGAAGTACTCTCTTTGTAAGATCTTTCGATACCTCACCGGCTATAAGATCTCTCTGTGTCGATGCTATATATGCATTTTTATTTGAGTTTTCTTCCATTACATCCTTGTTGCTGTTTTTTATAAGGCTCATGATGGAATCATCAGTAGTGTTTGCCCTGCGGACCATCTCTCTTGTATATCTATAGATTATATACTTCTTTGCAAGTTCAAATTTTCCCTCACTCATGAGCTTTTGCTCTATCATATCCTGAATATCCTCAACCATCATGTTGTCAACATGCTTGTTCTCTATTCCGGCAACAATAGAGTCTATTTTCTCCTCATTTACCTGCTCGTTTTTATCAACTTCCGCATTGGCTTTCTGGATCGCAACAATTATCTTATTGCGGTCATAATCAACGACTCTGCCATCCCTCTTGATTACCTTCATCATCATATTTCCTCCAATCTATGCAGTCATGTATAGTCAAATAACTACATGACCCTATGTTCTTTTCCTGACCTGCATTTATATATGTATTCCACATATACAACATGACTCTCTCAAAGAACGCAAGACTTATTATAGCACCTGGGCCAAAAAATGTCCACAATATATTGTGTTTATTTTTCAATAAATCACAAAATATTGTGGACACCCTTTATTTACTATATCTTACTGCTGTAGTATGCCAATGCGGTCAGATTGATTTATGACCCGGTGTGGTATCAGCAATACGCTGTGTGTCTTTTGACAATCCCATTATTCCTCTTATCTCATCAACAGGAATTTTGGTATATTCTGACAATTCCTCTTTTGTCGGAACCCTTCCCATCTCCTCAGTCATATACTTTGCCGCTTCATTGAGCAGATTTGTGCGTGCGAGAACTGCTGATTCCCAATCTTTATCCGAAGTCACCGTGTCTAACAAAGATTCTATCGCATTTGTAACTTCCATATATATAGCACCATCTATACTGTCAAAATTTGGAACATTATTATCAACAAAATTCTTTTTATTTTCTTCTATCACGGATATTGCTTCAAGTAATCCTACATTTCCCTCAGCAATAAGTTCATCCATCCCTGTTATCCCTTTTTTGACATTCTCCCTGTCTGCATAATTGCGTGCGATTTTTACTACCTGTGCAAGCCTGTTCTCTACAAATCTATTCCTGGCATTTTTATCACCATCCATAAATTTCTGAATCAGATTTCTCTCTTCAGCGTCATCATAATAGTCAAGTTTTCCTATTTCATCCATATAAAGTTTATTGTTATATTCTGCTCTTTTTTTTGACAACTCCTTTGGAGAAGTATTGTTTTCTTTTTTATCATTATGCTTTTCAGATTCGGTTTCCTCATCCGAAAGCTCTTTATCTTCATTTTTATCACTTTCATTACTTTGCAAGTCAACTGCTTTTGGCACAAATCTGTATCCCTCAACCTCTATTCCTGCAAGGGAAAGATAATAATAGACCTGTTCCATTTTATCATCAGACAGTTCTAAATCACTTAAATATTTTTTCACTTCATCTTTTGTAAGCTTATTATCCTGCGAAGCTGCAATACTTTTGACTGCCTCTAATTCTTCTAAAAATTTTCCCTGTTCTGACATATATCTCTCCTACTTTCATACATAATAAATTTTGCAATAAACATCTTTCATGGATGCAGCTTTCTTATTTTAATACTATACTCATTATTATGCAAGAAAAATGGACTGCCATATGAATATATAATCCTACTGACAATCCATTTCCAAAATACACTTTGTAATATTATCATTACAAAAGCTTAAGTACCTATAATCTTAATTCATAAAATCTTCTTAAAAATCACTCTTAACTATTTCTTAAATGTGAGCTTGAAGCTTACTTTAAGGCTCTTCTTAAATTTTAATTTATTAGGATCTACAGGATAATTTGCCTTTTTAGCACCTGTGCCACCTTTACCATATACATTAAAAATCTCAAGACGGAATTTATTGTTCTTCTGATCTTTCTCAAGATATCCCTGTTTAAGCTTGTTAGCCTTTACTTTTATAGCTTTGCCGTCAACATAAATCTTTACCTTTGAAATTTTAATCTGGCTTGGCTTATATGTTTTCATCGCATTTTCAATATCTACACAAAATACACTTGCTTTAGATGTTTTCTCTTTTGCTCCTGTTTTAAGCTTACTCTTTGTAAGAGTCATTGAAACATTCTGTGTTCCTTTTTTAGCTTTAATAGTCTTTGGTGAGTCATACTCTCCCTTAGCTGTATTCATATTTGCAGTTACTTTCCACTTATCATCTGAAAACATAACATATGTCTTAAATTTCTTTGCAGCACTGGCTTTCTGAGTCATTCCGGCTGTTCCTGCTACTACCATTGAGAGTGCTAATGCAACTGACACTCCTTTTTTAGTTAATTTTGAAAGTCTCATATTCTTTTCCTCCACTTTAACGCTTTTATTTTTATGTAGAATATATCACTCAATATACACTACAATTTTAAATGCCATTGTCAAGTTCGTGTACAAGCAGTAACTATTTAATCTTTACTGTATATGTCACCTTTATGGTTTTCTTTGGCATAGTGTACTTAAATTTGGCAACACGGCTGTTCCACATATTGATGATCTGAAGCTGTACAAATCCGTCTGTCTGACCAGGATCAGGTGTTAAAACTCCTTTTTTGATAGTCTTAACTTTCTTTCCGTCAAAGAAAACATTTACATTTGTAACAGTAACTTTTTTCTTGTCTTTTCCTTTAATATTTGTATCTACATAGAGTGTATTGAATGTCTTGTCTTTTGCGATACATTTATTAAGTCCTGTAAGCTGAACAGTGTATGTCTTTTTACCTTTTTTCATTGTGGTGTCTTTAAACTTTACACTGTTTTTTGACAATTTGTTTGTCGTGTTCTGAAGTTTGTTTGAAAACTTTGCATCGTCATGCTGATTTCTGAATGTAAACTTCGCTGTCTGCAGACAAAGATAAGCTTTATAACTTGCTGCATCGGCTTTCTTTGTGCTTGGTGTTGCTACAACTGAGCTTGCAGTAACGGCTACTGCGACGGCTACTGCCAATACTTTTTTTGCAAATTTACTGAAATACATAAAATTTCCTCCCTTATCATATCATGATCTAGTGTAATATTTTACAATGTGATTATTATTCATTCACATCTTGTTCACAATTCATATTGTATTTTAATCTTTAAAAAGATAATACACAACAAAAGCGAAACCTTTTACCCCAAAAATGAGACATTTAACATACCTGCCTTATTTCGGCTTATTTTGCCATTTTTATGTCGTATTTCTGCCTTATCTTGCAAGTATTTTTGTGATTTTTGCTATATACATAGTATGGTAGTCCTTATCTTTATACCATGTTTCGTCAATAGTTTCATCAAGAAAATCTTTCGGTTCTATATCAGTCTTTGACATTACCTCACAGATAAATACCATATTTGCTTCGTCAATATAAGGTACTCCATCACAATAATCAACTTTTACTTTTGCCGCTTTCATCTTATCCTCGTCTCTTCCTGAAACTGTACCAAGATATTTCATATCCCTGCGGTATTCTTCTCCCGGAAAACTAAGTGAAAACTTACCCTTTTTATCAATAAACTCTTTTGTGAATCTGCTCTGTCTTATAAACACAAAGACAGAATCCTTTCCCCACATCTCTCCTACTGCTCCCCATGAAGCAGTCATCGAATTTGCTTTTTCTTCATCACCTGCCGTAACAAGCATCCAGTCCTTTCCTATTTTTTTAAACGGATTCATATCCATGTAATCAACTGAAACTTCCTGAAAACTATGCATTTTTTATTCCTCCTAAAAATCTTTTTATATATTTTAGCATAAAATCGACTAAAAAAATGATTTTTTTATTATTTTATGCATTTTTTTCAAATAGATAATAGTTGTTTTGCCCGCCGCATAATGCTATACTATGAATTACTACTAATTTATTGCTTATTGGAGGCTGATACGGATATGAAAGTTGAGATGCACACACACACAAGCGAAACAAGTCCCTGTGCACATATTTGCGCACAGGATGTAATAAAAATGTATAAAGAAGCAGGATATGATACCGTTGTTATAACCGACCACTACAGCAAATGGGTATTTGAAAAAAACGGTGCAAAAACTCCTGACGAAGTCACCTCACATTTTTTAAAAGGATACAAAACAGCTCTTGGCTGTGCAGAAACATATGATATAAATGTATTGCTCGGCTGTGAGGTAACACTCACGGAAAGTCCCAATGACTATCTTTTATACGGTGTAAACGAAGACTTTTTCCATACACATCCTTTTTTATACAATCTTTCCCTCGAAGAATTATCTGAAATATGTCACAATGAAAATATACTTATCGTTCAGGCTCATCCAAATAGAGCCTACTGCGAACCGGTAAATCCTGCACTTCTTGACGGTGCCGAAGTTTTCAACGGCAATCCACGCCACGACAGCAACAATGATAAAACTTATGCCTGGGCATATGAACATGACCTTATCATGACATCAGGAAGTGATTTTCACGAAAAAGAAGACCTCGCTCTCGGAGGTATAATCACAGAGTACGATATAAAGACTGAAAATGATCTTATACAGACCCTTTTGTCAGGAGATTACAGTCTTATAACGCCTGTTGAATAAAATTATATAACACGATTATAACTTAAAGGAACAGCTTTTATGAAAAATAAAAAAATAATTGATATTTCGGATAACAGAACTTTACTCTCAAAGTTTAGTTATTTATATGCAAAAATTAACAGACTTATGAATCACTTTAAGAAAGCTGCTTTATCTGCATTTGCAGGGCAGGCGGCTTTCTTTATGATTCTTTCTTTTTTCCCTTTTTTCATGTTTTTACTGTCGCTTTTCCGGTACACTCCATTTACCAAAAGCATGCTCCTTAAAACTGCATCTGCACTCGTCCCGGAATACTTTAGAAATTATCTTGGCAGTATAATAAATGAAATATATAATGTGCAGACTGGTGCCGTACTGTCAGCTACAATCATTGTTGCCATATGGCTAGGCTCAAAGGCATTCTTATCACTTATCCAGGGTCTTAATTCAGTCTATAACCTTGATGAGACAAGAAATTATATAATAATACGCATCTACTCCTTTTTTTATACGGTAGTCTTTGCGATTCTCATTGTTGTAATACTTACAGTTATCGTATTTGGAAATAAACTGTATTATTATATCAGACAGCATTTTCCATTTACTGAAAAGCCTCTTGCTTCTATTATAAATGTAAGAGCTGTCATAAGCTTTTTGGTCTTATTTTTGTTTTTCTGGTTGTTGTATGTAATACTTCCAAACCGCAAAGCAACATTTACGCACCAGATTCCCGGAGCACTTGTGGCAAGTGCCGGCTGGCTTATCTTTTCATACATCTATTCTTTTTATGTAAACAACATCAATAATTACTCAAAATTTTATGGACCAATGACTACTATGGCTCTGCTGATGTTGTGGCTGTATGCCTGTATGTATATACTTTTTCTTGGAGGTATGTTAAATCATCTGCTCGAAAAAAAATACCGGCAAAAGCAAAAAAAGCTGACAAACAATTCAAAAATATAATTAAAATCATATCAAAAACATAAGGCAGACCGTAAAGTCTGCCTTATAATTTTTATGCAATATTTCAAATACTACTATCAATAACCTTTCAACGCTGTCACTTTAACTCCTGAAAAATAATGATTTAATATCTGTCTGTAGTTAAAGCCCTGCTTTGCCATGTTGCCGGCTCCACTCTGACTCATACCTGTTCCATGTCCGAAACCTCCTCCGGTTATCTTAAATCCGCCTGATACTGCATCTATGTAAAATGCTGCACTTGGAAGCATAAAATAACCTGCCATGTCTGTACCATATCTTCGCTTTATCGTCTCACTTACGGGAGCAAGCACTTTTCTTATGTTATACTGGTTACATACTTTATAAGTGTTTTTGTTTCCTCTTATTATAATCTCTGATGCCATCCCGCTTTTTTCACGCTTTGTTATCTCAATACTCTTTATCTTTCCCGTAACAAAACCTGACCTTGATTTGTATTTTCCATTTTTCAGCTTAGTGAGGACATTTGCATTATTTGACACATAACATGAACTCAAAGCTGAATCTATACGGCTTCTTAAGCTTTTTTCCTTAATCTTTACGGACCAGCGGTACCATTCTTCTTTACTGTCATATGTTGTGCAACTCTCATTATTTATAAAGTTTCTGAAAATCTGCTCATTTGACAGATTATATCCTTTTATTCCTGTTTTTCTTCTGGATCTTGCCGTAATCTGAAACCGGCTGTCAAGATATGATATTTTTGACGGTGTATTCCACACATCCTGACCGTCAGCCGTATAACCCCACGATGTTGAAAAATAGTAAGCAGTTACGACTTTCCCTGATTTTTTCATAACTCTCTCAAATGTCCCGTCAACAGCTTTTCTCGACCTTTTGTCCTCAGGAATGTTGTTATATACCTGACAGGCAACACTATCATCAACATCTGCACCATACTCAGCATATTTTCCGGATTTTATCTGATTGTATGCATAACTTCTTGCACATACCGCCTGTGTTTTAAGTGCCTCCATAGGATTTGAGGTTGACATCTCACTTGGAAGTACCGCATAAAGATACTGCTCTATAGGAAGTGTATTTGTAAGCAGAAGTCCTTTTGATTTATATTTTATTGTCATAGTTCCACGATACTCAGGGTGTATATTCTGCCTTTTTATATTAAGCACTTTTATCTTTGCACCATTGTAAGAACCTACAACTATCTTTTTCCCTTTTAATTTTTTGTCACTTGCATTAAATACTGCCTTTTTTCCAGCCGCATAACTCTTTGTCTTATTATTTACCTTTACATAAAAACTGCTTGAAGATGTAAGCTTTATCTTTTTGTGAAACATATCAGAAAAATTACTATTTGTAATAAGCACCCTTATAGATTTACTGCTTTCAGGATGTGCAGCTATGTGTTCCACCCTCCTTTTCTTATGTTTTTTTCTTTTATTTTTAGCAGTATTATTTTTTTTAACATTTTTTGTGTTCTTTGTTTTTGAACTTTTATTATCGTTACTATCAGCTTTGCTGCCATCTTTTTCACGGTTTATTGTATTTTGTGTCTGTGTTTTTACACTCTTCTTTTTACCGCCAAAATATCCCTCAATATAAGCCTGTAACACTATACATATAAAAACCATGATGCTTATCACAGCTATTATGATAAGCACCTGCTTTTTATTATTTAATTTTCCTTTATTGTTCTTTTTCATCTTTTCCATTCCCGCCTTATTAATTCTAAAAACTATAATCACCGGTACACCTGACATTCATTGTCAGATATACCGATAAAAAATGACTATTTTGCTGATGTTGCCGTCGGTGCTGCAGTTGCCTCAGCCTTTAATTCCTTTTTGGTAGTTTCAAAATCAGATGTAAAAGCAGACTCTACCATGTACACTTTCTTTGTATCATTGTCAATGTAAGCGTATCGTCCTTCACCTGCAACTGACTCATCTCCTGCCGTCAATGTCTTTTTATTGCCGTCTTTATCTGTAATATCGACCTGTAAAGCTGGTTCTTTAAGTCCGTACTGTGACAAATCGGTGCAATTTGATGTGACTTCGCTTGTAGCAGACATCTTTTTTACATCACTTACAAGAGTCTCCACCTTGCTCTGATCAAGGCTGTATTTGGTATCATCCTTTAACACCCACTTATTTTTGTTTTTCACAAATGTCAGCTCCGCCATGCTGTTCTTGAAATGAAGCTCTGCAATATCTGATTCTTTTATTGAATACAGCTCTATATTATTCCCTGCTTCTTCCTTTTTTTCACTATTGTCCTTATGCTTTGTTGCCACAAAAAATACAATTATCAATGCTATTAGGAGAACACATAATCCAATTATTGTCAATAGCTGTCTGTTTTTCTTTGACACTTTTCCGCCCATATTGTTCCTCCTTTACTTTCTTCTTCTGCTAAACCATATTGCAAAGCCTGTTATAAGAAGTCCGACAGGTATGATAATGATTATTACTGTCGCCCAGAAAAACTGCGTTCCCTGTGTAAGTGAAACATATGTGTAAGAAAGACTCTTTGCATTTATTGAAGTTTCCTCAACATCTGAATTTGATAATGACTTGACCGCATTAGTAAACAATGAGCCATTGTCAAGCTGGTTTGTTGAGATTACATCATCTGAGAATGCATATGCTGATGCATAAACAACAAGTTTTGCACTCTTATTATCATCAATCTTGTCTGTTACTGAAACACCCATGGCAAATGGTCCGTCAATATCACCTTTTTCCTTTGCTGCCTTTCCTGATGAAGTATCTAGTTTGAGATATGAACCTTTTGATGTAGTCATAAACTCTGATATTGTAAGTGACTTTCTTGCACCCTTAAGTTTTGAGATTCCTACAGGAGACGGCATTACAACTACCCCGGATACACCTGAAGCTATCTCATTTGAAGAATCCAGTGTCGGAATAACTGAATTTACATAGTTATAATAATTTCCCTGTGTTTCGCATACCGAACCTATCTGCTCATTGAGCCCGTAATACTTGAGCAATGCCCTTAAATTTGGTGTATCCTTTGTTCCATACTGAAGATTTATAACGGCATTTCCACCTTTCTTCATGTAGGCAAGAATCTTATTTTTTTCTTCTTTGCTTATATCTTTTGTTGCTCCGTTTATAAGAAGTATATCACAGTCTGAAGGGACTTTATCCTCTGAATAAAGAGTAAGTTCATCAGTATCTATATTCATCTTACTAAACGAAGTTGACATAGTTGTTCCAACTTCCTGTTCATCATGTCCCTTAAGAATATACATCTTTGTCTTTTTCTCTGCAAGCACTTTCTGTATTGCAGATGTTATCTTTCCTTCAACATCAAGATAGTATTCTCCACTGCTTTGAGTGTATGATGAATAATCTGTATTTGAATAATACATATCCGTATTCTGCACATACGATGAATTTTTTGTTGAGTCATTTACAACGATAACATCATTCTGTGCAACTGAGCCGGCTTCACTCTCTGACAGGTATTTACTTGCAAATCCCGGATTTACAACAGGGTCTATCTTTTTAAGTTTAACCTTTGATGATGCCTTAGGATACTGGTCGAGCACTTTTTCAATATACTCTGTCTCCTTGCCGTCCGTTACAAGATAATACAAAGTAACACTGTTCTTTGCCGATTTCAATGCTTTCTTTGTATCCTTAGATAATGTAAATAAACTGTTTGAACTAAGGTCGCTCGACAGATCAAGTTTTCCAAACACAAGATTTACAACAACTACTATTGCTATTACAAGAATAGTTATAAAAGAACTGTAAGCTCCCGATTTAAATTTTTTGTTAGTAAATGATTTTTTAATTCCTCCGGAGCTTTTTTTCATTTTTGCTGTTCTTAATTCTCTACTCATTTTTGCTGCTCCTTTCTAATTAAAACGCTTTTTCTTTATCATCTGGATAGTTAAAAATACAAATAAAAATGCTATTGAAACATAATATACTATCGCATCATAATTTAAAATTCCAAGACTGAAATCATCAAATCGTGTAGACAGAGCAAGCGTATTTAATATGTTTGTAAGCAGGCTTTCATATAATGAAGATTTTACTGCGTAGATTATCCATATTGCTGCCTCTCCGATAACCGCCATCATAACAAGAACAGTTACATTATTCATCATATGATAAAAAACAAGACATATGACAAGCCAGAGTACAGCTATCATGACACACTGTGATATTGCCTCGGTTGGAAGCATCCCGGTGATATTGCTTAAAAGAAATGTAAGAAGAAGTGTGATAAAACTTACAACTGATGCAATAACCTGACTCTCCGTGAGCGATGAGATAAAAAGACCTATTGCTATCGTTGCTGCTCCTAAAAGATAAAATCCTATGATACTGCTGTATGCAGGTGCAAGTCTTACATCAGTTCCATACATATGAATGATAAGCGGATATATACATATCGGAATAAATGCACATGAAAACAGTGTCAGAACCGCAAAATATTTGCCAACAATTATCTTTGTAAGCGATACCGGTGCCGTATAGAGAAGCTGATCCGTTTTCTGCCTGTTTTCCTCAGCAACTATTCGCATAGTAAGTATAGGCACAAGCAAAACATACATAAATGATATACCACCGAGCGTAACCTCAAAATTTCCAAGTCCGCTTGAAAGATTGTATGCCCATGTATATATTCCTATGATAACGAGGAAAAATGCAAGAAACACAAAACCTATCATTGAATTAAAATATTGTCTTAACTCTTTCTTATATATTGCAAGCATTATTTTTCTCCTCCTTCCATATCTGAAGAATGTTTTTCAGTTTCAGACACATCAAGTTCTCCGCTAATGTCAGCATTTTTTTCTGAATTTTGATTCTCATTTTCGTTCTGCAGTTCACCTTCTGTTTCAGCTTTATCTTTCTTTTCACTCTTTAATTTTTTGAGTTTTCTGCCACCATACTGCTTTGAACCGCCTCTTGTAAGTGCAAGGAACGCATCCTCAAGTGATGTATCAAGTTTATTCATTTCAATGAGTGGGCACTCCGCCTTTGCAAGTGCATAGAACAGATCCACTCTTATATCCTCGTCCTCTGCACAGTAAATAGTAAGACCTGTCGTATCCTCCTCTGTATCTTTGTCATTGTCATAAGATACATTCTTAATACCTGATATAGTCCTAAGTGCCTCTTTAAGTTTTGTTTTATCACCCTTTACAACAACATGAACACCATTTGTGTCAACCATTTTCTTTGTAATATTTTCCGGTGTATCTTTTGTTATCATCTTTCCTTCATTTATGATAATAATCTCGTCACAGACAGCACTAATCTCCTGCATGATATGCGAACTTAAAAGAACGGTATGATTTTTGCTCAGTTCCCTGATAAGTTCTCGCATCTCTATTATCTGACTCGGATCAAGACCTACCGTCGGCTCATCAAGAATAAGTATGTCAGGATTCCCCATCATTGCTCCCGCAAGTCCGACTCTCTGTTTATAACCTTTTGATAAATGTTTTATAAGTCTTTCAGAAACATCAAGTGTCTTTGTCTTTGACATTATCTTATGGACTTCTATATCCCTATCTTTTTTAGAAACTTTCTTAAGTTCTGCAACAAATGAAAGATACTCTCTCACTTTTAAATCAGGATAAAGTGGTGGTATCTCCGGAAGATAGCCTATATTTTTCTTTGCAAGTTCAGGTTCATCCATAATGTCTATACCATCGATAAGCACTTCTCCCTCCGTCGGTGCTATATAACCTGTTATCATATTCATTGTTGTTGATTTTCCTGCACCGTTAGGTCCGAGAAATCCGACAACTTTTCCTGTCTCAACAGTAAATGAAAGATCGTTTACCGCAGCATGATTTCCATACCTTTTAACGAGATTTTTTACTTCAATCACTGTATTTACCTCCTGTTATTTATATACAAAAGAGGATAACATAAGAATGTCAAGATTTTGTGAACAAAAAGTGCTGCCGCACTAAAATTTAGTGCGGCAGCACTTTTTAATTACTTTTTATAATATTTTTAGCATTTTTCAGGTTCAGGATATTCTACTCCATCTGTATCTACCGTTACTTTGATTATCATCTGCGGCTCTAATGGTGCATCTGAATAGTCAGTTTCTGTTTCTGCTATAGAATTGACTGTGTCCATTCCGTCTGTTACTTTTCCAAATGCAGCATACTGTCCGTCAAGATGTGGTGCATCTTTATGCATAATAAAGAACTGTGAGCCTGCTGAGTCAGGCATCATTGAACGAGCCATTGAGAGAACTCCTGCTGTATGCTTAAGATCATTTTCTACACCGTTTATCGCAAATTCACCTTTAATGGAATATCCAGGTCCGCCTGTTCCTACTCCGTCAGGATCTCCACCCTGTATCATAAATCCTTTTATGACTCTATGAAATATAAGTCCATCATAAAAACCTTTATTTATAAGTGATATAAAATTGTTTACAGTATTTGGTGCGATTTCAGGATAAAGCTCTGCTGTTATCGTTCCCGCTGTTGTCTCAAATGTTACTATTGGATTTTTTGCCATTTTATTTTTCCTTTCTTGCTGTTATATTTTATATTTTATTTTTCTTTCTATTTAATGTCAAGCACAATTACATCCCCCTACACATAATACTGTGCCTAGGCATTCCAAAGTTCCTATCTTCATTTCTTTCCTCGTTTTTGTTTTATATATTACCTGATTGAAATATCACCATCCGAACACTTTATCTCAACTGTTGCCGTCGCAGACTCAATATTTCTCTCAAAAGATGTTTCCGTTTTATCACCATCTGTTATATTCTTTACACTCACATCTCCATAACTTGTCTTTGCATTTACCGAAATGCCTTTCCAGTCATCAAATCCTATTACTTTCACATCCCCATAACCTGACTTAATTTTTATATTGCCATCAAATTTAGTATCCTCAAGTCTTAAATCACCGTCATTTAATTTTACGGCTATATCCTCGAACGAACCGTCATTGCACTTAATGTCACCATAATTGTCTGTTATATTTATACCTTTAAGATTTGTATTTTTAACAGAAATATCTCCATCATTTGTTGATATTTTTCCGCTGTCAATATCAGTATCTTCAAACTTAATATCACCATAGCTGTCGTTAATGGTGACAGTATTAAGTTTGGAATCTTTTACCGCCATATCACCGTCAGAAGATGCTATTTTTATTTCTTTTGACTCTGTATCCAAAAGTTTTATATCACCTGCATCCACGGAAATATCTATCCTGTCACTTCTAAGCCTGTCCACGGAAATATCACCGTCTGCCATATCAAGCTCCGCACTGCTTATCTGTTTAGCTTCAGGCAGATACAATATAAACTGATTTCTTTGTGTATAATCTTTCGTACCGCTTATCAAGGCTTCAATACCACTCAAATCCATGTTTACCGTAACATGATTTGATTTCTGTCTGAGCTTAAATTCTCCATCGCTCACCTCATACTCTGCCGTCACTTCACCTTTCTCTTTCTTTAGATTATATGATATATAACAGTTTTTGTCATCTGATTTTACAATCTTAAAATCAATAGTATTTAATTTGACATTTATCTTATCAAAATCATCTATCTTTGTCTTTTCTAATACTGCATATTCTTTTTCAAGATTTTTACTGTCAGTTGTGAGCATTGAACTAAAATCCAGCTTCTTTACAACTTTTCCACCTCCCATTGCTCCTCCGACAAAAAACATTCCTGCTCCAAAAAGCAGACATAAAATTCCTGCTATCAAAGATATATTTATAAATTTTTTCATTATTTTTTCCCCCTTTTAGACGCTTTCTGTGCAAACTTAATAGTAATATCAATAAGAAATCTGCTAAATAAAACTCCGATTACCGAAACAATAATTCCAACGCCTATCGCTGCAAGTCCAAGCCCTAATAGCATCAACGCCGCTGGTATTGAAAGTTTTATCGTAACTACCGCCCTCGCTATAACGGCAAGTCCGGCTATAACCGAGCACACCCCGACTAAAAATACGCATAACAAAACTAATACAATACAAAGCAAGATACAAAACATTACGACCAGCCCGCTTATAAGAAGCGGTGTCGCAACAGGAATCGCACATATCGCAAGTATAGCTACCCACAATATACCAAGCACCGACCTTTTCCCACTGTCATCCTGTTTCTTTTCATCAGCTTGTTTTTTCTCATCTATCCTCTTGTCAAGAACATTGCTTATAATGTCACAGGCAGCTTCTTTCGGTGTTCCAAGCTCATCCATAAGTTTCTTTGCTTCATCATCATCTGTCTCAGAAAAATACTCCGTAAAATATTCCATCGCATCATCGTAATCCGCCTTAGGCAATTTTTTCAGATACTTGCTAAGCTGCCCTAAATATTCATCTCTCGTCATTTTTTATTCTCCCTTCTACTATACCGTCAATCGTATCTCTGTAACTTATCCACTCTGAATTTAAGAATTTAAGTTCTTCCACACCCGCATCTGTCAAAGAATAATATTTTCTTTTTCTTCCCTGATACTCCTTTGTGTAGGTAGTCATAAACCCGTTTTTCTCAAGTTTTTTCAAGATTGGATAAAGCGTGGACTCTTTTATATCCGCCACAAGTTTAACAGTCCGACTTATCTCGTATCCATATGAATCTTCCTTTTGCAGCACCGACAGGATTAAAAATTCTATCAGATGTGCAGATACAGGATAGTACATCTTTACACTTCCTTTCTGTTTGAATTATATGCAAAATTTTTATATATAAAAATATTATATATAAAATATATACATATTGTTGTACTTTGTCAAGTAAAAAAGGGCAAAACCAGCGTTTTGCCCTCCAAGAATTGCTTCGCAATTCTCATTGGTTTTCCTCTACATTACGAGCATTTTCCTATAACACAAAAAAGGGCAAAACCAGCGTTTTGCCCTCCAAGAATTGCTTCGCAATTCTCGTTGGTTTTCCTCTACATTACGAACATTTTCCTATAACATAAAAAAAGACTGTCGCAATAAGAAAATTACATACATGATATAGATGCTCTATTATAGTAACTACTTCTATATCATGTACGATTTTTCATTAATGCAACAGTCTCTTTAAAAATAACTCTGAACATAATATTTCTATCAATAAGTTTGTTTTCAAATATTATATTTGTTCTACACTATTAAGATTACTGTATGTTATTTTTGTTTTCTGCTTTATTGTGTGTCTGCGGCAGAGCCGTTTATCTCCTCTATAACACAAGTATGATGCTTTTTATCTTTTCCCTCCGCATCATAGCTTATCCCTACAAGAAGTATTTTGTCACTGTAGCCTGACAATGCACCGTGGTATCTGTTATCTTTTATCTGTTTAATCGCAGTGTCCGCCGATTTATTATACTTTAATTCCACTACCATTGCAGGTCTGAATCCCGCATTTGCCCTCGGAATAAACGCAAAATCAGCAAAGCCTTTTCCGGCAGGCATCTCACGGATTATATTGTAATAACCCGGTGCCGTAAAATATGCCATTGTAAGAACACAGCTAAGTGAGTTTGATGCAAGGGTCAAAAGCAGATAGCAGTGTATGTTTACATACAAAATGCTATCTGGTGGCTTGACCCGCCAAACACCGACAAGTAGCAAATTTGCTTGCAAAGATGCGGGATTGGAGGTGTTTGTAGGATTGCGAAAATTGCTTAGCAATGTAGCAATCCGTAGCATCATCATTAAGTATCATGAGCAAGTTCTATAAGTTCGGCAACTTTTTCTGCATTTCCATCTATAGTTTCAAAAAGCAGTTCATCACAAATTGAAATCGCTTTTGCAATCTCTTTCCACCCACCTGTTTGCAATGCAAGTTCAAATGCAGTTGCCACCTCATAGTTTGGCACATATGCACTCTTTCTGTCCGCATCATATCCAAGATAACCCAAATGTATCAATGCCGTTAAAGCATCATCCTTTGATGCAATAGTTGAAAAATCATTTTGAAATGTATTTGGATTTACCATGACTTTTCCACCTGCAAGCATCTTCATAATATCATCCTTTAGTCCTGCATAATTCATCGTTATAAATGTATTTATTGATGCAAATGAAGATGTATTTCTCCAGTATGAATCAAAATCATTTCTCTCTACCGCCATAGAAACAGAGTTTGGATTATACATATGAATACCGTCGATCAAATATCCGTTGTACCATGCTTTTGTACTCTCAAAATCCATATCAAACCGCTTGCATAATTCTTTAACCTCGTCTTCCGTAAACCCATAGTATTTTGTAATCGGACTTGATTTTAACATCGTATATTCACTGAAATTATTTAAAGCCGACTCATCTTTAATCTTCTTTATCGGCAAAATCCCCGTAATATATGCCAGTGCAAGAAAAGATTTTGACTCCTCCGATTTAAACAGCGAGTGTAAAAACTGTAAATACTCGTGTACCAACTCTTTGTTATCACTGTTTCTGATAACACAATCCCATTCATCAATTATTATAACAAACTGAGTATCTGTTATCTCATAAATCTCCTGTATCAGCAAATATAAATCTTGGCTGTAATCTAATGTATCATTATATTTTTTCTTAAAATCTTTACATACCCTCTCCTTAATTGATTCTACTAAATCTTCTTTGTGAAAATCCCAGACTGATGCTATATCCAGATGAATAACATTATACTTGTTCATATATTTTTTATAATCTGCACTTTCAGAAATCTTTGTCCCGTCAAAAAGCTCAGTCGAATCACACCCAAGACTATAATATGCGTCTATCATCCCAGCCGCATGGGACTTTCCAAATCGTCTTGCATGGCTTACCGCAAGACATTTATCCTCCGTTGACAGTCTATCATTAAGATACTCTATCAATTTTGTTTTATCTACATAAATCCTGCTGTTTTTTGCCTGCCGGAAACTCGCATTACTCGGATTAAAATATACACCCATCTTAATTCACCTCATTTCATCTATATAACATTGGTATCCGCAAAATCCTGTCCCAAACTCACCTACAGATTGACACATTGCTGTGTATTTTTCATTATCTTACAGATAACAACACTTAATACTTCCGACTTTACTTACCCCTAGTATATTTTTAATCCGAAACAATGTCAATCGCATTTTTAACACAAAATCGTGTCCTTCTCTTTTTTTGTTTATCCGAATAAAATTTTACGCTAACTTTCACCCCTGTCGCAATCAACTTATTATTGCAAGTGTACAGACGAACAGAAACGGTCACTCTTTAACTTATCTCTCCACAAGTTCATAAGGCTCTTTTTTCTCAATCACATATCCACCTGTCTCGTCGCCTGTCACCCCTTTCTTTTTTATTATCTCATCTGCCTTTGTCTTTTTTATCCCCCACTTGTAGTTTGAATCAAAATACTGCACATCCCCCCATTTTGCAAGTGGTACTATATAAAAGTCAAATAAATCTTTCTGTGAAGTTTTCTCATAAACCTGTATCTGTACCGTATAGCTGTCGATTTTTGTAATTCCATTTATACGCTGTTTTTCTGCTATTGATTTTTTACCGGCTTCATTAAGTACGATTTTTTTCACCTTGGCATTATAATTTTTTCCGGTCACCTTACTCAGTTTTTTATAATCCCAGCCGTATTGACCCGCAACCTGATTTATAACTTTTTTTGCATCTTTCTTTTTAGCCTTATATTTCGGTTCCAGTGAAAAAAAATAAACAAACAAATCCCGTGTCCTCGGATATTTGTCTGTTATGTAAGAATATGTTTCATCCCGATAAAGAGAACTTGTCCATTCAAACGCATCTTTTATTTCGGGATATATTATTTTGTTTTTTATTTCTTTTTTTATTTTAGCTGACGGCTTCTTTAATTTTGAATTAAGTATCTTCTTTGCCTTATCACCGCCACTATATCCTGTCTGATAACTTAAAAGCCCCGCAATATTGCATTTGTAAACATTATCAGAAGACTCATATGAGCTGTCAGTTCTAAGATAATAATTAAACATCAGGTCATCAGCAGTTATCATTGTACCAGCCGATGCTTTTAGCCCCTCTTTCAGTCTTACCGTATATGTTGTCAGCTTTTTTCCTTTCTTCTTTTTATCTTTTTTATTATAACGGCTGTCACTTTCAATACTCTCAAAAAAATCCGAACCTGACTTTGCTTTTATCTTCTTTAATTCGTTATATATATTTATATAACACTTATCAAGAATATATCTGTCAGCCTTTGTAGAATAAATAAAAGGTGACAGATTTTTTGACACATCACCTTTTATGTGAAGTACCTTTCTGGTTCTCTCAGAATTGTTTTTGACCTTTACATCAGCCTGTTCTATCTGAGAATATGTAATCTTTTCACTATCATTTTCATTTTTATTTTTGCGGAATGATGTAATTATTATTATGACAAGACAAATGTAAAAAACAACGACAATTATATTTTTTTTCATAGTGTAGATATTATTCCTTTCGTTAATAATAAATATCAATATAATCAGAGTAAATCTACATCCGCGTAAAGTCAATTTAAACCATCATTCAATTTTCGACAGAGCTTATCTCCTCTATAACACAGGTGTGATGTTTTTTATCTTTTCCCCCCGCATCATAGCTTATCCCGACAAGAAGTATCTTGTCACCATAACCTGACAATGCACCATGATACCTGTTTTCTTTTATCTGCTTAATTGCCGTGTCCGCAGACTTATTATATTTTAATTCAACTACCATTGCCGGTCTAAATCCTGCATTAGACCTCGGAATAAACACAAAATCAGCAAATCCCTTTCCGGCAGGCATCTCACGGATTATATTGTAATATCCCGGTGCAGTAAAGTATGCCATTGTAAGAACACAGCTAAGTGAATTTTCATCATTGTACTTTAAAACAGATGTGTAAGTGTCATGAGCAAGTTCTATAAGTTCGGCAACTCTTTCTGCATTACCATCTATTGTTTCAAATGATAATTCATCACAAGTTGAAATCGCCGTTGCAATCTCGTTCCACCCACCTGTTTGCAATGCAAGTTCAAATGCCGTTGCCACCTCATAGTTTGGCACATATGCACTCTTTCTATCAGCATCATATCCGAGATAACCCAAATGTATCAATGCCGTTAAAGCATCATCTTTTGATGCGATAGTTGAAAAATCATTTTGAAATGTATTTGGATTTACCCTGACTTTTCCTCCTGCGAGCATCTTCATAATATCATCCTTAAGCCCTGCATAATTCATCGTTATAAATGTATTAATCGATGCAAAGGAAGATGTATTTCTCCAGTATGAATCATAATCCTTATCCATCATAGACTGCACAACAGAATTTGGATTATACATATGAACACCATCTATCAAATATCCATTATACCACGCCTTTACTGCATCAAAATCCATATCATACTCTTTGCATAATCCCTTCACTTCTTCCTCAGTAAAGCCGTAATATTTACCAATAGGTTTCGATTTTAACATGGTATATTCACGAAAATTGTTTAAAGCAGACTCATCCTTGATTTTCTTAATCGGTAAAATTCCCGTAATATATGCCAATGCAAGAAACACTTTTGACTCCTCCGATTTAAACAGTGAGTGGAGAAATTGCAGATACTTATGTACCAGCTCTTTGTCGTCACTGTTTCTGATAACACAATCCCACTCATCAATAATTATCACAAAGGGAGTATTTGTCTTCTGATATATTACCATTAAATTATAGTTCAAACTATCATGATAATTCAGTTCATCATTAAAAGACTCTTTAAAATCTTTATAAATATACTCTGTTACTTTTTCCACAATATTTTCTTTATAAAAATCAAAAAACGAAGAAATATCTAAATGTATCACATTATATTTGTTCATATATTTCTTATAATCAGCACTTTCAGAAATCTTTGTCCCCTCAAAAATCTCTGTCGAGTCACAGCCAAGACTATAGTAGGCATCAATCATCCCTGCCGCATGGGACTTACCAAAACGTCTTGCATGGCTTACCGCAAGACATTTACTGTTTGTCCCCAACATACCGTTTAAATATTCCAGAAGCTCCGTTTTATCTATATATATCCTACTGTTTTTATCGCAGGCAAAACTCTCATTGCCCGGATTAAAATATATGCCCATCTAACACTCACCTCATTTCATATAACCTTTACATACCTTTAGTATATTTTTGTTATAAGACAATGTCAATCGCAATTTTAACTCACTACCATAGAATATCATGACTTTATTGCTTTTTCTGTTTTTTATTATATAACATTAGTATAATGCTTATTTTTTTCAATAACACCGTATCCTCGTGTGCTAATCAATACATCTGATGTGTTTTTAACTTACATTCCTGCCCACACACTACAGTGCGGGCAGGAATATTCAATTTTCAACAGCAAATATCTCACCATCTACTATCTTAACTACCCTCTTTGCCGCCTTTGCGACCTCAAGGTCATGTGTTATCATAACTATCGTGTTTCCCATATCATTAAGTTTTCTAAATAATTTAAGAACTTCCTTACCGCTTTTACTGTCTAACGCACCCGTCGGCTCATCTGCAAGAAGAATCGCAGGCTCTCCGACTAATGCTCTTGCGATTGCCACTCTTTGCTTCTGACCACCCGAAAGTTCATTTGGTTTATGATTTATCCTTTCCTTAAGACCGAGCATTTCTATCGTATCCATGCACATCTCCTGTGCCTCTTCATGCTCATATCCTCTCATAAGGAGCGGCATTATGACATTCTGAATAACCGTATATGTAGGTATCAGATGATAGTTCTGAAAAATAAAACCTATCTTTTCATTTCTGATATTTGTAAGTTTTTTCTCTTTCATCGAATGTATCGCAAGTCCGTCAAGATAATACTCACCCTCATCAAAAAGGTCCATGCAGCCAATAACATTCATCAGTGTAGACTTGCCGGAACCCGACGGACCAAGAATTGCAACAAACTCACCCTCATCCACGGTAAAATTAATATCTTTCAGAACATGGAGAGACTCTCTCCCCATATCATAAATTTTATTAACATTAACAATCTCTATCTTATGTTGCTTAACATCGCTCTTTTTATCAATATCCTTATCCGCCTTTTTCTTTCTGAACTTTATCATAAAAATCTTCCTTTCTATAATGTTGTTCCAAATTTAAAGTCTTATCTAGTCATAAACAATAACTTATATTGGATTGAACAAAGACAGCAAATAATATTAACCGACATTTTGTCGCCGTCAGTACTTAGTCAGCGTTTCCTGCTGACTTATTGTACTGCTACGAGCGACAACATAGCGAAAGCGTGCCGGTTGTTATTATTGCTGTTCTTGTTCAATCATCATAGCTTTAAATTATCACGAAACAATCCACACACCTACAACAACCTTTTCCCCACTTGAATCTTTCTCCATTATCATTTTAATGATGTCCCCATTTGAAAGTCTTGAAAATGTTGTTGTTTTTCCAAGTGATGTTATCACATCTGTTCCGACAGGTATCGTCGTACTGCCTGTTTCATCCGTGAGCGTATAAATCTTCTTGCTGCTTTTATCCGAAGATTTACTGCTGTCAGATTTTTTATCTGAACTGTCAGAAGAACTCTGACTGCTGTTTTTATCTGATGAACTATTCCGGCGATCTTCGAACTGCGAACTTTCTCCGTTCATATCGGCTGCTTCTCCACTCTGCGAATTTCCTCCATTCGTATCGGGTGCTCCTCCGCCCTGCGGCATCTCTCCACCATTCATATCGGGTGCTCCTCCGCCCTGTGAACTACCTCCGTTCATATCTGGTGCTCCGCTTGCGGACGGCATCCTGCCTTTCTTTGAATTTGAGTCAGATGCACTCTGCTCTTTCACAACGGTGTATTCTATCTCATTGCCATATATCGCCGTTATCTTGCAGGCAACAATCTCCTGATTAGATTTCAGTTTAACTGAGCTTATATCATTGGTTGTCTCCTCCGTTTTCTTAGAACATCCCGACAACACAAGGCACATACCGAGAAACACCGCAAGAACTTTTCTACACCTTTTCACATTAAGATGCATTTTTCACCCTCCTTAAATTAATTTATTTAGATATTTGCAAAACAACTATTATCTGTAATTAAATTGTACAGGTATAACAAATAATGTTAGCAGTGCACTTCTGTCACCGTCAGCACTTAGACAGCGTATTTTGCTGTCTTAGTACTGTTACGAGTGACAGGTAGCGAAAGCGTGCCTGCGGTATTATTTGTTATACCAATACAATAAACACAACCTACATTTAGTTTTGCAAATATCTACTCATTCATTTAAGTATTTGAAAACTCTTACTCCTCATTTAATGCCTCAACAGGTACAAGCTTTGAAGCCTTTAATGCAGGATAAAATCCAAATACAGTTCCCGTAAATACCGCAAATACTACGGCAAGTGCTGCTCCGAATACAGAGAGTTCTACTCTTACATCAAAATGCTCTACAACAGGCGTTATGCCAAAACTTAGCAAAACGCCAAGTATTCCTCCAAGTATGCTTATAAAGCACGCTTCAAGTAAAAATTCTATAAGTATATCTTTTTTTGTACAACCAATGGCTTTTAATATACCGATTTCTTTTGTTCTTTCTTTTACCGATACGAACAATACATTCATGATACCTATACCGCCTACGATAAATACTATAGCCGCCATTGCAATAAGGAGTGTTGTCAGTGTGTTGTTTGACTCTGACGCAGCTTCCATCTTACTTCCGGCATCGGTTATCGTAAATTCTGCATTTGGATAATTTTCCGCGAGAACCGACTGTATATTTTCCATTACAGTGTCCACTTTATCAACATCTGATGCGATTACTGTTATCGTCGGGTCTGCATCTGTTCCAACGATATATTTTACTCCGGTACTGTATGGTATAAATATGGAATCATCAGGGCTTATTCCTGAAGAAACAGTTCCTACCTCCGATATTACACCGTTTACTACATATGCTCTGTCATCTATGTAAATAGTGCTGTCATATGCGTCTTTTACACTTCCAAATATCTCTTTTGCAACAGAATAACCGAGTACGCACACTTTCTCTTTGTTTGTCTCGTCTGATGACTCGATAAAACTCCCTGCTGCCATCGTCAGATTACTCATGCCTGCATAATTATTTTTCACTCCTGCTATCGTATAGCTTTCAGCGTCATCGAGCTCTCCTCCATCTACATCGGATTTTGTAGTATAAGATATCGTTATGTCTGAAATTCCCGGAAGAAATGTTTTTAAATCGTCCATATCGTCTTCAGACAAAGTAATCTTTTTCTGATTTATCTTTGAGCTTTCACTGTTTTTACCGCCCAGCATAAATCCACCAAAGCCGCCGGGCATCTGCGGCATTCCCTGACCACCGCCAAAACCACCCTGTCCCCTATTTCCGGACTCAGAGTTTCCATTTGATGATTTCCCTGACGAGCCTGATTTTGATGAACTCTTAGAATTTGACGATGAACTGTCTGACGACTGCTCATATGAAATATCTATAGCACCCGCGTTCAAATTTTTGAACTGGTCCGCCACATCCATCTGACCGCCCCTGCCTATTGCTATAACCATGACTATCGTTGCCGCGCCCACTACTATACCTATAGAAGTAAGCACCACCTTAAATTTATTCTGAATAAGATTTATCCAGACAAGTCTTAATATCTCGCTTAGTTTCATTCGCTCACCCGGCTTTCTATAAGAACTGTATCACCTTCGCTTAATCCGCTTTCGATCTGAACATTATGTCCGTCTGAAAATCCTGTTTTTACCTGTGTCTTTGTCGTACTTGCATCACTGTTTTTCTTTGTTACATATGACTTTGTTCCCTCTGTCTCAACAGCCTTATTTGAAATATAAAGAACATCCTTTACCTCTTTTGTAACAAATGTAACATCAGCACCCATTCCTGCATAAATACTTGAAACATCACCTGTCATTGTGACTACGACCGGATAACTCACCGTACTTGTTCCCGATGAAGTGGTTGATATTGATGTGACTTTTCCATGGAATGTCTTACCTTCATATGCAGAAAGACTTATATTTACTGTATCTCCGACTTCTATCTCCGAAATATCGTCCTGTGCGACAGACACTGAAGTTGTGACCGCATCCGAATTCATATATGTAGCTATGTCGGTATCAGTGCTTAATGTCTCTCCGTCCTCATATCCGACAGATGTTACCGTGCCTGAACATTCAGCTTTTATCACCCCTGTTCCTGCATACTTTTCAAAAGTTTTTAATGCTTTCTGTGCATCCTTTAATGTCTCCTGTGCGTCTTTTACATCATCGTCAATTCCATCCATCGCAACATTATAAAGAGTCTTTGCATTTGAATATTGAAGCATTGCCGCATCATATGTCTTTTTTGCACTTACTTTTCCTGTTTTCCTGGCTTTTTTAGCAGATTTAAGCTGTGATTTCAGGTTTTTGAGGTTTGATTTATATTCCGATAACTGCTGCTGATATGAAGCTAACTGCTGCTGCATTATCGTTACAGTGTTTGAACTGCTCTGACTGCCCGTTGAGCCTGCAGTTGTACCTGTTCCTGAAGTTCCTCCGTTTTTATCATCTCCCATACCTGTACCGTTCATGTTTCCTGTATTATTTCCGGCATTACTGCCTGTATTCTGATTTGTCGATGTACTTTTATATACGGTTGTACTCCCGCCTGCTTTTTTAATCTTTTTCTTTAGATTTTTAATCTTTGAAGGAAGTGTCTTAATACCTGAAACTGCCGTATTATAGTTATTTTGTGCTGTCACAACCGCACTGTCAAGGCTTTGCAATGTAGCTTTATATGTTGTCTTTGCACTCTTGCCTGCCGCAATCCTTTCTTTATATTCATACTCCGCCGTAAGTTTATCAGAGTCTCTGTCTACTTTTGCTTCTTTTAATGAAAGTTTTGCCGAACTTACCGCCGCCTTATAAAGTTTTCTCACATTTAAAACACTCTTTGTCGTGAGTTTTAAAATTGTGTCACCTTTTTTTACATTCTGACCCGATGTGATACACACTTTTTTTATAACAAGGTCTGAGTCCGATACGCTCTCATTTCCTGATAATGAAGATGTTGTCTTTGTTGTGGAAGAACTGCTGTCTGACCCCGACTGTCCGCCTGCCATTCCCATTGCACCACCCATGTTCTGCATCCCCTGTGCATCACTTTTATTTGAACTGTCCGAAGATGAAGAACCTGAACTGCTTGTTCCTGATGAAGATGATGAGCTGCTTGTTCCCGCCGAAGATGTGTCAAGCTCATATGACTGTGTGATAGAACCAATCTCCATTGTTCCACTTTCAGTTATTCCCACTGTGAGATTTCCTTTTTTTGCCGTGTTCTCTTTAGTCACTGTCGCTGTCTTTGTATCGTCTTTTTTTTTGTTCACATTAAAAAAAACGATAACAGTTATGCACACAACAATGATTATGGAAATTATAGCTTTCTTTATCTTTTTCTTATGCGACTTAGATTTTACCGCTGCCTGTTTTTTTTCTTTATCTGCCATTTTTATTTTCCTTTCTGTTCATTTTCTTCATTATTCTGATTAAAGATAACCTGCGTTGCAGCACCGCTTGATAACATTTTCTGCGAATTATCAATGGAAACAGTTACCGTATATGTTACTTTTGATACACTCTCCGATGATGAAGATGTTTCAATAGCTGCAACTTTTCCCGTTACTGTCTGCGGCATATTCTGAACACTTACCGAAGCCTCATCGCCTACTGAAATTTTTCCTATATCCGTCTGGTCAACAGTCACATCAATACTGAGTGTATTTTCATTACTGTAACCTGCTATCGCTGTCATACTGTTTAACATATCTCCGCTTTCATATGACATTTCAGATAAAGTTCCCGACATCTGTGCCACAACATTATTTCCTGATATAAGTTTGTTAAATGCTGCTACTCTTGCTTTCGCATTTGTATAATTGTCTTTTGCTTTCTGTAATGTATCTTTTGCCGATTTTATAGCCGCATTATAGACTGTGTCTGCATTTTTATAGGCTTTCACACTCTCGTCATATGTCTTTTTTGCACTTACTTTTCCTGTTGTCTCCTCTGATAAAGCCTGATTGTATGTTGAACTGTAATTGTTCAGGTTAAGTTTTGCATTTTTGTAATCAGTTCCATATAACGAAATATTATTTTTAAGTATACTTATACTATTTGACAACTGAGTTTTTTTCGTATTGTATTGCTCGTATGTCTTTTCCGCTGATGTTGACGATTTCAAAGCCTTGCTATATGCTGTGTTCTTTGACTCCATGTCTTTTTTTGCCAATGCAAGCTTTTGCTCAACATTTGTTGTCAACTGTGAAATATCACTTTTATTTTCACGACTGAAATCTCCAATATATCTTGATACTGTACTCATTTCATCATATTTTTGTTTTGCCTGTTCATATAATTTTTGCTTTGTGGCAAGAACTTTAGCTTTACCCTCTGCCTGTTTTTTTGCCTTTTTGATTTTTTTATTTACACTGCTCAACTGTTTCTGTTTTGCAGCAAGAGTCTTTTTTGAATTTTTAATCTTCCCTGGATATGTACTTATTATCTTTTTGCTTTTATCAAGCTGCTTTTTCGCTTCTTTTACCATTCCCGTATATTCCGATAAACTGTCTTTATAATCGATAAGTGCTGATGAATACGCTGACAAACTCTCCTGATAATCACTTTTTGCATCATAAACCGCTTCTTCATAATCAAGTTTTGCCGATGCATATTTCTTTTTATAAGTTTTTACCGCTTTATATAGAATTTTTCTTGTATCTGAAACACTGTCTTTTGTAAGTTTTATAAGTGCATCTCCTTTTTTTACCTCATCACCTGAGCTTTTCAAAACACTTTCCACTTCCAATGCTCCTGTTTTACTTGTACCCTTAAGATTCAGATTGTATAGCTGATAGTCCGTTCCTCCCGATGTCGTTCCCTCTGCCTGCAATATATTACTATTCTGCGTCTTTGCCGAAGCAATGTTTTTATTATCTGAATTATTTGTCTGTTCCGATTGTTCAGATGAATTATTTTTTAAAATCCGGTTTCCACCATATACTCCCACACCTGCTATAACAAGCACTACTGCCATCGTCAATGCAATCTTTCTTTTTCGGTGCATCATTTTTCCTCCTGTCTGCTTACGCTGATTTTTCTTTATTGTTCCAGCATATTCTTGCCAAAGATATTCACAATACGCTTTATATTTTATAATCAAAATATTACAGTAAATTTGTGAAAATCAGGTGGAAAAGTTGTGTGCAAAATGTGAAACGGAATATTTTTAAATATCTGTCATAAGATGATGTAAGAGGAAAATTTCCCCTCTTTTAAGAAAATGTACTCTCGCATTTAACACGGTAAAAGTGCAGCAAAACATTAACATAATAAATCTGAAAGGCAGGTTATCGCTAAATGAATAAAACTTCCACAACCAATATACGAAAAGGGAAAATGCCACGCATATGTAAAACGGTTATCATATTCTTTTTTATAGGTATGGTTATCGGTACCCTTGTCGGGAAACTATTTAATCCAATCATCCTGCCTGTATTAAAAACAATTTACAGCGAAACCATAAGTGCCCTGCCATCATTGGACATACCGTCAGACCAGATAGTCCTCTCATCTTTTAGCAGAAACATCAAATTTGTAATGCTGCTTTTTATTTTCTCAATGACAGACCTCTGGCGTTATTACTGCCTTGTTTTTTCAGTTTATACAGGATTTTCAAACGGGCTCCTGCTTTATTTTAATATTTCACTTTACGATTTTGCCGGAATAGCAAACTATACCTGCTGCATTATGCCGCAATATCTTGTCTTTGTCCCTGCATTTTTGTTTATAATAATGAAGCTTCACAGAATAAACTGCTTAGATGAAACAAAACAAAAAGGGAAACTGTTATTAAAACAATTTCCCTTATTTCTGCTCAGTATTTTACTTATACTTATCGGAAGTCTCGCCGAAGGCTGCATAAATCCACTGCTTTTGATGCATCTTGCAAACTGATTATACATACTGTCAATGCAGGCAACAGACTTCTAATCTTTAAAAATTCAAATAAACTAAATCCGTTTTAATTGCTGCTTAAGCTCCTCAACAGAACCGTCATTTTTTATGACTCTGTCACTTCTGCTTATATAAAACTCATCAGTTTTCTGGCTTCTCATCACCGCATCGCACTTTCCGTCAGAATAGCCCCTGCTTTCCTTAAGCCTTGCTATCCTTATTTCTCTCGGAACATACACATACCATACCTCATCACAGTATTTATCGCACTCCGTCTCGAACAATATGGCACTCTCAAGAATTATATTACCGCCTTTTTCCTTTCTCTGTTCTATATAGTCCTCAATATACTCCTTTACCTTTGGATGCACAATACCGTTCAAATCCTGTATCGCACTTTTGTCATTAAACACTATATCCGCAAGTTTCTTTCTGTCAATCTCCCCCGCGTCAGAAAGAATTTCCTTACCAAATCTCTCCACTACGGCTTCAAAGGCACTGCCACCCTTATCCGTGACAATATGACCAATATCGTCCGTCAATATAAGCTCAGCACCCGTTTCTTCCTTTAAAAACTGTGCCACAAGTGACTTACCACTACCGACACCACCTGTCAAACCAATAACTTTCATCTCAATCCTCTCAATATCATAATAACCACACTAAGCCTTTGCAAAACTTACATAAACTGTAATTAGATTGTGCAACTATAACAAAATAATGTTAGCTGACATTTTGTCACCGTCAGCACTTAAGAGTGGTCTTTTCACTCTTTATGTGCTGCTACGAGTGACATCATAGCGAAAGCGTGCCAGCGGTATTATTTGTTATAGTTGCACAATCAACACAGCCTGCAGCAGTTTTGCAAATGTTAGTGTGCCTCAAACCAATCATCCCCTTGCTCCACTTCCGCAATAAGAGGAACTTTAAGTTCAGCCGCCGATTGCATATTTGAAATAAGTATCTCTTTCACCTTTTCAATCTCATCAACACTTGTCTCTACCAGCAGTTCATCGTGCACCTGAAGAACTATCCTTGATTTAAGTTTTTCTTCTTTTAATTTTCTTGCAACTTTTATCATCGCTATCTTTATTATGTCTGCCGCTGTTCCCTGTATAGGCGAGTTCATTGCAATTCTCTCACCAAATGAACGCTGCATAAAGTTTGATGATTTTATTTCAGGCACTGGTCTTCGCCTGCCAAATTTTGTGTAAGAATATCCTGTTTCTTTTGCTTCTTCTACTTTCTCGTCAAGAAATGCCTTTATCGCCGGATATGTGGCAAAGTATTTCTTTATTATCTCGTCCGCTTCTTTTCTCGTTGTGCCAAGATCCTGTGAGAGACCGAATGCACTTATCCCGTAAACTATTCCGAAGTTTACTGCCTTTGCATTTCTTCGCTGAAGATCGGTGACCTCGTCAAACGGTGTGTGGAATACTTTTGATGCGGTACTTCTGTGTATATCATCACCGTTCTTATATGCCTGTATAAGATGTTCATCCTCCGACATATCAGCTAAAACTCTCAATTCTATCTGTGAGTAATCTGCATCAAGGAATACAAATCCGTCTTTTGCCTTAAATACTTTCCTGAATTCACGCCCCATCTCCATTCTGATAGGAATATTCTGGAGATTTGGCTCTGTCGAACTTATTCTTCCCGTTGCTGTTATCATCTGGTTAAATTTGCCGTGAATTCTCTTATCGTTCTCGATAAACACAGCAAGTCCCTCTGCATATGTTGACTTTAATTTTGTAAACTGCCTGTAATCAAGTATCTTTGATATAATAGGGTCTTCTTTCTTTAGTTTTTCAAGAATATCCGCTGATGTTGAGTAGCCTGTCTTTGTCTTTTTTGCAAATGGCAGTTTCATTTTTTCAAACAATATCACACCAAGCTGTTTAGGTGAATTTATGTTAAACTCCTCACCTGCAAGGTCATATATATCACTTTCAAGTTCAATTATCTTTCTGTCAAGTTTTTTTGCAAGCTGTTCAAGAACGGCTATGTCTGCCTTGACTCCGACTCTCTCCATCTGATATAAGAAATATGCCGTCGGCATCTCCACTTCACGGTAAAGTTTTATCATGCCTGTTTTTTCGAGTGTGCTTTCAAGATTTTTATATCCAGCCACAGCCACATACGAAAGTTCTCCCGTATATTCCAAAAGATTGTTTATTACAACATTCTTTTCCTCGTCCGCACTCTCCCTAAGATAATCGTCATCTATCTCCGATACGATTTCTGAAAGTCTGCTTTTTCCAAATCTCTCACTATATGATGGTATCGTCATATCAAGATAATCCCTTGCTATATCGTCAGCACCGTAACTGTCTTTAAGCGGATTTATAAGATATGCAGCTATACTTACATCTGATATTTTATTAAACAGCCTGTCAAAATCCGAATCATCAAATGCCATCTGTAAAGGTGCTTCCCTATCCTCTGAAAGATTTTCTGCAACCGCCGTAAGATGCAGTTCGTTCTTCCAGTCTATCAATGCGATATGAGATATTTTCTTTTGAATTTTTTTATAAGTTTCTATCAGAAAATCTCCGTCTGTCTCATCATTTTTTAATATGCTTACGGTTTCATACTCACCATTTTTTTCGTAGCTTAAACTAAGTCCCAAAAACAAATATTCATTTGTGCTGTCACTCTCATCTTCAAGAGAAACTGCTGATATATCATCAAATACAAATGCCATCTGTCCGCCGCTTTTTTTCTTATTTTTCTTTTTCGTAACACCTGAATTTGACCACTCATCGCCAAAAAATGATACTCCAACAACCTCAGGTGCATCCTTTATAAGCTCGTCAGCAAATCTCTTTACCTCTATTTTTTTCTTCAAATATTTAAAATTCTTTGGTCTTTCAACCGCTTTATTCATTGCCTCGGAATCGAATTTTTTTACAAGTGATTTTAGTTCTAGTTTCTTTATCCACTCAAATGCCTCAGATGTAAATATATTTTCAAGTTTTGCATCTTTGATACTGTAATCAAGTTCGCAGTCTGTCTTTATCGTCGCAAGTTTTTTGCTTAAGAAAGCCATATCCTTTCCTGCTCTCAAAAGCTCCCTCGCCCTCTTTGGCTCTACTTCCTCGATATGCTCATAAGCCTCCTCGACACTCGGAAATGCCTTAAGTATCTTTACTGCCGTTTTTTCACCGACACCTGCAACTCCTGGTATATTGTCAGCTGTATCTCCCATAAGACCTTTCATATCTATTATCTGAACCGGCGTGACACCGTATTTTTCTATTACATCCTCTGTATGATATTCTTCAACCTCAGAACCGCCTTTTTTTGTCTTTGGAATACTTATCTTGATATTTTTTGTAGCAAGCTGCAAAAGATCTCTGTCTCCTGATACAAGAGTAACTTCTTTTCCTTCTGCTTCTGCCATCTTTGCGATAGTTCCGAGTATATCATCCGCTTCAAATCCCTGTCTTTTTACAATCGTGATACCCATCGCTTCAAGCACATCCTGTATAACAGGCACCTGCTGTCTTAACTCCTCAGGCATAGGTTTCCTCGTGCCTTTGTACTCCTTAAACATCTCATGTCTGAATGTAGGCTTTTTCACATCAAAAGCAACCGTCAGATATTCCGGTTTTTCCGTATCAAGTATCTTAAACATGATATTTAAAAATCCATAAACCGCATTTGTATGCATCCCTTCTGAATTTGTCAGATCAGGCACTCCATAAAATGCCCTGTTTAATATACTATGCCCATCTATTAAAACTATTTTTTCACTCATCTGTTAAATTTCCCTTTCGATTTTTGGTAACTGTCCACACATATATGACTGCCTATCTTTGCTGTAAAAATTCATATTTATAATATATACCAAAGTGTCATTATCAGTAAATAAGAATAACACTTATACATACAAATATAAAAAGAAGAACCTTTTCAAACAATACAAACCGGTATCTTAAAATATAAGATTTTGCATCATCCATCCTATCCTGTGAATCTATCTGCGTTTTGCCCCTGAGATTATCGCTGTCAAGAAGTTTCATTCCCATTATCAATGTATAATATACATCATATTCTTCACGGCACTCCTCACAGCTCTCAATATGACTTATAAACTGTTCCATTTCTTTTATGTCCATGTTATCATTTATAAAATCAATGATACCGGACTGCACCTGTTTACAGTCCATCTTCTTTTTTCTATCTGTCCTGAACCCATGTAATGTGACTTCCATCGTTATCCTTTCTTACAATTATCTTTGATGGTATCTGCTCTTTAAGTTCTGATACATGCGAGATTACTCCGACCAGCCTGCTGCTGCCTGCAAGGTCTAAAAGTATCTTTACTGCTTTGTCCCTCACATCATCACTCAGCGAGCCAAATCCCTCATCAATAAACATTGTATCAATCTGCGTTTTGCCTGAATTATTCTGCACAATATCTGACATTCCGAGTGCCATTGCAAGCGAAGCCATAAATGTCTCACCTCCCGACAAAGAGTGGGCATCTCTTACCTTTCCGGTAACCGGACTGTAAACATCAAGCTCAAGTCCTGTCTCACCTGCCGTAGTAAGCGAAATATCTCTGCACTTTAATAAAAATCCGTTTGATGTCATAACCGCAAGTCTTTTGTTTGCGTAAGAAATTACCATATTAAAATATTGTCTGAGCACAAAAGTCTGGAAATGAATTTTTTTACTGTTCGCCACATTATTAAGAGAAGATATTATTTTATATTTTTCATTGAGTTTTCCTCTCTGTTCCATAAGTTTTGAAACTTTATCTCTCACTGAATTGTTCGTACCAAGCTTTGAGACCGTAATCTCATTTTCATTTGCAAGCCTTTCTGCTTCGATTTCCATTTCTGCTTTTTGCTGTAACATAACATCTGTGTCAATCTCTTTTTCGCCGTCAAGCATATCATCAAGGACACTGATAAGCGAACTGACTTTGCTCACTTCTTCTTTGTATTCCTGTATCTGTCTGTCGAATATCTCAATACTTTCTATATGAACAAGACTTTCATTGTATGCTTCTTCGTTTTCAAATTCTTTTTCTTTAAGCACTTTAATAAAATCGTCATACTCAGTTTCAAGATTTTTCCTGTCTGTTTCGAGCTGATTTTTGTTCTCTTTTATCGTACCATTAAGATTACTTTTTGTTCTGTCGGATTTTAAAATATTTTCATCAAGTTCCCTTTTTCTTTTCTCCAGAACTTCTATTTTATTTCTGATATTTTCAAGTTCTTTTAAGGCGGTATCCGAACTTTCATAGGAGAGTTCTTTTTTTAACATCTCCATTTCTGCACTTAAACTTCCAACGCTCACAGACTGTTTATTCAACATTTCTGCGTTATCAGATATATTTTCTTCCATTTCCTTAAGCTTTGCTTCTGTTTCTTTTTCAGCTTTCTCACGCTTTAGCTTTTCTTCTTTTTTGCTATATAAATCTTCTATCGTCTGCTCGTTTTCTGTCAAAGACTTTTTAATTTCTTTTATTTTTGTTTTTACATTCTCCTCCAGCTTGTCAGTTTTATTTTCACCGAAACTTGTATATTCCTTATCTTTTACATTTTCCTGTTGTCTTATATTCTCATGCTCTTTTATATCAGTATCAGTTTTATCTTTTATACTAGCATTGTAGCCCTTTTTATCTTTTAAAGAAGTATCCGCTTTATCTCCTAAATAATAACAAATCTCATAATACCTCTTTACCTCGGCAAAAGCCACATCTTTTTTTCGCTTATTATCTTCAAATATTTTCTGTGAATTATTTTTTTCTTTTTCACATTCATTTTCTCTTGACTTTGCTCCGTCAAGTTCTTCTTTCGTGACCGTATCTTTTGTCATTGCCGCAGGGTGTGTATGATTAGTCGAACCACAGACCGGACAAGGCATACCGTCTTTTAGTCCCGCCGCAAGTATTGCCGCCTGAGCCGCCACATATCTGTCACTTGTGTTCTCATATGTTTTTCTGGCTTCTTTCCATGCCAGATATTTATCCGCATATTCTTTTTCTGCACTACCCAGTCTGCTGTTTTCTTTTTTATATGAAGATATTGCTTTTTTTAATGCTTCAAATTCTTTAAGATTTCTCTTTTCATTCTCATCTGCCGATATATATTTTTGCAATTCCAGTTCAATATCTTTAAGCTGCAAAAGTATTTTTTTATTTTCTTCACTTTTTATGAGAGCTGCCTTTTTTTCATCATTTAATAAATCTGATTTTTCTTTTAATTCTTTTAACTTTTTTTCTTCTAAAATATATAACTTATTTTTTTCATCATATACTTTGTATTTTTCCATCTCATTTTCAAGCCTGTTTTTTTCTTTTAACAGCTTTTCATTGTCAGTTAAATAACTCTTTTCAAAACTTTCCTTTTCTGATAAAAGTTTTTTATGGCTCTGCTCTAACAAAACAAACTTTGACTTATTCTGCTCTAACTGTTTCTCTCTTAATTCTATTGTATTTTTTGTTTTAATATAAACTGACTGCACCTGCCTTACTTCGCCTGCCGCCTTTGCCTTTTTTAATATCACAGCTTTATTATCATATGTTTCTTTTTGCTCCATCAGAGACTCATACCGCAAAACTGCTTCTTTTCTCTGTCCAAACTTACTGTTTATCTTATCTGCATCCGATATTCTCTTTACAAGCTTTACAATGTCAGCATTTTTTTTATCAATTATTTTTTTTTCTTCATTTTTCTTTATCTCAAGTTCTTTTATCTCTTGTTCAAGCACATCAAGCAGAAGCCCTGGTTCTGTATCTCTCTTTTCAAAGGCTTCTCTCCACGCATCAGTATTCCCGTTTTCCTCACTTACATAAGCTGTATTAAAATTTTCCTCCAGCAAAAGATTGTTATCTTTTATCTGTGCATATATCTTTTTAAATCTGTCGTTTATTACTCTCTCAATCTTCTCATATATATCCATAGAAAAAATACTTTTAAATATCTCTTTTCTATTCTTTGTGTTTTCCATGATAAGCTCACGAAACTGTCCCTGTGCAATCATCACTATCTTTCCAAACTGCTTATAGTCAAGTCCAACTATGCTCTGGATTTTTTCATCTGTCTCCTTATTCTTTCCATTAAAGACTTCTCCATCAGGCAGAGTAAGAACGACATCAGATGTAACACCGCTTTTTCTAAAATTGGTCGTTCTTTTTACGACATAGACACCTTTATTTTCCCCATGTGTATATTCAAATGTAAACTCCACAAATGTTTTCTGCTTGTCCTTAGCATACTCACTTCTCATCATTTTTGTTTCTCTGTCACCACCGCCCATCTTATTGTAGAGAGCATACATTATTCCATCAAAAATAGTAGTCTTACCTGAACCCGTATCACCCGATACAAGAAAAAGACCTCCTTTTATTTTTGAAAAGTCAATAATCTCCTCTCCTCCGTAAGAGCCAAATGCTGACATAACAAGTTTTAATGGTTTCATTTACTCTTCCCCCACTTCACTAAGTATTTCCCTGAATAGTTCACTCTCTGCATCATTCATTTTTCTGTCCGTAAGCTGTTCAAAAAAAGTATCAAACGCATCATATGGTGACATTTCTTTTAATTCACCTACATCCTCAAGCATTATCTTTCTTGTCTCGGAATTATCAACGACCACTTCTAATATGTAGTCAAAATACGCACCCAGTTTTTCCTTTACATCAGGAATTATTTCTTCATCCCTCAAAGTAATGCTCACATAATCATTTTTAAGTTCTTCATCAGCCGAAGCTATTATATCATCAAAATATCCCGTAAGTTTCTTTACATCTCTTATCTGTGTCAGTGGAAGTTTTGTTATCTCAATCTCTTTATTTTTTTCTTCCATATCCACCATTACAATGTTCTTATTATGATTTCTCTCACTCACTGAAAATTTAATCGGTGTTCCACTGTATCTGTTTTTCTCACAACCCACAAACTGTCCGCCGTGAATATGTCCGAGTGCTGCATACTCAAAATCATCAAATGCCGATACATCGACAGCATCAAGTCCGCCCACTATAGCCGGAGTCTGCTCCGACTCACAAAGTTCAGGCTCTTTGTGACCTGACACAAAAAACTGATGTGCAAGAATAATATTCCTCTCATTTTTATCTATGTCTGTATTTTCAACAAGCTTTTTTATTATTGCGTCTTCCCCTGCTGCCGCCTCCTCCGGCATTGAATTTTTAAACAGTGCAGGCTTCAAAAACGGCAGCATATAGACATTTACATTTCCATATTCATCCGCAAATTTAACTTTTTCTATCTTTTCATTTTCTCCTGTCGGAGGAACCGTTGATATATATATATCATGCTTTTTAAGAAAATCTTTTCCAAAACTCAGTCTTTTTGCATTATCATGATTTCCTGAAATAATAAAAACCTTTCTTCCGGAAAGTTTATTTAAAAGTTCGTCAAGCAGCGTCATTGCATCCGCTGATGGCACTGACCTGTCGTAAACATCACCTGCGATAAGAACCGCATCGGGATTGTATTTGTCACAGTAATTTCCAAGCTGCTCTATAAAATTTCTGTGTTCCTCCGTAAGGTCATAACCATACAAAAGTTTACCAAAATGTAAATCCGAAATATGAAAAAATCTCATTTTACTCCTCATTTCTATCACATATCTTAGGCGTTTGCGAAACTATCATAAAACTTGATTAAATTGTGCAGATATAACAAATAGTGTTAGTCGGCATTTTTGTCGTCGTCAGCACTTAATCAACGTTTTTTGCTGATTTATGTACTGCTACGAACGACAACATAGCGAGAGCGTGCCGACGATATTATTTGTTATATCTGTGCAATTAACATAACATATAATTAGTTTCACAAATGCCTATATCACATATCTATTCATTATCTGTCCCCTGCACTTCTTCTATCACACAGGTATGATGCTTTTTGTCTTTTCCCTCCGCATCATAGCTTATCCCTACAAGAAGTATTTTGTCGCTATAGCCTGACAATGCACCATGGTATCTGTTTTCTTTTATCTGTTTAATTGCCGTGTCTGCCGATTTATTATATTTTAATTCTACTACCATTGCCGGTCTGACCCCCGCATTTGCTCTAGGAATAAACACAAAATCTGCAAATCCTTTTCCGGCAGGCATTTCACGGACAATATTATAATATCCCGGTGCTGTAAAATATGCCATTGTAAGAACACAGCTAAGCGAATTTTCATCATTGTACTTTAATACTGATGTGTAAGCATCATGAGCAAGCTCTATAAGTTCGGCAACTCTTTCTGCATTTCCATCTATAGTTTCAAAAAGCAGTTCATCGCAAGTTGAAATCGCTTTTGCAATCTCTTTCCACCCACCTGTTTGCAATGCAAGTTCAAATGCAGTTGCCACCTCATAGTTTGGCACATATGCACTCTTTCTGTCCGCATCATATCCAAGATAACCCAAATGTATCAATGCCGTTAAAGCATCATCCTTTGATGCAATAGTTGAAAAATCATTTTGAAATGTATTTGGATTTACCATGACTTTTCCACCTGCAAGCATCTTCATAATATCATCCTTTAGTCCTGCATAATTCATCGTTATAAATGTATTTATTGATGCAAATGAAGATGTATTTCTCCAGTATGAATCAAAATCATTTCTCTCTATTGCCATAGAAACAGAGTTTGGATTATACATATGAATACCGTCAATCAAATATCCGTTGTACCATGCTTTCATACTGTCAAAATCCATATCAAACCGCTTGCATAATCCTGTAACCTCATCTTCCGTAAAACCATAATATTTTGTGATCGGACTTGATTTTAACATTGTATATTCACTGAAATTATTTAAAGCTGACTCATCTTTAATCTTTTTTATCGGTAAAATTCCCGTAATATATGCCAATGCGAGAAAAGATTTTGACTCCTCCGATTTAAACAGCGAGTGTAAAAACTGTAAATACTCGTGTACCAACTCTTTGTCATCGCTGTTTCTGATAACGCAATCCCACTCATCAATTATTATCACAAACTGAATTTCTGTTATCTCATAAATCTCCTGTATCAGCAAATATAAATCTTCATTATAATCTAATGTATCGCCATATTCTTTCTTAAAATCCTTACATATTCTCTTTTTAATTGTGTCCGCCAAATCTTCTTTATGAAAATCCCAGACTGATGAAATATCTAAATGGATAACATTATATTTGTTCATGTATTTCCTATAGTATGCACTATCCGCAATTGCTGTGTCATCAAAAAGATTTGACGAATCACAGCCAAGACTATAATACGCATCTATCATTCCAGCCGCATGAGATTTGCCGAACCGTCTTGCATGACTTACAGCAACGCATCTGCCACTCGTCCCCAGCAGACCGTTAAGATATTCCAAAAGTCCTGTTTTGTCCACATATATCCTGCTATTTTTGTCACCTGTAAAGCTCCCATTCTTTGGATTAAAATATACACCCATTATATATCACCTCATAATTTCCGTTATGTTATTTTATATGATATTTAATCAAAAGGTATTTTTTCCAAGAACTAATGTTATGGATTTTTATCTGCTTTTGACTATTACATCATATATGAAAACAGTTTGCTGTCTGCCTTTAACCCTTGCATCTTTTATTCCAAGTATAACACATATCACAAAACCTTAAAAGAACAAAGTCGGTTAAAAAAGACCCTGCACAGCATTTCCACCATGCAAGGTCTTTTATATATATTTTGATTTTACTTCCAGCTCAGTTTAATCTGTAAATAATGATGTTGAATAATATCTGTCACCACTGTCCGGTAATAATACTACAATATTCTTTCCTTTGTTTTCTGCTCTTTTAGCATACTCGATTGCTGCTGCAATTGCTGCTCCTGATGAGATACCTACGAGGATACCTTCCTCTTTTGCAATCGTCTTGCTATATTTAAATGCATCATCATCCTTTATAGGCAAAACTTCGTTATAGACTTCTGTACTAAGTGTCTTTGGAACAAATCCTGCACCTATTCCCTGAATCTTATGTGCTCCTGCGTGTCCCTGTGAAAGTACAGGTGATGTTTCAGGCTCAACTGCTATAACTTCAATTTCAGAATTTTTAGCTTTTAGGTACTGACCTACTCCTGTAAGAGTTCCACCTGTTCCCACACCTGCTACAAATGCATCTACTTTTCCATCCGTGTCATTCCAGATTTCAGGACCTGTTGTCTTTTTGTGTGCAGCAGGGTTTGCAGGGTTCTCAAACTGTCCCGGTATAAAACTGTTTTCTATCTCTTTTGCAAGTTCCTCCGCCTTTGCAATAGCACCTTTCATTCCCTTTGTTCCGTCTGTAAGCACAAGTTCAGCACCATATGCCTTTATAATATTTCTACGCTCGATACTCATTGTCTCTGGAAGTACAATGATGATTCTGTATCCCTTTGCTGCTGCGATTGCTGCAAGTCCGATACCCGTATTTCCCGATGTCGGCTCAATGATAGTTGAACCCTCTTTTAAAAGACCTTTTTCCTCTGCGTCTTCTATCATCTCTTTTGCTATTCTGTCCTTAACGCTTCCTGACGGATTAAAATACTCAAGTTTTGCAAGAATTTTTGCTTCAAGATTAAATGCCTTTTCAATATGTGTGAGTTCTACAAGCGGTGTGTTTCCGATAAGTCCAAGTGCACCTTTATATATATTTGCCATAATAATAATCCTCCTGTTTATGTTATATCTATATTCTAACACTTAATGAAGTGTCTGAATATAACTTTTATTTTACTTTACAATGTTTTTTATTTACTGAACTGCCTTAAATGCTTCATCAAGATCTTCGATAATATCGTCAATGTTCTCTGTTCCGATTGAAAGTCTTATAGTATTTGGCTTGATACCCTGGTCTGCAAGTTCCTCTTCGTTAAGCTCTGCATGGGTTGTTGATGCAGGGTGGATAACAAGTGATTTAACATCTGCTACATTTGCAAGGAGTGAGAAAAGTTCAAGGTTATCGATAAATTCTTTTGCTTTGTCTGCATCTCCCTTAATCTCAAATGTAAAGATAGAGCCACCGCCATTAGGAAAATATTTTTTATAAAGACGCTGCTGCTCAGGGTCTTTGGATACTGACGGATGATGAATAGCCTCTACAAGTGGCTGTTTCTTAAGGTAGTCTATTACTTTAAGTGCATTCTCTATGTGTCTCTCCACACGAAGTGACAATGTCTCAAGCCCCTGGAGGAATATCCATGAATGTATAGGCGAGATAGTAGCTCCTGTATCACGAAGAAGGATAGCTCTGATTCTTGTAACAAAAGCTGCCGGACCTGCTGCATCAGCAAAACTTATTCCATGATAACTTGGGTTTGGCTCTGTAAGCTGTGGAAATTTACCTGATGCTTTCCAGTCAAACTTTCCTCCGTCAATAATAACACCACCGATAGTCGTTCCGTGACCACCGATAAACTTAGTAGCTGAATGAACTACAATGTCTGCTCCATACTCGATAGGACGAAGAAGATATGGTGTTGCAAATGTGCTGTCGATAACGAGTGGAATCTTGTGTGCATGTGCTATCTTGGCGATTGCTTCTATATCTGTAACTTCTGAATTTGGATTTCCAAGAGCCTCTATGTAAAGAGCTTTTGTATTGTCCTTGATAGCAGCTTCAAAAGCTGATGGATCAAGCGGATCAACGAATGTTGTCTCAATATTGTAATCTACAAGTGTGTGTGCAAGAAGGTTGTATGTTCCTCCGTAGATATTCTTTGCTGCAACGATATGGTCTCCTGCAAGTGCAAGGTTCTGAATAGTGTATGTAACTGCTGCCGCACCCGAACCAACTGCAAGTGCTGCAACACCACCTTCAAGTGCTGCTATTCTTTTCTCGAAAACATCCTCTGTAGGATTTGTAAGTCTTCCATAAATATTACCTGCATCCTTAAGACCAAATCTGTCAGCGGCATGCTGTGAATTGTGGAATACATAAGATGATGTCTGGTAAATAGGAACTGCTCTTGCATCTGTAACTGCATCTGCTGTTTCCTGACCAACATGTAACTGTAATGTTTCAAATTTAAAATTTCTATCTGCTCTTGATTTCTTACTCATATATCTGTCCTCCATATATCAATTCTATTCTTTGTTTGTGCCTGTATTCTTTATTTCCAATCAATAAGTATCTTTCACTCTCAGCTTTTGACTCTCAGCAAAAAAATATCTTTGCTCTCAGCTTTTAGTTCTTTCATCACTTTCGCTCGGTCTTTTTTTAAATATATATCAGCGGCAACAGTAATCATGCCACCATTTAAAGCTGCACATTCGACTGTCTTTCATTGTGTAGTCAACTAAAAATCGTCTGTTTATCATTTAACTCCCTCCATACTCTACTTGTCATATATTTCATATTACCTTGGTATGATTTGCTGACAAAAATTATAATACTCCCTTATTCCTACTTTGTCAATAGGAAATATATATTTTTTTACTAATGTGTAACAGTTTAGCCATAAAAAGATAATTGACAATACAATGAGCTTGTTCATTGTATTGTTAAGTACCTTTTTATGGTAGAATAGCCTTTCATTTCTGAAATGAGTAAACATAAGCTGCAAAGCAGCGACTGACAGCTCGCTGGCAGGTTTATGAATGTAAGAAATGCAAGGCTGAACTGTTACACTAATATCTAGTTATCCATCCGCCGGCAGCTATCACATCCCCATCATAAAATACAATAGCCTGTCCCGGTGTGACTGCCCTCTGCTTCTCATCAAACACACATTTTAATCTTCCGTCTTTCTCTGGATAAACAATACATGGCGAACCCTGGTGTGCATATCGTATCTTTCCGATAAACCTCGTCGGCTCTGTTATTTTCTCAACCGACATATAGTTTATATTTTCGACATATACCGTATCTGAAAATACACTCTTTCCGTCACCTAAAACTATCTCTCTCGTGTCGGGACATATTTTATTTATGTAATAAGGCTGTGTAGACGGAAGTCCGAGTCCTTTTCTCTGCCCTATGGTATAGTGTTCTATTCCCTTGTGGACTCCGAGAACATTTCCGTTTTCATCCACAAAATTTCCGGGAACTGTCTTTTTTCCTGTCTCTCTCTCAATAAAACCTGCATAATCATGGTCAGGTACAAAGCATATATCCTGACTGTCACTCTTGTGTGCGACTTCAAGACCTATTTTTTCTGCAATCTCTCTTATCTGGTCTTTATTATATTCACCAACCGGCATAAGCGTTCTTCTAAGCTGCTCCTGACTGAGATTAAAAAGCACATATGTCTGGTCTTTCTTCTTTGTCGCAGACATTTTGATGGTATATCTGCCATTGTCAAGTTTCACTATTCTTGCATAGTGGCCTGTAGCAATATAATCAGCACCTATCTCCATCGAACGCTGTAAAAGTGACTGCCATTTAACATACTTGTTGCAGGCTATACAAGGATTAGGCGTATGTCCCTTTTTATATTCATCGACAAAATAATCTATAACATATTTCTGGAAATCATCCCTGAAATTCATTACATAATAAGGTATGTCAAGCTGTGCAGCCACACGCCTTGCATCCTCCACTGCTGACATTCCGCAGCAGCCTCCCTCATGCTCAACTGTGCAGGCATCTTCCTGCTGCCATATCTGCATCGTAACCCCGATAACATCATATCCCTGTTCTTTCAATAAATAAGCCGCAACCGATGAGTCAACACCGCCCGACATTCCAACAACAACTTTCTTCTTCATATATCCAAAACCTTTCTTAAAACTCATTCAGTCAGACAGATATTCACAATCCACTCTGCTCATTTCACAATTTCCACAAAACAATAATAGCCGTACCATAAAAGATAAATGTACCTTTTTATCATACACTATCTTTTACAATACGACCACTACTTTTAGTCAGCAACTCTCTAGTATTCTTCCTCAGGAGCTTCCTCTTTTTCACTTATATCATTTACAGGCTTTTCAAGTCCTTCGATCTTAATACCATTCTTCTCTGCATAATCCCAGAGTGCTGCATGTATAGCTTCCTCTGCAAGAAGTGAACAATGAACCTTAACAGGTGGAAGTCCGTCAAGTGCTTCCATAACAGCTTTATTTGTAACCTGTAAAGCCTCCTGAACTGTCTTTCCTTTTACAAGCTCAGTTGCCATACTGCTTGTTGCAACTGCCGCACCACATCCAAATGTCTTAAACTTTACATCTTGTATAATTCCATTATCATCAATATCAAGGTACATTCTCATAATGTCACCGCATTTTGCGTTACCAACTGTACCTACACCGCTTGCGTCTTCTATCTCTCCGACATTTCTTGGATTGTTGAAATGATCCATAACTTTTTCACTGTACATAGTAAGCCTCCATTCTGTGTTTTTATCTATTTATTATTCTTTACAAAATCCTCATAAAGAGGCGACATACTTCTAAGTCTCTCGATAATTCCCTTAAGTTTGTCTACCGTAAAGTCAACTTCTTCCATTGTGTTTTTCTCTGATAAAGTAAGTCTCAATGAACCATGTGCTATCTCGTGCGGAAGTCCGATGGCAAGTAAAACATGTGAAGGATCAAGTGAACCTGATGTACATGCTGAACCGCTCGAACCACAGACACCGTTCTGGTCAAGTAAAATGAGCATCGACTCGCCCTCGATAAACCTGAAGCATACATTTACATTGTTTGGAAGTCTTTTAACTTTATCACCATTTAATTTAGCGTAAGGGATTTCTTCCATAACTCTGCTTATAAGATGGTCTCTGAGCTTTGTCTCATATTCCATTCTCTCTTTCATATTGTCTCTTGCAAGCTCAACAGCTTTTCCTATCCCGACAATACCCGGAACATTGTGAGTACCTGCTCTTCTCTGTCTCTCCTGTGCTCCGCCATGAACAAATGAACCGATTTTTACACCTTTTCTGATATACATGATACCGATTCCCTTAGGTCCGTTTATTTTGTGACCGCTTGCACTGAGCATATCTATATTCATCTCATCAACATTCATAGGAATATGACCGAATGCCTGAACCGCATCAGTATGGAACAATACACCATGATCTTTAGCAATCTTTCCTATCTCAGCTATAGGCTCTATCGTACCAATCTCATTATTTGCTGTCATGATTGAAACAAGTATCGTGTCAGGTCTTATCGCTTTTTCAACATCAGCAGGATTTACAAAGCCGTTCTCATCTACATCAAGATAAGTAACTTCAAATCCTTTTTTCTCAAGATATTCACAAGTGTGCAAAATAGCATGATGCTCTATCTTTGAAGTGATAATATGCTTGCCTTTGTTTGCGTAAGCATCGGCAGTTGCCTTTAATGCCCAGTTATCAGATTCACTTCCACCGCCGGTAAAATAAATCTCTTCCGTTCTTGCACCAAGAAAGTCTGCAATAGTCTTTCTTGCATCCTCAACAGCTTTCTTACTGTTTCCTGCAAAACTATATATACTTGATGGATTTCCATAAAACTCAGTAAAATATGGTTTCATAGCATCAAACACTTCAGGATATACCTGCGTGGTAGCCGCATTGTCCATATAAATACATTTACTCATATTTGTCCACTCCTTTGTCTATATAATAAATTTTATTTTCTAACGAAAACTCTTATCAACAAGGATTATTATAACATTGCTTTTTTCAATGTCAACATGATAATTACCGTATATATGTAATCTTATTGAAAACATTTATCAATAAACCTTTTTGACAGATTGAGTAGAAAAAAAACTTGAACATCAAAGTATAAACTCCAATGTACAAGTTTTAAACTCTCAATATGTAAATGCACCAGGAGGGATTTGAACCCTCACGAAGTCACCCCCGACGGATTTTGAGTCCGTTGCGTCTGCCGTTCCGCCACTAGTGCATATTGTGCTGTCACAACATTTGCTATCATATCATTAAACATCCGAAATGTCAACAATATTTTTTCTTTTTTCAACTCATCCCCGAATGATTTTATTGAAAAGAAACTGCCACATAATCACAATCAAAAATGCGGCAGATTATTTTCAATAGGAATATTAATAATTATGTAGATATATTAACCAATAACTTTCTTAACAGCCTCTAAAACTCTATCTGCCTGGAATGGCTTAACAATAAAGTCTTTAGCTCCATTCTGAATAGCTTCAATAACCATTGCCTGCTGTCCCATTGCTGAACACATGATAACATTTGCTCCGGCATCAGCTTCTTTAATCTTCTTTAAAGCCTGAATACCATCCATCTCCGGCATAGTAATATCAAGTGTAACTAAATCAGGCTTTAACTCTGTATATTTCTGGATAGCGACAACCCCATTTTCAGCCTCACCGACTACATTGTAACCACCTTTTGTTAAAATATCCTTTACCATCATGCGCATAAATGCGGCATCGTCAACAACTAAAATATTATTTCCCATGGTCATTCTCCCTTGCATAAATTAATAACAGATCTTATTTTATAACATAATCTGCCCAAAACTAACTTTTCTTTTGTCAGTCCTATAGACTACAATCTTGATAAGATTATATATCTTTTAATTCTTTGTGTCAAGTAAAATGGATTATCTAAAAGCATTTACTTTAAAAATACTTATGACTTCCCCATAAATTACTTCTTTTAAGATCAAGATATTCGCTATATGCTTTTTCCAGTATCTGCTTTTCATTTGAAAATTTGAGCATATGATATGCTTCATGATACTTATAATATCCTGAGTCTACAAAATATTCCTCCTTCTGAGGTTTACTGTGATAACTGTCTGCCATCATAAGATACCAGTGTACATCTTTTACTACTGTGTCATTTGGTGTGTTAAAGGTATATTGGCTCTTGCCAACATATTTGATAATACTGGCAGCCACATTCGTTTCTTCTTTCACTTCCCTTAAAGCAGTTTCCTTATATTCCTCGCCTGCTTCGACTGTCCCCTTTGGAAGAACCCAGCCATCATAACGATGTTTATAATTCTTGTAGAGCAATAAGATTTTTCCTCTAAAAATCACCACGCCGCCACAGCTCGTTGCTTCGATCATTGCAATTCCTCCTTGGTGTGCGTGTACATATTGTGTATATTATACCCTTTTTAACATACTTTTGCAACAAATTTTCAAAATCCCGCAATTTATAACTAATTCCCCAGATACTCACTAAACATTGCTTTTGCTATTGGCACTGCATACCTGTTTCCTGTTCCTGCTGCCTCGACCACTATACTCACCGCTATCTTAGGCTTATCTGCCGGTGCAAATCCCACAAACCATGCATGCGAGTTTCCCTTTGAATTAAATTCAGCAGATCCTGTCTTTCCGGCAGCCTTATAAGAAAATCCGTTAAGTGCAGTTCCTGTTCCCTCACTGACAACGGCTTTCATCAGTTTCTTTACCGTTCCTGCTGTTTTTTTGTCTATTATATTTCCTATTTTTTTAGGTGAATAGCTTTTAACCGTCTTTCCGGCATCATTTTCCGTATGATCGACTATATACGGTGTCATCATTTTTCCATCATTTGCTATCGTACTGCTTATAAGTACATTCTCAAGAGGTGTTATTCCCGTCTTTCCCTGACCTATAGATGTCTGCATTACCTCATATTTATCTGACTTTCTGTTAAGTACAAAACTGCTTTTCTTATAATCAAAGTTTACTGAAAGACTCTTGTTAAAATTAAATTTTTCGCATAATTCCCTGAATTTATCCACATTAAGTTTTAAGCCTATATCTGCGAATGAACAGTTACATGATTTTGCAAATGCCCGTCTTAAATCTACTTCCCCGTGTCTTTCCCCGGCATAACACCTTATCCTGTTACCATAAAATGAATCTGAGCCTTTACACACATATCTGTATTTTTTATAGCTGTCCTGATTTTCAAGAATATATTCAGTTGCAGTCATTATCTTAAATGTAGAGCCCGGAGGATATAACCCTTGAGTTGCCCTGTTTAGTAATGCCGACTCCGTGCTGTTCCCGGATATTAGTTTACTCCAGTCCTTAGAAACATTGTTTGGGTCATAGTCGGGTTTTGAAACCATAGCAAGAATCTTTCCTGTTGACGGTTCCATCGCAACAACTGCTCCTTTATAACTTCCAAGTGCATTATACGCCGTTTTCTGAAGTTTGTAGTCAAGTGTGGTTATAACATTATCCCCAGGCTTTTTTTCTCCCTTGAAATCTGAAAAAAGCTGTTCGGCTGGATTTGCATGGGAAGTAAGCAGCGGATAACACTGACTTAATTCCACTCCCGTCATACTGTTTGTAATTCTTCCGACGGCATGGCAGAACATATTTTTATATGGATAATATCTTGTATCATTTCCATGTTTGTCTGTTATCGTCTTTGCAAGTACCTTTCCGTCAGCAGATACTATATCGCCACGCTTTACTTTTTTGGCAAGTACCTCCTGCCTTTTATTATATGAATTATTTATTATATCCGCACTGTCACGCACCATAAATCTTGTAATATACAAAACCATTGCAAGAAATAGTGCAACAAAGCAATAGGTTACTACCAATATCTGACGGTTTCCCATTTTTCTTTCTCTGTTTTGAACATCCTGTTGACGCATATCGGAGTCATGTCCGCTCCCCCCTGCCCCCCTGATGCTTCGTCCTATTCTTACGCTTCTGCCGGCTCTCTTTAAATCCGTGTTCCGATTTTTCCCTGAATTTTTTTCTCTGCTCCTGTCATTATGACTCCGCCTCATCATCATCCCCCCTTTTATTGTTTATAACATATAATCCCTGTATTATAGCAAACAGTATCAGTGTACTTGTGACTGAACTTCCTCCGTAACTTACAAGCGGCAGGGTAACTCCGGTAGATGGAATAAACTTTGTAACTCCGCCTATTGTAAGAAATACCTGAAACATATATTCAACACTTAAGCCGAGTGCAGTAAGCTTATAAAATCTATTTTCTATCTTCAAAGAAATATTTATAAACATTATAAAGCAGCTTATCTCCACAAGTATAATGCATATACCAAAAAAAACTCCCATCTCCTCGCATATAGCAGAAAAGATAAAATCTGTTTTTGAAACGGGTATCTTTTCCGGTGTTCCCTCGCAAAATCCCATTCCAAACCATCCGCCGGTACCTATCGCAAATAATGACTGTGTTACCTGGTAACCTTTATTTGCAACATCGCTCCAGGGGTCTTTCCATGCTGAAACTCTTACCCTTACATGGTAAAACAGCTTGTACGCAAGAACTGCTCCTGCTGCCAATGCCCCTGTTCCAAGAACAAGATAACTCTCTTTTCTTGTCGATACATATAATATAACAAGATAAGTTATATAAAATATGAGTGCACCGCCTAAATCTTTTTCTGCTATGAGTATAAGCACATGAATTGCCGCTGGTATAGAGACTTTTACTACATCTGCAAAATTTCTCACTCTCGACAAAAAAGCTGCCGCAAAAAATACAAATATTATTTTCACAAATTCTGACGGCTGAAGTGCGAAACTTCCGATTATTATCCAGTTTCTTGCCCCATATTTTTCCTTTCCTATCACAAACACAAGTGACAGCATTGCTATACCTATCAGTGCATATACAACTCCAAATTTGTCGAAATAAGGAAATTTTTCTATAATAAATGGTATAAACAAAGCCACAACCCCTATAGCCGCAACAAATATCATCTGTCTGATTATGTCCACCGTGCTGAGTCTTTCTATCATTATGAAACCGATAGTCAGAAGCATCATCATATTATTTAAAACAAGCTTTGACATTCCCTTATACACAAAAGGATAAGCCTTGCACATAAATACCAGCATTAAAAACTGGCACACATAAAATATCAATATATTTTTGTCAAGACTGTTTAAGAACAATACAAATGTTGCTATAAAATGTATTGCAAACATCATTTTCTGCTGCCTTGCATAAACTCTTTGTTCTCTCTCTTTATTTCTCCCGATAAAAACCGTAAAACAATGCCATGTATATATTGCAAACAATATAATTATTATATATTTTGATGTTTCAACAAGTATAGAATGAAGTACACCGATAATGTTCATGTCACCGAACAGATTTATCAGCTTTTCTGCTGCCTGTTGTTTATTCATTAAATCCCCCCAGTTATTCTACGCCATTTGTAATATGACCTTCATCATATATGCCGTTGTATTTTCCTGAAAGCACAGTCTTTACCTCTTCTATGCTTTCAAATGTAAAATCATATCTGAACTTTGATATGCCTTTATCTTTAAGCTTGTCTTCATATTCTTTAAGATACAATGGTGTCTTTTGATATATTATATTATAACAATATTTACAATAATTTATTGCCATAAACTCTCTCGATTTTCTGTCTGTAAGAATAATTTTTTCATTTATTCCTTTTTTCTCTGAAAAAGCACATTTTTTTGTGTTATATCTGACACACTGTGCAGATACCATAAGAGGAATATGTGTATATAATATAAACTCACATCCGGCTTTTTTGGCAATGCCGTCCATCTCATACTCCGTCAGTTCAAACGGCATCGTAAATTTAGTTATGCCGTTTTCTTTCCAAAAATCATATGCACTTTTGTTCATGACATACATCTGTGCATCACACACAATTTTTTCAGAAGAAATCATACATTTTTCCGTCAGAAATGTGTATTCCTCAAAGTTTTTGATTACAAATCCGTCACATTTTTCAAGATATGAACTATCTTTCCCTGTTAAGACTGCACTTTCCCTTTCCCAGACATTCTTTCTGAATATCTGCGGCATCACTATAAATACTTTCTTTTTGTTTTTGTGTATCTCATCTATGGCATGATTTATCTCATTATCGTCTAAAATCTCCGTGCGAAGATAAATCTTTGTGATATTTTTATCTTTAAAATCTAAAACGGCTGACAACTGTTCCATGTTCATGACAGATACAATATACTCCGTCGTTTTGCCCAGCTCTTTTTCAGGCTCTCCAGTTAAATATTCTTTAACTTTCTCTCCCTCATCACATGGCATGGCACTTCTTCTATGTTTTTCTAAAATCTTTTTTTTAAGACCGTCAAGTGCCTCACGACGCATCTTTTTCAACATTCCTACCGGGATAAAAAGACCATCATCCATTGTCACATCAAGTGTTGAAAACTCAAATTCCGTATTGCCTGTCTGCATGATACTTTTTTTTACACTCTTTTCATCTGCCGGATTTTTAAGTGCATTCTGACACACATCACCGCTCACGGAATACACTATATCTTTAAGTATCACCTGCAATACGGCATTTTCACCTGTATGTGCTTCAAATTTTCCTGTTATTATGACCTTTTTTTCTTTATCTATATATTTTTCTCTTATATCGTCAAGAAGAACTGCTTTTTTTGTTCTGTAAACTTCATCACCGGCAAAAATACGGCTGCCTTTTTTAAATCTCGCTTCAACCTGCATACCTGCTTTTAAATGAGTTCCTACCGTATATTCATACTCCTGTCTCATATTGTTATCGCAGAACTCCACAACATCCTGCGGATATATATCTTTATCAAGTTTGTATCTGAGCGAACCTTTCCCCACGGAAATGACCTTTCCCACTAATACTCCGCCATGTTTTGGTCTTTTTGCCGATAACATCACCCCGCTGTCATATTTTTTCTTTTCAAGCGGAACACCGCTTCTTCCTTCAAGATACCCCTGGGTAAATCCACCTCTATTATAAATCTCCTTGAGATGGCAAATGTCATTTTCAAATTCAGCTCTATTTGTTTTAATGTAATCTCTATATCCGTCTTTCCCAAGTTCAACATAAAGGTCTGTATATTTTCTGAACATTGCCGTAACAAATGCAGTATATTCCGGTCGTTTCATCCTGCCCTCTATTTTAAAGGAGTCAATGCCGCACTCTATCATTTCTGCTATATAAGGAAGATTTGAAAGCTCCATCGGACTTAACACATACTCACCAATGCCACACTTTTTGCCGTCAACAAGATACTGCTGTCTGCAAGGCTGGGCACATCTTCCCCTGTTTCCGCTTCTGCCGCCTAACATACTGCTAAAAAGACACTGACCTGAATAGCAGTAACAAAGTGCTCCGTGAACAAACACTTCCATTTCAAGAGATGTGTCTTTTCTCATCTGAACAAGTTCTTCCATAGAAAGTTCCCTCGCAGGAACCATCCTCGTAACACCATATTTTTTTAACAGTTTGTCCGAGACTCCCATCGTAAGTGTCATCTGTGTACTTGCATGGATTTCAATATCAGGAAACCATTCATGTATATTTTTTAAAACTCCTATATCCTGTACTATCACGGCATCAAGCCCTGCTTCATAATATGGTTTCAAAAACGGATAGAGTTCATCCATTTCCCTGTCCTTTAACAATGTATTGACCGTCATATATATCTTAACTCCGTGTAAGTGACAATATTCTATGGCACTTAACATTTCATCTTTTTCGGGGTTGTCGGCATATGCCCTCGCACCAAATCTGCTGCCACCGATATATATAGCATCACACCCGGCTGCTACTGCCGCCTTAAGGCTCTCCATAGAACCTGCCGGTGCAAGTATCTCCGGAACTTTTATCTTATCTTTCAAATCCACATCCTCCATAAATATCTTATATACCTTTTATTTTGTGTAAAGCAATGGGGACTGAATACAGTCCCCATTATTTATTATCTGTGTTTATTTCTTCCTAACTCTGTTTCAAGCCTAATAACCTGATCCTTAGCTGCCTGTCTTTCTTCTGCCAGTTTTTTAATCTGCCCATTCGCTTTGTCAAGCTCCGACTGCATTGTGAGCATTTCATGTTTTATATCAAATATTTCTTTTTCCATTTCTTCATTTTCTTTTTTTATATCATTTGAATCCTTTAATGCTTTATAATATTCATCTGACAGATTTATCGCAAGAAGAATATTTTTCATCTCAGTATCAAGTCGTAAATATCCATCCTGTTCTTTGAACTCAGCGATCTTATCATTAATATGATTTGCAATTTTCTGAAGATACTCACTGCTTTCATAACCACTGAGTGTATATTGTTTTCCATTTATTATAACTTCAACATCATTTTTCGTATTCATCTGCCACTCTTTCTCCTTTAACCGTAAGTTACCCTAAAACAGTAATACCATTTGTCCATGTATGTGTATCAGTCATATATCTGCATGGTAGTATGTATGCTGTATGCTATCTTATTCTTCTTCGTTTGAAGAACCTGACTGTCTTTGTCTTTCTGCCGTTTCGCCGCCCTGCTCACTCTCATGTACATCTGACTGATTCTGATCTACTACAAGCTCCGCCTTATTAGTTCTTACTGTATCAAGATATTCTTTAAGAGACTTCTCAAGTACTTTTGAATTGTTTATAGTATTTGTGTATGCAGCCTGTATAGTTTTTTCTGCCATCGTAAGAAGATCTGATGTATAATAAATAGCTCCACTTCCTATTTCCTCTGCCTGCTTTCTCGCATCATTGAGGATTTCCTGTGCTCTTTGATTGGCTTCGTTTACCGTTTTTTCTGCCTGCTGGTATGCCTGCTGCATGATGTTATGTTCCTCTACAAGTGCCTTGTATTGCTCTTTTGCATCTGCAAGCATTGCCTGTGCCTTTGTATTTGCATCATCTAAAATAGCATCTCTCTGATTTAATATTTTTCTATATCTTTTTATCTCTGCCGGAATATCTCTGCGAAGATCGTCAAGCAGGTCATAAAGTTCATCTTTTGGAACTATAACCCTTGTAGCTGATAATCTCTGCATCTTACAACTTTCAACAAATGAATAAATATCCTCTATTTTCTGTTCAATCCTGCTCTCTCTGCTTTCCTGCATTTTAATTCCCCCGTCTTTTATCTTAATTTAGGTATTTAAGTGCTTCTTCTGGTACAAACCCACTTATGTCGGCATTATATCTCATCAGTTCCTTTACTGCACTTGAACTGATATATGAATATTCCGGCGATGTCGCAAGAAATATCGTATCTGCACTCTCATTTAATTTATAATTTGCCTGTGCAAGCGGAAGTTCATACTCAAAATCATTGGATGTTCTCAGACCTCTCACTATCACATCCGCATCACATCGGTCAACAAAATCCACTAAAAGCCCGTCAAAAGCTTCAACTTCAACATTTTTTAAATCTTTTGTTACCTCTTTTAAAAGTCTCACTCTCTCCTCAACGGTAAGCAGCGGCTTTTTTGAACTGTTTATAAGAACTCCAAGTATCAGCCTGTCAAACATCTTTGAAGCTCTCTTTATCAAATCTAAATGTCCTGATGTTACCGGGTCAAAACTCCCCGGAAATACTGCTGTTTTCATATCTTCCCTCTGTTTTTCAAACTGCATTCCGCTTTTTTATGCGAACAGCAGATTTTACTTTGCTCTAATGAATATATGACGATTTGTCTTATATTCTTTAACTCTTTCAACCTTACATGGCATATCATACATATATGATATATCAGTCTCAAGCGATGTCTCAATAATTATAAGAGTATTTTCATGCACAAGTCCTGAATCAAGCAAAATATTAAGAATCTTTGCTTCCGTATCGTGATTATACGGTGGATCCATAAATATAATATCAAATGTTCTCCCCTCGACATCTAATTTTTTCAATGCTGATACTGCTTCCATCTTTAAAACTCTTGCCGAATCTTCAAAGTGAGTTCTCTTAATATTTTCTTTTATACATCTTACGGCAGCCGCATCATTGTCTATCATAACCGCTTCTTTAGCACCACGGCTTAATGCTTCTATCGAAATACCACCGCTCCCGCTGAATATATCAAGAAAACGCACATCATAAAGCTCCTGCTGAAGCATATTAAACAATGTCTCTTTTATCCTGTCAGAAGTCGGTCTTGTATTTTTGCCTTCCGGTGTCACCAGATTAGTTCTTCTTGCTTTTCCTGCAATCACTCTCATTATTATCTCTCCATGCAATTATTATTATTTTAACACACTCTTTGCTAACGGTCAAACACATCCTCTTCCTTTATCGTCATAAGATCATCTCTTGTCGGATTTTCAAGTTTTACAAGACGGTTTGCCTGATTTACCACAAATTTTTCAAACATATTTCTCATTCCACGTGCATTTCCAAAATCTTTCCACTGCTCTTTCCTCTTTTTTCTGAGAAGTTCAAGAACTTTTTGTTTTGCTGCATCATCTATCTTAAGTCCTGCTTTTTCCGCCATGACAGCAAGTATGCTTACAAGTTCCTCTTTCGTATAATCCGGAAAATTGATAAATTTGTTAAATCTTGATATAAGACCCGTATTGCTCTTAAGGAAATTTTCCATTTCATCGGTATATCCAGCAACGATTATGACAAGATCATCTCTGTTGTCCTCCATCAGCTTTACAAGTGCATCAACAGCTTCCGTTCCAAAATCATTTGGCATATCCGGATTTACAAGTGAATATGCCTCATCTATAAACAAAATACCGCCCATTGCTTCCTTGACAACATCATGTACTTTCATTGCAGTCTGACCTACATAGCCTGCCACCAGACCTGATCTGTCAGTTTCTATCATTTTCCCGTCTGACAATATTCCAAGTTCCTTGTATATCTTTCCGACAAGCCTTGCAACGGTTGTCTTTCCTGTTCCCGGTCCACCGGTAAATACCATATGATATGACATATCCATAACGGGCATATTCATTTCTTCTCTGAGTTTTCTTATCTTGATAAGATTGACAAGTGACCTTATTTCTTCTTTTACTTCACTTAAGCCGACCATGTCATTAAGCTCATCAACTAAAGCCTTAATGCGTTTTTCCTGTTCTTCTTTCTGGATACGCTCTCTTTCAAGGATACGCTGCTTGACTTTCATAAATTCTTCTCTGGCAAGCCGCTGTTCCTCCTGCTGCTTCATTATCTTTAGCTTTTCGGCTTCAATATCAGTAAGAATATCACCGTTATTTGTTAGTATTCCCCTCTTTGCATTATCACTCTCCGGCTCATTCGTCATGATTTCATTTTTAGAACCATTGCTTTTTTTAACATTTTTCTTCAGCTCATTCAACGAAAGCTTTTTTATGTCTGTCTTTTTTTTATTTTCTTTCTGCGGCTCTGCTTCATCTTCTTTTTTTATTACGCTGCTGTCTTTCTTTTTATTTTTCTCCTCCTGAGCCTTTTTTTTCTCAATTTCTCTCTTTCCTGCAGCCTCCCTTTTCTTTTCAGCTTCTTTTTTTCTCTGTGCCTGTCTCTTTTTTTCGGCTTCTTTTCTCTTTCTTTCCTTTTCTTCTATCTCAGTCTGTTTTTTCCTGACCCACTCTACATCGCACCTTATAACTCCGGAGGTAAGCTTTCTCACAATATATTCAGAATGAATACTCCTGTCCCTGTTTACTATAAAATTGCTTATCTTGTCATAATATTTCTGGATAAACTCATTTATTTCATGGTCTTTGCCATCATTCATATATGCCATACACAAAAGAATGTTCAGAAATGAATCAAGAAAATACTCTGTCATTATCTCCTTACGCTCTTTATCATAAAGTCCACAAAGCTGCAGCAATACCGGGGGAAGTTCATAATACTGTCTGCTTTCGGTAATTGTCTTTTGCTCTATATTTCCATTTTCGGGTATGCCAAGCGGATTGGTCTTAGTGACCAACCTTATAAATTCTCTTTGCTGTCCTTCTACTGTATCTGTGCATTTAACCACAAAATTGATGAGCACTGACTGCACATACAGGTCAAGCACCTGCATACTCGTCTTTTTCATCACCTGTCTTGCCTGGTCCCAAAAACTATTTACCTCGAGTATCTCACAATACGATACGAGCTTTTCATAATTATTTTTACCAAGTTCAAACAGTTTCTCCGGTGTGTACTGTTCTTTGGTCATCAATTCACATTCCTCCAAAACTAAAATCAATGAACTGTCAAAATTATCTTTATTGCCTATATTACTATCTTTTTGCCATAATTGCAATCTTTTAACGATATTTCACATTCCTTTGCTGCTTCATTTGCCATTTTCATTATATCGGCATCCTGATATATATCTGCAAGTGCAAAGTCAAGTTCTCCACTCTGTCTTATGCCGAAGAAATCCCCCGGTCCTCTGAGTTTAAGGTCCTGCTTTGCCACAAAAAAGCCGTCATTAGAGTCCTCTAATACCCTAAGTCTTTTCATTGTATCCTTTGACGGATTTCCAGCCATAAATATACAATATGACTGGCTGTCTCCTCGTCCGACACGACCTCTTAACTGATGAAGCTGTGCAAGTCCAAACCTCTCTGCATTTTCAATCATCATAATGGTAGCATTAGGCACATTTATTCCAACTTCTATTACGGTAGTCGAAACGAGTATATCTATCTCATGTGCCGCAAACTGTTCCATTATCTCATTTTTAAGTGACGCTTTCATTTTTCCGTAAAGTGCTTTTATCCTTATCGATGGTGCAAGCGTTGTCTCCAGCATATTGGTATAATCAGTTACATTCTCAGCCTCCATGTTCTCGCTTTCCTCGACCATAGGACATATTATATACACCTGATGTCCAGCTGCTATCTCTTTCTCCATAAACCTGTAAGCCTGAGGTCTGTAATTTGTTCCGACAACACAGTTTTTTATTGGAAGTCTTCCTTTCGGCATCACATTTATAACTGATACATCAAGGTCACCATATAAGATTATCGCAAGTGTCCTCGGAATAGGGGTCGCACTCATAACGAGCATATGAGGTTCCCTGCCTTTTGATGACAATGCCTCCCTCTGTCTCACACCAAATCGGTGCTGCTCATCAGTCACCACAAGTGCAAGGTCTTTAAATGACACTTTCTCCTGTATAAGTGCGTGTGTGCCTACTACTATATCAATCTCACCATCTTCTATTTTTTTATACTCTTTTTTCTTCTGAGCTGCTGTCATTGAGCCTATCAACATTCCTATTCTTATGCCAAACTCCCCAAGCACCTCGCAAAAAGACTGATAATGCTGTTTTGCGAGCACCTCCGTCGGAACCATTATCGCTCCCTGATACCCATTTTTCACTACAAGTGCAAGTGCGATAACTGCAACAATCGTCTTTCCGGAACCTACATCACCCTGTATAAGTCTGTTCATAACATAACCCGATTCCATATCATTTATAATGTCTGATACCGCTGCATCCTGTCCCTCGGTAAGAGTATATGAAAGTACAGCTTTTATTTCTTCAATAATATACATATCAGAAATTTCAAATACCGATTTTTCTTTGTTTCTCTCTTTTTTTAACCGGTTCATCATCGTAAAGAATGAAAAAAATTCATCAAACACAAGCCTTTTTCTTGCTTTTATGCACTCCTCCTTATCTTTTGGAAAATGAATACTCTGTATTGCCTTTTTCCACATGACAAGGTCATATTTTTTTCTTATTGCTGCCGGAAGTATATCTTTTTCAAAATCCGTGTTATCAAGACCGTTTTTTACGGCTTTTAATATTGTATTATTTGTCATTCCAGCCGTGAGTGAATATATCGGAAACAGTTTATTTATGCTGTTTGCATATTCTTTCATGCTTATTATCTTTGGCTGCTGAAGCCTTAATATACCGTTTTTATTTACCACTGTACCTCTCAATATATACTTTGTCCCCATATGAAGTGTTTTCATAAGAAACGGCATATTAAACCACACTACTCTCAAGAGTCCTGTGGAGTCCTTTATATCGCACTCTATTATTTTCAGATTGCCATGTCTTGATGCTCTGGGTTTTGACACTATACTTCCCTCGACTATCACTGTCCGTCCCTCTGCCACACCGGATATTGGCTCAATCTGTCTGAATATCTCATATTCTCTCGGATAATAGCAAAGAAGCTCTCCAACCGTAGATATTCCAAGTTTGTTGAAAAGCTTCTCACTTTTTTCTCCGATTCCCTTAATATTTATGATGCTGTCATTAAGTTCCATCGAATTTCTCCTGTATTTGTATTGTTTCATGATACCTGCTCTATGATATGTAACATTTTAGCCTTTTAATAAATAAAAGACTCTCCCACCCTCAAAAATAATCTGCAATCCAATGAGCAAGCTCATGTATTACAGATTATTTTGCGGACTAAACTGTTACATATTACCATCACAGCGCATATCCGACTGCTCTACTCGACTGATACAAAGTATGAATATACAGGCTGTCCGCCATACTGTACTTCAAACTCTATATCTTCGTACTCAGCTTCAAGGCTGTTTGCAAGTTTTTCAGCTTCTTCTTCACTCACATCTGCACCATAATAAATGCTTACAAGCTCTGCATCATCATCTATCATTTCGGCGATAAGTGCTTTTGTGGCATCATCGACATTTTTTTCCACGGCAACTATGGTCTTGTCAGTAAGTCCCATAAAGTCACCCTGCTTTATATCCTTGCCGTCCATATTTGTATCTCTTACTGCATATGTCACCTGGCCTGACTTTATATTAAGCATTTCGGTTGACATATTTTTCTCGTTTTCCCCGACACTCTTATTTCCGACAAAGTTTATCATTGCTGAAATTCCCTGCGGAATGTTCTTAGACGGAATGACTATTAAATTCTTGTCCTCCGTAAGCTGTTTTGCCTGTTCTGCCGCAAGGATTATATTACCATTGTTTGGAAGTACGAATATATTTTTTGCATTTACCTTGTCAACGGCTTCTAATATATCCTCGGTGCTTGGGTTCATTGTCTGACCGCCCTCGATGATATAGTCAACACCTAAGTCCTTAAATATGTCTGACAGTCCGTCACCTGCTGAAACAGCTATAAATCCTACTTCTTTTGCAGGCTCGCTGCTTTTTTCTTCCTGAGCCTGTGCCGCTTTTTCTGCATCTTTTATAACTTTTTCGTGATGTTCCTCACGCATATTATCTATCTTCATGCTTGTGAGCGAGCCGTAAGTAAGTGCTTTCTGAATGGCAAGTCCCGGATCATTTGTGTGAACATGGACTTTTACTATATCATCATCTGCCACAACAACAACGCAGTCACCTATCTTCTGAAGATATTCTTTTAACTGGTGTTCTACAACATCCTTTTCTCTCTCAAGCATGATTATAAACTCAGTACAATATCCAAATTTAATATCTTCCTCTGTTGCAGTGGTACTGGCTTTGACAACTCTTGATGTTCCGGAAACTTTTACGGTAAAGTCTGAGACTTTTCCCTTAAGAGCATCTATCGCACCTCTTAAAAATGTCATAAGTCCTTCTCCGCCTGAATCGACAACGCCTGCCTGTTTAAGAACCGGAAGCATATCAGGAGTCTTTAATAATGTCTCTTCCATGCAGGCAACAACTGCATCACAAAACTCAATTATATCTTCCGTGTCGGAATTTATGAGCATATCCTGTGCTTTTTCGGCACCTGCCTTTGCAACTGTAAGGATAGTTCCCTCCTTAGGCTTCATAACTGCTTTGTAAGCTGTCTCAGCCGCGTGCTGTACTGCATTTCCAATAATATTTACATCAAGTGTATCATTTCCTTTTATTTCTTTTACGAAACCTCTGAATATCTGAGACATAATAACACCGGAGTTACCTCTTGCACCTCTTAATGAACCGCTCGATATTGCTTTTCCAAGCTCATCCATACCCGGCTTTTCAAGACTTGTGACCTCTTTAGCCGCAGACATTATCGTCATCGTCATATTTGTTCCCGTATCTCCATCAGGTACCGGAAATACATTAAGTTCATTTATATACTCTTTCTTTGCTTCTAATGCTTTTGCACCAGACAAAAACATTTTCTGTATCATCACTGCATCTATTGATTTTAAAGCCACTTTCTGTTCCTCCTTGTACCTGCTTAATCCTCATCAATAATACGAACACCTTCAACAATGACATTTATGGATTCAACATCCATACCGGTAAATTCTTCTATCTTGTATTTTACATTTTCAATAACATTCTGTGAAACCGCACGGATGCTTACTCCGTATGCCACGATAATGTGAAGTTCTATCTTTATCTTATTGTCAACTATTGATATATTTACTCCTCTGCCGGCACTTTCCCTTTTGAGAAGCTTTGTAACTCCGTCTTTGACATTTACAGATGCCATTCCGACAATACCGATGCACTCAGTTGTCGCAGCTCCTGCATATTTGGCAAGGACATCCTTATCTATGATAATTTCTCCCATATCCGTACTCATTTTACCTCTCATATACATTCCTCCTAGTCTTATATTTTATCAGCAGTCGTGTACTACATTTAATCTCGACATCATATAGTAATACTATACAATAATAGGAATTTATTTGCAACCATATGAAAAGAATGATAGGTTTTATATTTTTTTGGATTGCCGTCGGTATGACAATAATGTTTTTTGTCACAAATGGGATACTCGCAATAATAATCATTATACTTTTGCTTATCCTCGGATATAATTTATTCTGCTGTTAAAAAATGTAAATTAAAATTTTTATATGAACATTAATTTGTCCATTTTAAAATTTTTTCCATAGTTTAAATAGTCAAAAAGAAAAGGGACCGGTTTATCCGATCCCCATTTATATCCGAGATGCACTTACGCACGCTCAACAGCTCCAGAACGTAAACATCCTGTACATACCGGCATCTTCTTTGTGCCGCCATTAACTTTAACTCTGACTGACTTAATGTTTGGCTTCCACATTTTATTACTTCTTCTGTGTGAATGGCTCACCTTAATACCGAAATGAACACCCTTTCCACAAACTGCACATTTTGCCATCGTAAGCACCTCCTTATTTTAATCTATTGAATCCTGATTCATACTTACTTCTAATCAGTATTTATTAGCACAACACGACCATTCTAACAAACTTTATCACAAAATGCAAGCACTTTTTTATTTTTTATTCCTCTTCGACATAATCCGTTACCACATCTTCTATATCCTGTGCCTGTTTTTCTTCGCCCGAAGCAGCCTTATCTGCCTTATTTTTCTTAGTTTTGCCCTTTTTTGACGGTACATATTTATCTATGACCCCCGGTATCATATCGAGAATTTTTGTCATTCCATCCTGGTTTTTGACATTTACAAGTTTTGTCTCTCCGTCTTTTATAACAAGAATGGCACTTGGCTGTATCTTTCCACCCATACCGCCGCCAGCGTTGTTCTTCCCGTCTGTTTTTCCCTTGTCAGCCGAATGTCCTGAAAATGCTCCTGCACCTGCACCGAATGTCACATCGACAAGTGGAAGAATGATAGTCCCATCATCAAATTTCACTGCATCTCCGACTACCGTTTTTGTTGTCAGAAAACCTTCAAGTCCCTTAAACAATGCCTGTACTGTTGAATTAAATCCGTTATCTGCCATTATAATACCTCCCTTATACTCTTATAACTTTTCTTAAACTCTTTTAGTTCTTCACAAAAATAAACTTTTATCAATATCTTAAGCAGGACAAATACTGTTACCCTGCCTTTTATTTCTATATCACTTTCAAATACCCGTTTTTCAAAATCAGGTGTGACACACGGCATCATTCCTGCCGCACCGCAGAATGCTGCTATAACTCCTAGCACCTGTCCCGTCACCGCCGGGTCATCAAAACCTATAGTCATATCAATTCTTAAAAGCTTTGGTTTTATATGTCTCCATAAATGTAACACATTATCCCTCACAACGCAAACAAAATCAAGACACTCCCTGCCAAAGACAAACTCCTTTACAAGAACGGCTTTTTCCTTACCGCTCCTTACGGCTGCAAATATTTTTTTTACGGCATCTGATACTTTCTTAAATGTATCTGCGATTTTTTTAGGAATCTGCATCAAACATTTTAACTTTGATACGATATTTTTCCACAAAGATTTTTTTTGCTTATTGTTCTTTTTATTTTGTTTAATGTCTTTTTTTGTCTCTGTTTTATTTTCGCCCAGTTCAATATCCGGTTTTATATTTTCCTTATTTTCGTTTATCTCAATATCAGGTTCTCTCTCTGCTGTTTTCAAAGGATATGTTTTATCTTCTATGTCTTTTTTCAAGTCAACTTTCTGCACATCTTCCAGCTTTTCCTCTCCTGCATCTGCTCTGTCCGCATCATTTTTTCTAAAAAAATCTTTACCACCCTTTACAACACTATCTTTGCTTTCATTTTCTGCGGTAGTCTTATTACTCTTTCGAGCAGTCTTTTTATTTTTATGTTTTGCCCCCGCTTTTTGTTTACCTTTCCGCTCCTGTTTCTCTTTTATTTTTCCCGGCAGTATCTTTATCCCTGCTATCCTTAGTATATACGGTGTTTTACCGTCCCTATACCAAAATCTCAATGAGATGAAATGAATAAGCCACGAAACTTCACCATCTGCCCTTATATCATCTCCATGATAACTGCCGCTAAAATCATATCTGACCGGAACGAATAGGACAAGCCCTGTGACAAGTAAAACAAGCAATAAAAGAAAGAGCAATATTTTTAATATCGTCAGTAATATTTTTCCTATTATCGCCAATATCGTAAAAAACATTGCTCTTTCCCCCTTTATCTAAAATATTCGGATACTGTTTTTGAATTAAACTCCCCTTTTTCACTTATTATGTCAGATACTATTCTTTCAACCAATCCTACCGCCCCGTTATAATCGGCTGCAAGACCTACTATTTCTATCCCAATTTCAGCCTGGTATTTGAACCAGAATTCCCTTGATGAATATATGTCAAGTGCATTTTCATTATTTGTCGGAAGTGATATACAAAAACATTCAGGTATAAGTTTTCCTCTTTCTATCCGTCGTCTGTACTTTATCGGCTCTCTGTGCACTTTTTCATCCATATATATCTTTTTGTTCCATATCACTGAAGAATTTTTGTTTTTCTGTCTTTTTATCATATCTAAAATCCTTCCCGGGCAATAAATTAGAACATCATTTCCATAATAAGCTGTTTTGACGCATATTTCTCCGCCTCATCGTCACACTGTTCAAGCGACATTGTGACATACTCTGCTACCTCCTGCGGACTATTAAAAAATACCGGAAGCTTGTCTATCGTATTTGCCATAATTGCACGCCTTACCATACGGCTGCTTTTCTTTAAGTGCTCCTTTATCTCGACCGTAAGTTCATCTGATATTTTCAAAACATCATCTGCCGTCACTTTACTGTCATCTGCAGCTCCGTTTATCTCGGCAAAAATACTGTTTGAGCCAAGCTGTGACAACTGTTTTAAATAGTTAAATTCATCGGTCAGTGAAAGCTCCTTAATAACATCTTTCTGGGCGTCCATAGTCTCCTCAAGTATCGCACCTGCCATGTTCATTCCCTCAAAAAGCTGTTCCTGTATTCCCTCTATCTGTGGGAAAAACTCTCCAAGCCAGTAAAGTTTTGCCTCCTCATCAGATAAATCTTCTTTAGACAGATTCCAGACATCACTCTGTTTTTCCCTAAACAATGAATTTATCCCCCTTATAACAACCTGCTGTGGAGTGTTTTTCTCTGTTTTTTCAACATATTTTGACGATACAGTAATGATATAAAGCTCATTTATTATCTGTCCAAGCTGCATATACAAATCTGAAATATCGTTGAGCTTTACAGCATTGTTTGTTATCTTTTCGGCATAAATATCATACATTTCTTTTGTGATATTTTCGTAATCAAGCTTTGAAAGTTCATCAAGCACCGGAACAAACTCCGTAAAATAATTATCCATATCACCATTTTTGTAGAGCATAGCATTTGTTCTGAACATATATATGAAACTTTCAAGCGAACTCATATCGCTTCCGTCATATACAGATATTGCATTTCTTATTATATCTATATATCTCGACCTCGTCATACGCATCGGAAGCTGCCCTATTATCTCATGTATGCTGTCATTTATGGCAACATTATCTTTTGAGCCAAAAATAAACTTTACAACATCCTGTGCAAATTCAGTATCATCGGGAAGTTTCTTCATCTCCTCAAATCTGTACTGAATCCTGTTCAATATGTACTCATACACAACAAAGCAGTCAACATATGCAGTGAGCACCTGCATTTTGTCCATAACAATCTGTCTTAGTTTTAAAAGCCTTTCTGAAAGTCCTGACCTTTTTTCATCCGTTATGCCACTTTCATATATTTCATATATTATCTCATTGACTGCATCTGTTGTGTCTTTTGCAGACTCTATATACGGATTTATCCCCTCCGTTATCATCTCATAATACATATAGTAATGCATCATAAGTTTTAAACCTGCATCCTCATTGTTCATATGCATACATTTATCCACATAGTCAGGAAGCATATTTCTAACATCTTTATTTTCATCCAATGCTTTTACGCACTGTTTTATCGACTTACTCATTCTAATCTCCATTTCCGTAACAATACTCATTTCTAAGTGGCACCGCAAATCTGAAATCTGCGGTTACCGTAAAAACTGTGTCTGTGCATCTCAACTTTATGCAGACAACTTATGGTTCTTTACCATGTCTGAACAAGGACCCATGTACTGAACCACTTAAGGAATTTATTTGCATAATCCACCGTTATCGGATAACCCGACAATACCGGATAGAACAGTGCAAAAAGTCCTATCGCCACCGCCACATATACATACACGAATTTCTTCATCTTAGGCTTGTACCGGACTATATTATAAAAACTGTAACCGAGCATTACCGTGATAAACGGAACACTTGGAAAATAATGATATATAAATACAGTTCTTGTGACTAAGAGCCACGGTGCATACTGTGACATATATCCCAGTGTAAGAAATGCCGCCTTTTTATCCCTGTCTTTATATATAAGATAGAGCATATAAATAAACGCAGGTATTCCTGCCCACCATACAAGTGGATTTCCAAATGCACTTATCCCCTCTCTAAGATCGTTTGCTGTCACTCCCGAATAATACCACATCGGTCTATACATAATAGGCCACTGATACCATCTTGATGAATACGGATGTGAATCCTTTAAGGCACTGTGATAATTAAACATCGTTTTCTGTGCCTCGATAACCTTTGTTATAAATCCCCTGTCCGTTCCGTCACTGAATGGTATATACGATAACACATATATTATAACAGGAATCACTACAAAGAATATACAGCAGAACCCTATCGTTTTCATAAACAATTTATAAAAATTGTCGGCTATATATTTATGTTCTATTCCATCTGAACTGCCCTTTATATTCTTGTTTGCATACTGATATTCCCTGAATCTCTTGAACATCTGCACAAAGAATATCACACAAAGCCCTGCTGACGAATAAATTCCCGTCCATTTACTTGCCCAGCCAAGTCCCATTGCTATACCGCAAAGACCAAGCGGTATAAATGTCTTTTTAAGCGGTGTATCGTAGAAGCTTAATTTCGTGTAGCAATACATAAAATAATATGACAACATTATAAACAATGTTACGAACACATCTATTGTTGCGATTCGTGTCTGGACGAAGTGCATAAAGTCAAACGCAAATAACAATGTCGTTACTATACATATCCATGTCTCATTAAAAAACTTCTTTGCAAAGTTGTAGATTACCGGAAGCATGAGCACACCAAACAGTGTTCCCATAAATCTCCAGCCGAACGGACACATACCAAATATAAGTACACCAACAGCCATTATGACCTTGCCGAGTGGCGGATGTGTATTCTCATAACAATACAGATGATGTATCATCTCGTATGCCGTTCTCGCATGATAGATCTCGTCGAAATATGTTCCGTTAAGATTTGTCGCTCTGCCCTCAAATAAATCCTGTTCATCAAACAGCGCGGCATACTGACCTGAATTTACAGGTGTAAGTTTATTTCCATCAGCATCCGTGAGTACAAGCTCCATAATACTGTCCTCACCGTTGTTTGCCGACGGACTTATCCTGAAATATCTCGCCGTTACATTTATATCCTTTTCATTCCACTTAAATACTGAACCTGCATCCCACTCTGAGCCCTCACCGCACAGTGTTGTCCATGCTCCGTTCGGGTCACTTGTATATTCGATATAGTATGTAGGATTATTCTGGTATCCAAGAAAATCCCATAGTTTTGCGACAGTCACATCCTGTCCCATATCGAGAGTCACCGTGCCCTCTTTTACAACTGAATACGGTGTCTGCGGTGCGTTCATCTCACCGAGCCTTGCAAATGCTATGACTGCATAGACAAGAGTTATCACTCCCAGTGCGATAAAATCTCTTTTTGTCATTTTTGCAAGTATTCCCGATTTTTTGATAGGACTCTGTTTTGCTTTGTCTGTCTTTTTCTCTTCTCTTTCTTTTTCAAGCTGTTCTGATACAGCCTTAATCTCCTGTCCCTCATTAGCAGGTGCAAAATATGTCTTTGCAGTCACATAGACCATATACGCAACTGTAAGAAGCAGACCTATCGAGATTGCAATAGGTATCGGTGCTTTAGGGTCAAAGTTATTAACATCATATATAAACAATACATATGCCGCATTGTAAAATACCACTGCACATATAAGCGAATAAAGTATATAAATCTCTTTTCTGAGCCTTACAGCAAAAGCTGCGATAAACATTACCATGGCAGGGAAAAGATACCTCTCGTGCATACGGACCGCAAATGCGAACACAACCGTTACGACAAATCCACCGATATAATAATATTTTCCTGAATTTTTTTTGCATCTGTAACTTATGATAAGTGCAACTATGACCGTAAGTATTATGGCTATAGTTCCCCATGTCTTATACTGGATACCAAGCAGCTTGTCATACTGGCTTGACCAGTTAAGTCCGAGCATATTCCAAAAATTGTATGCATTTATAGAAGCATATTCGTAAGAACCAAGCGTTCCCGTGTACTGCTTAAGTGCCTCTGAAAATCCGAACGGTATCATAAGTACACCTATCATCAGTATCGCTGCTACTCCAAGACCAAGATTTTTGAAAAACTTTTTCCAGTTAAAATCTTCAAGAAATACCTGGTCTATGATACCGCATATAAGAACCGGAGTGAAAAACAATGACTGCGGTTTTATAAGTATTCCTATCGCAAATACAAAATATGACGGTATAAGTTTTTTCTCACTAATAAGATAACACATAAGAAGCATAAACACGGTAAATACAGAATCAGTCTGTCCCCATACCGCACTGTCGAGAATAATCATAGGACACAAAAGATACAGTGCAGATACAAGAGCTGCACCTGTCTCTCTCATTCGTTTGCAAGCTATCTTATATATAAGCCAGCCCGTTACCATATCTGCGATTATGGCAGGCATTTTTGTGAGAACAATGCTTGCCGTGCTATCCCATGCCCATGAAAACAATGCCCTTATTGCTCCAACAACATAAAGTATATACATATATCCAGGTGGATAATCATGGAATGAATCCGACAAATAAAATTTCTTTAATCCGTCTGTAAACACACTCTGTGACCAGAGCAGGAAACAGTTCATATCAGTCTCATTTCCCTTATATATTGCCGCTGCTATAAGTCTTATGAGCAATGCAACTGCAAACAGAAATATAAATATCATAAATCCTGTTTTTGCATCAGCCGCACCATATGACACAGCAGACTCCTTTTTACCTGAGCCATTTTTCCCGCCATATGCGGCTTCCTTTCCTCTGATAAAGCTGCATACCGGCTTGTAGCATAAAAGCATTGCAATCAGTCCGGCTATCGCAACAAAATTAATAGCTGCCATTTTTTCTTCTCCTTACATAAATTTTTTTACATGCTGATGTGTAAATAAATGATCTGAACAATATTCATAATTGCCGTCACATTTTGAGCAAAATCTGAAATCAAGATTTTCATCATCAAGCTCTGTTCTTCCACAAACTGCACAGCGATGTCTTGGTCCTGCTTTCGGTGCACTCGCTTTTTTCTTGAAACTTCTTCGTCTGTGTATATCCTTAGGCGAAACTCTCCTATAATTTCTTGTGCTAAAAAAGAATATGAGAAAGTTTGCCATAGCGACTATTATCGCAATCCCCATTGAGATGTAAGCACCGCCTCCTGTGCTTTGTCCTGCCCTGAAATATATGATTCCATAATAAAAACTCTGGACTACCTGATAGAGCATATATGCTGCGTCAAGAAGTGCAAGCCACTTTACCTTTATCGGTATGACAAAGTACAGCAAAAACTGCATATCCGGATTTAATGCCGCAAAAGCAAAAAACATCGACCAGTAGATATACTGAAATCCCGAATAATAAATCGCACTGTGCAGCGGTGATATATACAATATAAGTGCAGCTATTATATTAAACAGATAGCCGCTTAAGAAATACATATTAAATCTGAATGTTCCCCATGCCTGCTCTAAAGATCGTCCAAACAAAAAGAACAACTGAACCTGTATCACAAAAAACAAAATACTGAGTAACATTCCCATTCCACTTGAAAAACCGTAAGGCTCAATAAGAAATGTAAACAGTCTCCATATCTGTCCTCTAAACACTGCTGACATATCAAGACAGAGATAATTATAATATATCCGGGGATTTATCATGCCGATGACTGCTCCCGCACAATACAGCACTATAACATATCTGATAAGATCAGGTATCGCATATCTTCCAAACTTTCTTTCAAGTTTATTAAGAAAATTGTTCATAAAATCAAAATATCCTTTCAAAATGTATATTCAGATGCCTATTGCAAAAAACATAAACTTTGCAATATATTAGTAAACATCATGCTTTGATTATAGTTATCGTTTATGCCTTTGTCAAACTATTCTTTCTATCAATAAAGCAGAGGAAACAACATATATTGCCATCCACATCTTCGTTGTAAACAGCAAAATCCCCTGCTTTATAAATATATTTATTATTTTTGATTTTTATTCATTATTTTTCTTTCACAAAATACACAAGTCCCGGCAGGATATAGATGCCTTTTAAACCATTCTTATTTAAAAATTCATTCAAGTCACATTCAGATTTATTAAACACATCAAACAGTGTATCTCCCGGCTGTGCAACATATTTAACCCATTTATCATCATCTGAAACCTTATTTTCGGACATTCTGTCAGACCTTACATCCGTCCTTGCTCCCAAAACCTTATCCGGAAGATCCATACTCTCTGACATATCCATATTATCTGACATTCCAATATTTCGCCTGTTTTCTGCCATATTTTCTGGCATTTCTGTGCTCTGTCTTGTTCCTGTCATATTGTCTGACATTCCTGTGCTCTGTCTTGTTCCTGCCATATTGTCTGACATTACTGTGCTCTGTCTTGTTCCTGTCATATTGTCTGACATTCCTGTGCTCTGTCTTGTTCCTGCCATATTGTCTGACATTACTGTGCTCTGTCTTGTTCCTGTCATATTGTCTGACATTCCTGTGCTCTGTCTTGTTCCTGCCATATTGTCTGACATTACTGTGCTCTGTCTTGTTCCTGTCATATTGTCTGACATTCCTGTGCTCTGTCTTGTTCCTGCCATATTGTCTGGCATTTCTTTGTTTCGTCTCGTTTCTATCATACCATCTGATACATTAAGATTTCCTGTTATGTTATTTTCCACGCCCATACCGTTATTCATGCTGCTGTCATTGTCCTCTGACATACCTCTGTTTCCACTGCTGCACGGCTTTTTGCAGCATTTTTTCTTCATCGGTATGCATATTGTATCCCCCACATTAAGTCTGTAAACATCTGCATAAGGGTTCGCATGGAGTATCATTGCAAGCGGCACATCATATTTTCTGCTTATTCCATATAATGTATCCCCCTGCTTTATGGTGTATGTCATTCCATCACAAGTATCATAATTCATAGAAAACCTCTGCGATATAATAAATATAATAAATATGCGTCATAAAACGACCGGCTTCTTCATATTTAATACAAATATCATATTTCATATTTCAAACTTTCTTTATATTATATTCATAAGGATTTAATTTTGACACAAAAAATTTAAGACGGCTGTCAGACACTGCCACTTGAAATAAGAAATAGTTTGTCATATAATAGCAGAATATGGCGACTTTTGGCTATGATATAGAAAGAGGTACACGATGAAATTAGATTTTAACACACTTGGTATTGATATTGGTTCAACTACTGTTAAGATTGCTATATTGAACAAAGACGGCGAGATAATCTTTTCAGATTATCAGAGACATTATGCCAACATTCAGGAAACTTTGGCTAAAATCATAGATGAAGCATATGAGGAATTTGGAGATATACCTGTCTCACCTATGATAACCGGTTCAGGCGGACTTACTCTGTCTAAGCATATGGAAATTCCTTTTGTGCAGGAAGTAGTAGCCGTCGCTACATCTTTAAAAGACTATGCACCAAGAACTGATGTTGCAATAGAGCTTGGTGGCGAGGATGCAAAGATAATCTATTTTACCGGCGGTATCGACCAACGTATGAACGGCATATGTGCAGGCGGTACAGGTTCATTTATCGACCAAATGGCTACTCTTTTAAAGACTGACGCCGCAGGTCTTAATGAATACGCTAAAAATTATAAGGCTATATATCCTATCGCCGCAAGATGCGGTGTATTTGCAAAAACAGATATTCAGCCTCTTATAAATGAAGGTGCAACTAAGGAAGACCTTTCCGCATCCATCTTTCAGGCTGTCGTAAACCAGACTATAAGCGGACTTGCCTGTGGTAAACCTATAAAAGGAAATGTTGCTTTCCTTGGTGGTCCACTTCATTTCCTTACTGAGCTTAAACAGGCATTTATAAGAACGCTCGGACTTGAGGGAGATGCCATAATCGCACCTGAGCACTCACATCTCTTCGCCGCATCCGGTGCTGCAATGAATGCCCATGCAGATTTGCAGTCCTCTCTCGGAGAGTTAAAAGAAAAACTTTCACATAAAATAGAACTTGAATTTGAAGTAACAAGAATGGAGCCTTTGTTTGCTTCTGAAAAAGAATACGAAGATTTCACTGAAAGACATAACAAACACAATGTGAGAAAAGGTGATTTTTCATCATATAAAGGTGACCTTTTCTTAGGTATAGATGCCGGTTCAACTACAACAAAAGTTGCAGTTATCGGTGACGACGGTTCATTATTATACTCATTCTATAGCAGCAACAACGGAAGTCCGTTAAAGACTGCATTAAAAGCAATGAAAGATATATACTCAAAAATGCCTGAGGGTGCAAGAATAGTACGCTCATGCTCAACCGGTTATGGTGAGGCACTTCTTAAATCAGCACTTCTTCTTGACGAGGGCGAAGTAGAAACTGTCGCACATTATACTGCTGCCGCATTCTTTGACCCTAATGTAGACTGTATTCTTGATATAGGCGGTCAGGATATGAAATGTATCAAGATAAAAAATAACTCGGTCGACAAAGTCCAGTTAAATGAAGCCTGCTCATCGGGTTGTGGTTCATTTATCGAAACTTTTGCAAAATCACTCAACTATGAGGTAGCTGACTTTGCAAAGATAGCTTTATTTGCCGAAAATCCTATCGACCTCGGTTCAAGATGCACGGTATTTATGAACTCAAAAGTCAAGCAGGCGCAGAAAGAGGGAGCAAGTGTTGCCGACATTTCAGCCGGACTTGCATACTCTGTTATCAAAAATGCACTGCTTAAAGTTATCAAACTTACAGACCCTAAAGACCTCGGAAAGCAGGTAGTCGTTCAGGGCGGTACTTTCTACAATGATGCTGTACTCAGAAGTTTTGAGCGTATATCAGGCTGTGAAGCGATAAGACCTGACATAGCAGGTATCATGGGTGCTTTCGGTGCTGCACTTATTGCAAAAGACAGATATACGGGACAGAAAAGCACAATGCTTTCATTTAAGGAAATAAATGAGCTTCGTTTTAAAACATCAATGACGAGATGTCAGGGATGTATAAACCATTGTCTGCTCACGGTAAATGAATTTACGGGTGACCGCAAGTTTATTTCAGGAAACCGCTGTGAGAAAGGACTCGGACTTGAAAAGAACAAAGAACAGATTCCAAATCTTTTTGAATATAAAAATGAGCGTGTATTCAGACATTACAAACCACTTAAAAAGGCTGATGCCCCCAGAGGAGTTGTCGGAATCCCACGCGTATTAAATATGTACGAAAATTATCCATTCTGGTTCACATTCTTCACAAAACTCGGTTACAGTGTAAAACTTTCTCCTGTATCAAGCAGAAAGATTTATGAACTCGGTATCGAATCGATTCCAAGTGAGTCGGAATGTTATCCTGCAAAACTCGCACACGGTCATGTTACATGGCTTATAAGACAGGGACTTGAATACATATTCTACCCTTGTATTCCTTATGAGCGTGTCGAAGTGCCTGACGCAGGAAACCACTACAACTGCCCTATCGTCACATCCTACGGTGAAAATATAAAAAACAATATTGAAGAATTGCGTGATGATAAGATAAAATACCAGAATCCGTTTATCTCTCTTGAGAGTGAGGAAATACTTACAAAGCGTCTTGTGGATTTCTTCCGTAAAGAAAACGGTATCCCTGCCGCTGAGATAAAAGCAGCAGCACACGAGGGCTGGCTTGAAATGCAGGCTGTTCGTGAAGATATGACCAAAAAGGGAAAAGAGGTACTTCAATATCTCAAAGAAACAGGCAGACACGGCATCGTGCTCGCAGGCCGCCCATACCACAGCGACCCTGAGATAAACCATGGTATTCCTGACCTTATCACATCATACGGTGTTGCAGTTCTCACAGAGGACAGCATTTCAGAACTTTCCGATGTTGACCGTCCTACTATCGTAATGGATCAGTGGATGTATCATTCAAGACTGTATAAGGCAGCTTCATTTGTTGCCAAAAATGACAATCTTGACCTTATACAGTTAAACTCATTTGGCTGCGGTCTTGATGCCGTTACAACAGACCAGGTGAACGACATTCTCACAAAACAAAATAAGATATACACTGTATTAAAGATAGATGAAGTAAACAACTTAGGTGCGGCAAGAATCCGTATCCGTTCACTCCTCGCCGCCGTAAAAGACAGGGAACGCAAAAAAATCGAGGCTAAGCGTGTTGACACTGCACACCACAGAGTTATATTCACGGAACAGATGAGAAAAGACTACACGATACTCGTACCTGATATGTCTCCTATCCACTTTGAGATACTCGAATCTGCACTTGCTTCCTGCGGTTACAAGGTAGAGGTATTAAAGGCAGACAGCAAATGTATAGATTACGGTCTTAAATATGTAAACAATGATGCGTGCTATCCGTCACTTATCGTTGTAGGACAGTTTATGCAGGCACTTTTGTCAGGAAAATACGACCTCCACAAAGTTGCCCTTATCATCACGCAGACAGGTGGCGGCTGCCGTGCAACAAACTATATAGGATTTATCAGACGTGCACTCGAAAAAGCTGGAATGGGTTATATCCCTGTCATCTCAATGAGTGCCGGAATTGAGAAAAATCCAGGCTTAAAGGTAAATCTCGAAATGGCAAACAAGGCACTCCAGGCACTTATATACGGTGATGTGTTCATGCGTGTGCTCTACAAGACAAGACCTTACGAAAAAGTAAAAGGCTCTGCAAATGCACTCCATGAAAAATGGAAAAAGATTGCTATCGAGTCAGTTAAAAAGGCAAATAAGAAGCAATTTAAGAAAAACATCCAGAATATCGTTAAGGAATTTGATGAACTTGAACTTGTTGACATAAAGAAGCCAAAAGTAGGTATTGTAGGTGAGATACTTGTTAAATTCATGCCGCTTGCAAACAACTTTATAGTTGAGCTTCTCGAAGAAGAAGGTGCAGAAGCCGTATGCCCGGATCTTATTGACTTCTTTATGTATAGCTTATACAACGCAAACTTTAAGGCTGAATACCTCGGCAAGAAAAAATCAAGTGCAAAGATAAACAATTTCCTTATATGGTTTATCGAGAGATACCGTAAATGTGCAAATGACGCACTTGCCGCAAGCAAACGCTTCCACCCTACCGTTCCGATTCAGAAACTTGCAGAATACGCTTCACCTATCGTATCATGTGGTAATCAGACAGGTGAGGGATGGTTCCTTACGGGTGAGATGATAGAACTTATAAAATCAGGTGTTCCAAACATCGTCTGCACACAGCCGTTTGGCTGTCTGCCTAACCATGTCGTGGGTAAAGGTGTAATAAAAGAACTCCGTCACCAGTACCCTGATTCAAACATTGTGGCAGTAGACTACGATCCGGGGGCAAGTGAGGTAAACCAGCTTAACAGAATTAAACTTATGCTCTCAACAGCTGGAAAAAATCTGCAAATAGAAAACCTGTAGACAGAAAGCAATGAAGAAACAGCCTGGAAATTATAGGCTTGCTTGTTATTTACAACAGTAAAAATCTATATCTGCAGATGCTTACATCTGCGGAGTGGAGGTTTTAAAATGAATATACTTATATGCAGATGGGATATTTTCGTATATCCCGATATACTGGATACTTTGAAAAATGAGGGACATCTTTGTGATGTCCTTGATTTTTCTGCTATAAAAATGAGAGATGAAGATATTGCTTTTTTTTCCAAAACACTTGAAGCTAAAATTTCTGGCATAAATAGCAATTTTCAAAATAATTTCCCTGCTGTCAATTCACCCAAAAATAATTTATCACCTTTACCACTCTCTGAAAAAACATCAGAGAAACTAACAAAATACGATGCTGTTTTTTCAGTAAATTATTTTTCATATATAGCCGAGGTCTGCCACAGACAAAACATCCGTTATATATGTTACAATGTCGACTCTCCTCTTTTAAATATGCAGCATCCGTCAGTAAATTACCAAACCAACTGTATATATACATTTGACAGTAGTGAAGCAAAACATTTTAACAATAATGGAACAGATACCGTTCATTACCTGCCACTATGTACTAATACAAAACGTGTACAGGCACTTATTGAAAACAGTCATAATTTATCAGATTTAACAGACAATGACTTTATAAAGTCAAACTTGCCTGAGCAGACTGCATACAAAAATATTTCTATAAAAAATATAAATTTAAAACAAACAGAAAATTATACAACTGCAAAATCTGAATACACAAAAAGCTATAAAAACAATTTATTTTCAAAATATAAGTACGATATTTCATTTGTGGGAAATCTTTATGACAAAAACCGCTATGACGAAATGGAGCACACACTCCCCGACTACCTCTGCGGCTATATGGATGCCGCTATCGAAGCACAGTTAAATGTGAGCGGAGGTAATCTCTTAAAAAATATGCTCACACCTGAAATCATTGATATGCTGTCCGAATATACAGATATAAAAAGGAGTACACAGTCAAATGCGGATTTAAAATTTCACTTTGCAACAAGTGTACTCTCACACAAAACAGCCGCTAAAATGCGTACAATGACACTTAACAGACTTGCCATGAAATATCCTAAGAATGTCCATCTTTTCACGACAAGTGACTCTTCTGCCCTGTTTCCCATGCTCATAACACATAAAGCCGCAGATTATTTTTTAGAAGCACCACTTGTTTTTGCGCACTCTAAGATAAACATAAATATGACAGCACCAAATATCGAGACCGGAATACCTTTAAGAGTATTTGATATACTCGGAGCGGGTGGCTTTCTCATTACTGACTGGAGAGAGGATTTAAAAGACTGTTTCACGATTGGAAAAGACCTTGAAGTTTACGACGGCATAGATGACCTTCTCGAAAAAACGGACTATTATCTGAAACATGAAGATAAACGGACAGCTATTGCAAGACATGGTCTTGAAACGGTGCAAAACAGGCATGATTATAGTGTGAGGATGAGGGAGATTCTGGGGTAAGAAATACCATCAGGGATGCGTAAATTTATATTTACACATCTATTGATTTCACAACACACTTTTTGTATAATTCATTTAAATAATACATTTTTTGACATTTATCATTTTAAGTGCTGCCACCATAAATAGTTATAGAAAGGACAGGTGAAATCTATGAAAAAACATCTATCAAAGTTACTTTTATTTTTCTTGTGCATAAGCTTTTTTGTGACAATTTCAAATAAATCAAATGCAGCAGAAGAAATCATCCCGGTCAACATCTCAGTACAATATGGCCAGACGGAAGCCAGGACAATCCTTGACATGATAAATGAGATGAGAACGAGTGATTATGATGCCTGGTGCTGGAATGAAACCAATACAAAAAAAGACGCATATTTTGGAGATGCTCTTACTTATGATTATGATTTGGAGAAACTTGCAATGAAGCGTGCAGCGGAACTTGTAATACGGTATGATCATACCAGACCAAATGGTGAAGACTCTTCTAGCATTTATAAAGAAGAAAATATCACTGATTGGCAATCTGTAGGAGAGAATATTGCAATAGGCTATCACTCAGCACAAGCAGTAAATACAGCATGGCGTGAAGATGGTGAAAAATATAACGGACAAGGACACCGCAGAAATATGTTAAATCCTAAGTTTAACTGCGTTGGAATTGGCCATGTAAAATACGATGGCTGTGACTACTGGGTGGAAGAATTTGCATACAGACCTTCTGTCAATACAACTAAAACATCAGCAATTGACAACGAGCAGATTACGGCTATTTCATTAATTAAGAGCAAGATTAAAAATATTGAACTATGTTTTGATAAAGATTCATATATTCTTAAAACCGGAGAAACAATAACACCAAATATAAAAACTATGATTAATTATCTGGGAGGTAAGGCATTTGTGGCAGATATACCGGACATTTCTGTCACTGATTCTTCGATTGCCACTTATAGTGATGGGAAAATTTCAGGTGTCAAAGAGGGTAACACAACATTAACGGCATCGTTGTACGGATTGACAATAACAGATATGCCAACAATAACTGTACATGAATGTGATAATCATTGGAATGATGGTGAAATCACAACAGAACCGACCTGTATAAAAGAAGGCGTAAAAACTTTTACCTGTACCATCTGTGGCGATACTAAAACCGAAACGATAAGCAAGGCAGCAGACAAGCATCTTCACAGCGAAATCCGTGATAAAAAGGACGCTACCTGTAAGGATGAAGGCTATACCGGTGATACTTATTGCACCGATTGCGGTAAGAAAATCTCATCAGGTAAGACGATTGTCAAAACAGACAATCACAACTGGAATACAGGTGAGATTACAACAAGCCCGACCTGTAAAGATACGGGTGTAAAAACTTTTACCTGCACTATCTGTGGCAATACTAAAACTGAAACAGTCAAAAAAACAACAAAACATCTGCATACTGAAATCCGTAATAAAAAGGACGCTACCTGTAAAGATGAGGGTTATACCGGTGATACTTATTGTACCGATTGCGGTAAGAAAATTTCATCAGGTCAGACGACTGCCAAAACAAACAATCACAGCTATGATGATGGAAAAATCACAACAGCACCGACCTGCACAAAGAAAGGCACAAAAACTTTTACCTGCACTGTCTGTGGCAATACTAAAACCGAAACAGTCAAGGCAACAGGACATCAGCATACTGAAATCCGTAACAAAAAGGATGCTACCTGTAAGGAAAAAGGTTATACCGGTGATACTTATTGTACCGATTGTGGAAAGAAAATTTCTTCCGGTAAATCGATTGCTAAAACTGAAACTCATAGCTATGACGATGGAAAGATTACAACAAAACCTACCTGCACAAAGAGAGGTACAAAGACATATACCTGCACCATATGTGGCAATACTAAAACTGAAACAGTCAAGGCAACAGGACACAGTTATGGAGAATACAAGGTTGTAAAAAAACCAACAGCCACAAAAGACGGACTGAAATCCAGAACTTGCACTGTTTGTGGAAAAGTAGAGTCTGTTAGAATAGCTAAGACAACTTCTGATAAACAGAATACAAATACTTCAGATAAAAATTCAAATCAAAACACAAATACACAGACAAGCCAAAAGACAAAGACCACGAAAAAGATAAAACTAAACCGCACTAAACTGACTTTGAAAAAGGGTAAAACTTTTAGATTGAAAGTTACTCTAACACCGATAAACAGTCGGGATAAGATTATTTACAAAACTTCAAATAAAAAGATTGTCACTGTCAGCAAAACCGGAAAAATCAAAGCCAAAAGAAAAGGAAAAGTCAACATTACGGTAATTTCAGGTAAAAAGAAAATCGTGTGCAAAGTAACAGTAAAATAAAAGACAAATGAATACAAGTATCAATGGCATTTTAACACCCCTGCTTCTCATGATTGAGCGGCAGGGGTGATTTTTGTTTAATAATTTTAAGAATTGTATTATTGTTTAAATTTATTTGCAGATATAGGAAAAATATTTTCTTCCCTGCTCTTGTTCAGCACCAATTTACGCAACTGCCAAAAATGCCTTATGTGCCATTTTCTTAACAACTCCATTTTCTTCAAAAAATATTTTATTTTATCAAAAAAGGCATTAAATAAAATGGTTTAAACATTAAATTATCTTCCATACCCACATCTTTCTGCGATATTAAATATGCCTTATTAACATTTTGAGAAAATTTCCTACAAAACTCCTTTATCGACTCATGTTTTCCTGCACCGGATGACTTAATTTCAAATGCATTTAATTTACTTCCCTCAGAAGTCAGAAAGTCCACCTCATAATAATGTGTACTGCCATTTTTTTCCCAAGTATGATAATACAATTCCCTTCCCGATGCAGCAATCATCTGAGCGATAAGATTCTCATAGAGATACCCTAGATTTGCAGGTAATTTATCTGAAAGCATTTTTGCATATATATCATTTTCCGTTACCGGGCGGTCAATAAACATCAAAGTGACAAACAATCCGGTATCAGAAAGATATAATTTGTAACTGTCAAAATCTTTTGTATCCGTCAGACTTACTCTTGGGTCTGTTGAGTTATAACACGGTAAAACTGTTTTTGAATCTATCAATTCGTACAATAATTCTTCCATTTTTATATTATTTTTCTTTCCGATTGCTGTTGTAATCCGATATTTTCTTACATCTTTTGAAAGCTGTGCCGGAATGGAATGGTACAGTGCCGATATTCTCCCTGATGAATCAATTTTTTTAAAATCTTCCTCATAAAGAGAAATTATCTGTCTTTTAACCATATCAATTTCTGAAAAGTTTTTCCCATTTATATATGCTTCTACCGCCTGCGGCATCCCCCCCACTGCCATATATATCCTCAAATCTCTCATTAATTTACGGTTAGTTGCCTGTCCGATAGCCGTACCACAATCAAAAATCTGTTGCAAAAGTTCATAACTGCTACCCGCAGCATTACAAAATTCTTCATAATCCATAGGATAAACCTGTATCTTCATTTCCTCAGATGGGATTAAAATATCTTTTACATTTTTCCTGATTGAAATCAAAGAACCTGTTTCCAAATAACTGTATCTGCCATCAGACACAAGATGTTTTATCGCCTGCCTTGCCTTTGGAAAAAGCTGTACTTCATCAAAAATAATAAGAGAATCATGTTCATACAATGTTATTCCTGTTTCAGCCTGCAGTCTCAAAAAAAATATATTTAAATTTCCTATATCCTCAAAACAGTCTAATATATTATCTGTCACCTTTGAAAAATCTATCAATATATATGATTTATATTCATTTTTTGCAAAACTTTCAGAAATCGTCGATTTGCCGACTCGCCTTGCCCCCTCCAATAATACCGCATATTTATCTGAATAAAGTTTCTTCCAGTCTAATAGTTTATTATATGCTTTTCTTTTAAAATACATATCTGCCTCCATAATATAGGTGTGTCAATAAATCTAAAATATTTGTTTGCATGTGCACAATCGTATTTTGGACTTTTGACACTTACATCATATTATATGTTATATACTTTTCTTCAAGATATTATACATCATATTTGTGACTTTCTTCAAGATTATCTTTATCATATTTGTGACTTTCTTCAAAATTATATTTGCTGTTTTTGTGGCTTTCTTCAAAGTTATATTCGCTGTTTTTGTGACTTTCTTCAAAGTTATATTTGCTGTTTTTGTGACTTTCTTCAATATTTTTCTCTTTTATTCAAAAAACATTCAACTTTTAGTTCTCATCTGAACTTACAGTTCAGTCAATTCCACTTCGTTTCCATGCTCTTTTATTAATCTTATTAAATCATCTGCCTGCAAATAAATCGTAGCACTATTGTCATTTGGATGCATAATATACCTCTTTTCATAATTTTACATCTATCTTTTTTTACCTCTATAGAACAATATTGGGAGGAAAGTTATTTTGCCCCCAACTAAAATCACTAATCAGCATATTTTCACGCACTTCTTATATTTCCTAACTTATATTTCTTAAAACAAAATACCTTATGACCCAAAATAATTACTGTCAAAGCCTGTTTTTTCAGGTTCTTTCTGTGCGTTTTTATTTACATCCGCATTGTTACTTTCCTGCCCTGCCACATTGTTATTATTTATGTCGCCATTGGCAATATTTACATTCTGCGTACCGGATGCTTTCTGATAAGAATCCCCCGTCCCTGTAAATGCCCCGTCACCGTTGCCGCCACTGTTTTCTCCATCTGCGTTACCGCTGAATATATCTTTTACATCACTGTTTTTATCATATCCGTTTGGATTTCCAAATATATCGTCATCGGACATTCCCATCTGTCTCTCCATCTCTTTTCTAAGTTCTTCAAATTCAATCTCATTCTGGCTCGGCTGCTCGCTCTTTTCTATAAGTTTTCCTTTGCTGTCAAGGTGTTTGCCCACGATAAATATTGCAATGATAAGCACTATCGTTATCGCAAAACCGCCCTCCATTCCAAAACTTCCACCGTTTATAACAGATGCACCGCCCTCTGCTGATGTCGATGTAAAGATAGAACTTGTAATCTTATTTCCGCTGACGCTTATTCCGTAAAGATTGCCCTGAACAAAATTCCATACACTGTGGAATGCTCCAACTATCCATATGTTTTCACAATCTACAAATAATAGTGCCGCAAACAATCCATATAAGAAAAGATTAAACATTGCAAGACCGTCAACACCACTGTTCATGCCGTGAAGCATTGCAAAGAAAAATGCACTAAATATAGCAGCGTTTATCACATGGTATCTCCTTGTCAATGACACGAATAAATAGCCTCTGCAAAGAACTTCCTCTGCCATTCCCTGAATCATATAACCTATAAAATATCCTATGATATAAATTACCGGGATATTTTGTGCTATGCCATCAAAAGTAATGCTTCTTGTGAGGATACAGATAAGGTATGCCACCGAAAATGCGACAAGTGATAAAATCATTCCTTTAACATAGCTTAAAATTGCACCTTTTTTCTTAAAACCGAGTGTATTTAATTTTCTCTTTTCAACAAACCTGCAATACAGACATACTACGACTATTATCAACAATTCTGAGATAAGTGTTACTATAGTCATCCACTCAGGCATATTTGATATAAGCTGCATCATCTTGTTTATATCAGGCTGACCTGATGTTATCATATCTATATACTCATTATTTCCAAGCATATTTGCCATCATTGCAGGTACCTGAATAATACCGCCTGCCATAGAGCCGACAATAAATAGTGCTATCGCAATACAGATTTCTGCAAATATTCCATGCCCTCTTTTTACTGCTGCCGCCTGCATAAATTTAGGTTTTCTGATTTCTTTCATAATGTTAAAACTTTTGTTCCTCTCTTTAAATTTACTTTTTTACTTTAACCTTCTTAACCGTTGACCACTTACCATACAAACGCTTTCCTTTTTTCAGCGTATAACCTCTTACTTTTATATAATAAGTTTTTTTCTTTTTTAGCCCTGACAAAGTGTAAGAACATTTCATTGTTGCTTTTGTCTTTGGTTTTCTAAAGCTTTTATAAATAGAATATTTAACCTGATAGACAAGTGCTTTACTCTGTTTTTTCCATGTAAGCTTTATCTTCTTTTTTGATACATTTTTTGCCTTTGTTATCTTAACTTTTCCCGGTGCAACAATTTTTTTATCAACAACAGTTATGCTTTTTTTAGTAGTTACAACCGTAGGCTTTGTGGTTGGTGCATTTGTCGCCGTCGCATCTGCTCCCGGTGTTGTCCTCGGTGTAAGCGTCGAAGCCGGATTTGTCGGCACCGGATTTGTTGTAGCAGGTATATATGTAACAGACGGTGAAGTTGACGGCACAGTCGTTTTGTCAGAATCAGCTGGTTCTTCCGTTGAAATAACTGTTGCTGTCGGATCTGGTGTAAATGTTGCTGATGGCGTAGCTGTAACTGTCTCCCCAGATGACACGCTTGAACCTGATGTCGCCATTATTTTATAGCTTCCGGTGCTTTCTGCCGCTTTTACACTCCAATCAGGTGCATACTGGGACAAAAGACCTAATATAATACAAAATGTCATAAACAATGCTGTTATTTTTTTATCCTTTTTTTTCATAACTGCCTCCGTAAATTCTTTTTTAGTTAGTCCCTCACGCATTTTGCATGATGCTTTATCTTAAACATTTCCTTCCATATGGCAGGATGGAAAAGTATAAGGAGCGGGAATAATTCAAGTCTTCCTGCAAGCATATCAAATATAAGTACCAGCTTTGACAATACATTAAAATGACCGAAATTGCAAGTCGGTCCCACAAGGGCAAGACCCGGACCTATATTATTCATTGTTGCCGCTACCGCCGTAAAGTTTGTTATAAGGTCTTTATCTTCAAATGACAATACAAATACCGATGCTGCAAATAATATAAAAAATGTTATAAAAAATACATTTACTGAGCGAACGACCTCGTGCTCTACCGGTTTTTTGTCAATCTGAATTTTTCTTATACATTTTGGATGTATATATGACTCTAAGTCCTTTATAATTGTTTTTATGAGTATTATAAATCTGGATACTTTAATTCCGCCGCCTGTACTTCCGGCACATGCACCACAAAACATCAGAAATACGAGAACAGTTTTACAAGTCTGCGACCACTTGTTGAAATCAACACTTGAAAATCCTGTTGTTGTGATAATTGATGCAACCTGAAATGATGCCTGCGTAAGTGCCTCAAAAAAGGACTTTGTTGTATCTATTATATGACAGAATATAATTCCTACTGCCGCTATTATGATAAGGAAATAATATCTTACTTCCTCCATCTTAAATGCTTTTTTAAACTGTTTATATAAAATATAATAATATGCATTGAAATTTACGCCAAATAATATCATAAATATTGTAAGCACCCACTGTATATATGTCGAATAACTTGCTGCACTGTCATTTTTGATACCAAATCCACCTGTTCCTGCTGTTCCAAATGCCGTCGCAAGTGAGTCAAATAAAGGCATCTTTCCTATACATAAGAATATTATCTGAACAACCGTAAGTGTAATATAGATTATATACAATATCTGTGCGGTATGTTTTACTTTAGGCACGAGTTTGCCAACAGATGGACCCGGACTTTCAGCTCTCATAAGATTTATTCTTGAGCCGCCTCCAAGTGGTATTATTGCAAGCAGAAATACAAGTACACCCATTCCACCGAGCCAGTGTGTAAAACTTCGCCACATAAGCGTGCAATGAGAAAGTACCTCAACATCACTTAATATGCTTGCTCCCGTTGTCGTAAAACCTGATACCGTCTCAAAAAGTGCATCTATAAGAGATGGTATCTCGCCTGTCAATATAAACGGAATGCATCCAAAAAAACTCATAAATATCCAGCTCAGTGCCGTAGCCACGCAGCCCTCTTTAAGATAAAATACAGAACTGTTTGCCTTTTTGTGAGTCATAAGCATACCGAGTAAAAAAGTGACAATGCCAACACCTAGATAGACAAACCCTTCTTTTTCCATGTAACAAAGTGCAACAATGCACGGAAGCAGCATAAATGCTGCTTCCACCTTTAAAACACTGCCTAAAATATATCTTATAATCGACCTGTTCATTTTTTAATCTCCCCGAATTAAAAAATCTTAATTCTTATAAATATTTATACTTTTCAAAATCTGAAAAAACTTAACATACACCAAAAATCACTCTAAAATATCAAGAATAGTATTAAATCCGGTCTGCGTTGTGATTATCATAACGGTGTCATTTACCTGTATAAAGTCTTGCCCTGTCGGTATGATTATCCTGCCGTTTCTGTTTATAAATGAAATAAGCACTCCTTTTTTTATATTTAGATCCATAATTGCTTTATTTGTCACCGCTGAGGCTTCTTCCACTGAAAATTCTATAGCTTCTACTCTTGAATCACAAAGCTGGTAAAGTGTCTGGATATGATTGCTCTTTGAAGCATTTTTCGCCCTTACATAAGCTATTATCGCCTCTGATGTAATATATTGCGGATACATTATGCTTCCGAGGTCAAGATTGTTTATAACACTTTTAAAATTTGTTCTCGTTATCTTAGTGATAACTTTTGCATTTGAAACCTGCTTTGCATGAAGCGTGAGCATTATGTTCTCTTCATCTATTCCGGTAAGAGGTATAAATGATTCAACATTTTCTATACCCTCCTCAAAGAGCACTTCCTCGTCTGAACCGTCAGCGTTTATTATGACCGCTTTTGGCAGAAGGATACTTAGTTCCTCGCATCTTGCCTTGTTTTGCTCAATTATCTGCACTGAGATTCCCATACCAAGAAGCTGGTTTGCAAGATAATATGCAGCCTTTCCACCGCCTACTATCATCGTATTTTTAACCTGTTTAGTTTTTAATCCGAATTTCTGCATAAAACTCTTTACGGTCTTTCTGTGAGCCACAAATGACAAAATATCACCTTTCTGCATCACAAAATCTCCCCATGGGATATAAACTTCACCGGCTCTTTCTATCATACAGATAAGTACATTTGCAATACCTCTTTTTCCAAACTCCTGTATTGAAATGCCATCGAGCATACTTCCCTCTGTTATTTTCAATTTGATAAGTTCAGCCTGTCCGTGTGCAAATGAGTTTACCTCAAGTGCTGTCGGCAGACAAAGAATCCTTGTCGCTTCTATGGCGGCTTCAAGCTCCGGATTTATTATCATCGTAAGTCCTAACTTTTCCCTTAAATAGCTTGCCTCCGTACTATAATCAGGTGTTCTTACCCTTGCTACCGTATCACACTGGCTTACATGTTTTGCGACTGTGCAGCACAAAAGGTTAAGCTCATCAGAATCCGTGACTGCAATGAGCATATCAGCCGCTTCAATTCCTGCCTCCATCTGTACACTGTAACTTGCTCCATTTCCCGCAAGTCCCATAATATCGTACTGATTTGCTATCTCCATGACCTTTTCACGGCTTCTGTCTATAATGGTAATATCATGTCCCTCTTTGCTAAGTTGTCTTACAAGTGCATTTCCAACCTTTCCACATCCTACGATTATGATGCTGAGTCCTGATTTTACCGGTTTCTTAAATTTCATTATCTTCTTAACTCCTTTTTTAAGATAAACTTTTCAGTCGAATATCCGCAATCCGTTCTGCAATTTGCTCATAACATATGATAGACTTATCCTAGTACATAATATGCGTTTTGTCAAAGCCAAAAATAAGTTATATGAATATTTCTGTCAATATCCATAAAACTTACCCTTTTTAATGCTTTTTATATTTCTTTTCTAATGTATCTATCTCTCCATATACTGTTTCCCTTACCTTTTCACTATCACACTCGATTCCGTTTTTTCCCATAATGAAAATCTTGAAAAAAAGTCCGAGACTTATCGATGCAAATATGTTTATAAGTGAGAGTATCTCATCATCACTTTCCACATTCAGACTGTTTTTATCTATATACTTAAACATTATTCCTTTGGGCGTTTTTGCTTCTTCTAACTTTCCTTTCATCCTTTCACTCACTATCATGTCAAACACCCACGGCTGTGAAAACATTCTTTTCATTCCATTCATTTTTTCGCTAAATCCCGCCGTGATTATACAGTCCGTTGCCTTTCTCATAAATGCAAATATATCACCGTTGCAGTCTTTTATGAAATTTTCAACAAAATCAAATGCTTCATTTTTATGCGTATCAACAATATATAGAAATATGTCTTTTTTATCCTCAAAATACTGATAAAAACTTCCTCTTGGTATCGCCGCCTCTTTTATTATACGGTTTATGGATGCCGCCTCGAATGAATTTTCAAGAAACTCACGCTCGGCAGCAGCCATTATCCTTTCTCTTTTTTCATCAGGCAGCCTGTAAAATGTTTCCTTTGGCATTTTTACTCTCCATCTGTCAGATAATCCTGTGCTTCATCAGGTATATCATCCATATCATCACTTCCGGTATCTATATCCTTTGGCTGTTTACGATATAGAATATCATACATTATAGGCACTATGTAAAGTGTCATAAATGTTGAATAGATAAGGCCGAAGCATACGACTATAGCCATACCCTGCTGCATTGCATTTCCTGCATCCTGTGAGAATACCATAACACTCATTGACAGAATTGTCGTAAGTGCCGTCATAAGAATAGGACGCATACGAGTCTTACCTGTTCCTACAAGTGCCGCACGCTTCTCAACGCCGCCAATCCTGAGTTTGTTTGCATAATCAACAAACACGATACCATTGTTTACGACTGTTCCCATAAGTATCATAAATCCCATCATAGACATTGCCGAGATTGACTGTCCGAATGCGAGAAGTCCTAACATACCACCCGTAAATGCAAGCGGTATCGTAAAGATAATGATAAATGGTGAGAGTAAACTCTGAAACTGTGCCACCATTACAAGATATATGAGCAAAAGTCCGAGTGCAAGTGCCTGGACAAGCTGTGCCATCATATCATTTACCTGCGTTGATGAACCGCCTATCTCAGCAGTATATCCATCCGGCATCTTATACTTATCTATCTTTTTCTGAAGTTCTCTTGAGAGAAGTGCCGCATTCTCATTTTCGTCTACATCAGCCGAAACAGTTATCATCTGGGACTGATTTTCTCTTGAAAGAGTCTGTGCAGCCTTTCCCTCGTCTTTCTTTGCAAATTTTGAAAGCTTGTAAGTTTTTTTCTTATCATTACCATTTGAGTCTTTTGTTGTCGCGGTAACTTCGGCTTTCATAAGATTTTCGTATGTAAGTTCATCTGTCTTATTTACAAGTTTTACGTCAACATCCGTATCATCAACATTTAATGTTATTGAGGTTTTGTCTGTATTGATGCGTGCCGCAAGCTGCTGGTATATTCCCGCAACCGTAAGTCCTGCGTTTGCAACCTTGTTTTTGTCAAGTGTAAGATGTATCTCTTTGTCTGAGTCCTCAAGACCATTTTTTGCATTACTGCATCCATCAATGCTGTTTAACATCTTCTTATAGTCATTGCTCAACTCAACGAGTTTATCCATATCGTCACCGTAGATATTGACTTCAAGTCCCTGACTCATCATACTTCCCATACCTCCGAGTGCTGATGATGAAACCGTAAGTTCCTTACACTTTATGTCTTTTGTGTTTTTCTCAATAGTCTTTCTTATCTTCTTAAACTGCTTTGTAGTCTTAATATCACTCTTTGTTATTATATTGAAAGTAAAACTTGTGTAATTGTCTGATGCCGCACCAAGCGAACCGGACATAGCACTTGCATTTCCGTCCGTAACACCGACTTTGTCAATTCCATCAACTTTCATTATAGCTGCCATAACCTTATCGGCAGTCTTATATGCACTCTTCTTGCTGGTTTTCTTGTCAACTTCAAGACTTACGGAAATCTGGTTACTCTCCATGCTGTCCATCATTACAAGTCCCATTCCTGAAAGTTTCCACACGCATACCACCAGAAGTCCTATTGCAATGATAAGCGGTATTGCTTTATGTTTAAGGAAAAATTCAAGCGACTTTCCGTAGGCATCTTTTATCTTATCAAAAAGTTTGTGCTTAGGATTCTTTACTTTCTTAAGCATTATAGAGCCCATAGTAGGTACTACCGTTATCGCAACAAGAAGTGAAGCGATAAGTGAATATGATATTGTGAATGAAAACGGTATGAGCATCTGGCTTACAGTTCCTGATGTATATACCATAGGCAGAAATACACATATAGTCGTTATGGTCGATGCTATGATAGGTCCGAGCACCTGTTTTGTTCCCTGTACTGCTGCCCTCGGTGCTGATAGACCTTTGTTTCTAAGTCGATAGATATTCTCCATAACTACAACCGAGTTGTCAACAAGCATACCTATTCCGAGACAAAGACCTGCAAGCGACATTACATTTATGTTTATTCCGGTGAAGTACATTATAACAAGTGCAAAAAGTACACTGAACGGAATACTAAATGCCACGACTATAGTTGGTCTTACATCCTTAAGGAACAACGCAAGCACGATAATCGCAAGCACCGCACCCATAACGATACTGCTTAAAACACTGGAAATGATAGTTTTTATAAAGTCACCCTGATTACTTAACGGTGTTATTGAAAGTCCTTTATATTTTCCCTCAAGTTCCTTAAATGAGTCTGTAAGTGCATTTGTCACATCACTTGTACTCGCCGTACTTGATTTGTATATAGCAAGCATAACCGAATCCTTGCCGTTAATCTTTGCATACTGGTCACCTACATTGTCAACCGTAACAACATTTGCAACATCAGATATTCTTATTGAACCAACACCTTTTACTTTTGTGAGCACCATGTTTTTAATCTGTTTTGCATTCTCATAGTTTTCACCTATCTGTATAAGCCACTGGTCATCATTTTTGTCATCAATATATCCGGCAGGCATTGAAAAGTTCTGTGCCGTGATAAGCTGTGACAATGTATCAAGTGTAAGAAGCGAATCAAGATTTGCATTTTCAAGTGCTGCATCTTTTGATTCGTCAAGCTGCTTCTGTGCATCTTTAAGTTCCTTCTTTGCATTTGCTATCTCTTTTTTAGCCGCCTGCATCTGAGCCTGTGCTGAACCAAAGCCTGCTGATGCCTGATATCCTCCGGCAACTGCCTGCTCCTGTTTTTTATCCATGCCTTTCATCTTCTCATTAATCTTGTCAACCATTGCCTGTGCAACTTTAATCTCAGTCTTTAAGTTGGCAAGTTCCGTGTTTATCTGAGGCATCCTTACTTCAGCAATATCATAAACCTTTTTCATTGATGCAACAGTGAGTTTCTTTACAGAATCTCCCTGACCCATCTTTGTGAGCCAGCTCTTAAATTTGTTAAACTCATCCGGATGGTTTATAGCATCTTTGACACTTGTAGGAATCGTTATATTGCTCATCTTAGCTGCATCACCTAGTTTTTCGTTAAATGTCTTAAACATTCCATTTAAAGATTTATATGTGGCAGGGATTTTTGCATCATTATAAGCTTTTTTCTCAGCCATAAGAGCCGTTTTATTTGCCTTAAGACTTGTGAGTGATGACTCATAAGATGCCTTCATTGCCTGAGCCTGATTCATTGCAACAGAAGCTTTTGCGAGTTTGCTCGTCGTGTTCTCCTGCTTGCTGCTTAAATTTCCCTCCTGCTCTTTTAACTTAGCATTTCCCTCATCTAATTTCTTTTTAGCTTTGTCTATCTTCTTCTGTGCATCCCTCAATTTTTTATTTGTATGCATCAGAATATCCTCATTGACTTTATCAATCTTTTTCTGGTTTAAGCGTACCTCAATGGTATCATTTATATTTCCTGTCTCCGTGATACTTGCCACACCGTTCTGTCTCTTTAGATACGGAATGACAACTTTGTCGGTAAACGCTGTAACATCTTTAATATCCTTGCCGTCATAACCAACACTTACCGCCATCGTAGCCATCATATCGGCACTTATCTCCATAAGGTTCGGCGTGCCGCAATCATCTGGAAGGTCAAGCGAATTAAGTGCCTTAGATACCCTTACAAGAGCGGCATCCATATCGGTATCATCCGAGAACTCAAGCATTGTCATGCCATAGTTACTGCTTGATGTACTAGACACCTTATTAACACCACTTATCGTTCCAAGTGCATCCTCGACAGGCTTTGTCACATTGTCCTGCACCTTCTGAGGTGAAGCACCCATCTCCGTAGTGATAACTGCAAGATACGGCATCTCCATATCCGGCATAAGATTTGTCTGCATCTTACTGAGGCTGACACCACCAAATGTCAGAACTATAGCAATAGCCACCAGCGTAAGATACGGCTTCTTAACAAACATTTTTGTCATGGTCTTTAACTTTCCTTTCTTAATAGGCTACAAAGCGAAACTGTTGTAAGCTGTGTTGATTGAGCAGATATAACAGATAATAACGCAGGCACGCTACAGCTATATAGTCTACTTATTTAATCTGCTAATATGACAAGGTGTCATATTCAACAAACGCAATTATATATGACACCCTGTCATATGTCAATAAAAAAAGTGATAGTTTATGTTCTTTTAATAAACCAGCACTTTTTTTGATAATATTTTTTATAATAAGACTTTTATTACAAACATTATGATAATCATTCTAAATCATCCCAACAAACAGCCGGAGAGGGTGGATATTATGCAGCAAATAGCGTTAGAACTGCGTTGGTACTTAAGGTGCGTTTTTTGCACATTTATGTACCGCTACGCAGTTCTCCGAGGCGAGAGCCGTCTATTTGTCGTATAATATCCACCTCCCCGGCGTCCGTCCGCCAATCTAATCAATCATCTCCCCTATCTCCCGCTCCGTCTTTTTTATCTCCTGCTCAAATTCCCTCGCCGACATCCTGTATGCCCCCGAACCTATTACTATCATCTGCTCCAGTCCATCCGATGTTGCAACTGTTACATTGTGTTTTTTCCCTATCTCATGCGTTACTTTTTCTATATACATATCTGCCGTCTCAGCCTCTTTTGTATAGACCACATTTATATTGTGGTATTTTGATACTTCTCCGGGATTTCCCTTTACTTTGTAAGCATCAAATACAAGTATAAGTTCGCACCCCTTAAACCCCTGATAATTGCATAATATATCCATGAGTTTTGTTCTTGCCGCTTCAAGATTTTCTTTTGACAGGTCATTTAATTCTTTCCACGAGAAGATGATATTATAACCGTCTACGAGAAGATACTGTTTTCCTGATTTTTGGCTTTTTTCATGTCTTTTTAAATACTCCACGCCTCCAGCATCATAAACTGACTCTTTCGGCTTTTTAGACCATTTTTTTCTCTCATAGCCAAATCTGCCCTCAGTGTCATTTCCACCACCTTTTCCAGATGCACTTTTTCCAAATGTTCTCTCGAATATGGCCTCTAGCTCCTTATCCTCCTCTATAGAACCTCCGGTACTCCCTTTAAATGCACCGCTGCGTATTTTTGCTGCCTTATATATCTCCTGATCAGATATAACACTGTCATTCTCATCCTCTCCCATATCTACGGCAGCTTCAAGATGCATATAATCTTTTACTTCATACCACGGCACATAAAATCCCGAACCGTGTGCACAGAACACCGAACCAGTCGGATTGTTTATATCAGCATCAGGATCATACATTTTTTCCGCCACTATCGCATCCTGGTCTTTGCACGGTCTGTAGCCTTTAAGCGTACAAGTGAGTCTGCCTTTTCCCGCCGTATATGAATTTACCTGCATCATATAACCGCTCATCTGTGCAACTGGAGCTATTCCCGTAAACTCAGAGTTTTCACCCTTTTGGAACGGTCCCTCAAATTTAGCACCCATTCTGTCAAGATCAGTCATTGCTCTGCCTACGCTGTCTGCCGGAACTTCAAGCCTGAATGAATAATAAGGCTCTAAAAGTACATTTTCCGCCTGCATAAGACCTTGTCTTATCGCCCTGTAGGTTGCCTGTCTGAAGTCACCGCCCTCCGTGTGCTTTTCATGTGCTCTCCCAGACATAAGCGTTATCTTAATATCAGTTATAGAAGAACCCGTAAGAACTCCCGGATGTTCCCTCTCGTCTATATGCGTCATTATAAGTCTCTGCCAGTTCTTATCAAGCTTATCCTCGCTCGCCTGCGTTTCAATCATTATGCCGCTGTCAGGCTCTCCGGGTTCAAGTTTCAAGTGAACTTCCGCATAATGTCTCAACGGTTCAAAGTGGCCTACGCCCTCAACCGTGCTTGCTATCGTTTCCTTATAGACTATGCTTCCCTCACCAAACTCAACTCTTGTATGAAATCTGTCCCATATGAGATTTTTGAGTACATCTATCTGAACCTCACCCATTATTCCCGTGTGGATTTCCTGAAGTTCTTCATTCCACACGACATGAAGTCCCGGTTCTTCCTGTTCAAGAGTTTTCATATCATCATAAAGTTTATGTATATCGTCATTTTCCTGCGGTGTGACCTTGTATGTCATAACGGGCTCTAATACAGGCATATCTGAGTTTGTTTCTATTCCGATGCCCATACCCGGATATGTCTTTTCAAATCCAGTCACCGCACATATCCGACCGGCTCTAACTTCATCAACAGACATGAATTTATTTCCTGAATATATCCTTAACTGATCTGCTTTTTCATCAAGCTGTTCAATATACATTTTTGACTTGAGCACACCACCCGTCACTTTCAGATAAGTTAGCCTTTTATTTTTGTCATCCCTCGAAACTTTATATACTTTTGCTCCAAATTCTTTGGGATATTCTTTTTTTAATGTGTATCTTTCTAGTCCGTCAAGAATTTCCCCGACACCATCAAGTTTCAGAGCTGAACCAAAATAACATGGAAAAAGTTTTCTCTCGGAAATAAGTTTTTTTATATCATCATCATCTATATTTCCGCCATCCATATATTTTTCAAGCACTTCCTCGTCACAGACCGCTATATTCTCAAAAAATGTGTCATTTTTTTCAGCCGAAAAATCCACACATTCACTTCCAAATCTCTCCGTGATACCTGACATTATATCTTCTTTATTGCAATCTCCAATATCCATCTTATTAACAAAGATAAAAACCGGGACATCATATCTTTGTAATAGTCTCCACACAGTCTCCGTATGACTCTGTACTCCGGCAGGTCCGCTTACAACAAGCACCGCATAATCAAGCACTTGCAAAGTTCTCTCCATCTCTGCCGAAAAATCCACATGTCCCGGTGTGTCAAGCAAGGCTATGTCAAGGTCTTTCCACCCAAACATAGCCTGCTTAGAAAATATTGTTATTCCTCTGTCCTTTTCCATAGAATATGTATCAAGAAAAGCATCCTTATGGTCAACCCTGCCGAGCTTTCTTATACTTCCGGAAAGATATAACATAGCCTCCGAAAGAGTTGTCTTGCCCGAATCAACATGGGCAAGCATCGCCAAAACAATATTATTTTCCAAAATATTCCTCCAATTTATCTTAATGTCCTTTTTAATTCAAACCTAACGCTTCTTTTGCAAGCATATCTGCCATATCATTATATTTATCATTTGAATGACCTTTTACTTTTATAAAACGGACATGGAGTTTATCTTTTATGCCGTCATAAAATGCTTTATAAGCCTTTGTCCCCTCTTTATTTGTCTTCCAATCACCGAGACACCATCTTGCAATCCCCTCATAGTCATGATAAATAGCTATATTGTCAAAACCATTTTCAATGGCATAACGCATAGCCGCCTCAGCACCCTTTATCTCCCCTGCAACATTTCTCATCGCTGCAAGCTCTTTATCATTCATTTTTTCGTTAAATGTGATTTCTTTTCCTTCATTTAAAATAACCACACCATACGAAAATTCTTTCGTAACAGAATTATAACTTCCGTCTACATATGCCACAAGAGCTTCAGATGTATCTTCACCTGCGATGCCATCATTCAAATATGCCGTCGCATCCTGCATACTTGTAAAACTTTTATACTTTGCTCCAGAATATCCGTCAACCTGTTTTTTACACTCAGCCCAGCTTGCAAATACTCCGGTACTCCTACCCTCTTTTACTGCATAAAACTTTCCAGCCATACACTACCTTTCTCTTTCTTTCCTTATATAATATAAAATATTTTACTTCAAATTATTACTCATATGTTCAAGTTCTGCAACAAGTTCCATAGTATCTATAGTCTGCTCATCAAGAAGCCGCCTAAGATTTTTCTGTGTATCATACAGATCGATAACATTTTTCACCCTTTTTTGTACTATCTGCGGATAAAAAGGTTTTGTAATAAAATCACTCACGCCATACTCAAATGCTTTCATTTCATTTTCATAATTTGCTTCTACTGTTACAATAATAACCGGTATTTCAGGTATAAAGCCATAATCTGACATAAACTCAAGTACATCAAATCCGGATTTTTCAGGCATTATAAGATCTAACAATATCAGGGATATATTTAACTGCTGCTCATTGATTATATCAATAGCTCTCTGTCCGTTTTCAGCCTCAATTATATTGTAATCGTCTTCAAGATACCGTTTAAGTAATACTCTGTTGGTCAATGCATCATCGACTATTAAAATGGTCTTTGTTTCCATAATTTCTCCTATTTTCTCTGACACCGGATGATTTAGCTTTAATTTCTATCCATTTACTATATTATCATAAGTCTTTTTTTCAGCAATAAGTCTTTCGTAAGTCGGACTAAGTCCATCAATCATTCCATTTCTCAAGGGCTCAACAAGTTCAACAACTATGTCAAGCATTGAATCAAGTCCCATGTTTGCAGCGAGTCCCTTCAAAGCATGTGCACTTTCAAAAGCAGCTTTTACATTTTTCTGCTCAAGAGCTTCGCCCAGTTTCCTAAAGCTTGAATCATCTAACATCTCTATGAGGCACTTTTCATAAAAATCTTCATCACCTAAAAACCTCTCCAAAGTCGTATTCATATCACAACCGTATTTTGAAAGTTCATCCGTAATCCGGCTCATAACATCACCTTCCTTTATCTTTTTGTTCTAAGATACCCGGATATATAAATTATTCCGGGTATCCTTTCTTATGGTATATATAACTTTTACTGTGCGATAACTGCGTTTATCCTCTCGTTCATCTGCTCCTCGCCCATAATGTGTACAATAGACCAAAGGTCAGGTGTATTCGCACGGCCTGTAATAGCGATTCGCACTATCTCCGCTATGTCTGAGACATTTCCTTTATATTTTTCAGGATCCGCCTTGTATGCTTTCATATCAGATGCATAACCAAGCTTATCTGCTATCTGTTTAAGTTTGTTAAACCATTGCGAATTGTCATCATCGTGGCTGTAACTTGCCTGATATTCCCTAAGCACTTCATCAACCGTAGCCTTATCTGCCTTAAACTCATCTTTCTCCTGTTGCTGCTCAAGATCAAAGAAATAAGCTATCATTTCAAATACCTGTCTTGCATAAACAAGGTCTTTTCTTCTGCGTTTCATGCCAACACCCATGTAAAGTCTCAATATTGCAAGCATTTTTTCCTTGTTTGCAAACCATACCTTACACTTTTCAGGCTCATTCTCGCAAGCCCAGTCATATAAGAAATCATAAACTTCATCTTCTGAGAGCTTTGAAAGTTCATTCTTGCAAATGTTGTGAAGCTTGTCCTTATCAAACAAAGCACCTGATTTACTCATATTGTCAACTGAGAATGGGAACTCATTTATATCCTTGTCAGGGAATTTGTCATGCCACTCCTCAAAGTTTGAATTGAGAAGAGTGAGAAGATAAACTTTCATGCAATATGGATGGTAACCGTCTTTTCTGTAGTAATCGAGTGAAAGTTCAGGGTCTTTTCTCTTTGAAAGCTTTCTCTTTCCACCTGTCTCCTCATCAAATTTCATAAGATGTGCCGTATGTCCGTACTTTGGCATCTTGAATCCAAGAAGATGGAAAAGCTCATAGTGTGTAGGCACTGATGCGAGCCACTCACCACCTCTGATTACCATGGTAGTTCGCATAAGATGGTCATCAACTGCATGTGCAAAGTGATAAGTAGGAACTCCGTCCTGCTTTAATATAACAATGTCGTGTATATTCTCAGGAAGTTTTATCTCTCCTTTTATGCTGTCGACAAATGTAATCTCTTTGTCAGGCTGTCCCTGTGAGCGGAGTCTTACGACATAAGGCTTGCCATCTTTAATATTCTTTTCAATCTCTTCATATGAGAGATTGCGGCAGGTTGCATATTTTCCGTAATATCCTGTAAGCACCTTGTCTTTTTCCTGCTGCTCTCTTACTTTTGAAAGCTCGTCCTCTGTGCAGAAACAAGGATAAGCAAGCCCTTTTTTTACAAGTTCCTTGACATAAGTGTGATATATCTCAACTCTCTGTCTCTGGAAATAAGGTCCGTAAGCATTGCCCTCGGCTGAATCCTCAAAACCTGCTCCCTCATCAAATTCAATATCAAAATAGCGGAGTACATTTATGATAGTCTCGACTGCTCCCTCTACTTTTCTCTTTGCGTCAGTATCTTCTATACGAAGATAAAACACTCCTTTTTTTCTGTGTGCGATACGCTCATCGGCAAGTGCACTGTAAAGGTTGCCAAGATGAATAAATCCTGTAGGACTTGGTGCCATTCTCGTTACTTCTGCACCCTTTGGCAGTTTTCTATATGGAAATTTTTCCTCGTAATATTCCGGTGTCTTTAACTCCTCCGGAAATAATAAATCTGCTAATTTCTGATTGTCCATTTTATCTCTCCATTTCTAACTGTTTTAAAATATGCATTATATCTTTTCTCAGATATTTAACTTATATAATTTATATATAATCTATTTTACACATACGCAGGCGGTTTGTAAAGAACGACCGCAAAATCGATGTCCTTTTCTGTAACAGTTCAGCCTTTCATTTATTACATTCATAAACCTGCCAGCAAACTGTCAGTCGCTGCTACGAAGCTTACAAAATCATAAAGGTACTGTTTTTTATGTTTTTCATCTATATTGACTTACGATATTTTTGTGGCGTCATACTCATTTTCTCTTTAAACACCCTGTAAAAATAACTCATATTTCTAAAACCACAGTCGTAAGCTATGTCCGTCACACTTTCCTCTGTCTCCCTCAGCCTTGAACACGCATATTCTATTCTTATCGCATTTATATACTCCGTCGGTGTCATATGATATGTTTCTTTAAAAATCCTCAAAAAATGTCTCTGCGAATAACCTGCTTTTTTTGAAAGTTCCTCCACCGATAAATCCTGTCTGAATTTTTTTTCAATCCATGTTATGACCTCGCCGAACTTTAACGGCAGTATCTTCTTTTCATTTTCATCACTGTTTAACCTGTAAATCCTAGAAAGCGTCACCAATAACTCCATAAATTTTGAAGTCAGCAATGTTTTATATCCCTCTTTTTTTAATTTATATTCATTGTTCATAACGGCAATCTCTGCCTTTATTTTCTCAAATTCTTCTTTTCCAAGTGACATTCTTCCGGTGAAATGATGATTTTTCACAAGCCCCGGTTCAATATAAAACAACGCCTGAAACCCACTCATCCTGCTTATGTCATATTTTCTCAGATTAAAATATTTCTCCCTGAACATGATATTGCATATCCTGAAATTATGCGTATCAAGATAACCATGCTTCGTATCGCCGTGCACGATAAAAACCTCGCCCTTTTTAACGGTCATCTTCTCATCCTCAACGACATGGCAGGCCTCACCCGAAAGAACTATCGTAAGCTCCGAAAAATCCCTATGACTGTGAACTGACAGACTGTCCTCGTGCCTGCCATACTGGATAAAAAACGGAAAATCACTGTCACTTGTAAACTCACTTAATTCGTAAACCTTAAAATTCTCCACACTAACTTCACCTCCTTACTTCCTATATAAAGCACTTGTGAAACTATCTTAATCTGTTATTAACTTGTGCAAGTAACACAAACTACAATAAGTTTCGCAGCTTTAAAATTTCATGTCCGATTTGTATATTTTTGTGTCATAATAATTGATGAAAACCTATATTTTAACTGCTATCTTATTTGTATAGTAAGTTTATCTTAAAAAGAAAATTTTTACAAGATTTTTCACAAGCGTAACAGTTCAGCCATAAAAAGATAATCAATAATACAATGAGCTTGTTCATTGTATTATTGATTATCTTTTTATGGAAGAATAGCCTTTCATTTATTATATGAGGGCAAAGCCCTCGCGAGCACGCTCAGATGGAACAAATTTATTTGTTCCATCCTCACTTTGCTTTCACGTAAATAAACAAAAGCTGCAAAGCAGCGACTGACAGCTTGCTGGCAGGTTTATGAATGTAATAAATAAAAGGCTGAACTGTTACTCACAAGCAAGATTTGTGTCTGTGCACACTTGACACAAATCTTATATGTGAAATATGACATATTTCACATTATGCACAAAAAATGTGTGCAGAAATGAGGTTTTTATGAAATACTTAAATCCAGTAGTAAGAGGTTTTTATCCTGATCCAAGTATCTGTGCCGCAAACGGAAAATACTACATGGTTTGCAGTTCAATGCACATTTTCCCCGGTGTTCCACTTTTTGAAAGCACTGACATGGTAAACTGGAAACAGATAGGTCACTGTCTCACAAGAGCTTCACAGATAGACCTTTACAGTGTCCGCAGTTCAGGCGGTGTCTTTGCCCCGACAATCAGATACAATAACGGCAGATTTTACATGGTTACGACTAATGACAGCTATCACCAGAATTTTTATGTATATACCGATGATATTTACAGAGAGTGGTCTGAACCTGTTATCGTAGACCAGGACGGCATCGACCCATCACTTTATTTTGAGGATGACAAATGTTATTTTATAAGCAACGGAAATGACACAGACGGCAGAGGTTGTATCCAGATGTGCCAGATTGACATTGAGACGGGAAAGAAACTTTCAGAAAGCAAATTTCTCTGGCATGGAACAGGCGGCAGATTTCTTGAAGCACCACATATATATAAATTCGGTGAATATTACTATCTGCTTGAAGCCGAGGGCGGTACAGAGTACGGTCACATGGTAAATTATTCACGCAGTAAAAATATATGGGGTCCTTACACGCCATATCCGAATAACCCTGTTCTCACAAACAGAAACTTAGGCGGTTATCAGATACAGGCAGCAGGTCACGGTGATATACTTGAGGACAACGACGGAAACTGGTGGTTTGCACATCTTGCTTTCAGGCAGATACATATGTGGCAGACATACCACCATCTCGGCAGGGAGGTCTGCCTTGTTCCCGTAAAGTGGAGAGATGACGGCTGGTTTGAGATTGGTGTAAACGGTACGACACCTATCGAAGTTGAACTTCCTGACAATATCAAGTTTACCCCTCAGAAATTTTCTTATGACAAAACATTTGAAAATCTTGATGAAAAACTCGACTGGTGCTATATAAGAATACCACACATGGAAAATTATAAATTTGATAAAAACGGTCTTGAACTCAAAGGAACTGATGTGACTATTGATGATGTTGCATCTCCGACTTTTGCAGGTATAAGACAGACTGAATTTGACCTCGATATTAACTGCGATGTAATACCGGGTGCTGAAAAATCAGGCATATCATTTTATATGGATGAGAAACATCACTATGAAGTAGTTGTTGAGAAAAACGAGTCAGGAACATTTGTGTATAGCAGACAGACTATCGGCTGTATATGGCAGGAAAGCAAACATCATAAGATAAATGCGGATAAAGTCACTCTGCATATAAAATCAGAAGCAATGCAATATCATTTCTTCTTTAAAGATGAAAATGGAAATGATGTTTTCATCAGTGATGCGGAGACACGCTATCTCTCATCAGAAGTTGCCGGAGGATTTACAGGAACTATTATCGGACTCTTTGCGATCAATGAAAAAGGTGACGGAGTCAGCAGATTTGAGAAATTGTCGGTGAAACATGAGGCTTAAGATTTCCTTGATTTAAGTGTGACTAACGGACGGTTATTGGCTAACGGATGTTTATTGACTAACGGACGCAGAAAAGACAGTAAGTTTTTTTCTTCGGGGACACTTTCGTTTGAAGAACATCGTAGCAGTACATAAGCGGGTAAAATACACCCGCTAAGTGCTGACGATGTTCTAACACCCCTCAGATAATAAATCTTACTGTCTTTTCTGCTGTTTGTTGGCAATATGATATTTAGTTTTAATCATGACTAAAATATTATAGCTATTACTTGCTTTTCTATTGTTTATTATCAACATGGTATTATTACAAATAAAATTATTCCTGTTTTTATTTGTTTTATATTACTGCTTTTATTTCATCAATGCTCAATTCCTCTGTATCTGTATCTCCGTTTCTATCTATGTCTGCAAGAAAAAATTTATCCTCTTCAAATATTTCTACGATAGAAGCCTGACAACCATCTTTCATTAATACTCTATCATATTGTTTTATTTTCATACATTATCCTTTCTACACATATAATTCATATCTCAATTACTGAAGTTATCAAATGCCGGTTTAGTTGTTAAAACTGCTGACAATGTTTTGAGGTCACTGCCATAGTTTTCTGATGGCAGTGGTGCTGTTTTTTTGTCATTATCTTTTTCTTTGTCTTCGTCTATTTTAATTTTTTTTATTTTCTTTCCTTTTGTTCTTTTTTCCTCCGCTTTTCTATTTGTGTCCGGCAATGCTGCATACTGTGGTGTTTTTCTTATTTTCTGTGCTTCATAAGATATTGCCGCCTGTATATATTCTTTCATCGGGTCTTTATCAGACACACTCATGTTATTGCTTACAAGTGTCTGAAATTCTTCTTTTGACTTACAATGCTTTGCCTGTTCTGTAAATCTTTTTCGGCACATCTCCACACGAAGTGCTACCTTATACATCTCAGGGTCATGTATCTGAAGATAATTTTTCTCTGCCGTTGTCAGCCTGCGTCCCTGTCTTAATTTTCTGAGTATTTTGTTGTGATATTCTTTTTCGTCTTCTTCTGACATTTTACTTGTCGGGTCTAAGATGTCATTTAATGCTTTTTTCCATATCTCAGCAGTAATATTTTGACCGTTTTCTGATTTTTCCATTGTGTTTTTCTCATTTAACAAGTCATTCTTTAATTTTGCAACACTCTGAATATTTAAAGTTTGCATTTTTATCCTCCCTGCTTATACTAAAAATCTTCTTTAAATATATATCGTATCTGTTTTAAATTTTATTAGCCTGCTTCTGAGTTTGTTTCTCTGCCATACTTATTCTACTCTGCCTTAATCTGCTCTATCAGTATGTCATACTTTTTTCCCTATCCTAGTGCAACATCCAGCACCATCATAAGTGCAAAACCTACTGCCGTCCCTATCGTTCCTATATTACTATGTTCCCCGTTTTGTGCCTCCGGTATCAGTTCTTCTACTACCACATATAGCATTGCTCCTGCCGCAAATGAAAGAAAATATGGAAGTACCGGTGATACTTTTCCTGCAATAAGTATTGTTATAAAACCGCCTATCGGTTCTACAACTCCTGACATGACACCATAGAAAAACGCTTTCTTTTTTCCTATTCCATCTCCGCATAATGGCATTGATATTATCGCTCCCTCCGGAAAGTTCTGTATCGCAATGCCTACCGCAAGTGCAAGTGCCGCCGCCTTTGTGATGCCGCTGCCCTCCATTGCCGCTCCCGCAAATGCTACACCGACTGACATTCCTTCCGGAATATTGTGAAGCGTGACAGCAAGAAGCATCATTGTCATTTTTGACGCCCCAAGTGACAATCCCTCTGGCTTATCACTCTCAAGATGAAGATGTGGTATAAGTGTATCAAGCAAAAGTAAAAAAACTATTCCAGCCATAAATCCTACAAGTGCCGGAACCCATTCTATGATATGTTGTTTTTCTGCCATTTCTATTGACGGTATCAGAAGCGACCAAACGGATGCCGCTATCATCACACCTGCCGCAAATCCCAGCAACAACTTTTCAAATTTTGGTGCTATCTGTTTTTTTAAGAAAAATACCATTGCCGCTCCAATCGAAGTTCCCAAAAAAGGAATCGCTAATATTATAAATTCATTCATTATCCTATATGCCCCTTTCCATTTCTAACTTAACTAGGTATTTGCGAAACTATCATAAATCTTGATTAAATTGTGCAGATATAACATATAGTTAGTTTCACAAACACCTATCTGACTGAACAACAAAAAAAGCATATATACTAAAATATATGCTTTTTATAATATCGTGTTACAGCAACAGTATAGCATTATCTTTTATGTAAACAAGTGAAACTTGCATTGTTGAATAATTTTTTCATAAAAAAGCGTTTTGCTCCTGGTGCCACACTACTTTATGAACATTTTTCTATAACATAAAATAAAACTCCATGGCTATATCTGATAAAATATAACCATGGAGCATCATTTGCATAATATTAACACATACATGTAAATATTAACATATTTTAATACCCACTTTAAAATTTAAATTTTGAGCATTATTGATTATTTCTGAGGACCTGCTGAAACTAATGCTTTTCCTGCATCATTTCCTTCGTATTTAGCGAAGTTCTTGATAAATCTGTCTGCAAGATCATCAGCTTTCTTTTCCCACTCAGAAGCATCTGCGTATGTGTCACGAGGATCAAGGATACCTGTGTCTACACCATTAAGCTCTGTAGGTACTTCAAAGTTGAATACAGGAATAGTCTTTGTTGGAGCATTGTTGATGTCTCCGTTAAGGATAGCATCAATGATTCCACGAGTATCTTTGATAGAGATACGCTTTCCTGTTCCGTTCCATCCTGTGTTTACGAGATAAGCCTTAGCTCCGCTCTTCTCCATCTTCTTAACAAGCTCTTCAGCATATTTTGTTGGATGAAGTTCAAGGAATGCCTGTCCGAAACAAGCTGAGAATGTAGGTGTTGGCTCTGTAATTCCACGCTCTGTACCTGCAAGCTTAGCTGTAAATCCTGAGAGGAAGTAATACTGTGTCTGCTCAGGTGAAAGAATAGATACCGGTGGGAGAACTCCAAATGCATCTGCTGAAAGGAAGATAACATTCTTTGCTGCTGGTGCAGAAGATATAGGACGAACAATGTTCTTGATATGATCGATAGGATAAGAAACACGAGTGTTCTCTGTTACGCTCTTATCATCGAAATCAATCTTACCATCTTTGTCAAGTGTAACATTCTCAAGAAGAGCATCTCTCTTGATAGCATTGTAGATGTCAGGCTCTGACTCTTTGTCAAGGTTGATAACCTTAGCGTAGCATCCACCTTCAAAGTTGAATACACCCTTGTCATCCCAGCCGTGCTCATCATCACCGATAAGAAGTCTCTTAGGGTCTGTAGAAAGTGTTGTCTTACCTGTTCCTGAAAGACCGAAGAAGATTGCTGTATTCTCACCGTTTAAGTCAGTATTTGCTGAGCAGTGCATAGAAGCCATTCCTTTAAGTGGAAGGAAGTAGTTCATCATAGAGAACATACCTTTCTTCATCTCTCCGCCGTACCATGTATTGATGATAACCTGCTCTTTGCTTGTGATGTTGAATGCTACACAAGTCTCTGAGTTAAGACCTAACTCTTTGTAATTCTCAACTTTAGCTTTTGAAGCATTGTAAACTACAAAATCAGGCTCGAAGTTCTCAAGTTCTTCTGCTGAAGGCTTGATGAACATATTTGTAACGAAATGTGCCTGCCATGCAACTTCAACGATGAAACGGATAGCCATACGAGTATCTTTGTTTGCTCCGCAGAAAGCATCTACTACGAAAAGTTTCTTGTTGCAAAGCTCTTTCTTAGCAATATCCTTAACAACTGCCCATGTATCTTCTGTCATTGGATGGTTGTCATTCTTGTACTCATCTGTTGTCCACCATACAGTGTCTTTTGAGTTCTCATCAACAACGATGTATTTGTCTTTAGGTGAACGACCTGTATAGATACCTGTCATTACGTTTACTGCACCGAGTTCACTTTCCTGACCAACTTCATATCCTTCAAGATCTGCTTTTGTCTCTTCCTCATATAATGTCTCATAAGAAGGGTTGTGTACGATCTCTGTAGTTCCTGTAATGCCATACTTACTTAAATCAATGTTTGCCATCTTTTTAACCTCTTTTCTTAAATTTTGCTTTAATCCATATAATGATATGGAGTTCAGACATATAAGCCTTATATCACAATATGGACTTTTCGCCTACATAAATAATTATATACAAATAGTCGAAAAAAGCAATATAATAGAGACTGTTTTTTTTATTGTACAATAAAAATTCATACTTTGTTTATTTATTTTACATCTTTTTACATTTAAATAAGTCCCCATCCCTGTCTTTTTCCAGGAAGCTCCTCTCCATTTACTCCATCAGCGTACTTAGTTATATATGCAATCAGCTTCTCCCCGTACATATTTTCATCATTTCTATTTACTATTCCCCACTCCATGATACACGCTGCATATCCCGAAACAAGCGGTGCCGCAAATGAAGTTCCCGTTTTTCTTACATACCCTCCTCCGTACCCTGCTGCCAAAACATCAACACCAGCCGCCACGACAAGAGGTACAAGTCTTCCGTCAGCAGTAAATCCCCGTCCCGAAAAAGCTGCCACACTTTCCGTTGTTTGATTATATGCCCCTACTGACAAAACTTTAAATGCCGTCGCCGGAATGGTTGCCGTTGTGTCTGATGACGGTCTTAAAAAGCCTGTTGACAGACCTATTGCTTCTATTGTGGGAAGCCACATATCCACAACTCCACATTTTATTTTACCCGATACCTCAAATTCAATACCCCATATACCAGGCAGCACATAATTTAAGTTTTTTCCTGCTCTAAACTGCACCTCTATAAGCTGTTTTCCATTGTATGGTGTAGGCATCACCATGACGCTGTCTATATTTTCACGCTCCGAATTTATACTTACGCTCTCCAAAATATTTATTCTCTTTCCTGACGGAGTATTTAAAAATATTTCAAATTCATCCTGAAAATATTTCCAGATAAAAAGCCGCATATCTCTTTCATTTTCGCCTATTGCAAACTCCGTCCTGCTATTTTCCGCACTTTTCACTATAGTCCTTACATGATGTCTTGACTCCCCCTCATTTCCTGCCGCAATAACTATCATATTTTTCCAGATACCGTTTATGTCAGCTATATAATTTTCAAACAATGTATTTCCGTCATGTGCTCCCTCGTTCGTGCCGTAGCTTAAGTTTATGACTATTGGTTTTTGCAATTCTATCGCTTTTCTGAGTGTATAATCTATCCCCTCCATTATATCTATGGTTCTTGTATATCCTGTATTTCCATCACCCACTCTTTTTAATTCCACAACGATAAGTTCAGCCCGATAAGCACTTCCTCTTATAATATTTCCCCTGCTGTCCGTTCCATCACCTGCCGCTATCGATGCTACCGCCGTCCCATGTCCACCCATACCATCGCTTCCGGGAACTATCTTCTGTGCAAATTGCCTGTTTTTTGTTTCTATCGCATTGTTTATGTCCGTGCTGTCATATTCCGCACCAAAACCATAGCCTGACGGACTCCTCCCCTCGGCTGCATCACCCTCTATATTTTGATTCCATAGGTAACTTATCCTCGTCTTTCCATCACTGTCCCTAAATGCCGGATGAAAATAATCAATCCCACCTCGTGTTATATTTAAATTCACAACTTTCCTGCCGCCACTGTTTTACTCTTTGGTGCAACTGACAAATCATATATTATATTTTTTCAATAAAGACTGCATTGTCTGCAAATTTATATCTTGTGCTTTTTAATAATATTCCTTATTGTACTCTCATTCCATCTCTTTAGTTCAGCATCCTTTCCACCTTCTGTCATTATTTCACCGCTTTTCATAACTTCTCTACTTTTCAGATATTCACCAGGAGGATTTATCCTTTCCATATAAAGCATATCTGCTATCTCTTTTATGCTTCTTCCATCATCATACATTTTTAGTATCTGCCTGACTATTCGGTATGTCATTTCCTCTCTCCTTAAAACCCTTATATCATTTTCATATACTATCTTATAACCATATGGTGCTCTGCTGCCAAGATAATTACCCTCTTTTTTCTTAAGTTCTTTTGCATATTTTACTTTCACCCCTATATCGTATGCATATAGTTCATTAACGAGATTTTTAAGATTTACAGCAAACTCCTTCTTTCCAAACATATCCGAAATCGAATCATAACCATCCGACACGGCTATAAAACGCACACCGAGCAGTGGAAATATTTTTTGCAAAAAATCACCCGTATCAATATGATTCCTGCCAAATCTTGACAGATCCTTAACTATCACACAGTCAATTTTCTTTGCAAGAATATCCTCATACATCCGCTTAAAACCCGGTCTGTCATAATTCATGCCGCTCTTGCCAAAATCACTATAACACCCAATAATCTCAATATCATCCGTGACCTTTGCAAACTCTCTGCATATAAGGAACTGATTCTCAATCGACTCAGCCTTTCTCTCACTCCCCCTGACAGAAAGCCTTGCATAAATACCTGCTCTATAAATCTTCATTGCAAACAATTCACCTTTTCAAACAACTCCCTATCCACTATCGCAAGTTCCCTCTTTTCACACCTTATCCTATCTCTCTCCTCCGTCTTAATCATTTTTTTTATCTTATAATTCAGCTTTTTACTTTTTGACTGCACAAGCACACCTGCATATATCTCATTTGTAAGTATTCTTTTTATCATCTGCGGATACCATTTCTTTTTAACACTTTCAGTTTTTTGGAGAGCAAATGGTGTTTTATAAGCACATTCCTTGCTTTTTCTATACTCAAACGGTGTCATTATATTCATTTCATTTAATCTGTCCGCTATTGCCTGCAATGACTTTTTATCTGCCCTTAGCATAAATATCATTTTTATTATGTCTGTTACTTTATCATCAGGTACAAGTTTCTTTTTGTCCTCAGAACTTTTCAGATAACCGTAAGGTGCAAATGCCCCAACATATTCCCCATTCCTCATGCACACCTCAAGACCGGTTCTTACTTTTAACGATATATCCCTTGAATACTCATCATTTACTATGCTTTTCATATACATATAAAACGGCGAATATAGTTCGTTGTCACACTGCTGTGAGTCATAGCCGTCAGCAACCGATATAAAACATACATTTTTTTTATTGAAATAAAACTTTATCATTCTTCCAACTTCTATATAATCTCTGCCAATTCTCGATAAATCTTTTACAATTATACAGTTTATAATTCCGTTTTCAATATCGCACAATAATCTTTTATACTGTGGTCTTTTGGCATCAAGTCCACTATAACCGTCATCTATATAGAAATCCTTTAAAATTATGTCTGTTCTCTTTTTAACATACTCTTCAATTATTTTCTTCTGATTGTATATGCTGTCACTGTAATATCTGTTTTCTTTTCTGTCAGCCTTGCTAAGTCTTATATACCCTGCAGCTTTATATGCGATGTTTTCATCAGGCACAACATTTTCATTATACTCGGCATTTTTATTACACAAAGAATTTTTACTGTATCCACCAGTTTTATTATTACTAATATATTTTTTAACACAATCCCCCGAATCCACAATCCCCACAAGTACACCTTTGCCGCTAAGCCTGTTTTCCTGTATATTCCCCTGCATTATACCAGGTTCGTTCTGCGTATCTGACGCACTATTTTTTTCCGTGGCAGGTATCCTTGTTATTTCTCCCGTTGGATAAACTCTCCTCGGTTCTTCAATATATATCACCTCAGGCACATTTCTTAACTCATCAAGATATGCGGTATCTATATCCACAACTGCATATTGTGCGAGCAGTTCAGACACCTTTACATCATCTGCTATCGCCCGCACACCATCAAGGCTTCCATAATATTTGACTATTACTTTCACATCTGCCTCCAAAATATCTTACTTTTTTATACGCCAGTATATGATAACTTTTTCAGGCTCACTGACATATATCCTCCTTACAAATATATTCAGCAACATCTCTCTGTCTACATCTGTTTTTATATTTTGGGAAAGTTTTTCAAAAAACTCAATCTCTCTGTTTCCTCTCTGCCCTGCGGTCTTTTTTTCTCTGTCACAACAACATACCTCACCATAAAATACCACCTTAAGCCTGTCAAAAAAAAGCTGATACAACCTCCCGGTCATTATCAGCTTTTTTTCTTTTCCATTACATTTTCTACAGCATAGCCAGCCTTTCTTTGCCCTGTCTGAACAAAGAGCATTTCCACATATCCCACATTTTGTAATACCGTGAAAAATATGTCTTGCATTGTTTTTTCTGTGACTTTTTCCATAATATCTCACTATATCATCGGACAGCATCGACTCATCAATGACTGCTATGTCGTTTTTATCATCTGACACCATTTTCCACTGCTCAGGCATTTGTTTTACCCGCCTTTTTAATGGAAGAGACTCGATTTCATATCTGTGCCACACATGAAATCCAAGATATGCAGGCTCATGCAATATCCTCCACACCTGCGATACTGTCATATCATATAATTTCGAGATTTCTTCGTATGTACTTCCCTCCTTACGCCTTTTATAGATATTTCTGATAAGTTCAGCCTTGTCTTTACGACACACTACTTTTGAATCTTTTATCTCATAACCAAACGGCAGTTTCGCTACAGCATACTCTCCCGAACTTTTCTTTGCTTCAAGTGAACACCTGACCTTCCTTGAAATATCACTGCAATAAAATTCATTAAACAGCGTCTTAAACGGATATATTATACCGGTGTTTTCATCACTCAGACTGTCATAGCCGTCAAGCACTGCAATAAACCTTATCTGCTTTAAAGGAAAATATTTTTCCCTCAGTTCAGATATAAGAAGATGATCCCTGCTAAGCCTTGAAAAATCTTTTACTATTACAGTATCTATTTTCTCTAGTTCCACCCATGCAAGCATCTTCATAAATGAAGGTCTTTTCCTGTCTGTTCCGCTGTAACCGTCATCCGTAAACTCATGTATATCTTCCTGTTCGCCACAAATAGCATTATCAGAAACATAGCTTCTTAAAAGAAACAACTGGTTTTCAATAGTGTTGCTTACCTTTTGCACTCTCTTATCCTTTTTTGATATACGGGCATATAAGGCTATCACCTTTTTCCTCCACAATATGTTTCCTTATTATATATTATGTTTTTTAATTATTACTATTACTGTTATCAGATGAATTCTGAGCGTTTCCCGAATTATTGTTATCATCAGGCTTTCCCATCTTTCCATTATCCTCTCTGATAAGTACCTTAGTAACATTGTCCCCATCAAATGCGAATCCGATTATACTTCCCTTTTTAATATCCGATACTGATGCATCTGTTTTTGACTCTTACACCATTTTATAAGATGATTTTATATGAACATTTTTAACAAAAAGTGATGAATCTGTGTTTTTGAAAGACTATTCTATCAATCTTTTATTTTCTTTCCTCTAATTCAACATAATCTTTATGATGACCGACATATTTGTATGCAGGTCTTATAATCTTTTCTTTATTTACAAGCTCCTCAAGCCTGTGAGCACTCCAGCCTGAGATTCTTGAAAGTGCAAACAACGGAGTAAACAACTCCTCAGGTATTCCAAGCATTGTATAGATAAGTCCACTGTAAAAATCAACATTTGCACATACCGGCTTTATAACATGTCTTCTCGCCATGATAAGTTCAGCCGCTATCCTCTCAACAGTATCGTGAAGTAAAAACTCATCCTGCATTCCCTTTTCATTTGCAAGTTTCTGTGCGAATCCTTTAAGTATCAGCTCTCTTGGATCTGAAATCGTATATACGGCATGTCCCATACCATAGATAAGTCCTGAACCATCAAATGCTTCTCCCTTAAGAACTTTCTTTAAATATCCCTCAATCTGTGAATCATCTTTAATATCACTTACATTTTTCTTGAGGTCTGCAAACATCTGCTGAACTTTTAAGTTCGCACCACCGTGACGAGGTCCTTTTAGTGAAGCTATAGATGCCGCAACTGCCGAATATGTATCTGTTCCTGATGATGTAACAACATGGTTTGTAAATGTAGAGTTATTTCCACCACCATGCTCCGCATGAAGAACGAGTGCTGCATCAAGAACTCTAGCCTCAAGCTCTGTATATTTTCCGTCAGGTCTTAACATCTGAAGTATATTTTCTGCTGTTGAAAGCCCCTTTACAGGCGGTTTTATTACAAGACTATCTAAAAAATTAAAGTGTCTATATGCATGATAATTATATACTGCTATCAATGGAAGTTTCGCAATAAGCTGAAGCGACTGTCTGAGTACATTCGGAATCGAAATATCATCAGGGTTACTGTCATATGAATATAATGTAAGTACACTTTTCTGGAGTCCATTCATAAGATTTGCACTAGGTGCTTTCATTATAACATCTCTTACAAACTGTCCTGACAACTCCTGAAGACTTGCAACCACCTCTATAAAGACCTCCAACTGTTCTGCTGTAGGAAGTTTTCCAAAAAGAAGAAGATATGTTGTCTCCTCAAACGCAAACTTCTTTTTTATCCCCTCACCGACGAGTTTCTTTACATCGTACCCCTGATAAAAGAGTTTTCCGTCAGCAGGCTCTTTTACACCATTTACTATATCATAACCTGTAACATCCGAAATTTCAGTAAGACCTGTCAATACACCTTTACCAGAGCTGTCTCTAAGTCCTCTTTTAACATCATACTCCTGATATAAATTCAGATCTATCGCACCTGAAACCAAACAGTTTTCAACAAGACTGTCAAACTCAACTTCAAGCTGTTTACTTAAAGCCATCATAGATTCATTATCCATTATGGCACCTCCATTCACTTTTTCTCATCATTTTACCTCAAAATGATAGGAATCGTCAAGTTTTTCGTCTTGTAAATATTCATATATGATGTATATTTATACATCTAACTCAAATTTTATACATATTTACCATTATGAGGCATTTCGTGTTCGATATTCCAGACGAAGTTTGTCCGTAAGTAAGGCTATAAACTCTGAGTTTGTCGGTTTTGTTTTCTTGGAACATATCGTATTACTGAAAATCTCTTCAAGCACCTGTCTGTTTCCCCTCCTAAAGGCAACTTCTATTGCGTGCCTTATCGTCCTTTCCACGCTGCTGGATGTTGTCTTATACTTCTTTGCAATAGTCGGATAAAGACATTTTGTTATGTAATGAAGCATATTTTTGTCATAAAAAGAAAGCATTATGCCCTCTCTTATATACTGGTAGCCCTTTATATGTGCCGGTATTCCGATTTCCAGAAGCAGATTTGTCACATCAAGCTCAAGATTTCCTGAACAAACATTGTTTATTGCCCTTGCCGGCTCATATTCTCTTGCATTCTTTCTAAATATATTTCCTAAACTGCCTTCACTCTCTCTTGTATATCGCTTACTTACGAGCTGCATTACCCTATTTATAAGCATCTGGTTTGATACCGGTTTCATCATATAATAATCAGCTCCAAATTTTATTGCCTGCTCTACCAAGTTTTCCATTCTCAAAGCTGTCTGGATAATGATTATCGGTTTCTTTTCGCAGATATTACGGCTTTCCTCTAAAATTCCTATTCCGTCTACCCCTGACAGAACCATATCCATAACCACGATATCCGCTTTTCCATCATTAATTACTTTAAGCACTTTATTTCCATCTCCTGTCGACAGAATAACTTTCATACCCCTTGCTTCCATAGAGAGCTGTTTGCTCTCTCTTTCCTGTAGATTGCTGTCTGCTATTACTACTTTTAACTGCGTATTTCTCATTTTCCACTCCTTTTCGATATACTTTTCCTCTACCCACTTTTGTTCTCCCCACCTCTATCAAACAAAATATATGACTGTTTTACAAAAATAAACTTTTTATTCAGTCCTACTATATTATTATACTCACTAAAGTGGAACACTTATGTATTTAAAAAGGAATTGAAATGGAATTTTTAAATATATTTTGACAAAAGTGCCATTCTTTCTTCAGCCCAGCTATACTCTAACATATATTCTCCGAAAAACTTTTCTGCTGCCTTTTCATCACCATCTACAAGATCATAAAAATCGCATCGGAATTCTGAAGTATTTACCCTCTTTATTCCTCTTGCTGATACAAGTATATGCTCTATATTATTTTCTTTTAATTCTTTTTCAAGTGTTTTTCCTATCTTACTGCATAAATTCTGTGTGTATTGGTCATTCGGTCTTTCCTCCCATAAAGTCCCTATTATCTGATCTGTTGTAACTGTCCCGCCACGCCTGTCGACAAGCAGTGCCAAAAGTTCTTTTGCTTTATGGCTTTTAAACATGATAGGCTCGTCATCCACAAAAACATCAAAATGTCCAAATGTTCTCACAAAAATTTTTTTCTTTCCTCTTTTTGAAAGAAGTCTCGCTGTTTCAACAGCATACTCAAGCTGTGCACTCGAAAAGGGTTTAACAAGATATGCCGCCGCATGAAGTTTTATTGCTTCATATGCATACTTTTCATAACCTGTTATGTATATTAACATTATTTTGGGATTTAGTCTTCTAAATATGTTTCCGAGATTTATCCCGTCTATCCCCTGCATCTCTATGTCAAGTATGGCTATGTCTATTTTATTTTCTTTAACATACTCTACTGCCTCCTCTGCATTTTCAAACAGTCCCTCGACTTCAAGTTCAGGTATGTTCTTTGCCTCCTCCATAAAGGTCATTAATGCAATCTTCTCGTCATCTACTACAATAGTCTTCATATGCATTCCTCCATATCTTCAAGCAATATCCTGACTCTTGTTCCCATGCCTTTTTTACTCTCAATCACAAATTCAGAATGACACAGTTTCATTAGTCTGTATTTAGTATATAATAACCCTCCAAATTCTTCTAAAAATTTTGTATTTTGTTTTTCAAAACCTATACCATTATCTTCAATGTAAATCTCTGCACCGTAATCCACAGCCTCTGCCGTTACTTTTACTTCAGCTTTTTTTCCCATATCATTTTTTAGTGGACGAACTCCGTGTTTTATTGAATTCTCCACAATAAACATAAGTGACATTGCCGGTATTTGATAATCTTTAATCTTTTCCGGCACTTCCTTTATATCTATATCAATGTATGAAAATCTTGCCATTTCAAGCCTTGTATATGCTTTTAGATGTCTTATCTCTTCCATAAGACTTACAGTACGGTTGTCATCACGAAGCGTATTCAAACGGTATTGCATATAATCTGACAGATCATTTATCATTGAACAGGTGTTTTCTGAACCCGTAATAACCGCACCTTTTATTGTATTTAAAGCATTAAAAACAAAATGTTGTCCAAGATTATCTAAAATATAATTTTTATTTTTTTCGTCATAATCAGTTTTTTCATTTATAACATTTTTTCCAATCGTATCTTCATCAAAAATCTCATCCTGCTCTTTTATCGTCTCACTTATAAGAGAAAACAAATCTTTATAATTTATGGGTTTTGTAACATAACCATTCATTCCTGAGTCTTTAGCTTTGTTTCTATCCTTTGCAAAGATATTGGCTGACAATGCATATATTGGAACTTTTTCTGCATCATTTCTGCTAAGAACCCTTATTTTTTTTGATACCTCATAACCATTCATGTCGTACATATTTATATCTAAAAATACAATTCTATACTCATTTTCCCCTGAATGTTTAAATCTCGCAATTCCTTCACTTCCGCTTAATGCAGTGTCAACTATAAGTCCTCTGTCCTCTAATATAGTTTTGACTACAAACAGATTTGTATCATTGTCATCAACTATAAGTATCTTTTCATTATTAAAATGTCCATACCCCTCAATTTCATCCTGCAATACATATTTCACATTATTCCCCCTTTTCATATAAATGTACTCTCTGTATCTTCTCAAAACGAAGAATTCCGAGAATACATATAACACTATTTTAATAAAAAAGCATCATAATGGTCAACAATTTTTTTATGCTATATAATTATCCGTATGCCATCTTTCGACAAAATAAAGCCCTTTCCATAAATATTCTGTATGCATCCTCCCTTGCCAGCAAGCTTTCGCCTCAACTCATAAATGGTATTATACAAATTAGATTTTGTCTTTTCGTCATATACTCCCCACATTTCTAAACAGATTTCCTCTGTAGATACTATCTCATCCCTGTTATATAATATTGATATAATATCTGCTTCACGCTTCTTTAAATTTATCTTCTCCTTATCGTATATAATCATAAGTTCTTTTGTATCTATTATCATTTCCCCTGCTTTTTCTATTTTATTTAATAATGCTCTTATTCTCTCAACTATAATAAAAATATTTCTCTTTCTCCACTGAAAATCCACACATCCCTGCCGGATATAATAAATCTCTTCATTATCATCGTTGCTGTCCGATATTACAAACACACTGACCTTTTCAAAAAATATTTTCTCATCGACTGTATTATTTTTTAAATATTCCCTCAGTTCTATTAATGAGCATACAAGCATTATGCTACTTCCGTCTGCCGTTAGTTTATCTTCAATTTCTGCTATACTTTCAACAACCACCGTCGGTATATTCCTCTTTATTGCTTCATCTGTAAACTTTTCAGCCCATTTAGAATTGTGGTCGCATAAGACGATGTATCCTCCCATACAATAATTCCTCCTCCGGCACCGGTATATAATCGCCTTTGTCCTGTCCGATTTCAAAACCGCTGTCCACTACTTTTTTCTTTATCCTCTCAACATCATCTCCGATGAAGTTTTTGAGATGAATTTTTTTATTGTAAACATTGTAATATTCTTTTATATCATCAGTGCAAAGTTCTACATTTATCTCTCCCGCACCTGCTTCTAAAGACTTTTTTCTGCCATCCTGCATTACATCATCAAGTATTGTATCTGCCGTTATCATTGCTCTTGGAAGCATAAGTCTCGCTATAGCCATAAGATATAATGTCATATCACCGTTGCCGCTTCTTTCATGTTCAAATCTTGTATGGATTGTCGGCATAAACGGAACTATATGAACTATCTGCGGGTCAAGCTGTTTTAAAAACAAAAGATCTTCAACAACATCCGCTACCATCTGATATGGAGACCCCACCATAAATCCTGTGCCGACCTGATACCCTATGCTCTTTAATTCCCATAGTGACTGTTTTCTTGTAAGCAGTGACATTTCAGGTGGATGCAGTTTTTTAAAATGATTTTCAGCCGCTGTCTCATGACTTAGTTCATATCTCACCGCACCCGCTTCAAACCATTTCCTGTATGTTTTTTCACTCCTTTGACCTAATGACAACCCTATCTGGCAATCACTAAATTTATCTTTAAGCATGGTTATAAAATCTGCCACTTTTGCTTCAGTGAAATTATAATCATCGCCCCCAACAAGCATAAAAGACCGGACGCCCCTGTTGTATCCTGCCTCGCAGAATCCCAACAAATCTTTCTCGTCCAGTCTGTATCTTGGTATAAATATATTATCCCTTCTAAGACCACAATAATAACAGTTATTTTTACAATAATTTGTAAGTTCAACAATTCCTCTCAGATAAATACTCTTTCCATAAAATTTTTCTTTCACAAGTAATGCTTTCTCAAAAAGGTACTCTGTTGTTTCATTGTTTCTAAACTTGAGCAGTTCACTAAACTCATCTTTAGACAAACTGTTATTTGCAGATAATTTATTCACTAAATCTGTCATGCAATTTCCCATTTAATATCATACTCCATAACATTTTTTATTCTGATTTTATTTATAATATCAGATTATCACCTGATTTATTAAAAGTAAAGAACTTTTATCAAATTTTATAACAATTGTAACATTTCAACCATAAAAAGATAAGTCAATAATACATGAGCTTGCTCAATGTATTATTGACTTGTTTTTTGGGGCAGAATAGCCTTTCATTTATGAAATGAAGTAAACTCAAGCTGCATAGCAGCGACTGACATAAGCATTATCATGCTTATATACATTCAAACTGTTTTACAATCCCTTTTATACATTCATTCAAATCAGGTTTTAACTGTTCAAGTGATACCGGCGATGAATATAATATCGCATTGTAACAGGTTGAATTTACAAGCTCAACTATCATAAACATCATCATATCTTCATTTCTGAACTGCCTTCCCGACTTTTCTATAAGTTCATGAAATATATCCATGCAGCTCTGGTTTTCATGCTGTCCTATGCGGATATTTGAAAACATCGCCCAGCTTAAGTTTTTTGAGATAAACCTCATCAAAGCCTGATTGTTGCTAAGCTGTTCAACAATATTGTCAGCTATAAACAAAATACAGTCTTCAAGGTTTTTACAATCACTTTTTTCAAGCTCGACATTCGCATTCTCAAAAAGTTTGTCTGCCTTATGCGTGATAAGTCTGTCTCTTATGTCATACTTATCCTTAAAGTAAAGGTAAAATGTTCCCTTTGCCATTTTTGCATTTTTTACTATCTCTGAAATCGATGTATTGTTGATTCCTTTTTCCGTAAATAATTTGAATGCTGATGCAAGCAACGCATCCTGCTTATTTTTCTTTTTTTCTTCTATCTTACTCATCTGCATCACCTGCTTCTGCCGGTCTATTTATCATCATCTTTCTCTATTGATGCTGTTGACATTACGAATTTAACGCTTCCTTCCATTCCGTCTGAAATCTTTGAGAAACTCTTATAGTTGTTTGATGCCTTTACTATCTTGTCAAGTCTGTCTCTGAAATCATCACCTGAGTCAATAACATCATTTACTGTTCCTGTAAGTTTTTCGATTCCATCCTCATTAAACTCTACAACACCATCCTTAAGATCGCCTGCTCCATCTGCAAGCTTACCAATGGCATCTGATACATCACCTGTTTTTGATACAAGTGTTGAAACTCCGTCAAAGAGTTTAACTGCACCTGAAGCAAGTGATTTAGCACCGGTTCTTAATTTATTGCTGCCTGATGTAACTTTCTTTGAGTTCTTTGTTATTGTCTTTTCATTCTTGATAAGCTTATCTGCTGCCTTGTCAAGCTTTTTATTATTTGATGTAAGCTTTGTTCCTGCTTTATACATCTTCTTTACACTCTCATCAAGTTTTTCAACACTAGGATTAAGCTGCTTGCTGTATGCTGTTGAAAGTGCACTTCCCGCATCTTTAAGCTGTGTGAGTTTATCACTTATTCCGTTAAGCTCTGAATCCTCTGATTTGGTATTTGTGCTTGATTCCATCTGCGTAAGTCCTGCATTTACCTGGTCAAGTCCACCGTCTACTCCGTCAAGTCCCGTATCTACCGATGTAAGTCCTGCTGAGACAGTGTCAAGTCCTGTGCTTAACTTATCCATTCCTGCTGAGAGACTGTCAAGTCCTGCTGATGTCTTATCAAGTGTCGAATCCATCGTGTCAAGTCCTTTTACAAGAGCTGATGAGTCGGATGTTGAATCTTCTATTGTTTTTCCTACTGTCTGTGAAGCTTTTACATACTTCTCTATTGCTTCAATCTTTGCCTTGTCTGCGTCTGATGCTGTTGCCTTAAGTGTCTCTAACTCTGCGAGCATAGTGTTTACGGTATCATCACTTACCGCGATGTTTTTAGCACCGTCATTTATTGCTTTAACTCCTGATTTTACAGAAGATACACCACCCTTTACGCCTGTTACGGCTTTCTTTAATGTAGTATCTGAATCGCCTGAAATGCTGTCTTTAGCACTTTTGACTCCGGCTTTAAGTCCGTTGTCTCCTGTTACACCTGTCTGTAATGCTGAAACTCCGGCTTTAATCTTTTTAACTCCGGCTTTAAGTCCATCTTCGCCTGTCACACCGTTCTGGAGTGAGACAACTCCACTGTGAAGTGTATCTATTCCCTGTGCAAGTGTGTCAACGCTGTTAAGGGATGTATTTACCGTAGTAACATATGTGTTAAGGTTCGTGTCAAATGTCTTAGAACCCTCTGAAAGCTTTGAAGTTCCTGTCTTCTGGAGTGTTCCCACTGCATCTACTATCTTTTTCGTATTAGAAGAATAGGTTTTTACACTCTTTGAGAATGTCTTTGTTCCTGCAACATATGTGATAACTCCGTCAAGAAGTTTGTCAGTTCCTTTTGTGTAGGTCACGATACCGTTTTTAAGTGTGTTGCTTCCGCTCTTTGCTGAACTTACGCCACTCTTGAGTGTATCCATACCGTCTGAGTAATCACCGAACTTATCATTCAATGTATCAAGATTTGTGCTGAGCTTATCTGAACCGTCGATAAGTTTCTGTGTTGCATCTGTAAGGTCATCGAGTTTGTCAGAAAGGTCATCCATATTTCCTATATCATCAAGATCCATGTCTGAGAAGAACTCAGATGTTGCAACTGTGTATGTTGATTTCATCTCAAAGTCAGTAACATCCGCCTTTATAGTAACCGTATCAGTCACTTTATCATTTATCTTGCTAAGGTCTATATCAACATCGTCACCGAGGTCAAGATTGTCAAGGTCAAGGCTTTCTGAAAGTCCCGGCATACCATATGCCATTACTATATTGTTCTCACCCTCTGATACTACACTTCCGTTATCTATCGTCAAATTTTTGAAATTGTCAACAGGAAGTATCATACCTGTAACCATAACAAACGGTGTGTAGATATCTACATCTTTCTCACCAATCTTTTCTGTCTTTTTTGAAGTATTAGTATATTTAATCTTCATCTCAAGCTTTCCGCTTTTTCCAGCGAGATCCTTTGCTGCAATTTCCTTGCCGTCAAGTTTGTAGGTTATTGACATTCCGACAGGCATTTCTTTATCAGTTTTTCCCTGATAATAAATATCATCACTTTCGGTATTCCAGTTTACTGTATCTCCGTCCTGTGTGAATTTTTCATCACCCTTTGTATTTGTTATATCTTTAAGGTCTGAAGAATCTTTTACTTCACCCTTATTTGCTGCATTTTTAAGCCAGTCAGAAACTATAACATCTGTTTTCTTTCCATTTGCATCGAGTGTTGCATAAACAGTCTCCTGTTTTGAAACATCTTCTGAATCAAGTCCTGACTTTGAAGAAGTCTTAACATCTTCTTTTACTTTATCTACCTGTTTTGCAACTACTTTGTTTGTAAGAACAAACATATGAGATGCATACTCTACACTACCAACGAGCAGTCCTGCTGCTAAAAGTCCTGTAACACCGATTTTGGCAACTTTTTTAATATTTTTTCTCATGATACTGCCTCCTATATATTCTAATGCGTGTCATATTAATAAACGATTTTATATATTGATGCCGGGAACCTATATGTCTGCCCCATGCATCATTACTCTGTTCTATTTTGCCTCAAGTTTCTTTTGTGCATCATTCTTTGCAACCCCTGCTTTTATCATATCCCATGAACTTCTTATAATGATAGGATCAAATATCCAGAGCATTGCAGGAAGTATGCATATAACAACTATCATACTTATAATCGCACCTCTTGAAAGAAGATTACATATAGCACTTATCATATCAATAGCTGAATATGCCGTTACACCAAATGTTGCGGCGAAGAAACAGAAACCACTTGTAAGTATTGATTTCATTGAAGTTTCATGTGCTATCCTTATCGCATCTTTCTTACTGCATCCGTTTACCGTTCGTTCCTTATGGTATCTGTTTGTCATAAGTATCGCATAATCGACTGTCGCACCAAGCTGGATAGTACCGATAACGATACTTGCAACGAATGCCAGTGAAGTATTTGTATAGTATGGAACCGCCATGTTGCAGGCAATCGCAAACTCAATAACCGATACAAGGATGATAGGTATTGAGATTGATTTGAATGTTACAAGGATGATTATAAATATAGCAGCTATAGATATATAATTAACAGTCTTCAAATCTATATCTGTAGTGTCCTGAAGATCCTTCATAAGAGGAGCTTCACCGATAACCATCGCATCTTTCTGATAGCCTTTTACGATTTTCTGCATATCATCAAGCTGTGCATTTACTTTATCGGTTGCCGAACTGTAATCTGAGCACACAAACTGTAATTCATACTTGTCAGTTTTTAACATACTCTTTACATCTTCAGGTATCATCGTTTCAGGGAAGTTTGGTCCTACAAGTGAGTTAAGACCGATAACCCATTTAACCCCGTCAACCTTTTCAATCTTCTTAATCATCTGGTTCTTGTCTTTTGCACTAAGACCGTCTTTTAAGAGAACCATATGAACATTACTCATATTAAAGTGTTCTTTAAGTTTGTCATTTGCTTCTGCACTAGGAATATTCTTTGGAAGTCCCTGGTCGATATTGTAGTAAATCTTATAATTGCTGTTTCCGTATATCGCAGGTCCGAGCAGTACAAGAAATACCACGATAGCAATTTTATAATGCTTTACGATAAAGTCAGAAACCTTTGTAAGTGGCGGAATAAGAGCCTTGTGAGTAGTCTTTCCGATTGCATTATCAAATGTAAGAATCATTGCCGGAAGAACTGTTACACAAGTTATAACACCAATTACAACACCCTTAGACATTACGATACCGATATTTGCACCGAGTTTGAATGTCATAAAGCACAGAGCCACGAAACCGGCTATTGTCGTAACAGAACTGCTTGATACTGACTTAAATGTGTTTGATATTGCATGAGCCATTGCTCTCTTTCTGTCATCCGGAAATCTCTTTTTATTCGCTTCATAACTCTCAAGAAGGAATATCGAGTAATCCATCGTAACCGCAAGCTGAAGTACCGCCGCAAGTGCCTGTGTGATATATGATATTTCACCTAGAAAAATATTACTTCCGAGGTTGAACACTATTGCCATTCCTATATTTGCAAGGAATATAAACGGTGTAAGGAATGAATCCATCGTGATAATAAGAACTACAAGTGATAAAACTGCTGCGATAACCACATATATCGGCATCTCCTGTAAAGCAAGGTTCTTAATATCAGTAACGACACCTGACATTCCGCTTGCATAAACATCTTTTCCAACAGTCTTACGGATATTTGTGATGGCATCCATCGTATCGTCCGCTGATGTCGTATCATCAAACAAGGCTATCATCATAGTTGCGTTTCCATTGAAAAAGGCTTCTTCAAGATTTTTAGGAAGCATCTCCGTCGGTATGCTTATATCAAGCATATCATCATACCAAAGTACATCTTTAACATGGTCGATACCCTCAATCTTTTTCTCAAGTGCTGCCGCCTGTTTATTCGACATATCCTCAACAACTATCATAGAAAAAGCACCCATTCCAAATTCATCAACAAGTGTATCCTGACCCGATACTGTTTCAAGAGTATTCGGAAGATAAGATAATACATCGTAGTTTACTCGTGTGCTTACATATCCAATCACAGATGGAACAAGCAACACACACGCAATAAGCAGGATTATGTTCTTATGTCTTGTAATCCATTTTCCTAACATTTTTTCTCGTCCTTTCTTTATCCTGTCCGACTAACAGTAAACAAAACAGCATACCGAATCGAACATTAATTGACCGATTTTCATCATCAAGTGACCATCGGTCATTTCTATAATCCATATACTACAACAAAAATGACCAACAGTCAACATCAAATTTGACTATTGGTCATTTTTATCAAAAACACACAAAATTCACATATTTTATGGAATTATTATATCCATAACTCACAAAACAATCATATTTTGTAACAACAATACAAATATCAGACAATCATAATCTTCCATCAAGCTGCTAAAATACAGTTATCAAACAAAACAAACTTATTAACAACTTATCTAAATCTTTTTATCATCGCCAATAAAAGTAAATTGGAGTTTGACACCATAATAAATAATATTAATCGGTATTATGTCGTCGTCAGTACTTAATGGTGGTATTCTCACCCTTTATGTACTGTTACGAACGACAGCATAGCGAAAGCGTACCGATGTTATTATTTATTATGAGGCAAACTCCTCATAATGTGGTTTATTTAGCAAGCAAAAGCATAATCTCATTACTTCTGTTTACAAACTCCGTCATCTCCTCTGCCTTAAGCGGATGGTTCGCAAGTACGGCAAGGTCATAGAGCTGTTTGCAGAACATATCAACATTTTCTGCATCCTTATTATTAAGAATATACTGCACAAGTTTGTTTGATGAGTTGAGTACAAGTGTTGCAGAGTCTCCAAACATATCCATGTCCATTCCTGCTCCGCCTGCACTATACATCTTCATCATATCCTGCATACGGCGTGTCTCCTCTGAGAGTGTGAGCATTGATGAAACATTCTCATTTTTAAGTTTCTCTACTTTTACTTCAAGATTTTCTTTTCCGAGTGCTTTCTTAAAGATTTCGCTAAGTTCCTCGGTCTCTTTCTTGATAGTCTCCTCGTCCGCATCGTCCTTCATCGTATCATTAAGACCCGCATCTATACGCTTGAAGCTTACTTTTAAATCACCCTGCTCAAGCTGTGAAATAAATGCCTGGTCAATATTATGACTCAATACAACTGCATTTATATTCTGCTCCTTGAACATATTTACATACTGGCTCTGCTGCTGCATATCGGTTACATAGTAAACTGTCGTTGGTTCTTCCTCGTTTTCACCATCTTTATTTTCTGATGCATCTGTGTTTTCCGTATTTTCAGCAGTATTTTCCTTTGTATCTCCGTCTTTTTCTTTGACTGCATCGACATATTCAGGAAGCGTGATATATTTATCATTTAAATCCTTAAAGATGATATAATCTGACATCTTTTCTCTGAACTTACTGTCTTTTAAGCATCCGTATTTGATGAATGGGCTTATATCTTCCCAGTATTTCTCATAATTTTCTTTGTCTACTTTATACATTCCTGAAAGCTTGTCGGCAACTTTCTTTGTAATGTAATCAGAAATCTTCTTTACAAAACCGTCATTTTGCAATGCACTTCTTGAAACATTGAGCGGAAGGTCAGGACAGTCGATAACACCCTTAAGAAGCATCAGGAACTCTGGAATAACTTCCTTGATATTATCAGCGATAAATACCTGATTATTGTAGAGTTTAATAACACCCTCAAGATTGTCATACTCCGTATTTACCTTAGGGAAGTATAAGATACCTTTAAGGTTGAACGGATAATCCATGTTCAAATGAATCCAGAAAAGAGGCTCCTTGTAGTCATTAAAGACTGATCTATAAAATTCCTTATATTCATCATCTGTACAATCATTGGGATGCTTCATCCAAAGCGGAGTTGTCGTGCTGATAGAAACAGGTCTTTTATTTATCTTTACTTTTTCTTTGCGTGGTGATACCTCGACAACTTCTTTTTCTCCGTTCTCATTTTCTCTTTCCTCTGTCTTTGCTTCCTCGACAATGTTTTCAACTACAACATCATCTTCACGGAGTTCTTCCTTATCTATAGTCTCATACTCCTGCTCGGCTCCCTCTTTTGAAAGGAATATCTCTACAGGCATAAATGAACAGTATTTTGTAAGAACTTCTCTTACACGGTACTCATTTGCAAATTCTAAGCTGTCCTCTGAGAGGTAAAGTGTGATAGTCGTACCTATCTCTTTTTTGTCTCCCTCTGACATTTCAAAGTTGATTCCACCCTCTGACTCCCAGCGTACAGGTGTTGCTCCCTCTTTCCATGACAATGTGTCGATAGTAACTCTGTCGGCTACCATAAATGCTGAATAAAAACCAAGTCCAAAGTGTCCTATTATCTGCTCCTCATTTGCCTTGTCCTTATATTTTTCAAGGAAGTCAGTAGCACCTGAAAATGCGACCTGATTTATGTACTCGTCAACCTCATCCTCAGTCATACCAAGACCGGTATCAGTGAATGAAAGACTCTTTCCTTCAGTATCAACAACAACCTGAATACTTGGCTTGTAATCATCAGGAAGTGTGTATTCTCCCATAATATCAAGCTTTTTAAGCTTTGTAATCGCATCACATCCGTTTGATACAAGCTCACGGATAAATATATCATGGTCTGAATAAAGCCATTTCTTTATAATAGGAAACATATTTTCTGATTCAATTGATAAACTGCCTTTTCTGCTCTGCATAATAAAATCTCTCCTTTACTTTTATATTCACTATAATCAGCCCTTTTCCGCAGGACTTTTATCTACGATTTATTTCGTCAGCAATCATTGTCATTGACTGCTAACAGCTTTCACAAAGAGTATAATAATACGATATTAAAAAAATGTCAAGAAAAAATTAGCACTCTTTTAAAAAGAGTGCTAATTTATGTTTTTCTGATTTAAGACGGCTTGTTCCCCGCCTGATTATTACCCTATGCAATATAAGCATAAAATTTTCCTAATTGTCTTAAAATAGCGTTGTAACTTCTCCTACAACTTTTTCTCCACAATTCCCCTTAGAATCATATGCAGTAACCGCATACTCGTAAGTAGTACCTGAATTTGCAAAAATATCGTTGTAAGACTGTGCCGTATTTGTGTTGAGCATTGCTATATAAGTCCATGTCTTAGCACCTTTAACTCGTCTATAAACATTACAGTAAGATGTATATGAATTTGCCATCCAGCTTATCTTTACACCATCCGTTGTTGCCTGAAGTCCAGTTATCGCTGCCATTGAATTTTTAGAATATACTGTAAGTTTCTTTTTCCGGCTTCCTACCGTAAATTGAAGCTTTGCGTTAAACACCTGATTTTCCTTAAATTTAACAAGCCATTTATCATATGATATGGCACCGCTCTTGGCATTCACCTTAAGTTTCTTTGTTTTCCATGTTGGAAATATCTTTGCAACAACATTCATATTTTTTACTGCAGTTCGGTTTATCTTGCTTATATCTGTATATCCGTCCTGGCTTACAAGTTTTATTTTAACTTTGGTTGACGGTTTCTTTACATATCCGAGTACATAACATATATTGTTTGCCGCATCTCTTCCAAGTTCATTATACGCAAGCTGTGTATAATGTATTGTACTGTGTATTTGATTTAATGATGTAGGCAGTTTCAATGATTTACTTCTTGTCTTATTATATGAAGTATATTTCGCATTGGTTTTATACTTATTTTTGAAATAACTTTTTACTGTATTATCCGTAAGCCACACTTCTGACAACTGGCTTGCGAGAAAAATGTCCTTATATGCCGCTTTACCTGAATTACACATATAATACTGTGCTTTTCTAGGACCTGTCAGCTCAAGGTCAGCAAGTGATGTCGGTTTTCTGTGCGATCTTACCATAAGTATTCCGCCAAACTCAAGTTTCTTATTTACATACTTATAATCTTTCGCACTGCTTCCCTTAAGCTGTTTCTTTAATGCTCTGTGCATTTTCATATAATATGTGAGATATTTTCCGGCTTTCATCTTAAAATCCTGTTCTCCCTGAAGCCAGAAATATCCTTTATGGCTGAGCTTATAATGTCCGGCTTTTATCTCATTATTAAGGGTACGCTCACAGGCTTTATAAAGTGCTACAGCCTGCCAGAAATTATTATCTTTTCCCGCTTTCGGCTGCCATGTAGTAATAGAACTTCCGCCATGTGCCGCATTTACAACCCATACTTTTTCCTTTAATTTATTTGTCCACTGGTTTGCCAACGCACTGTCAATACCTGATTTTGCCTTTGCCCCGCTTGCAGAAGTAAGATTATTTGTCCTGCACCACTCATAATCCGAACTGTTATCGGTAAGAGATTTTGGAACAAACTTCGATGCATTTGCGACTGAAAGTGCCGGTGATGTTTTACTCCAATTTGCAACTCTTTTATAATGAGAACGACATGACGGACCATATGTATTATAAACTTTTCCTGCACTGTTTAATATGGCATTATTTGTATATTCTGCATTCGTTTTATCATCACTATGGCTTCCCTCCATATTACTCTGACCTATAAGTAACAAAAGACTTATCTTTGCCGGCCTGACTAATACTCCATAAGTTGTTCCATCCTTAAGCTCAACTACAGCTTTTCCACAACCTACCGCAAATATCTTTTTATGGTTGCTGTTTGCCACACTAACAATCTTTCTGTCTTTTTTTCCTGTTGTAACATTAGTCGATACAACATTTTCTGTAGCTATTCTTCTTATCTCTTTATTAAAGGTATGCCTGTCATCATATTTTAATGTAATTTTCTTTTTTGTCTTGGCATAACTCACTAATGGAGGAAGTGTTGTGTTCTCCGGTTCTGCCGTCGGTTCCGGACTCGCTGTATTCTCCGGATTTTCAGTTTCCGAAGGTTTCTCCGTCTGTACCTCTATATCATTATCGGTATCTGCTGATGCCTTTTGGTTATTCAGGCTATATCCTGCCACTCCGAATAACATACATATTGCTGCTATTAAAATAATCTGTTTTTTTAATTTCATAATAATATTTAATCCCTATCCCTTTATTTCTTAATTATCATAAATACTGAGGCTGAAATAATATTATCAGCCTCAGCTTGAGTTTAATCTTAGTATATATTTATGTCATTTTTATGCAAATCATATAACTTTATTTTGCCACTATGTTTTAGTGTTTGCCCCTTGCGGTACAAACACTAAAGATTACAGCCTGTTTTAAATGCATCTTTTATGCATGAGGCTGTAATCTGACAAAAATTTAATTCTTTGGCGTATAGCCTGACAGCAAGTGTCAGGCTTACGGATTTATTTTGCCACTATGTTTACAATTCTTCCCGGTACATAAATTTCTTTTATGATGTTCTTTCCGTCAAGTCTGTCGCCAAGTGCTTCTTTTGCTCTCGCAAGTACATCGTCTTTGGCATCGTCTTTTCCGATTGAAAGTGTTACTTTTGTCTTTCCGTTTATCTGAACGGCTATCTCTACGGTTGACTCTACGGTCTTTGCTTCTTCATACTCAGGCCATGACTGCTCGTAAAGTCTGCCCTCACCGCCTATTATCTCCCATATTTCTTCTGTGATATGAGGTGCTACAGGATTGAGAAGTGTAATGAGCGTCTTGTACTCGCCAAGTGTGATACTGTTTTTCTTATAAAAATCATTTATAAGTGCCATCATTGCGGCTATAGCAGTATTGTACTTGAGGTTTTCAAAGTCACTGCTTACTTTCTTTATCGTCTGATGCATTTTTGTCTCAAGGTCTTTTGAATAACCGTCATTGTCTTTGTCAAGTATCGTCTGAAGTTTCCATACTCTGTCGAGGAAACGGCGGCATCCTTTTACACCGTCATCGGACCAAGATGCACTGAGGTCAAATGCTCCGATGAACATCTCATAAGTACGAAGTGTATCTGCTCCGTATTCTTTTACAATATCGTCAGGATTGATTACATTTCCGCGTGATTTACTCATCTTCTCGCCGTTTTCACCGAGGATCATGCCGTGTGATGTTCTCTTCTGGTATGGTTCAGGAGTAGGCACAACACCCTCATCATAGAGGAATTTATGCCAGAAACGTGAGTAGAGAAGATGGAGTGTAGTATGCTCCATACCACCGTTGTACCAGTCAACAGGAAGCCAGTATTTAAGTGCCTCAGGACTTGCAAGTGCCTCTGTATTTGTCGGGTCAGTATATCTCAAGAAATACCATGATGAACCCGCCCACTGTGGCATCGTATCTGTCTCTCTCTTTGCAGGGCCTCCACAGCAAGGGCAGGTTGTATTCACCCAGTCTGTCATTGCTGCAAGCGGTGACTCTCCATTGTCAGTAGGCATATAGCTGTCTACCTCAGGAAGTAAAAGAGGAAGTTCACTCTCATCAAGAGGTACATAACCGCATTTATCACAATGTACGATTGGAATAGGCTCGCCCCAATATCTCTGTCTTGAGAATACCCAGTCACGGAGTTTATAATTTACTTTGCGGTTACCAATCTTTTTCTCTGTAAGGAAATCTTTTACTTTCTCCTTAGCTTCTTCTACTGTAAGCCCTGTAAGGAAACCTGAATTTATCATCTTTCCTGTTGCCACATCAGTAAATGCAGCCGCATCTATATCCACTGGTCCCTCACTTCCCTCAACAACCTGAATCATAGGAAGTGAGAATTTTTTTGCAAATTCCCAGTCACGGTCATCGTGTGCAGGAACTGCCATGATAGCACCTGTTCCGTATGTCATAAGTACATAATCAGAAATCCAGATAGGAATTTCCGCATCATTTATAGGATTTATAGCTGTAAGTCCATCAAGAACAACACCTGTCTTGTCTTTTGCAAGTTCTGTACGCTCAAAATCAGACTTTCTTGATGCCATCTCTCTGTATTCCACAATGGCATCCCAGTTTTTAATCTTATCCTTATACTTGTCAATAATAGGATGCTCAGGTGAAACTACCATGTAAGTTGCACCAAAAAGTGTGTCAGGTCTTGTAGTATAAACACGAAGTTTATCCTCTTTATCTTTAATTCTAAAATCAACCTCCGCACCCTCTGAACGGCCAATCCAGTTTCTCTGTGAAGTCTTTACTCGCTCGATATAATCTACATCGTTAAGTCCCTCTAAGAGTTTGTCAGCATAATTTGTAATCTTAAGCATCCACTCACTCTTAACCTTGCGGACTACCGGAGAACCACATCTCTCGCACACACCGTTTACAACTTCCTCATTTGCAAGTCCTACCTTACATGATGTGCACCAGTTGATAGGCATTTCTTTCTTATATGCAAGTCCTGCATTAAAGAGTTTGAGGAAAATCCACTGTGTCCATTTGTAATAATCAGGGTCAGTCGTATTTATCTCTCTGTCCCAGTCAAAAGAATAACCGAGTGAATGAAGCTGCTCTTTAAATCTTGCAACATTCTTTTTAGTTACCTCTTTTGGATGAACTTTATTCTTAATAGCATAGTTTTCAGTAGGGAGACCAAATGCATCCCATCCCATAGGATATAATACATTGTATCCCTGCATTCTGCGTTTTCTTGCTACTATATCAAGAGCCGTATATGGACGAGGATGTCCTACATGAAGTCCCTGTCCTGACGGATAAGGAAATTCTACAAGTGCATAAAACTTTGGCTTTGTATAATCATTTTCTGTCTTAAAAGCCTTTTCGTCGTCCCATATCTTCTGCCATTTTTTCTCCACCGTATGGTGGTTATACATCTCTGCCATTTTATCCTCCATTTCTATTTCATGTACTTTCGGAATCATACTACAAAAGTAAAAATATAAACATAGCCATACTGCACACACAACCAATAAACGCACCTGCGATAACATCTTTAGGAAAATGTACTCCCGTGATAACCCTGATAATTGCAAGTAACAGTCCCATTATAAGAATTATTGTTCCTAATATCTTATTTATAACCCATATCGAACCGCCTATGACAAATATCGAGAACACATGACGGCTCGGAAAAGAAAGACCTTTTGTATCTTTCTTTATAAGAGGTTTAAAACCGTACAGTTCATATGGTCTTTTTGCATTTATCTTTTCCCTGAACTTGCTCAGCAAAACAAAGAACAGTGCCGGAACCAGGATAAGTCCTGCGACAAGTTTATATTCCCTGCTTACGACAAGCCAGCCTATCTCGACAAAATATAAAAGTGCAGTAAGAACCGTAAGTATCTTTCCAAATATATCTATAACTACCGGGACTGCTCTTTTTCTGCCAAGCAGTCCTATTATCTTTTCATATGTCTCTTTTTTCAAAACACCCTCCGGACTCATACTCATATAATAGTCTTACTGCTCCTGCTCCGATTTTGCAATTTCAAGACTGAGTTCCTCAAGCTGCTTGTCATCGACAACATTAGGGGCATCTGTCATAAGACATGACGCATCCTTAATCTTAGGGAATGCAATAACATCTCTGATGCTGTCCTCGTGTGCCATTATCATGACAAGTCTGTCAAGACCATAGGCAAGTCCTGCGTGTGGCGGTACTCCGTACTTAAACGCATCGAGAAGGAAACCGAACTGCTCATGTGCTTTCTCATCAGTAAATCCAAGTGCACGAAGCATCTTCTCCTGAACATCATCCTGATGGATACGGATGGAACCTCCACCAATCTCTGTTCCGTTAAGAACTATGTCATATGCTCTCGCACGAACTTTTTCAGGATTTGACTCAAGGTACTGAATATCATCCTCGAACGGCATAGTGAACGGATGGTGCATTGCAAGGTATCTTCCCTGTTCTTCTGAATACTCAAACTCAGGGAACTCTGTAACCCAGAGGAATTTGTAAACATTCTTGTCAAGAAGGTCAAGATTTTTTGCAATCTCAAGTCTTAAGTTTCCAAGTACATCCCATACTATCTTATTCTTGTCGGCTGCAAACAAGAGAAGGTCACCTGGTTCACCCTCCATCGCATCAACAAGAGCCTTAAGCTCATCATCAGTCATAAACTTTGCAAATGATGACTTGTATGTTCCATCCTCATTTATTGCAAGGTATGCAAGACCTTTTGCACCGAAGTCCTTTGCAAACTTAACAAGTGCATCAATCTTCTTACGAGGCATACCGCCCTGTCCCTTTGCATTGATACCACGGACTGAACCTCCGTTTTCAAGTGCTCCGGTAAATACGCCAAAACCACATCCCTTAACTACTTCTGAGACATCCTTTAACTCCATTCCGAAGCGGAGGTCAGGCTTGTCTGAACCAAATCTGTCCATAGCCTCCTGCCATGTCATTCTCTGAATAGGAAGCTCTATATCAACATCAAGAATTTCCTTGAAAAGTTTCTGTAAAAGTCTTTCATTTACATCCATAACATCATCTTCATCGACAAATGAAAGCTCCATGTCAACCTGTGTAAACTCAGGCTGTCTGTCTGCTCTAAGGTCCTCATCCCTGAAACATCTTGCAAGCTGGAAATATCTGTCATAGCCTGAGCACATAAGAAGCTGCTTAAAAAGCTGTGGTGACTGTGGCAGTGCATAAAATGTCCCCTGATGCACACGGCTTGGCACAAGATAATCTCTTGCACCTTCAGGTGTAGACTTTGTGAGCATAGGTGTCTCTATCTCTAAAAATCCCTCATCGGCAAGAAACTGACGAATCAATGTTGCAACCTTACTTCTCATAATGAGATTTCTCTGAAGATCAGGTCTTCTAAGGTCGAGATAACGGTATTTTAATCTGAGTTCCTCTTTTGTCTTGCTGTCCGCTTCGATAGGGAACGGTGGTGTATCTGACTCAGAAAGAACACGCAGTTCTTCTGCACGAAGCTCGATGGCACCTGTGGCAAGATTTTCATTAACCGCACCTGAACGTGCCGTAACCTTACCTTTAACAGCTATGACAAACTCACTTCTAAGCTTCTCTGCCTTTGCGAAATCAGCTTCATTTATCTCTCCATCTTCAAAAATAACCTGTAATATTCCTGAACGGTCACGCATATCAACAAAGATGATACCACCTTTATTTCTCTGCTTCTGAACCCATCCCATCATAGTGACTTCTTCACCAATATTTTTTTCACTTAACTCGGCACATCTGCAAGTACGCTTCATGCCTCTCATTGATTCAGCCATTTTGTCTTGTCCTCCAATATCTGTAACTCTTAATTGTCTAATAAAACTCTCTAATCTAGCAGTATAACAGATTTTTTGCTGTTTGTGAAGTGGCGAGAAATGGATTTTTTAATACTGCAAATGAGGTGCCAAAATCCTCACACGAAACTTTTCACTTACGATGTTTTCGTTTCCGAAAACATCTACCGTCCATCTATCAACACCTCTTTACCTTTAAACGCAAAGCCGTAATGATGTATGTTTTCTGCTTTCACTCCCCGTTTGATTAGCTCAGCGTCATAGTTTTTTTCTTCTATCTGCTTTAATGCTGCGGCAACTGTTTCTTCTAGTGAATTTTCTTTTCTCTGATTTATCACTTTAAATTCGATTACGATGCCCGGATATTTTTCATTATTTTTGTCTATCGGCTCAAGCATTATGTCATATCGTCCAAATCCGCTTTCTCTGTTTGATGTTAAGATATAATTTTCTGTCTGGTCTACCATAAGTCCCAGCACAAAGCCATGGAAAAAGTTTTCAGGTACTTTTTTATCAGATTTCTTCTTTCCTGTATCAAATGAACTGAATGTGTTTAACACAACTTCATTCATATACTCATTCATGCTTTCTATATCTCCGACTATAAGTGCTTTTATAAATTCATTCGTTTCCATCTTCGCCGGACTAAACCATCTGAGTACCATATTTTCAAACATAAGTTTTATTTCAAAGTTTGTGAGTGCAAGTTTATACATAACTGCTTTTGTTCTATCTCCTGTTAGTGCATCTGATGATATTACTTTAAGATAGCCACTCGCAAGCATAAGACTCCACACTGCATCTTCTGAATAATCAAGTTCTGAAAATACTATCTGCTCATCTATCGGTACAGCTATCGTTTCTCCTTTAAGAAGCATTTCCATCATCATTTTTATATATGAACTGCCTGTTTTCACTAGACTATTTATGAGTCCGTTTGAACTTGAGTCTGCCCAATAGGTTTTAAATCTCTTAAATTTCAAAAAATTTATTATCGACCACGGATTATAAATATCTCTTTTATCTCCAAATGTAAATCCATCATACCATCTCTTTACTTCTTCTTTTTTGTCAGAAAGCCCCTGTTCATCAAGTGCATTAAATACCTCTTCTTCCGTGAAACCAAATGCTGTCTCATACTGGTTTGATGTGGTTGTAACTACTACGAGATTATTGAGGTCACTAAAAATGCTCTCTTTAGAGACACGAGTTATACCTGTCATTATTGCTCGCTCTAAATATGGATTTGTCTTAAAAGTAGAATTAAAAAGACTTCTCGTAAATCCTACAAGTTCCTCCCAATATCCGTTTACATAAGCCTCCTGCATTGGTGTATCATATTCATCAAGAAGAATGATTACTTTCTTACCAAAATGCCTGTATAACATTGAAGAAAGGTCTTTGATTGCTCTGCATACGATTTCATTTGACATCTCCTTACTAACATCCGTATCTTTTGAATAATTATCAAACTTATCAAAAATTCCCTTCTCAGCGTCAGTTAATACATTACTCCTAATAAGGTATGAATGTTGTTTATATGCCTCATTTATAATTGATATTATGTCATTTTTAGTATCTTTAAAATTATTCTTCTTTATCTCCGCAAAACTCAAAAATATCACCGGATATGCTCCCTGTAATTTACGATATTTCTCATCTTTCCATATTTCAAGACCTTCAAACAAGTCTCCCCTGTCTTTATACTCATTTGAGAAAAAGCATTTAATCATATCCATGTTTAATGTTTTTCCAAAGCGGCGTGGACGAGTTATCAGTGTTACATCATCCTTGTTCTCCCACCACTCTTTTATAAAAGATGTTTTGTCAATATAAAAACAATCATTTTCTATAACAGAGTCAAATGCCTGTTTTCCTATTCCTACAACTTTTGCCATATGCCCCCTCCTTACTAATTTTATGTCAGATAATTACATAACTTAATCATCACATAGATTTTCTCCATAAATAAACAACTTTATCTCAGAAAAATTTTCCCAAATATAACTTTAATACATAGTAACATACTGCTTTTTTTGATGCAATAACACTCTTACAACAAATCATATTTGCCGTATTAGAGAATAAAGAGTCGCTTGCGACTCTTTCTCACTTGAGCGGAATGCGTAGCATTATTTCTTTTCCGCGAAATGTGCATCCTCACTGAGTTTTTTGTGTTATGAAAAACGAGAAGTTTCCTATAACATAAAAAAGCCCATTTGATCTACAAATGAGCAAAAACTTTTTAAAATAATAACACTTCTTTCTCAAACATACCCAGTGTTTCCATTTGCAATCCATCTGACATCTCCTGAAGTCTTTTTGTCTCCGGAAAATCATCGGCATGGAATACACGCTGAAACGCAAGAAATACTTCCATATCATAGTCCTCTACTTCATCTATCATTATCGCCATTGCCGTTTTAGGGTCAAATGCCTTTCTATAACTTCTGTCTGTTATAAGAGCCGAAAATACATCACAGGTTCTAAGTATCCTAGACATTTCAGGGATATTTTTTCCCTTAAGACCGTCCGGATACCCAGAGCCATCATAATTCTCATGGTGATGATATACTGCTTCTATTATATTTTCAGGGTAATCTTCACCTTTTAATATATCTCTGCTGTATGTCGAGTGCATTCTAACATACTTCATTTTCTCAATAACAAGTGTATCATCCTTTTCATCAGAATACACATATCTGTTTACCCTTAACTTTCCTATATCGTGCAAGACTCCTGCAACTGCAATATCATCACGGAATTGTTTGTCTTTTCCCAGTTCTTTTGAAATAAGAACAGCCATATTGCTCACCTCAAGTGCATGGTGCATTTCTGAGCAGACTGTTTCTTTTATCTGTTTAGGAATTTTTTTATTCTCCAAAATCCTATCAAAATAGTTTTCCATAGTAATCTTCATTTCTGCACACATTTTTTGTGCATATCAAGTTTGTGTCAAGTGTGCACAGACACAAATCTTGTGTGTAAAAAATTAGATTTTTCACACTAAAACTCCATTTAGTTTCTTGTCATTATGATATTTATTATCTAAACCTCAATTACTCCTCTGAAAACAACTGCCTTTTTCTTTCTATCATCTCATCAACCCTCGATATATAAGATGTAATATCCTTAACATTCTCGCAACGCTTTACTTTCTCATCGGCAAGCATTTTCTTAGTGCTCGCTCCTGCTCCCGCTGCAAGTATTCCCTGCTTTTCCTCCATTATAAGAATATTGTATATACACTCTTTTCCTTTTCTCGCATATCCGATATTTTCCTGACCGCTGCTGCCAAAATGTCCTGCCGAGTTTTTCTGGCGGTACATATAGTAAGGTTCATATCCCTCACTCTTTGCAAATTTCTGGCCTATATCGAGCATCTTTTCCATAACAGCCGCCTTGTCATTTTCAGATAATATTCCATCTGCCTTGCCGCTGTTTTTCTTTTCTTCTTCATCAAGTACACTGCGAAGCCTTGAAGCCCTTTTTACGACAAGTGAATGTATAGTCAGACTGTCAGGATTTAATTCTTTTATCCGGTGCAGGGTATCTCTAAAATCATCTTCATTCTCCCCCGGAAGCCCGATTATGAGATCCATGTTTATGTTGTCAAATCCAACATGTCTGGCAAGCCTAAAAGCTTCTATTGTCTGCTCCACCGTATGTTTTCTTCCAATAAGGTCTAATGTCTTTTGCTGCATCGTCTGTGGATTTACTGATATTCTTCTGACACCATGATTATACATTACTTCAAGTTTTTCTCTTGTAATGCTGTCAGGTCTGCCTGCCTCTATCGTAAATTCATATCCAAGTTCCATAGGAAAGTTTTCTTTTATGCAGCTTATAAGTCTGTCTAGCTGCATTGCCGTGAGCGTGGTCGGTGTTCCGCCGCCAACATATATACTTGTCAAATTTCTATCTTTATAAATCGTCGCAAGATACTTTATCTCTCTTTCTAACGCATCAAGATATTTTTCCGCAAGATGACCGAATTTTTCATATGGATATGATGTAAATGAACAGTAAAGACAAGTAGTAGGACAGAACGGGATACCTATATAGAGACTGTAACCGGTTTTGTAATCACATTTTTCAAGAATTTCTGCTTCCTTTTTTGCAATTTCAAGACCAAGCTCAATTTTTTCCTCACTACAGCAGTAAGTATCTCTAAGTTCTTTTCTTACTTCATCCTCCATTTTTCCAGACAATAGCTCATTCATGGCTATCTTTGCAGGTCTTACCCCTGTCATTGTCCCCCATAAAGGTATTACTCTCTTTAATAAGTGACCATCTGATATATCATTGAGTTTTTCAGCCGGTATATCTCTAAGCTGCTCAAAAATGAGCTTTTTCAATACATTTTTATAATATGTTCTGTACGGATGTGTCGTCTTATCTTTATTTTTATGCCAGTCTTTTTCACCTGTTACCTCTTCCATTTTCTTTAAGTCGTAATCTCCACAGATAACTTCTACAGCTATCTGTTTCATTGAAAGACTGATATTTACCGTGAGTAAAATATCATCCGCAAACTCATACTCACTTCTTTCCTCACCGCAGATAACCACAACACTTCTCTGTCCCGGAAAAAAACTGTTTACAAGAGCCTGTATCTCATAATCAAAATCACGCTCTGACAAATTTATCTCTATCATAATAACACCCTATTCCACGGCAAAAGGATTGAGCATCTTCTCATCCTTAATATTTGTCATCATTCCATGTCCCGTATAAACTCTTACATAATCAGGGAGTACAAAAAGTTTCTCTCTTATAGAACGCACTATCTCACCCATGCTTCCTCCCGGAAAATCTGTTCTTCCGACCGATTGCTGAAAAAGCGTATCTCCTGAGAACAATATTCCACTACCTGTAAAGTAGTAACACATTCCACCTTTTGTATGACCCGGTGTCAGCAGACATCTTACTTTCTCTCCGAGAAGTTCTATCTCCTGACCGTCACTTAAAAACTTATCAGCTTTTACCGTATATCCGCCGCCAAACTGTGATGAGAGGTTTATATCAGGATTTTCAAGTGTTTCTTTTTCCGCTGCTGCGGCATAAACCTTTATGCCATATCTGTTTCTTATCTCATCGACTGCACCGATATGGTCAAAATGACCATGTGTAAGAAGTATCGCAACCGGTTTTAACTCTTTCTTTTCTATAAAGTCTGCTATATTCCCTGCTTCTTCGCCAGGGTCAACTATAACACATTCTCTTGTATCTGTATTACTCAAAAAATAACAGTTTGTCTGAACCGGTCCTACAACCTTAAAATCACATTTTAACTGACTCATCATTATCTCCATTCCACTTATAAAATATATTTCCAAAGCTGCGGTCGTCTGCCACACCCTGAAATAAGCAGTACATATCAAAAAACTTGATACAATCCGCTACGCCTGTGTTCTCTGTATATCTTTTATTCCTTCTATCTGTCTTATCTTCTTTGTAACTTCATGTAACGCTTCAACTCCGCAGATTGCAAAACCTACATTTATCGTTGCTATTCCCTGTTTGCTCGTTCTTATGTTCATCGACTTTACATCTATCTTCAACTCAGTAAATACTTTTGTTATCTCCAGTAAAAGTCCCATTCTGTCATTTGCATAGATGATTATCTCAGCATCATAAAGCTCATTGTCCTTGCCCTCAGGACTTACCTGCCATTCTGCTTCTATTATACGATGCCTGTCCGCCTCTGAAAGATTCATCATATTTATACAGTCAGTTCTGTGTATCGAAACACCTCGTCCTCTTGTGACAAATCCGATTATCTCATCACCCGGAACCGGATTGCAGCACTTAGAGAATCTTACTGATACATCATCTATTCCCGCAACAACTATACCATTTTTAGAACGAACCGATGCCGCTTTATTTTGCTGTGCTCCAGCAGTTGCCGTACTTCCATTTACAGCTTCCAGTATATCCTTATCAGTAGGTGATGTAGGATTTTTCTTTCTGTAATCACTCTGAAGCTTGTTTATAACCTGACCTTCCTTTAAACCACCATGTCCTACCGCTGCAAGAACTGAATCCCAATCCTTAAATCCATATTTCTTCTTGCAGGTATCTGTATATTCAGGTTTTATAAGCTCATACAGGTTTATTCCCTGTGCTTTACAGTAATTTGCAAGCAGCTCTTTCCCTTTTATTATATTTTCTTCTTTGTACTGCGAGCGGAACCACTGGTTTATCTTATTTTTAGCCTGTGTACTCTTTACAATAGAAAGCCAGTCACGACTTGGTCCTCTTGAGTTTTGCGAAGTGATTATCTCCACTCTGTCACCATTTTGTAATTTATACTCAATAGGCACAAGATTTCCATTTACCCTTGCACCAACCATCTTGTTTCCTACAGCACTGTGAACCGCATACGCAAAATCAATAGGTGTAGAATCTGCCGGAAGATTTTTAACATCACCATCTTTGGTAAAACAGTAAACATGGTCTGAGAAAAGATCCAGGTCACTCTTTAAAAGACTTAAAAATTCCTTATTGTCAGACATATCTCTCTGCCACTCAAGAATTCTTCTGAGCCATGCGAGTTTTTCCTCCTCGCTGTCGGCAGTATTGTGTCCGTACTGGTTTTCCTTATATTTCCAATGTGCAGCAATACCGTACTCAGCAGTTCTATGCATCTCATAGGTTCTTATCTGTATCTCAAAAGGCTGACCCTGCGGTCCGATAAGAGTTGTATGAAGTGACTGATAATTATTTGGTTTCGGCATAGCTATATAATCTTTAAAATGCCCCGGAATAGGCTTATATATCTCATGTATGACACCAAGAGCCGTATAACATTCCCTCTCAGTATCTACGATTATCCTCACGGCAAAAAGGTCATATATCTGTTCAAGTTTTTTGTTCTGCGTTATCATCTTTTTGTAGATGCTGAAATAATGCTTTGCCCTGCCATCGATAGTTGCTTCTATACCGGCCTCTTTGATATGTTTATCTACCTCGGAAACTATCTGCTTGATAAATTCCTCTCTCCTGCCCCTGCCCTTATCTATCCTCTCAACAAGGTCATTATATACATCCGGCTCAAGATATTTGAAAGCAAGATCATCAAGTTCAACTTTAACTTTAGAAATACCAAGTCTGTCTGCGATAGGTGCATAGATATCGAGTGTCTCCCTTGATTTTTCCTTCTGCTTTTCAGGCGTCTGATATTGCATTGTTCTCTGATTGTGAAGTCTGTCTGCAAGTTTTATAAGGATAACTCTTATATCCTTTGCCATTGCAAGAAACATCTTTCTTAAGTTCTCTGCCTGAACTTCTACCTTGTCGGCAACATAGTTTAACTGTGTAAGCTTTGTAACTCCATCGACAAGAAGTGCAACCTCGTCACCAAACTCAGCCGCTATCTCCTCACTTGTCATAACCGTATCTTCAACAACATCGTGAAGCATACCTGCAACTATAGTCTCCTTATCAAGCTCCAGTTCGGCAAGTATGATACAGACACACACCGGATGGATGATATATGGCTCACCCGATTTTCTAAGCTGTCCGTCATGTGCTTTATATGCTATCTTATATGCTTTTTCAATCTGTGATATATCTCCTGACGGATGATATCTCTTTATCATGGCTATCAATTTGTCATAAAGAATCTGCGGATCCGTAAAATCTTCCGGTATCATACTGGTTTTTAATTCCCCATTATCTATCTTCAGCTCCATACTCTTTTTATCAGTCTTATCCATATGCTGCCTCCATCCTGTGTAATATAATTTAAACATTCACAAAGCATTTGATTTCTATTCCTGTGAATAACTCCATGCTGCCTTAATCTGCTTTATAATCCTTCCGATACTCCACCGCTTCTTTGAATTGGCGATACTATTCGGATCATTTATAAGAAGCTTTCCTTTAGAATCAATTCCTTTTATTACTATAAAATGTCCCTGGGTCGTAAAATCCCCCGGTGACATACTGCATATCATAGGTCTTTTCTGTTTAAGTTCTGCTTTTATTGAAGCAGCATTTAACGAAACTTTCTTTACTGAAAGTTCAAAGTCCTTTGCCCCCTCCGTCATAAGTGTCCATGATGTTCCTGTATCATCATTATAATAATTATTATTTGAACAATATTCCGCTATATCCGCCGGTGTCATTGCCGTATCTTTTGTTATCCCTGCATAGACCATTGCAAGGCAGGTAGGACCACAGCCATTAACTGCAATCATCGAGTTCCCGTATTTTACATATCCCCATCTGGTATCCCACTGCTGTAATAAAGGTATCCCTTTTTTTAACTCATTTGCACTTATCCTTCCATTTGCTTCAATGTCCTTATCATGCTTAGGGTAGCCTGCCACAAACTCTATAGTTTCGTGATTTTTTATCGCAAGATTTAATAGTTCCTTAGGATATTTTGATATGTTCATAAGTATATCTTCAACACCGTCATATCTGCCCTTTAACCTCACAAGGCTGTTATATAGTTTTTCATACCCCTTTGGCACATTTGCAGGTACATCTGCTTCATCATCTGCCGGCTTTGCAGTCGCTTTCTTCTTTTTCACCTCAGGTGTCTGTTTATTTTCTGCTTTTGGTTCATAAGTCTGCTCCGCCATTTTCGGAGTTTCCTTACTGCTCTTTTTTGAACTGCCATGTCCGCCTGTAAGTCCTCTTACTAAAGAAAAAACGCCAAACAAGGCAAAAAGCATAACTATAAGAAGCACAGCTCTTGCTATCATAACCTGCCTTCTTCTTTTTCTTCTTCGTATTCTTCTCTCTAGGTATCTTCTGTACTCTATCTCCTCACGCGTCACTCTATCAAAGCCCCTCTCTGGTTGTCTGTCACACCACGGATGTGAACATTAACCCTCACTTACTTACCCTACATATCAAATTCCATAAGCTTTGCCATAAGCTCATCAAATTCATCTGAAGTGATATTCTCATTCTCAAACTCATCTGTTATAAGTTCCTCTATCTCATCCCATTCATAGTGGCTCTTATTGTCAGCCAATTTATCAATCTCTTTATTCCACTTTCTATAAAAACTGCTCTTATCTTCCTTACCCATATATTTCCTCCGTATCCGTTTCGCTAATCAGACCTTTGTGAAACTGTCTTTATCCTTGATAAATTGCACAAATATAACAAATAATGTTTCACAATAACCTGTGTTTAGATAATAATACATTATACACCCATGTCCGTCAAATTTTCAAACCATTTCATTAAGATAAAACTTATTTTTTTGTAACATATGCTCCCCAAACTGCGAAATCGTCATTTTTTTGTACTTATCATTTCTATTTTCATCACAAAAATCACTTTGTGTATCATTTTTCTCACTGTACTCTGTCACCATACTTTTTCTTCCAAGGTGTATATTCCACTTTCCATTATTTTCTTCTATAAAATCATCTTCTATTTCAACATACATATTCTCTTCACACTCAGTTGTGAACATTTTAACAAAACTTTTTATATTGATTACCCTCGCCATAAGAAGCTCAAATGTCTGTCTTTTTAATATTTTTTGACCCCCTTTAACATTTCTTTCATCATTAAGGATTTTATCGACAAAATATGACTCATCAAATTTAAGCTTTGATATACCTTTTTTCTGCATATCACCTTTGCGGTATGAATATTCAAAAAGTGCATCAATATATTTTTCTGTACCGTCTCTCTCATCAAATATCACTGTCTCAACAGCCTCCGGATTATCCTCACATATATACATCACATACCCCGTGATTTTACCGGCTTTCACAAAAACAGCCAACTCGCCGCCACAGGCTTTCATCTCACGGTTTTTCTGTTCAAAATAAAACTCATCTCTCTTAACATAACAATCAAATATTTCTGACATTATCTTTTCAGACCTGATTATAAATTCCGACTTCTGTTTTTCTGACAATTCAGCATACCCGATAACCTCAATTTCATTTGATGACATTTCAGCATAAACAGCAGCTTTTATTTCATTTTGTGCTATTTTGTCATACCCTGCCGCCAACAATTTGTTATCAATATTTTTTCTTTCACCATTCCTCGAAACAATCTCAAATGAATTTACCGTATAAACATTTGTAAAATCATATGGGAGATAGATTTTTTCATCAGCCGGCATAAGATAAACAAACGGTGCATCCTTTTCATAAAGATATCTGAAACTCTCTCTTAAGAGTGCATCCATATATCCCCTGTGCCTGTATGCCTTGTCGGTACAAACTCCCACAATATAATATATTGTTTTTTCACTGCCGAAAAGCTGCATACGGTACGGATTCAGATGCAGCATACTCTCTTCACCGTAAATAATCGTCGTGCTCTCTTTCCATCTGTCTGAAAAATAAAACGATATATATTCTGTGCTGTCATCAAAATTATTTTTCCACAACCTCCTGCATACTTCCTCCAGTTTTTTTGTACGCTCACAAGGCTTTATAATTTTCACCTTGGCTTTATCATATCTACTCATGCTTTTTTCCAATCTCCCTGTTTACCATCATATCTAAAAGAATATTTCCAACCGGTCCCTGTCCTGCCTTACAATAGAACATATTTTTCACTCGTTCCCTGTCTTTTCTTCCGTAATCTCCACCGTTTTCAATGACTCCTTTTATCTGTTCAAAAAGTTCGTCAAAATTCTCTGCTTTCTCTCCCGGCGTTACATCCTCATATTCAAAATACATTTCCCTGTCTTTTTCAAGATAATGCTTATAATCATAGCAATAAAACAGTATAGGTCTGTCAAGCAGCAGATAATCAATATAAATACTTGAATAGTCTGTTATCAGTGCTTTTGATTCGATTGTAAGTATCTGTGTGTCTATATCCTCTCTTGTAATATCAATAATATGAGGATATTTTTCAAGATTTTCAATTTCCTCCCTGTGATAAAAATGTTTCTTTATAACAAGATAATAATCTCTCCCTGCAAGGTATTTTTCAAGTTTATCCAGTTCAAAAATCTTTTCAATATGAATAGGTTCTTTTCCTTCATTTCTATGTGTCGGGCAATAAAGAATTATATTTTTACCCGGAAAATAAGGCTTCGGTTTTTTCTCATCAAAAAAAATATCACTTCGTGGCTGTCCCAGACATATTATCTGGTCTTTTCTTCTTCTAAACGCACTCTGATAAATAGGCACAAACATCTCACTTGTCGCAACAAAGTACATTTTTCCAAGCGGTATATAAATAAGACTGTCTCTTAACTTCTGTTTCGGACTGTCCCAGTTTTTTTCATATTTGTTGTCATAAACTACTTTTTTAAGCGGTACACCATGCCAAAGGTCGATTATTATCGAATTTCCGAGAAATGTATGTTCAAGGTCACTTATACCATTTGAGATAACTGCATATCCTGCACGAAGCTGAACTTTTCTTGCCTCTTTTGTTCCCCACAAGCAAGCCTCATATCCCATTTTTCTTATTTCATCAACAATAGTTTTGTCTTTTGTTATCCATACTGCCCTTATATCATCCCTGTCTGATGCCTCTATAAACAACTGTTTTGAGTTGTCTGCAAACCTCTCCCCAAGCCATGCTCCAAATACACACAGCTTGTAATCTCTGGGCATTAGCATTGTAAGAAACATAACAATATACTTAAATACCACTTTAACTGCTTTTAATACTTTTATCATCACTACCCCCAGATAACCTGCATTATTTTTCTTATAGTTCCATTTTTCCAGATGTGATTTTTCTTATAGAACATAATACGATACAATTTCGCTCTGCTGCCAAGAGAAGCATATCCGCTCATAAGCTCATATTCTTTACAATACTTTTCTGCAGCTAATTCTTCTCTGTATATCTCCACAAAAAATTTCACCTGATTTCTTGATGTTTCCATAGCTTCTTTATAACTTTTTCTGCCATTTGCAAGCCTTTTTAAAAGATATACCGCATTATTATTATTTTTAGCACCGACACTGTTGCCTGAATGCTGCCTGTAACTAAGCAGCGGCTTCTTTATAACTTCTATCTTTCCAAAAACCGATGCATATAATGCTGCAAGATAGTCGTGCATGATTATATATTCAGAAGACGCATATTCTGATATTCCGGCTATAAGTTTTTTGTTACACATCATCGTACATCCGGTCACATGATTTTGTATAAGTATCTGTGGCAGTTTTGAATCTGCATTTATATGTGACATTTCAAACATTGAATCTGCATTTATATTTCCGTTTTCATCAATAACTTCCACATCACCATGAACAAGCAGAGGAAAGTCTCTGCCATATCTTTCCTCTGCCTGTTTCATCTTATTAAATGTAATTTCTATCTTGTCCTTTTTCCAAATATCATCCTGATCGCAGAACATAACATAATCAGACTCTTTCGCATCATTTATCAAAAGAGCGAAATTATTTTTTGCGGAGCCGCTCGGTTTTTCATTTACTTTAAATATTACTTCCTGCTCAACTTCATCTGAAAACTTTTTAACTATCTCCGCCGTTTTGTCACTACTGCGGTCATCCCTTATGACAAGTCTCCATTCTGTATATGTCTGGTCTTTCAGCGACTCAAGCTGTTCTCTTATATATTCCTGTCCATTATAGACAGCCATTATAATAGTAATCACAATAAATCAATTCTCCATTTCCACATATGTCCTTTATCATATGACTTCCACACCATGTGTGCAGCGGGCAGCCACTTATGGTCTTTCCACGATAGAACCATATGCATCATAACCTGTTGTACGGTTTGCCCATTCCGTACTTAAAACCGGTTTGCCCTTAGATGTAAATCCTGTAACCCTGTAACCCGTAAACATTTCAACATGATATACACCTTTATATCTTCCGTTTTTTGCACCCGGCTTAAAAATAAGATCACCTGCTCTAAATTTCATCTTCTGTATCTGTCCTTCAGTCATTTTTCCACTTACTTTTTTGTGATGTATCATACACCACCTGCATATGTCAGCGGCAACAGGTGCATATGATCTGGCTCCAAAATAAGTTCCATACCTTGAGTAAGCACGCCATACAAGTGAACTGCAGTCATAATAACCTCTCTGCATTCTTTTTGGCTGACTATATGTTCCCTTTGCTATTGATTTTGCCTTTCTTATAACTCTATATGTCTTAGGAGTTACAACGGACACTGCACAGCCTACTTTTGCTCCTCCTATATTTGCAACTATGACTGATGTTCCAACTTTTCTCGCTTTTATCTTTCCTTTGCCATTTACCTTCACAACAGAAGATTTTAAAGATTTCCACTTAATTCCTTTTGATATTCCCTTTATTGATAACTTTAAGCTTTTTCCTTTTATCAATACAAGATATGTCCTGTTTATTTTTACCTTAATAACATTAATATAAACATTAAAAGTTGCACCATATATTGTAAATGTAACTGTTGTTTTTCCAGGTTTATATGCCCATATAGAAACAACATTATTTTTTAACTTTGCTGAAACTGACATTGAGGAATTTGATGACTTATAATCAAAGTCGATATTTTGATTTTCTCCGTCTAAAGCAATGTCACTTTTCAACTTAAAATCAAATTTTGTATTGTAATCATATGAAGACATATATTTAGTCTGGCTTGAAGACACAAGCTCGACATTTGACATATCAGGATATACAAAAACACTAAATGTAAGTCTGTCATAATATGTAGACTCATCATATGTATTATCCTCACCGTTGTCTGTATTTTCAGCACTGTCAGATATTATTCCTGTTCCCTTGATTGTAATATCCGCATACACATCAACTTTTCCTGAAGAAAGTGCATCATACTGTGCACCAAGATTTTCTATATCAGTGACTTTCATAATATTTTCATCACTGACACTCCACTTGACCGATTCGACATCACCTTTCTCACTTGTATAATTGACAAGTGTAAATACACCTGAGTCATGTATCGAAACATTATAATCCTTAATATTCTCAACATCAAACTCAATATTTTTTTCTTCCGCTGCCGCTTTCCTGTAACTTCCCGCAAATGACAGCAGACTTACGCACATTACAAACGCCAAAAATATGCAAAGTCCTTTTTTGCTCTTATTATAAACTTCATCCACTTTGTTCTTCATTGATCTGTCCTCCTATAAACTGTCTATTATCTTATCTGCTACCTGCGAAGGAGTACATCCGTCAGTCTCTATCACTATATCCGCAGCCGCATTATATTTTGGTGCCCGCTCCTCCATAAGTTTTTTTATGTATGGTATATTCATATTGCCATTTAAAAGTGGTCTGTTGGTACTGTCTTTCACATGAGAATATATTGTCTCCGGTGTTGCCGTAAGAAGTACCACTTTACCTATTTTTTTCATCTTCTCCACATTTACTTCTCTCATCGCCATACCTCCACCGCATGAAACGATACACGGTTCAAGTTCGGCCAACTTATCTATAATGCCTGTTTCTGTTTTTCTGAAATATTCTTCTCCCTCGTCAGCAAAAATCTCTGCAATACTTTTTTTCTCCTGTTTTACAATCATTGCATCCGTATCGTTTTCCTTAACCCCAAGTTTTTTACTTAGAATCCTTGAAGTGCTCGTCTTACCGACCCCCATAAAACCGATCATAAAAATATGTTCCTTCAATCTGTTCATCTGTTCTCTCCCTTTGTCTTTATATTGTAGCCATGCGTTTGCGAAACTATCATAAATCCTGATTAAATTGTGCAGATATAACAAATAGTGTTAGTCGGCATTTTTGTCGTCGTCAGCACTTTGTACTCTAAATGAATGCAATTTTCAAACTAAAAATAATGTATGCTTGCATACAATTATTTTTAATGAAAATTTTATGAGTGAAACGAACAGTGAGAAAATTTTATTTTCGAGCTGTAGCATTCATTTATATGGCAGCGTTTTTTGCTGATTTATGTACTGCTACGAACGACAACATAGCGAGAGCGTGCCGACGATATTATTTGTTATATCTGTGCAATTGACACAACATATAGTTAGTTTCGCAATTACCTATTGTATCATAGGATATTTAAAATTGCCCTCAAATCATCAACATTTATCTGCCCCGGTGCACTTGCCTTTCCAAGACAGCCAAATGTCATGGCAGAACCAAAACTTTTCCCTGCCACTCTGCTGACTTTGCCATAGTCTCCCATAGACATTGTTATGACCGGCAATCCGACATTTTTACTTACAAAATCCTGCGTCGCTTCCATCAATGTAAATACATCATGCCTGTTTTGCGGCATACAGGCTAGTTTTGGTATCGAAACGCCCTGGGATTTCATAAAACATAATCTTTTGATTATCTCATCATAAGACGGTGTCTTGTCAAAATCATGATGCGAACCCACAACAACAACATTTTTTTTAAGAGACTTTACAATGTCCTTCGTGTTTTTTTCGTCCATAAAATATACTTCTATATCGACCATATCAATATCACCGCTCTCTGAAATAGCTATAAGCATATCTTTATATGCAGACTCTTCTATCTCTTTGTTTCCGCCCTCGTTCTTTGTACGGAATGTTGCAAGCAGCGGTTTCTTTCCAACGACGGTTCTCAGCAGACTCGCTGTCTGAAGAATTTTTGAAATATCAGAACTTTCATCATAAAAATCTATTCTCCACTCTATAAGGTCAACACCCTTACTTAATGCAAGTTTTTCTCCCTCCTCAAGTATATCCTCCTGTGTCACTTCCACCACAGGTGCACATATCTTTGGACTCCCCTCTCCTATCGTTATATCTCTAACTCTTATCATCGGTCATTTCCTTTCCTGCCGGATTTTATTCATCATCTTTAAGTGTATCTTTAACTCCTGCCGTAACAGCCACTACTGCTGCCACTACTACCACTACCGCTATAACAACGATTCCTATTACTCCTGCTATAAGTACCATATTACTCCTCATTTCTGCACACTTTTTTGTGCATAGTGCGAAAGTTTTTGACTTTTGCACATAAGATTTGTGTCAAGTGTGCGCAGACACAAATCTTGTGTGTGAAAAATCGGATTTTCCACACTATCATCCTAAAGTAAAACGGATATTCACAACCTGCTCATAACGCTATTATAAAATAATATTAACTCCTTGTAAAGTTTACATACCCATATTGTCAAAAAGGAGTAACAGTTCAGCCCCAAAAAAGATAAGTCAATAATACATGAGCTTGCTGGCAGGTTTACGAATGTAATAAATGAGGGGCTGAACTGTTACAAAAAAGGAGCACACCGGCATAAAGCGATGTACTCCTTTTATTTATAATCATGTCATATGTACTAATTTATATTATAAGATGCACGCATCATTATATTTCAAAAATTAGTTGTTGATGAGTTTGTCTCCCTCATTGTTCCAGCTATAAAGCTTACGGATTTCTTCTCCGACTTTCTCTGACTGATGCTCAGAAGCAAGTTTTCTCATAGCCTTGAAGTGAACCTGACGTCCTGCCGGTGACATATCGAGAAGGAATTCTTTTGCGAATGTACCATCCTGAATATCTTTAAGAATCTGTTTCATAGCTTTCTTTGTATCCTCTGTTACGATCTTAGGTCCTGTGATGTAATCACCATACTCTGCTGTGTTAGAGATAGAATATCTCATTCCTGCGAAACCTGACTGGTAGATAAGATCTACGATAAGCTTCATCTCATGGATACACTCAAAGTATGCATTTCTTGGATCATATCCTGCTTCGCAAAGTGTCTCAAAACCAGCCTGCATAAGTGCACAAACACCACCACAAAGTACAGCCTGCTCACCGAAGAGGTCTGTCTCTGTCTCTGTACGGAATGTTGTCTCAAGAACACCGGCTCTTGCTCCACCGATACCAAGTGCATATGCGAGTGCCATGTCAAGTGCCTTACCTGTTGCATCCTGCTCTACTGCTACGAGACAAGGTGTTCCTTTTCCTGCCTGATACTCAGAACGTACTGTATGACCTGGTGCTTTAGGAGCGATCATTGTTACATCTACATCCTTTGGAGGTACGATACATCCAAAATGAATATTAAATCCATGAGCAAACATAAGCATATTTCCTGCTTCAAGGTTTGGCTCAATGTCAGCTTTATACATATCTGCCTGCTTCTCATCATTGATAAGAATCATGATAATATCAGCCTTCTTTGCAGCTTCTGCTGCTGTATATACTTTAAAGCCCTGCTTTTCAGCCTTTGCCCAAGATTTTGAACCTTCATAAAGACCGATAATGACATCACAACCTGACTCCTTAAGGTTGAGTGCATGAGCATGACCCTGACTACCATATCCGATAATGGCGATTGTCTTGCCATCCAATAAAGATAAATTACAATCATCCTGATAAAAAATTCTTGCTTCTGCCATTTTATTTTCCTCCTGTGAAAATTAATTAATATATGTGAAGTACAGACTATCGCCTGCGCTATCGCCAATTTTAATCTGCTTAATCGAAATCATCAAGCATTACCTCAGCACCTCTGCTTAGTCCTGCAATACCTGTTCTCACAAGTTCCTTGATCTCATAACCGTCAAGAAGTTTGATAAATGCATTAAGCTTTGTCTGATTTCCGGTAAGTTCTATCATCATAGTGTCAACTCCGACATCTACTATCTTACCTCTGAATGTATCAGCTATAGCTATTATCTCAGGTCTGTTTGATGCCTCTACACCAACTGTAATCAAAACCAGCTCCCTGCATACTGAATGTCCGCTCTTAAGTTCCTTGACACATCTTACATCCTCAAGCTTTGCAAGCTGTTTTTCGATCTGGTCAAGGATGTGGTCATCTCCCCTGACTACGACAGTCATGCGTGAATACTCAGCATTTTCTGTTTCACCGACCGTGAGACTGTCTATATTGTAACCACGTCTGCTGAACAATCCCGATATACGGCTAAGTACACCTGACGTGTTATCAACCAATATTGATAATACTTTCTTTTTCATAAGTTTCCTCCAAAACAGGATTTTAAATCGATAACAGTCCGTCAATATTTAATATTTATAATCGTGTAAATATTAAATGAACTTTATCTTAACTACCATGTTTCATTTTAGCAATATGACAATGGTTTGTCAATAAACTAAAAAATAAAAAAACATATTTATATCATTCCACTTTTCTTTACTTTGAGCAAACCGCTTTTTACTTTACTTTTTTTAGTATTTTTCACTACATACTTAATTTTACCTGATGAATACTTTAATTGTGTTATATAGTATGAATTTCCGTATTTTTTAACGGGACTCCATATAACTTTTGCATTTTTTTCTTTGTAGTTAAAAATATAAAGCCTGTTATAAGCCGTATAATAATACTTATTGCTGTTAAACTTTATAAAACAACTGCCTTTTACTTTTAACAGACATTTTGCTTTTCCGGAACTGATATGTGCCCTTTTATATATTCCTGAAGTGTTCATAAACACCCAGTAACTTCCCCTGTAATCAAATGCACTCGTCACTTTCTTAAAATAAGCCGTATCATAAATTTTGCTGTTCACACCAGATGAATCAAACCCTGAATACCCATGATTTCTCATATATTTATCACTCGCAAGAAAATACTTGTGATACACCACTCCATCCTGATTTCTGCCGTTGTCACTGTCAACAGAATCATCCCATGTAACATCAACATTATACCAGTTTGAACCTATCTTAATCTGATTCCACACATGATCCATATACTCCGAATCAACGAAATGCACTGAGAATCCCAGTTTTTCCATAACCGCAGCATAGGCAAGTGAATAACCCTGGCAGTTTCCTTTATGTTTTACCAGAACACCATACTCGGTAAGTCTTGAATTATTTGAAACTTTATCCTCATATGAAGTATCCTTTGCTATCTGGTCATGAACAAAAAGAGCCTTGTCAACACTGTTCATCCCAGGCTTTATCTTAGAAGTTATCTTGTTTATCTCTTTATTTAGCTTTGCTGCAGCTTTTTTTATAGCAGCCGCTTTTACTGAACCGTTTGTTTTTTTATATTCTGATGCATAACCAAGTTCTATCTTTGTTATTTTTCCGGTTGTCCCTGTATATTCCAGAGAATAGCTGTGATTGTTATAAAATATCATTGTTGTCTTATTTACAACCTCAGTCATAATCTCTTTTATAGTGCTTTTATCACTGTCAACATAAAGTTCAAAAGAACTTACATCCACTTCTGTTTTATAATTTTTGTATGCCTGTATGACTTTTGTTTTCAGCCTTTCATAATCCGTCTTTTCCATTGCCGATGCTCTTTGCCCAAAAGCATCTGAAAAACACATGAGCATACATATAAGCATACAGCAGATGTATATACATCTGCTGTGCCTAAAACATATGTCTTTCTTCAACATAAACATATCTGTGATATATTTTTCTCTTTTCTCATTTAATATCTCTTTAGTTCTTATAGCAATACACCTGCCTAACCATTGATAATCCTGCGTGCAGAAATATACCATCTTTTAATCATCCGCAACACCTATAAGATGGTTGATAAACTGCTGCGCCGTACGGCCTGAAATACCGCCGTGGCTTAATTCCCACTTGTTTGCCTCAAGCCTTAACTCGTCCTCTGTAAGCTTAATCTCAGGATATTTCTTTGCAAGATTGATAACAATATCAAAATATTCCTGCTGTGATGGTCTGTAGTAACCAATCGTAACACCAAATCTTGCAACAAGCGATAACTTCTCCTGCATGGTATCTGAGCGGTGAAGTTCATCCTTCGACATATCGGAACGGTCGCTCCATGTCTCTCTTATAAGATGTCTTCTGTTTGAAGTTGCATATATAAGAATATTGTCAGGTTTCGTTTCAAGACCGCCCTCTATAACAGCTTTAAGATATTTATATTCAATCTCAAATTCCTCAAATGAGAGATCATCCATATAGATTATAAATCTATAATTTCTGTTCTTTATCTCAGAGATTATCGTCGAGAGATCTTTAAATTCATGCTTATAAACCTCTATCATTCTAAGTCCCTGACTGTAATATTTATTTAAGATAGCCTTGATACTCGTTGACTTTCCTGTACCTGCATCACCGAAAAGAAGAACATTGTTTGCTTTCTTTCCCTTTACGAATGCCTCAGTGTTTTCAATAAGTTTCTGTTTCTGTGACTCATATCCTATAAGGTCATCAAGTGACATATTTCCCGTTGTCGTGATAGGCTCTAATATCTCACCTGCCTGTCTCGTATTCTCATTGTGATTTACTCTGAATGCCTTATTAAGACCAAACTTTCCGACGCCGTAAGTCCTGTAAAAATCTGTTACTATCTTATACATCTCAGACTCATCTTCTGCCTTTTCAATATCAGTGCTAAGCTGCTGTACTTTCTCGCTTACGCTCTTATTAAATATCTGCTCACTTTTAACGATTGCCTTATAATTTAACACGACACTGAAACAGTCGATTCCAAGCTCTTTTTCAATAGCCGAAAAATCATAGTCAAAAAGCTGTTTGAATATGGCAAAATCTCCCTTTGCAAACTCGTTTACCGTACCCTCGTTCGCTCCAACTTTCTCAGAGACGAGAGTGAATGGATTTTCACTCATCGCAAGGAGAAATGCAAGGTAATTATGCCAGAGATTTTTGTCAAAACCGTAGCGTGTTGAAAGGTCAAGAAGATTATGTATCTGGTCATATATCTCAGTGATAAGATCCTCTTTCACATACTGACCTGTTGAAAACCTCTGAAAAATGTCGGCAAGCTTAAATAAAATGCTGTCTTTTCCTATATTTCTGTAAATTACAAGTTTTGATGTCAAACGATACATCGAAAAATCGCCTCCAATTTTTAACTTCTGTTATTTATTTCTAAAACCAACTCTTAGCTGTATATCTTATGCAATTACGATTGCACAAATTTCTAACATCTAATCATAGTTACATTTTAATTTTTAAATTTAAATTTTTTACATTCTCTCAGGTGCTTCAAGTCCTAAAAGATCGATAGCTGTTTCAAGAACTTTTCCAACCAATGCACTGAGTTTTATATATGAGTCTCTCTGCTTTTCATTTTCATTTGTCACTATCTTATTTTCATGATAGAACTTATTGAATGTATCTGAAAGTTCATATACGAACTGGCATATCTTGTGCGGTGCGTGCTCCTCAAATGCAGCGTTTACTGTCTCTGACCACTTTGTGAGGGCGAGCATCACATCTGTCTCAGATTTGCTGTCAGCAGGCTCAATAGCTGATTTTTCATCAACAGTTATATTCTGTGCTTTTACTTTTGCAAGAAGTGATTTTGTGCGGACTATCGTATATAAGATATATGGTCCTGTATTTCCCTCAAATGATGTAAATCTGTCAACATCGAATATATAATCTTTTGATGCCTGATTGCTTAAGTCACCGTATTTGATGGCTGCAAGGCTTATCTTAGCTGCCGCATCATCTATCATATCCTTGTCCATATCCCTGTCTTTCATCTTGTCAAGTACCTGTTCATTTACATCTTCAAGAAGTTTTTCAAGCCTTAACACTCCGCCGTCACGAGTCTTAAATGGTTTGCCGTCCTTGCCGTTCATAGTACCGAATCCTACGAACTCAAGTTTTACATCTTCACCGATTATCTTTGTCTTTCTCGCACATCTGAATACCTGCTCGAAGTAAAGTGACTGTCTCTTATCAACTACATAGATTATCTCATCAGGATCAAAAAGTCTGCGTCTCTCAACGATAGTCGCAAGGTCAGTTGTATTGTAAAGAGTTGCTCCGTTTGATTTAAGAATCATACAAGGTGGTATTTCTTTTGTGTCAGTCTCCTCTTTTACATCAACGACAAGTGCCCCCTGATCGATGTGTGCATATCCACCGTCTTTCATATCCTGCACCATCTGTGGAATATATGGCTGTGCATCAGACTCTTTCTTCCAGAGGTCAAACTCTACATTTAACTTTGTATAAATCTTCTTTAAATCTGCAACAGACACATTGATAATGTGCTGCCAGAGTGCAAGATAACCTTTTCTTCCCGACTGGAGTTCGGCTGTTGCAGTCTGTGCTTCCTCTTTATACTCCGGATGCTCTTTTGAATAACCTGATGCATAAGGATATATCTCCTCGAGGTCAGACATTGTAAATGGAGGCTCTGTAGGATATTCCCCGTCAAAACTCTCATCAAAATATACAAGTTCAGGTTTGCGGTGTTTTAACTCTGTAATGATAAGACCTATCTGAAGTCCCCAGTCTCCAAGATGAACATCACCAATTACCTTATGTCCAAGATAACGCGCCGTTCTCTTTATGCTCTCACCGATAACTGCTGAGCGAAGATGCCCCACATGGAGTGGTTTTGCAACATTTGCTCCGCCGTAGTCGATAACTATTGTTTCCGGATTTTCGGCTTTATCAAGACCGAGTGTCTCTGATGCCGCCATCTTATTTATGTAATCAGCAAGAAATCTGTCACTTACACTCATATTTATAAATCCTGGTGCCTGTGCAGCTATCTCCTTAAAACTTTCACTGTCTTTTAAAAATTCAACAACTTCATTTGCCATCTGTATAGGAGCTTTGTGGTACTCTTTAGCTGCCGCAAGTGCTCCGTTGCACTGATACTGGCAAAGATCAGGTCTGTTTGAAACACCAACCTTTGCATATTTCTTATCATAGCCCGCTTTTTCAAAAGCGGCACTAAGTTCTTCCTGTAATATCTCGATTACTTTTTTCATTAAAATTTATTCCTCCAATCTGTCTATTTCATCAAAAAATCCCGCAAATGTCTTTTTACAGCACATAGGATTTAATATTGTCATTCCATCACCTGCAAGTCCGGTAACCGCAAATGACATTGCGACTCTGTGGTCATTATATGTCTCTATATTTGTATTTTTAGGTGTACCGGGATGTATCTTTACACCGTCAGGCAGTTCATTACATAATATCCCCATCTTAGCCAGTTCGTCAACAATAACTTTTATCCTGTCGGATTCCTGACCTCTTATATGTGCTATCCCTGTTATAGTAACTTCCGAGTCAGCAAAAGGTGCTATCGCCGCAAGCGTAAGAGCCTGGTCTGAAAAATCTGACATTTTAACTTCCATTCCCTTTAACTTACCGTCAGGTCCCTTAAGCCAGAGATTTTGTCTGCCATCACGCTCCCAGCTTACAGTGCATCCCATCTTTTCAAGCAGGCTTATAAACTTCATGTCACCCTGAAGCGACTCTTTACGCATACGCTTAACCATAGCCCGCTTTCCTGTCGCCGCCGCAAGTGCATAAAAATAACACGCTGCCGATACATCAGGCTCTATATCATAATCCCTTGCAATATAATCTCCACCTCTTACACGGTAGCTGTCATTTTCAAGTTTTTCAACCCCCTTGTGACCAAACTGTTTCATCATCTGCTCAGTCATCTCAACATATGACCTTGCCTCTCTCGTCCCTGTCATTTTAATAGTAACATCATCAAATGCAATCGGTAAGACCATCAAAAGTGCACTTAAAAACTGACTGCTCCTGTCTATGTTTAAATCAACAACCTTAGGCTCATTTATTCTTTCTATATTTGATGATTTTTTCTTAGGTTCATCTGCCTTATCATTATTTAATTTTACTTTTCCTGACATATCAGTCCTGTTTTTTTCAGGTTCATCCGAATATATCTCAGCTTTTTCTTTAACATCTCCGACAGGATTTCTTCCATATAAAATACCTCTTACTTTCATCGGGAAAGTATATTCTTCACCGAGCCATGTAAACTCTGCCCCAAGACTTTCAAGTGCCTCAAGCAGTTCACGCATAGGTCTTTTTCTCATCTGGTCTGACGAATCAAGCACATACTCGCCATCCCCCATTGCCGAAAAAGCCGTAAGAAACCTTGCCGCAGTTCCTGCACTGCCCACATATATCCCGGCAGTTTTATTTGGAATATTTCCTCCATGCCCCTCGATTATGACAGTGCACCTTTTCTCATCAGCTTCAACTTTAAATCCCATACTTTCAAGTGCCTTTAAAAAGTGAACCGAGTCCTCACTAAACGCTGCTCCCTCAAGCCTCGATGTTCCGTCTGCCATCGCAGCGAGCAGAAGTGCCCTGTTTGTCATGCTTTTTGAACCTGGAACTTCTGCCACTATATCTTCTTTTAAATATTTTTTTACTTTGTAACTTGTCATTATCTTAATCCTTGTTTTTATGATGTTTAATGTATTGCATTATTAATATTTTCCAAATAAATTTTTAATCCTCACATCATTTTTATTTATTAGAAATTGCTATCTTATAGTGTACGATACAGCAAAGATTTAGTCAAATTATTTCTTTATAGCTATTATCTTACATAATTTCTCCACCGTTTTTTCTATATTACTCTCTTCGACACCGAGATAATTCATCACAAATATATGCTCTGTTCTGTTTTCTTTCAGATGGTAAAAGCCCGACAGCGGTGACATTTTTATCCCCTCTTTTGCTGCCCGTCTTACAAATTCTTCATCACTGTATTTCGTTTTTATCTCCATCAAAAACTGCAGCCCTGCATCCTCTTCATGCACTGTAACATATTTGTTGAGTTTACTTTTCTTTATAGCCAAAAACAGTTTTTTTCGCTTGTCCGAATAATATTTTCTCATTCTGTTTATATGCTTCTCAAAACACCCCTCGTCTATAAACTTTGCAAGCGTGTACTGTTCAAAATTTGACACTGTACATGAATAGAAAAAAAGCGTTTTATAAAATTTATCCAACAATTTTTCCGGCAGTACCATATAACTAATTCTGACTGTTGACGAAAGTGTTTTTGTAAATGTATTTATGTAGATGACTTTCTCCGACACATCTATACTTTGCAATGCAGGTATTGGCTGTCCGTTCAGCCTAAGCTCACTGTCATAATCATCTTCTATTATATATCTTTCTTCATCCTGATTTGCCCATCCTAAAAGTTCATATCTCCTGCTTATCGGCATTACTATTCCTGTCGGGAAATGATGCGACGGTGTGATATGAAGTATGTCTATCTTTTTTTCACTTATCTGCGATGGAATAACACCGTACTCATCCATTCCTATATAATCCTGTTTTACACCGTGACACCTGTAAATTTTTGAAATCTTATCGTATCCGGGATCTTCAACACCGTATTTCTTGTCCATTCCAAGAAGCTGTATGATAAGACCATAAAGATACTCAGTACCCGCTCCGACTATTATCTGTTCGGGGGCAACTATCATTCCCCTGAACTCCTTAAGATGCTTTGCTATTGCCCTTCTAAGCTCCATAGCACCACCACTTGGTGGATTTGTCATAAGTGCATTTTGCTGTTCTGATAAAACCTGCCTTATCAGTTTTGTCCATATGGTAAAAGGAAACATATCGGAAATCATTCTGTTTTTTGTAAAATCCGCAATATATCTTCCCTCTGTCCGAGCCTGTGAAATTGCAAATTCCTCATCAATCCTGTCACACATTTTTTCTTTCACAAGATTTATATGCTCAACACCATTTTTAATAGAAGTCTTTTCCCTCTCATTTTCCATTGCACTACTGTCCCAGATATAACCACTTTTAATATCAGAAACATAATAGCCTTTTTTGGCAATCGAATATATATATCCCTCGGCAAGCAACTGGGCATATGCATTCTCAACTGTAATGACACTTATACCCAGATTTTTTGCAAGACTTCTCTTTGACGGAAGTTTTTCATTTTTCTCCAAGACCCCTTTTTTTATATCATTTTTGATACATTTATATAAATGTTCATAAAGTGAATCTGAACCTATATCTGCAAATGAATATGTAAGCATATCTGTTAATCCTTTCAAACTGACCTTTTTGAATATGTTTATTTTGACGATTTTTTTATATCCAGATACTATTATAATCTTGTGTATGCTGAATGTAAAGAATATTACATAGTGATTCAAAACTATGCGTAACAGTTCAGCTTTCCATTTATTACATTTTCATACAAATTTAAAATAAACATTTACGAATTTTGGAGGAAAAACGATGAATAAAAGATATGAACTTAATAAAGAACTTGCACAGATGTTAAAAGGCGGAGTTATCATGGATGTAACTACTCCTGAGCAGGCAAAGATTGCACAGGAAGCCGGTGCTTGTGCTGTTATGGCACTTGAGAGAATCCCTGCTGACATAAGAGCGGCCGGTGGTGTTTCAAGAATGAGTGACCCAAAAATGATAAAAGGTATTCAGGAAGCAGTTTCAATCCCTGTAATGGCAAAATGCCGTATCGGTCACTTTGCAGAAGCCCAGGTACTTGAAGCCATTGAGATTGATTACATAGATGAAAGCGAAGTATTATCGCCAGCCGATGATGTTTACCATATCAACAAGAGAGATTTCAAAGTTCCTTTCGTATGTGGAGCAAAAGACCTCGGCGAGGCACTCAGAAGAATCAACGAAGGTGCATCTATGATTAGAACAAAAGGTGAACCGGGAACAGGTGACATTGTTCAGGCTGTAAGACATATGCGTATGATGAACAGTGCAATACGAAAGCTCACAAGCCTTAGAGAAGATGAACTTTTTGAAGCGGCAAAACAGTATCAGGTACCTTATGAACTTGTAGAGTATGTTCACGAGAACGGTAAACTTCCTGTTGTAAACTTCGCAGCCGGCGGCGTTGCTACTCCTGCTGATGCAGCACTTATGATGCAGCTTGGTGCTGAAGGTGTATTCGTAGGTTCCGGTATATTCAAATCAGGAAATCCTGCAAAAAGAGCCGCTGCTATCGTAAAGGCAGTAACAAACTATACAGATGCAAAACTTATAGCAGAACTTTCAGAGAACTTAGGAGAAGCAATGGTCGGTATCAATGAACAGGAAATTGCACTTCTTATGGCTGAAAGAGGTAAATAAGGAGAAAAAATCATATACGCAAATTTTTTCACTAAATAAATTTGAAAATCAGAAAAGAGGGATACGGCTATGAATATTGGAGTCTTAGCTTTACAGGGTGCTTTTATTGAGCATGAAAAGGTACTTGATAAACTTGGTGTTGATTATACGGAGCTTCGTCAGAAATCTGACCTTGATACCAAACTTGACGGTATCATTCTTCCCGGCGGTGAGAGTACGGTTCAGGGAAAACTTTTAAGAGAGCTGGATATGTTTGAGAATATAAAAGAACAGATTGAGGATGGTCTTCCCGTTCTCGCCACTTGTGCCGGTATGATTCTTCTTGCTAAGGATATTGAAGATGATGACACTAAACACCTCTCAACACTTCCTATCACAGTTAAAAGAAATGCTTACGGCAGGCAGCTCGGAAGTTTTTATACGGAAAGTGATTATGAGGGACTTGGTGAAATCCCGATGACTTTTATACGCGCACCTTATGTTGCCGAGGCAAAACCGGAAGTCGATGTAACGGCTGTTGTCAATGACAATATCGTAGGAGTTGAATATAAAAATCAAATTGCCATCTCATTCCATCCTGAACTTGATGAGAGTACGAAAATTCATGAAAGATTTTTGAAAATGTGTGAAAGTCCCACTGTTGCACAAGCATAAATTTGAGATATAATGTAAAATCATCTATACTCAATAAATAAAATACACTTTATGTTGCAAATTAAAAAGCTGCTTGTTTTAATTTTAACAGGCAGCTTTTATTAAAACTGTAAAATTATTAAAATTCTCCCCACTCAAACCCATTTGTTTTTATGATACACAATCTCTCATTTCTTATATTTCTCTATATATTATCTTAATACAAAAATATATACACCTGAAATAATTCCGCCCACAATTTTGATGTTAAAATATTACATCCACCTATAATCATGCATCCTGTTTTCTCAGCTCCCTGACTTTCTGCATAAACACCGGCTTATTGGCAAATACAAAACTGCGCTTACTGTAATTATAATTTATCACATCAAGCATATCATCTTCCGTTCTCAATATGCAGTCATTTATATCTATGTAAATCTTTTCTCCTGAAAGGTCGTCTATATCAAATATATTATCACATATGACTATCTCTTTTACACCGGCCGCCGCTTTTTCGCACCACTTTATGTCATATCCAAAATTCTTTGCAAGAATTCTTACTCTCTCTGCCATTACGGAATGTTCATTTTCATTTATATAAAAACTGTCTGCACTTTCAAAAAGTTCCCTGAACAGCTTCTCATTGAAATCAAGTTCAAATATTCTGTTTTCACCTGCTTTTCCGGTAATTCCATGAATGGCATCATCGTATGCAAGCATTACCGTTTTTGCCCGGTTGTATTCGCCATTGTGAAGTCCCTCATATACTATCTGGAACATTGAATTTAAAAATGTGTCTGTCATTCTGTCAAGGTCTTTTTCAGTTGTGTACTTTACAAAGAAATTTATCCAGTTTCTCCACGCATAATATGTAGGAAATGTGTTTACCGTTTCCTTCTTTGCCCCCATTGCATGAAGTGCTTTTGATGTTCCTACAGATGCCACTTTCATTCCTGACTTATTGCAAAGATAACACCACTCCGTATCATCCCAGTAAAGAAAATTTTCTTCAGGCATAAATCCAATCTTATCTATCGTGCTTCTTCTTATCATAAGCGAGCAGGCAGCTACACTGTCTACATAAAGATAATCAGGCATGGAGCCATCCTCATACATATCAAGATGAGGTACATCAGTACAGAAATATTCAAAATCTATCGTCTGTCCGAACTGCTGAATATAATCAGGTGCTTCAAGATGATATATCTTTGATGCCGCCATACCCACTTCGTCATGCTCCTCAAGAAATTCATATAAATTTCCTATTGCATTTTCATCGAGCATCGCATCATTGTCAACACACATAAGATATTCATATCCCTCTTTGTATGCCGCACGAAGTCCTGTATTAAATCCACCCGAACCACCAAGATTTTCTTTATTTACAATAAGTCTTACCTTATCACCGTATTTTTCCTTAATAGCCTCTGGTGCACCATCTGTTGACGCATTGTCAACCACATACAGATCATAATCAGTAAATTTATTTTCAAGGATACACTGAATACATTCAAGCACCTTGTCAACTTTATTAAAATTACATATTACTATACCTATTTTCTTCAATATTATATCCCCTTTCCGATTATTCCTTCCAGTTCATTAAATAACAAACTGTGATATGTGCCTATAGTACCTTTCCCTACACTTTTTATATCGGTCGAAACACCGGTATTCTTTGCTGTTTCTTTCCAGACTTTTCCTGCTGAGTATGCCGTATAAAAATACTTCTGACTTAATCCATGTTTTCTGTCATATTTACTTCCATTTATTCCAGTTTCTGTTTTATTGTCCGCTGTTTCTGCAAATTGGATTTTGCTCCTATCGCCCGCCGCAGATACATGAGACAAATATGCCCCCGCTGCAAACAATGCACAGAGAGCAGACAGCATACATCCCGTTCCGCTGACTTTTCTCATCCTGCTGTCCCCACCATCTATTTTTAACACATTTTCACCATCGGAGATAATGTCAATATTTCCACTTATAAAAGCAACCGTATTATATTTACCGGCAAGAGCCATTGCTGCTCTTTCCTGTTCCTCCTCCGACAGTTTTATACTACTCTCAACTCCGTTTGATTTGATTTTTATATTTTCTTTATCTTCTGACAATCCTATTTTATTTTCAGAAAAATCACTCTTTAATCTTTCTTTATTGCTAAAATCTGCTTCTTCTATGTTAAGTTTTTCAAAATCAAATAAATTCTTTGCTTCTCTGCCAAAGTTTTTAAATTCAAGCAAAACCTTTGCCTCTTCATGGTTACATCTTATTATGTCAGGGTACACATTTGCAAGTATGTCATTTGCACATTTTTTTCTATAATTACTTGCACCGACTCCGACAGGGTCAAATATCACCGGATGTCCGAGTTTATTTGCACATTTTCCTGCCGCAATATATGCCGCTATCTTTTCATCAGACGGCACTCCCATATTTAAAAGCGTTGCCGATGTAATCTGCGTTATCTCCTCCATTTCCTTTATGTCCTGTGCCATTATCGCACTTCCACCTGCTGCAAGCAGCATATTTGCAACATCCTGCATAGTCACAACATTTGTAAGGCAGTGCACATTTGGAGCTGTGCTTTTTATATACCCGATATTTTCATTTACTATATTTTCCAGGGCTCGTTTGCTCTTTATGACACCACTTTTGATACTGCCACTTTTTGTAGTATCATTCTTCGCCTCATCTTTCTTAAACTTTTCACCAAATTTATTTTTTTCATTATCTGAGTCTTTAGACTTTTCATCTATCATCATAATAAACTTCCTTATTTTTATACAATATGTTCATCACATCTACTCAAAAAACTCCGTCACTCCACTCTTTTTAAGTGCAGTCACAAGTACAAATGCAAGAATACTTCCTGCTACAGTTGATATAAGAAACGGAACAACATACACAAACATTCCTATATCCTGAAGTCCCATCGCATATTTTGCCACCGGATAAGCCGCTATTCCACCAAGCACACCTGTTCCAAATGCCTCGGCAACACAGGTAGGAAGCACCTTTTTTGAAAATTTATAGACAAGACCACAGCATAAAGCACCGACCATACTTCCCGGAAATGCAAGAAAACTTCCAAGCCCTAAGATATTTCTGAGCAAACTTGCCACAAAAGCAATACCAACACTGTAACCGGGTCCTAAAAGAACCGCCGACAAAATATTTATCATGTGCTGAACAGGTGCACACTTACTTGATGCAACAGGCACACTAAGCATACTTCCCACCACCGCAAGAGCCGTAAAAACACCTGCCATAGCTAGTTTCTTTGTTGTTTTTGATTTCATTTTTATCCTCTTTTCTTATTATATGTACTCTCGGTATCTCCTCAAAACGAGTCATTTATCCCTCAAAAAAACACTCCCAAAGCAATACTTTTTCGGGTTTAATACAAAATTTACTCATTTACACAAGTCTGGCAGTCACTGTCAAACCATTGAATAAATAACAACCTTTAGGGTATTCACTTTGAGAGTGTATATATTTACTTGTAAATATATTTTTAGACTGTAAACATAAATGTACTTAATGTATCATTGAGCCCGTACACCAATTATATTAAGCCATAAATTCTTTAACTTTTGCGTAGATACCTTCACTGTCAAGACCGTATTTCTTGATAAGTTCTACTGCAGGACCAGACTCGCCGTAAGTATCATTTACACCAATCTTAAGAACCTTAGTTGGTGCTTTTGCACTGAGACAATCACATACTGCACTTCCAAGTCCACCAATAACAGAGTGTTCCTCAATAGTAACAACTTTTCCTGTCTCCTTAGCAGCCGCAACTATGAGTTCCTCATCGAGAGGTTTGATAGTATGAATATTGATAACTTTCGCATCAATTCCATCTGCTGCAAGTTTTTCTGCTGCCGCAATTGTCTCAGAAACCTCAAGTCCTGTTGCAACAAGTGTTACATCTTTTCCTTCGCGGAGAACAACACCTTTTCCAAGTTCAAATTTGTAATCAGGTCTGTCGTTTATTACAGGTACGGCAAGTCTTCCGAAACGGATATATACCGGACCCTCATGGTCAAGTGCTGCCTTTACTGCTGCTTTTGCTTCAACATCATCTGATGGATTCATAACTACCATTCCCGGAATTGTACGCATAAGTGCAAGGTCTTCACAACACTGATGTGTCGCACCGTCTTCACCTACTGAAATTCCTGCATGAGTTGCACCAATCTTTACATTGAGTTTCGGATATCCTACTGAGTTGCGAACCTGCTCAAAAGCACGTCCTGCTGCAAACATTGCAAATGAACTTACAAATGGGATTTTTCCTGTTGTTGCAAGTCCTGCCGCAATACCCATCATGTTACACTCAGCAATACCACAATCTATATGTCTTTCAGGATAAGCTTTCTTGAAGATACCTGTCTTTGTTGCTGCTGCTAAGTCAGCATCAAGTACAACAAGATTTGGATACTGCTCTGCAAGCTCTGTCAAAGCATTACCATAGCTTTCTCTTGTAGCAATTTTCTTTACTTCTGCCATTTTTTCCTCCTATCTGCTTATTTCAAGCCCTCACCGATTTTTTCAAGGTCAGCCATTGCCTGTGCATACTGCTCATCATTTGGAGCTGTACCATGCCAGCTTACATTGTTCTCCATGAAAGATACACCTTTACCTTTCACACTCTTCATAATGATAGCCGTAGGCATTCCTTTAGTTTCTCTTGCTTTCTTAAATGCATCTGCAATCTGTTCAAAATCGTGTGCATCAATCTCAATGACATTGAAATTAAATGCCTTAAACTTGTCTGTAATAGGATATGGTGAACAAACATCCTCAATCTTTCCGTCAATCTGAAGTCCGTTATTATCAACAATAACACAAAGATTGTCAAGTTTTCTTGCTCCGGCAAACATAGAAGCCTCCCAGACCTGTCCTTCCTGAATCTCACCATCACCAAGAAGTGTATATACTCTGTATGATGCATCATCAAGCTTTGCTGAAAGAGCCATACCAACTGCTGCTGATATACCCTGTCCGAGTGAACCGCTTGACATATCAACGCCCGGAATATGCTTCATGTCAGGATGACCCTGAAGATATGAACCTACATGACGGAGTGTCTTTAAATCTTCAACCGGGAAAAATCCTCTCTGTGCAAGTGTTGAATATAAACCTGGTGCGATATGACCTTTTGATAAAACGAAACGATCTCTGTCTGCTTTCTTAGGATCTTTAGGGTCGATATTCATCTCCTCAAAATATAAATATGTTAAGAGGTCTGCTGCAGATAAAGATCCACCCGGATGTCCTGATTTTGCGCTGTGTACTGCTGTGACAATGCCCTTGCGGACTTCATTTGCAGTCTTCTTTAATGCTAAAATATCCATGATATCTTCCTTTCTCTCAAAATTATTTTTATATGCCATACTCAATCTGTTATTACGGCACTTTCAAGTTTGTGTAAAGCACAAATCTTGTGCATGAAAATTTATTTTCACGCTTTACTCACCAAAGACAGCTATGCTGTCATTTCCGGTATTCTCAGCTTACTATTTACCAAAAACAGCTATGTAGTCCTTCTGGAATTTTTCAATACCCTGATCTGTAAGAGGATGCTTTGTCATCTGTTCGATTACACTGTAAGGAACTGTTGCAATGTCTGCACCTGCAAGTGCACAGTCTGTTACATGGATAGGGTTACGAACGCTTGCTGCAATTATCTCTGTCTTAATCTCAGGATAGTTTGCAAAAATATCTGCAATGCTCTGGATAAGATCGATACCAGGTGTTGAAATATCATCAAGACGGCCGAGGAATGGTGAAACATAAGCTGCACCTGCTCTTGCTGCAAGAAGTGCCTGGTTTGCTGAGAAGATAAGTGTTACATTACATTTAATTCCCTCACTTGAAAGAACTTTTGTTGCCTTAAGACCTTCAACTGTCATAGGAATCTTAACGATCATGTTCTTGTGAAGTTTGGCAATTTCTCTTCCTTCTTTAATCATTCCCTCTGCATCTACTGTTGTAGCTTTAACCTCTCCGCTGATAGGTCCGTCTACGATTTCCGCGATTTCTTTTAAAACTTCTTCCTGGCTCCTTCCACCTTCTTTTGCGATAAGTGACGGATTTGTTGTCACACCACAGATAACTCCCATATCATTTGCTTTCTTAATGTCCTCAATCTTTGCTGTGTCTACGAAAAATTTCATACTCTTATTTCCTCCTTAAAATATTGTTGTTTATTTTTTTTTAAATTATTATATAAAACTCTAAACGAGTTTATCAATGTGATTATACAACTTTTACTACCTAAGGTCAACGATATGATTAAATTCATTTAACAAAATTTTAATCTGCCGTATTCTCTACCTCAGCCGGCTTATAACCTTTAACATATATTTTACAGAAAACATCAATAAAACCAGAAGTTTTTCCAGTCATTCTTATATACCCTGTAAGGTCTGCCACCTGTCTTAAAGCCTTTTATCAGCTTTCCTGCCGAATCAGTTTCAATAAACTTTCCTTTATCACTGCAGCAATATATATAACTGTTGTCTCCTTTTATTATATTGCCATTATTTGATGTTTTTTCAAAAGCCTTTTTTTCCGAAACACGATAATTTTTTGCAGATTCATTTACCTTAAACTGGTAATAATATGACTTACCATTTGATTTCTTTGCATATTTTCCTGCATTATTGTTCAACATTGTTATCAGAGTGCCTGACGAATTGCTGGTAAGTGCATTTTGTCCATACTGTGATCTAAACGGATCAGGCTTTTTCTTTCCCTGATTTAAAATAGACTCTATACTGTCAGTATCGTCTGTCGCTGAAGGATCAGCAGTTGCCGACTCATCTGCATCATCTTTAGAATATTTCTTAAGCACTTTTTTCTTAAGATTTTTACATTTTGCCCATATATCTTTATCGGCAATAATGTAATCAAGCTTTGGAAGCAGACTTCCCACATTGCTGACCTTAAATATACTTGACAGCGACTTTGAACTTATAATAAGTTTGTTCGTTCCGCAGACCTGAACTGAATTTATATCTATCCAGTTTGCCTTTTTACCGGATTTTTTATACATCTCTGAAAGAAAATTATCAAAATCAAGTGCAAGACTTACTTTTCCCGTCTCAAGCTCAAGGCTCATTATCCTGCTGTTTCTTGAAGTCTTTTTTCCGAGTGCACTAGCTATAAAATATATATTTCCATAACCGTCATAAGCAAACTCTCCATCCTGCTTATATCCGTTTACCTGATAAATTCTTGTAACCTGACCGAGATCATTTATCCTTGTAAATTTATTTGCTGAACACGGATAAACAATATTGTCATATATTATCTGCATATTTTTTGCCACATTAGCTTCAAGCGGCATCTCACTCCTTAAAACTCCTGAGTTGTCATACATTGCAATAACATTTTTTCTGACTTTCTTTGTAACTGTCTTTTTGACACGCTTTGTTACTTTTTTGCCATTCTTTGTAACTTTTTTTGTAACAATCTTTACTGATTTTTGTGCTGTCGTCCTTCCATTACCAAATACCGTATAAAGACCATTGCTTATTTCCTGTCTGCTTCTTCCATCATATGTTGAAATTCTTGTTTTCGCCTGTGTAGCACTCTTAGGTATATCTACCGCATATACTATACTTTTTGATAACTGGTCTTTTCTGTTGTACAGCTTTAATGTTATGTAATTTCTCATTCCCGGAACAAGACCTATAAGCTGATATTCATGCTCTGTTGATACATTGCCGCTGCCGTCTGCTATAAGTGTTCTCGTAAAATCAGGAATTTTGCGGTCTTTAACGGAAATCGTATATTTACAATAACATCTTCCATCTGTCTTAAAGTACACATACATAGAACAATAATTTGTTCCATAAGGATTATATGCCCACAGTGCATCTTCAGGCGTATAATCTTTTGCTTTCTTTTTGATATTTGTGATATTCTCCTCAGCCCTTGCTGAATTGCTCTGATTATAAACATCTTTAATTGATTTATAATTTATCGTAACCACATTTTTATGTCGTCCGGACAGATAAAGATTGTTTATATCAAGCTGCTTTGCATCATCTATTGCCTTTCCATGCTGATTGGCGAGCAGGTCTTTTTCTTCTTTTATCTTTGCCTTATCTTCGCCACTAAGTCCGTTTGATATGTCACTCATCTTCCATACGAATATCCCCATACCTGCAAGCATAACTATACTTGTGATCAATATCGTCATCAGTTTTTTCTTCATCTTTGTATGCCCTCATTTCTCTAAAACTTAATTTCTGCCGGTCATGCTATAGCACAAATGGCAGCACTTAATCTAATATTAAGCAATCTTTATAAATCAACCTCTTCTTTTAATCTTTTATATATATCAGGATAATTTCTTTTTATATTGACTGGTTTCATATCCACATCAAGCAGACAATGCTCACTTTTTCCCGTTGTGACAAGCTCCCCAGCCTCATTTGTAATATTGTACTCCACACTTAATTTCATACCATTATATTTTACAAGTCTTGAGCTTATAATTGCTTTATCTCCAAAATGAAGCGGTTTAATATATTTACACTCTACTCCAAGCACAGGCATTATAAGTCCCATATCCTCGACTTTTTTATAATCAAGTCCTATTTTCTTTAGATAATCTATTCTCGCTTCTTCAAAAAAGCGTATATAATTAGAATGATGTACTATCCCCATTCTGTCAGTCTCATAATAATTTATTGTGTGCTCATACACAATACCCTTTTCATCCATAACTTACTGCCTCCCAAAATAATGGTTTTCTTTTGCACCCGCAGTGCTGACAATAACAAATAGTTGTTGCTTTACTTATCCATACCTATTATAATTATAACTTATTAAAAGTTGCTTTGCAATAACAAAGGACATACATTTATAAACTATTAACAAGTGTGCATTACCGATTATTGTTTTGTGACGGCTTTTCTAAAAAATTTGCGGCTGTCTTTAACCAAAAACATAAACAATAATCACTCAGTACACGGAAATGAGGATTTTATGAATCTTATTACGGCAGAACATCTCACACATTCATATACCGAAAGGCTTTTACTCGATGATACTTCATTTAGTCTGGGAGAAAACGAAAAAGTCGGTATTATAGGAATCAACGGAACAGGCAAATCAACTCTGCTTAAAATACTCGCCGGAATTGTTGAGCCTGACAGCGGAAAGATAACGATGGGGCGAAACTTAAGAATAGGCTACCTTTCACAGAAACCTGAATTTGCAAACAAAATAACTGCTCTTGAAGCAGCACTTCCGCTAAAAAAGGATATAGCTGATTCTCCGGCAAATTACGAACCACAGGCAAAAAATATGATGAACAAACTCGGTTTTAAAAATCATACCCAGCCGATAGAGGAACTCTCCGGAGGCCAGCGCAAAAGAATTGCTCTTATCAGAACACTTCTCACACCGGCTGATATACTTATTCTTGATGAGCCAACAAACCACCTTGACAGTGCAATGAACGAATGGCTTGAGGATTATCTGAAAAAATACCGCGGTGCACTCATTATGATAACACATGACAGATATTTTCTTGATACTGTTGTAAACCGCATCGTTGAGATAGACAAAGGAAAACTCTACAGCTACGAATGTAATTATCTTGGATTTCTTGAGCGAAAGGCACAGAGAGAAGAAATCGCAAATGCAACCGAGAGAAAAAGACAAAGTCTGTTAAAAACCGAGATTGCATGGATGATGCGTGGTGCAAGAGCGCGTTCCACAAAACAGAAAGCTCACATACAGAGATATGAAAATCTTCGTGACATGAAAGCCCCTGCCACTGACAGCACCATAGAGATAAGTTCAGCTTCGTCAAGACTTGGAAAGACAACGATAGAACTTGAACATATCTCAAAATCATATGACAACATCCCTGTAATTTCCGATTTTACATATTTCTTTTTAAGAAATGACCGTGTAGGTATCATCGGTCCAAATGGCTGCGGCAAATCAACACTTATGAACATCATCACCGGAAATGTCACTCCTGATTCCGGTATCGTCACCATCGGTCAGACCGTAAAAATAGGCTATTTCTCGCAGGAAAATGAAGCGATGGACGAGTCTTTAAGAGTTATTGACTATGTAAGAGAGGGCGGCGAAGTGATACATACAAAAGACGGCACTGTATCAGCATCCGTAATGCTCGAAAGATTCTTATTCCCGCCCGACCAGCAGTATTCCATTATCGGCAAACTGTCAGGCGGTGAAAAAAGACGGTTATATCTTCTTAGAATACTTATGGAAGCACCTAATATACTTATACTCGACGAGCCTACTAACGACCTTGATATAGCTACTCTCACACGACTTGAAGATTATCTCGATTCTTTTGAGGGAATCGTAATCACGGTCTCGCATGACCGCTATTTCCTTGACAGGGTCGTTTCAAGGATATTCTGCTTTGAAAACGGCACGATAAAGCAGTATGAGGGCGGTTACACAGATTATCTCAATCACACAACACATAAACTTGATGTAACTGATGCAGGCATTTCTTCATCTGAGAAAAATTCACCTGATGACGATACAGCAGAGGAAACAGACAAACCTAAAGTGACAAAAGATAACTGGAAAGACGGTCAGACAAAAAAACTTAAAATGTCTTATAAAGAAGAAAAGGAATTTGAAACAATAGAAAGCGATATTGCAACACTTGAACAGCAGATTGAAGATACTGACAATGAAATGTTAAAAGCTGCAAATGATTTTGTCAAACTCGGCGAATTATCAGCCAAAAAAGAGGACTTGCAAAAAGAGCTTGAACACAAAATGGACCGCTGGATATATCTTGAAGAACTTGCAGATAAAATATCCGGCAATGCGTGAACAACAGATGCCGTTTTTGCGGTAAAATAAAGCATTACAGTGTAAAAATGCGTTGACACTAATCATTTTATATGATAGATTTAATGTGTCGGCGGGTATATAAATCCTCTGACAGCCCAAGTCGTGCCGCCCACGGCATGACACAAATATTTTTTAAAGTTTTAGGAGGCAGTACAATGAAGGGTACAGTTAAGTGGTTTAACGCAAAAAAGGGTTTTGGTTTCATTTCAGATGAGACAGGCAAGGATGTATTTGTACATTACTCAGCACTTCAGATGGATGGTTTCAAAGTTCTTGACGAAGGTGAAGAAGTGGAATTTGACGTAGTAAACGGCGAAAAAGGACCACAGGCTTCAAATGTTGTAAAGATTGGCTAATTCATCTTTACATTTATTATAATCGAAGCATGGATCCATTCTTATTTTTATAGATAAACAAAATTTATTTTAATATTTTTGATTTTTTGACAAGATTATAATGAGACATTAAAAAAGGAGCTGCCGCTGATGATGCGACAGTTCCTTTTTAATATTATTAAATATTTGCGAAACTCTCTTTATCTTTTATTAAACTGTGCAGATATAACAAATAACACAACATATAATCAGTTTCAAAACTATTTAAGTCTCATTCTATAGACAACCGGCTTATCACTCTTTACAAATGGGGCTTTTATTATCATTCTGTCATCTTCCCTGATAAACTCAGGCTGCTCATCATAACCGAGTGCGGTAAATTCTTCAATGATACCGTGGAAGTCTTTGCTGTTTTCTCCCATGCTCTTTACGATTATGTCCTCTCCATTCTGCTTCATAGGTATTATGTAGATGCAGTCCGCCTTACAGGTAAATCTTATATCCTCAGATGTAAAGTCTTTTCTGCCCTCCTCCGAGAACATTCCCTCTACTACCTCGGTACTGCCCTCCTCCTGCACTCTCCACGGATGAGTTCCATATATTGCTTCACCGTTTACATCCATCCACTCTCCGATTTCTTCCATTATCTTTATTTCTTCATCACAGATGGTTCCATCTGCTTTCGGTCCTACATTGAGTAAGAGGCAGCCATTCTTGCTGACAATATCAACAAGATCCTGCAAAATATCACTTGATTTCTTAAATCTGTTCTGCTCAGTATAACACCACGAATTAAATGCCATTGATGTGTCAGCCTGCCAGTAGAATGGCTTTGCTTCTGAAAAGTGACCTCTCTCCATATCAAGTATTCCCGTTCCCAGCATCATTGCATCATGCTTGTATGAAATACCTACTTTCATGTTCCATTCCTCTGCACGATTATAATAATATGCGGCAAATTTCTTTAAATACTCTTTTACTGAATCATGTTGTATCCACCAGTCAAAATAGACCATTGACGGCTTGTATTTTTCAACAAGCTCACAGTTTCTTGCAAGCCAGTCCTCAAGAAATTCCTTTGGAGGTGCAGGACTGAAAAGATCCTGATTGTCAGGTTCAGGCATTGCCGGCCAGTAAAAGTCACCTAGTTTCATAGGCTGTTTTATATCACTCTCAAACTCGCAGCCATGTCCCATAAAGAAAGCGTGCTCAACTCGATGATTTGACTCGCAGAAAACAAGTCCCTCATCCTGTATTGCCTCTTTAAGTTCTCCTAAGACATCCCTTCTCATAGCCTTTTTTACGCTTGTCCACTCACTTATCTCACTGTCATACATCTGAAATCCGTCGTGGTGCTCGGCAACAGGCATAATATATTTTGCCCCTGCTTTTTTGAACAATTTAACCCACTCTTTAGGGTCAAACTTTGGTGCAGTAAACATTGGTATAAAGTCCTTATATCCAAACTTTGTATGCTCGCCGAAAGTTTCTCTGTGGTGTTTCCACTCCTCCATATCCTGAATATACATATTTCTTGAATACCATTCATTGTTGAAGGCAGGAACACTGAAGAGTCCCCAGTGGATAAAAATTCCAAACTTTGCATCCCTGAACCACTTTGGTGCTTCATATTCAGACAAGGAAACCCAGTCAGGCTTATAAGGTCCTTTTTCTATTACTTCGTCAACAATCTTTAAATATTTTTCCTGTACTGTCATTCAACTCCTCATTTCTGCACATGCTTTTTTGTGCCTATCAAATTTGTGTCAAGTGTGCGCAGACACTATTCCAAATATTATCTTACACCTAATACAGCCTGCCATACTACATTAATAATTCAAAATATTTTATATTAAATTTATTTGCTCTCTTCTTTAACTCGAATAAGGTTCATCATCTCCGGTTTCTCGCTCAGAAGTATCCTAACAAGTTCTCCCGGATGAGGGCAACTCTCGACTTTCTCACCTTTTTCATTTTTCATGTCGAGCACTTTTACCATCACATTTTCACCCGATGGCTTCATTATCTCTATCTCATCACCAACACAGAATTTATTTTTCTGTTCAATAAGTGCATATCCTTCTTTATCAATATCCCTTATTATTCCTAAAAATACATACCCCCTTACATATGTGTTATTGTCATATATCTGAGTCTCATGAGTAGTAGGTCCATAGAAAAATCCTGTTGTGAACTGTCTGTAAGTACATTTTGAGATTTCTTCCATATAATATTCTTTCTTTGACTCATAAAGCTTTGGTGACTCAAAATAATCGTCAATCGCCTGACGATATGTTCTTGCAACATCTGCAACATATAATGCTGTTTTCATTCGTCCCTCTATCTTGAAACTGTCGATACCCGCATCTACAAGGTCAGGAATATGTTCTATCATGCAGAGGTCTTTTGAATTAAAGATATATGTTCCTCTCTCATTTTCTTCGATAGGGAGATACTCACCCGGTCTGCTCTCCTCAACAATATGATATTTCCATCTGCAAGGGTGTGTGCAGGCTCCGAGATTTGCATCCCTGCCCGTAAAATAATTGCTCAAAAGACATCTTCCCGAATATGAGATACACATTGCACCATGAACAAATGTTTCTATTTCTAAGTCATCAGGAATATTTGCTCTTATCTCCTTAATCTCTTTTACGGAAAGCTCTCTCGCCGAAACAACTCTCTTTGCACCTAATCTCTGCCAGAAAAGATAATCGGCATAATTTACATTATTTGCCTGTGTGCTTATGTGAATTTCAATCTCAGGACATACTTCCTTTGCTATGGTAAACACACCAGGGTCTGAAATTATAAGTGCATCAGGTTTTATCTCTTTTAATTCCTCAAAATATTTTCTGACACCCTCAAGATCTCTGTTGTGTGCCGTGATATTTGCCGTTATAAATACTCTTTTTCCGTACTTGTGTGCAAATTCTATTCCGGCTTTTATATCCTCGTTTGAAAAATTCTTTGCCTTTGCCCTTAATCCATACATTTCTCCGCCGATATATACTGCATCTGCACCATACATAACGGCAACCTTTAAAACATCAAGACTGCTTGCAGGTACAAGCAGCTCCGGTTTTCCATTTGCTAACATATATTTTCCCTGCTAAAATTTATAGCTTTTCCTTTCTTTAACTCTTATGATGTTTAATTTTTTCTCAACTGATGCCAAAGATTATTTTTATCCCTGCATCATTTTGCCAGTTTCCATGTCTTATTCTTTTTTTCTGTCCGCCCGGATTACCTGTGACAAAGCCGCCCCATCACCAACAGGCAATACTACCGTCTTAAACCTTTCCGAATGTGTCAGAAAATAAAGATACTCTCTCATCCTGCCGTGTATCGTCCTGTCACGCTTTGTGATGGCATATCTTGACTGTATTATATCTCCATCCTGAAGTACATTGTCTGTCACTAAAAGTCCATCATCAGTAAGCATATCAAGAACCGGTTCAAGGAAATTAAGATACTGCCCCTTAGCTGCATCCATAAAAATAAAATCATATTTTCTTCCCTCAGCGGCAAGCTTTTTAAGAACATCAACCGCATCTCCCTCATACAAAGTTATCCTGTCATTCTTCCCGTATCTCTCAAAATTTTCTTTAGCACATTTAATCCTTATCGGAACTTTTTCTATCGTATCTATAATTGTATCTTCCGGCACATATTCACTCATAAACATACTTGAAAAACCGACTGCGGTACCTATCTCAAGCACGGCATTCGGTTTTTTCATTTCTAAAAGGAATGATATAAGTGACTGCATCGAACGCCTTATTATAGGCACTTCATCAGCTAATGCCGCTTTTTCAACTTCCTTTAAATATTTTGGTATGTCCCATGATATTGAATCAATATATGTCGATAATCTTTCATCGATGATCAAAATCTTTTCCTCTCTTTTTATTCACTTTGAGTAAGAATGTCAAGTATCTCCTCATATCCCATGCTCGTATTTAATGTATAAATTCCAGGTTTTAACTTAATCTCATCCTTGTCCATCAATCTTGTTCTAGCATAAAATGAATATTTATTTACTATGAGTCCTTTATTATAAAGAGTGTCCGCAACTTTATGCATAGATTCACCTTTTGACACGGAAAACTCTTTATCCGTCCCCGGTGCTTCCTCCACCACAACAGGCCCATATATCTCATAACCAAGATTGTAAAATGCCCTGCAGGCGTGAAAAAGTATAAAAATTATAAACAAAAATACAAGTATATTTACAAGAAACAGTAAACCTCTGCATAAAAGCTTCAATGCCTGATCTGATTTTTTGTTTTTTTCCATACCTATCCCTCCAAAAAACCAGTCTCGATATTTATCTGTTCGAGATAACGCTCCTGAATTTCTCTTATCATCATGCAATATTGATGTTCTGCTGCAAAATATTCATTTGAAAGCCCTATATTTAGCAGATCTGAAAAACGTTTCTGCAGCTCATTATTTTCCTGAATAAAATTTTCATTATCCGAAAGCTGCAGGGCGAGGCTCTGTCTTCTATAATCACATATTCTGCCATATAATTCCGGCTCATTTTTTACTTTATTTAAAAGTGTCTGATACTGATTATATTCTTTTGTTGACTTTATAGTATCTATCAATGTGTTTAAAGCATCCTCAATCTCTCTCATAAAACCTTTTCCTCCCCACAGCTCTAAAATCAGGCTACAATAAAAATGTTACCGTTCGCACCTATGATGCGGGCAATACAAAAATCTACTCAACTTCCATGATTATAGGTAATATCATTGGATTACGCTTCATCTTCTTCCAGAGATAATCACTAAGACTGTCTTTTATCTCGGTCTTTATCTTGCTCCAGTCTGAAACCTTATTGTCAAGGCATCTCTCAAGTGCCGCATAAACGATACTCTTTGCTTCATCCATAAGATACTCTGACTCCCTTACATAGACAAATCCTCTTGAAACAATATCTGGTCCTGCAAGAAGCTGGTTTGTATATTTTTCAAGTGTAAGCACGATAATGATAAGACCATTTTCTGAAAGATGCTGTCTGTCTCGTAAAACGATATTTCCAACATCACCTACACCGAGTCCGTCAACCATGATTCCCTGTGCCTGTACTTTACCGATGAGTGTTGCTCTCTCCTGTGTGAGTTCAAGAACATCACCTGAAGATAAAACTATTGTATTTTCCTTTGGTATGCCCATCCCCTGTGCAAGCTCTGCATGAGCTTTAAGATGCTGATATTCACCGTGAACCGGAATAGCATACTTAGGTCTTGTAAGAGAATATATAAGTTTTATCTCCTCCTGCGAAGCATGACCCGATACATGAGTATCCTGTACGATTACTTTTGCACCTTTCTGTGCGAGTTCGTTTATAACCTTTGATACATTTTTTTCATTTCCCGGAATTGGTCGTGAACTGAATATAACAGTATCTCCCGGCTCTATGCTGACTTTACGGTGAAGATTTGCTGCCATTCTTGAAAGAGCCGCCATAGCCTCACCCTGACTTCCTGTTGTTATAAGTACAAGTTTTTCCGGCGGATAATTCTTCATCTGCTCCATTTCTATAATTATATTTTTAGGAACATCAAGATAGCCGAGCTCTGCCGCTGTTGAGATAACATTTACCATACTTCGTCCCTCAACGACAACTTTTCTTCCGTATTTTTCGGCTGAATTTATTATCTGCTGTACTCTGTCAACATTTGAAGCAAATGTCGCTACTATAATCCTGTGCTTTTCATTGTCTGCAAAAATATTATCAAATGTCTTTCCCACTGTCCTCTCCGACATTGTGTAACCCGGCTTCATTACATTTGTACTGTCACACATAAGTGCGAGTACACCTTTTTTACCAAGTTCCGCAAATCTCTGAAGATCTATAGTTTCTCCGTTTACAGGAGTATAATCTACCTTAAAGTCTCCGGTGTGAACTACTATTCCTGCCGGTGAGAATATCGCAAGTGCTGCTGCATCTGATATACTGTGGTTCGTTCTGATAAATTCTATTCTGAAACATCCGAGATTTATCGACTGACCGTACTTTACAACTTTTCTCTTAACCGGTTTTGGAAGAACATGCTCCTTTAACTTGTTTTCGATAAGTCCCATAGTCAGCTTTGTCGCATATACAGGTACATTTATCTCTTTAAGCACATAGGGAAGTGCACCTATATGATCCTCGTGTCCGTGTGTTATCACAAAACCTTTAACTTTATCTATATTTTCTTTAAGATATGTTATATCCGGTATAACAAGGTCTATACCAAGCATTTCATCTTCCGGAAATGATAACCCGCAGTCTACTACAACTATGCTGTCATCATACTCAAATGCCGTGATATTCATTCCGATCTGTTCAAGTCCGCCAAGCGGTATTATCTTAAGACCTTTGCCAAGTGGTGCATCTTCTTTTTTCTTTGCTCCCCTTGTCTGTGTTCTTTTTACTGCTGCCGGTTTATCATTAGTTGTCTTTCTTCTTGGTCTTCCCGGTCTTTTGACAACTTTTTCTTCAACTTCAATATTCTCATTTTGAGAATTTTCTGTCTCCGGATTTTTATTATTACTATTCAATCTTTTTCCCTGCCTTTCTGTACTAACCTTCAAAGTCCACATCATCTAATAATTCCGCAAAAACCTTTGAAAGTGCATTTATTTTTTCTTCATCTTCGACCATCTCGTAAAAACTGTCGTTTTCGTTCTCAGAAACTTCTCTAAATATATATGCATCCGCCTCATCTTCCTCACTGTCCGTTACAAGAAGATAATTTTCACCTGCTATCTTAGTTTCTTCTACCACAAAAAAAGGAACTTCCTCTCCCTCATCTGTTGTAAAATAAACAACTTTGCTTTCCTTGTTTTCTTCCATATTTAATTGTATCCTTTCATTAATTCCGTTCTAAACCGTCTAAATAACTCTGTAAGATCAATGATGCCGCCATCTTGTCAATATACTGCTTTCTGTTCTCTTTACGAACCCCTCCCTCAGCAAGTACATTGTCAGCCTGAACGGTCGTAAGCCTCTCATCCTGATAGATAACCTCAAGACCACTTCTTCTCTCCACCATCTCGCCAAACTCTCTCGTCTTTTCGCAGCGGTCACCCTCCTCATTATTGAGTTTTTTAGGCAGACCGATAACAACCTTATCAATATCATAATCTTTCATAAGGCTTTCGATTCTTGCAAGAGTCTGTCTGAGTTTAGCAGGTCGCTCGCGCCGTATCGTTTCGATAGGCTGTGCCGTAAGAAGCATCTCATCACTTATCGCAACACCAACCGTCTTTGCACCATAATCAAGACCCATTATTCTCATAAATTCACCCATTCAATCTTTCTATATATTCAATTTTATAAATTCGCACTCATTATCTGTTTTACGAAGTTTTGCAGAAACTTTTTAATATCTTGTACCTGTTATATGCACTTATACCTAACGAAGTTTCGCAGAAACTTTTTAATATCTTGTGCCTGTTATATGCACTTATACCTAACGAAGTTTCGCAGAAACTTTTTAATATCTTGTACCTGTTATATGCACTTATACTTAACGAAGTTTCGCAGAAACTTTTTAATATCTTGTACCTGTTATATGCACTTATACCTAACGAAGTTTCGCAGAAACTTTTTAATATCTTGTGCCTGTTATATGCACTTATACCTAACGAAGTTTCGCAGAAACTTTTTAATATCTTGTACCTGTTATATGCACTTATACTTAACGAAGTTTCGCAGAAACTTTTTAATATCTTGTGCCTGTTATATGCACTTATACTTAACGAAGTTTCGCAGAAACTTCTAATAACAACAACTTTACTTAAAGTTGTTGTTTATATAGTCCTCCAGCAAAAGCTCGATTATCTCATCTCTCTCTACACGCCTGATAAGACTTCTGGCACCCTTGTGGCTTGTGATATATGTCGGATCTCCACTCATGACATAACCGACTATCTGGTTTACAGGGTTGTACCCCTTTTCTGTAAGAGCTTCATATACTCTTGCTATAACATCTTTAACTTCTATTACCTGGTCTTTCTGTACTTTAAAATATTGTGTATTGTTTATTTCCTGCATAAAGGCAACTGCCCTCCATTTCTTTTCACGTTCAAAATATATATTTATATACTAATATATCCCGTAAAAAAAAACAACATAATTTTTTAAATGTTATCATTTATTTTTCCAAGAATTATATCATCATCATCTGCTTTTCCGATGATTTCAACATCAGTTATAGTATTGCATTTACTCTGCGCATCCTTGATTTCATCGGCATTTACGGCAATTCTTATATATCTCTCATTATATCCTATGATATATTTTTTACCGCCAATTTCTGTTATCTCCTCAAATAAAACTTTTTCATTTTTCTTAAGTGCCCTGTCCATATATTCATTTTCCAGACGCTTTTCACATTTAAGAAGTCTATCACTTCTCAATGATTTTTCATGTTCGGTTATCTGTCCGTCCATCCTGTCTGCGACAGTCCCCTGTCTTCTTGAATACTTAAACACATGAATCTGTGCAAAACGCACTTCTTTGGCAAACTGAACAGTTTCTAAAAATTCTTCCTCTGTCTCCATCGGAAAACCTACTATTATATCAGTCGTTACTGCCGGATTTTCAAAATATTTTTCTAATATCTTTACACCGTCTAAATATTCCTGTGGTGAATAATGTCTGTTCATCCTCTTCAAAACGCTCTCACTTCCGCTTTGTAGTGAAAGATGAAAGTGAGGACAAATCGTTTTTATCTTAGAAAGTCTGCTTGCAAACCCGTCAGTGATTATCCTCGGTTCAAGCGAGCCAAGTCTTATCCTCTCCACACCCTCAACGCTGTCTATCGTTTCAAGTGCTTCAAGCAGCGGTTTACCGGCTTTTTCAAGAAATTCCCCTGATTTTTTTCCATTTACTCCATATGACGAAAGATGTATTCCGGTTACAACTATCTCTTTATAACCTGCTGCCGCAAGCTTTGTAACCTCATCCCTTATATCCTCAAGAGACTTACTTCTCAATGGTCCTCTCACATATGGGATTATGCAGTATGTGCAATACTGATTGCAGCCATCCTGTATTTTAATATACGCTCTTGTGTGTTCCTCTTTAATTGCTGCTTCAGACATATTTTCATGAACTAAGCTATTTAACTGTATATCTGCATGACAATTATTTTGAGCATCCTGTTCTAAAGTCTGACCGTTTATCTGATATAATTTTTCTAAAACTATCTCTACAAGATTATCCTTGTCGCTATTTGATATAAAAAGGTCAACACTCTCATCCACTTCACCCTTTGCCCTTGCAGAATCAACATAACAGCCGGTGGCAACTACGACAGCTTCCGGATTTAAGCGTTTTGCCCGGTGAAGCATTTTTCTGGATTTTCTGTCAGCTATATTAGTAACCGTGCAGGTATTTATTATATAGGCATCTGCTTCCTCATCAAAAGCTACAACGCTGTGACCTTTTTTTTCAAAATTAATCTTCATTTTTTCCGTTTCGTAAGAATTTACCTTACATCCTAATGTTAAAAAAGCTACACGCACTTTTTTCCTCCTGATATTTTATATGTAAACTATTTTTTACAGTTCAACCTCACATTTTTCTGTAAACTCTACTATATTTTTCACCTTATTTTTGTAACATATCACAAATTTTTTTGTTCTTTCCGTATTTATTGTCGTTCTAATGGTAACTATACACACACTACAGACCATTTTTTTGGCAACATTGTATATTGACTTTTCACTGTTCAATGTCTAGTATTATATGTGAACAAAATATAAGGGAGGTAGTTAGTATGAAAACCGTAAAGATTTCTTTAAACTCTATCGACAAAGTAAAGGCATTTGTAAATGATGTAACTAAATTCAACACAGATTTTGATTTAGTTTCAGGAAGATATGTTATCGATGCAAAATCTATCATGGGAATTTTCAGTCTTGACCTTTCAAAGGCTATCGACTTAAACATTCACGATGATGACAACATGGATGATATCCTTAAAACATTAGCACCTTACATCGTTGAGTAAAAGAGTTTGTCAACAATGACACAACAGTTTATACTAAACACCGGGAAGGCTATGCCTTCTCAATTTAAAATTTAAAATGTAATTTCAGAGAACACCTTATGATACATATTATTCATATCTTTGGTGTTCTCTTTTATCTGTTATTCTTTATAATTTTTCTTTATGAATTATATATTATTATTTTCCGATTTCGATTATCTCAATAGTATCAAGAGCTTCTTTTACCATCTCATCAATCTTCTCGGTAAGATTTTCCTCTGATTTGTTTATCGCTTTAAGATTTGGTTTTGTGACAGGATGTTTTGCAACAAATATCGTACAACAGTCTTCGTATGGCTGTATAGAAGTCTCATATGTTCCGATTTTCTCTGAAATGTCAACTATATCCTGCTTGTCAAATGCTATAAGCGGTCTGTAAACCGGTATGTCACAAACTTCATTTGTAGCTGCCAGACTCTGCATAGTCTGGCTTGCCACCTGACCTATGCTCTCTCCCGTAACAAGACCAAGACAGCCGTTTTCTTTGGCAAGATGCTGTGCTATCCTCATCATATATCTTCTCATTATGATAGTGAGTTCCTCATGAGGACACTGCTCATAAATATACATCTGAATGTCAGTGAAATTGACAACATGAAGTCTTATCTTTCCTGTATATCTTGAGACAAGTTTTGCAAGGTCTACAACTTTCTGTTTTGCTCTCTCACTTGTGTATGGTGGGGCATGGAAATATACCGCATCTATCCAGACACCTCTCTTAGAAATCATATATCCCGCAACGGGACTGTCGATTCCTCCTGATAGAAGAAGCATTGCTTTTCCTGCAGTTCCAAGAGGCATACCGCCTATTCCCTTATATACCTTTGAATAAATATAGGCTTTTTCTCTTATCTCCACCCATATATAAACATCAGGATTGTGCACATCTACCGAAAGTTCCGGAAAACGGTCAAGAAGATAGCCGCCCATCTCAACACACACCTCAGGTGATGTGTACGGATAATGCTTGTCACTTCTCTTTGATTTTACCTTAAATGAAAAATCGCATTTATCGTACTGTTTTTCTACGAAGTCTCCTACCGCCTTTGTCACATTGTCCCAGTTTTTGTCCTCGACAACCTCGACCGGACTTATTCCTGCAAGACCAAACACTCTTTGTAAAGTCTCGATAACTTCATCAAAATCAAAGTCACCATCAGCCTGAACAAACACTCGTCCCGATTCTTTTTGAACCGTAAAATCACCGTCTATACCGGAAAGTCTTAATCTTATCTGATCGCATAACGCATCTTCAAATTTATAACGGTTCTTTCCCTTAACGCCTATCTCCGCGTATTTTAATAAAAATCCCTGTGCCATCTTTTCCTCCATTTATTTACTGTTTAATAAATCTCTTAAGTATCGGAAGCTGTTTTTTTAGTACCTCCAATGCATACTCAACCTGTTCTTTTGTCGTTTCTACCGAAAAACTGAACCTTATCGTGGAATCGAGAAGTTCATCACTTACACCTATTGCTTTTAATGTACCGCTAAGTTCGGGATGATTTGATGAGCACGCCGAACCTGACGATACATAAACACCTTTTGCCGCAAGTGCATGAAGAAGCACCTCACTCTTTATCCCGTAAAACGATGCACTAACGACATGAGGAGCAGTCTCTTTTATATCAATACCGTCTATTCCATTTATAACAACACCACACGAGCCGTCAGCACATTTATTGTCATCACCTATCTTGTAAAGACCTTCAATAAGTATCTTCTTTAATTCATAAAGTTTTTCTGTCTTTTCACTGTGCCCCCCATATATGAGCTTTGCCGCAAGTCCAAGTCCTGCTATTGCCGGAACATTCTCAGTTCCCGAACGCATACCTTTCTGCTGTCCCCCACCAAAGATTATAGGCCTTATCTTTGTGTTTTCTTTTATATATAAAAATCCGCTTCCTTTAGGTCCGTGAATTTTATGACCGCTTACTGACATAAGATCTATGCCCATTTTTTTAGGCACTATCTTATATTTGCCGTATGCCTGTATCGCATCCACATGAAAGAGCGTATTTTTATTTTTGCTTTTAATTATCTCAGATATTTTTTTTATATCCTCAACTGCACCCATCTCATTATTCACAAACATAATTGAAACAAGAACCGTATCATCCCTTATGGCTTCTTTCAGTTCTTCCAAATCAATATGACCGAGCCTGTCCACCTTAAGATAAGTCACCTCGTAACCCATCTCCTCAAGAAATGCAAGCGGCTCATGGATTGACGCGTGTTCTATTCTTGTCGTTATTATATGCTTTCCTGCCCTTTTATTTGCCATAACAGTGCCAATAAGAGCCATATTGTTTGACTCTGTTCCGCCCGATGTAAATACAATCTCTTTTGGCTGGCATTTAAGCGTTGCTGCTATATTTTCCTTTGCCTCATTTATATAATTTTCTGCCTCCATTCCCTTTGTATGCTTTGATGACGGGTTTCCAAAATCAGTCATCATAACTCTTTTAACTATGTCACAAACCTCCGGGAATGTCTGTGTTGTGGCAGCATTATCAAGATAAGCCTCCATTTGTCTTATTCCTCCGTACCTAGTCCTGCATCTCAAACATCATTATTGAAACAACCGCTATTCCGGCAGTCTCCGTCCTTAATATCCTCTTACCGAGAGATATAGGCTTTATCCCTCTTGATACAGCCTCTTCAACTTCTTCTTTTTCAAAACCGCCCTCCGGTCCGATAAAAATTCCAACTGATTTTTTCGTGCAGCCTTCTTTTACTATTTCTCTTGACTTTTCTATTCCGTCCTGTAACTCATATGGTATCATATTGTACTCTAAGCCGCACGCAATGTCAAATGCCTCTTTGATATTTACAGGATTTGTCACTTCCGGAATAATCCCCCTGCCACTCTGTTTTGCGGCTGCTTCTGCTATCGTCTGCCAGCGTTTTGCCTTTTTGTCGGCCTTTTTATCATCAAGCCTCACAACGCACCTTTTCATTGCTACGGGAACTATCTTGGACACACCGAGTTCAACCGCCTTTTGAATGATAAACTCCATTTTGTCTTTCTTAGGAAGTCCCTGAAACAACACTATCTTACATGGAAGTTCGGTATCCGAGTCCTGAACCTTCTCAATATTAAGCACTACCCTTTCAGAAGATATATCACTTATCCTTGAAACATAATCCATTCCTTCTTTGTCACAGGCAATTATCCAGTCGCCCTTTTCAAGCCTTAAAACATTTTTTATATGATTTACATCCGTCCCATCTATATAAACTTTATCATCTGTAATCTGCTCTTTGGATACATAAAAACGATACATATTTTTTCCTTTCATTACATAAAGATACAGGCATGACAGAATTTTTATCCATACATGCCTGTATTTTTATTTTTACTTTATTCTGCGATTTCCATTCATTTATATATTACAGTCCAGTGAACACCTGCTGTTTAAGAACAGTAACATAAGCTTTACATAAGACCGTTAAACCAGTTATTGCTGTTTGCAAATGTAGAATACGCACCACTGTAAGTATATGTAGCAGCATGCCCCATTGTAAATGCTGCACTATTGGCAAGTCCGAAACTTTCACCTGCCTTTGAAGATATGGTATCTCCGAGTGAACCAACACCACTGAACAATGTCTTTAACACATTTACATCAGTTTTTTTCAAGGTATCCTCATCAAGTGTAAGTTTATTGTCCTTTCCGATACTGATTCCGCTCTTTGAAAGAAGCACTGAATTTGCACTTGTATTATTTACCATGCTGACACTTCTTCTTAATATTCCTGTTGAGTCAACTTTTGAACTTGAATCAACATAATTGTTATATGCTTCTACAAATCCCTTTACCGCACTTGTGATGGCATCCCTGTCATAGTCCTTATTGCCATCCTTGTCCGTTTTCTTTTCGTATAATGAAGAGTCAGACAATTTTGATAATGACTCCTTTAACTTAGTTGAATTTGTCTTTACCTCAAGTAAAGCCGACTTAGAATCAGAAGCCGATGATGTGCTGCTGCCCGATGCCGTACTGTCTGTTTTTTGTGAAGCATAATACGCTGTCAAAAGTTTCTTATATCCACCGGACTTTATCATGGCGTAATCGCCAAGTAATGAACTTGTATTGCCAAAAATTGATGATGCTGAATTCTGTGTGCTATTGCTGCTGTCGGCAAAGAACATACTGCCTGCACCATTTATTGAAAATATTGATGACATAATGATCACACTCCTTTTATTTTTTCCGCCTGATTATCTATATTTTATATCGTCTGTTTTTTAATAAACTTTATCTTTTTTTGCTTTTTGCTCTTTTTCTATTGTTTGACAACGCCCCGCCTTTATTACCTGCTCTATCACTTATTTTGGCATTTTTATTACCTCTGCCGTTTGTTCCATTTGATGCATAATTTTTTCTATTTCCATACATATTTTCCAAACCGGTATTTCGTCTGTCAGACTTTTTGCAGCCATTCGCTTTTTTACCTGGTCTGTCATTTGTTCCTGACTTTTCTCCCGACCTTAAACCGCTTCCTGACCTCGATTTTTTCTCCCACGCTTCTTCCCTCCATTTTTCCTTTCTCGGTCTTATAAGACATTTTTCATCAAAACCGATAAGATCCTCCCTGCCGGCTTTTATAAGTGCTTCTTTTACAAGATCATAATTCTTAGGATTTTTATACTGTATAAGTGCCCTCTGCATAGCCTTTTCGTGAGGATTTACAGGTGTGTAAACTTTTTTCATTGTTCTTGGATCAACACCCGTATAATACATACAAGTTGATATTGTCGACGGTGTCGGATAAAAATCCTGTACCTGTTCAGGCATATAACCTAAATCCCTAAGATGAACCGCAAGCTCCACGGCTTCTTTAAGTGTAGAACCCGGATGTGATGACATAAGATAAGGCACGACAAACTGCTTTTTACCGACTTTTTTATTTATCCTGTCATATCTTCTCTTAAATGCTTCATACACGGCATTTTCAGGTTTTCCCATATTTCTAAGAACTTCATCGGATATATGCTCCGGTGCAACCCTTAACTGACCGCTTATATGGTACTCACAAAGTTCTTTTAAGAATGTATCATCACTGTCTGCCATTATATAATCAAACCTAAGACCTGAACGCACAAAAACTTTTTTTACTCCGTCAAGTTTTCTGAGTTTACGCAAAAGCTTAAGGTAATCGCTGTGGTCAACTTTAAGATTTGGACACGGTTTTGGAAAAAGACACTGCCTGTTCATACATACACCGTGCTCAACCTGTTTGTCACACGCTCTCCCCCTGAAATCAGCCGTCGGACCTCCGACATCATGTATATACCCTTTAAAATCCGGCTCTTTTATCATCTGCTTTGCTTCTGCTATTATCGATTCATGGCTTCTTGTTTGCAAAACCCTGCCCTGATGAAATGTAAGTGCACAAAAACTGCAGCCCCCAAAACACCCTCTGTTGCTTGTAAGACTAAACTTTATTTCAGACAAAGCAGGTACACCACCGTCTTTCTCATACATCGGGTGATATGCCCTCATATACGGCAATGCATACACATCATCCATTTCAAGCTGTGTAAGCGGTCTTGCCGGAGGATTTTGCACCACATAAAGATGGTCGTTATACTTTTCCACAAGTCTGCTCGCCGTAATAGAGTCTGTATTACAATACTGTATATAAAAACTTTTTGCATACTCAAGCTTATCATTCTGCATCGTCTCAAAATCAGGCAATGTTTTTGCATCATAAACACTATCCAGATTTTTAGCTCTGTAAACAGTTCCGTTTACAAAAGTAATATCCGACACATCAATCCCGCTTTCAAGAGCATCTGCTATCTCGACAACCGAAAGTTCACCCATTCCGTATATACATATATCCGCCTGCGAATCGACAAGTATCGAATGTTTAAGTTTGTCAGACCAGTAATCATAATGAGCAAGTCTCCTAAGACTCGCCTCAATACCTCCGATAATAATAGGCACTTTCTTATAAACTTTTCTTATAAGATTGCAATAAACAATAGTCGCATAATCCGGTCTTTTTCCTATAACACCACCCGGAGTATATGCATCCGAACTTCTCCTCTTTTTAGATACGGTATAATGATTAACCATCGAATCCATATTGCCTGCCGACACAAGAAAACCAAGTCTTGGCATACCAAACACTTTGATACTCTCCTCATCTTTCCAGTCAGGCTGTGCGATAAAACCTATCTTATATCCGTGACTCTCCAAAACCCTCGTAATAATAGCTGCACCAAAAGACGAATGATCCACATAAGCATCACCGCAGATGTAAACAAAATCAACCTGTTCCCAGCCACGCCTAAGCATATCCTCTCTGCAAACCGGCAAAAAATCTCTCTCATCATTATCGTAACTCATCTATAAAAACCTCATTTCTAATCTTTTAACATTGTAACCTTTCAGCCATAAAAAGATAATCGGCAATACAATGAACTTGTTTATTGTATGCCAAATTCTCTTTTTATTACTAAACAAAAACATTATAATTGACTAAAACATACCATGTGCTATATAATAAACACCGCTGAAATTGTCAATATAAAATAACACAACAGGCGGCACAGTCGCTTTATATTATCAGATATACTGTAAAAAACTATATAAACAACTTAATAAAAATACACCGGTGAGATTTTTATATATTGTATCTCTGACTTTCAGCTAAATAACACAGCGAATTAAAATATATACCAATTATTTTGCGGTATTTTTTAGATTAACATACCACCTCAAATCATTATAACAATATCGAAAGGATTTGCATATGAGAAAATTATTATTTTTTGATGTAGACGGAACACTCGCAGACAGAGTCGGCAAAAAAAATGTAGTTCCACAGTCAGCGAAAGATGCAATTAAAAAGCTTCAGGAAAACGGCCACCTCTGTTTTGTAAATACAGGTCGTTCATTATCTGAAATAGATGTATATCTCAAAGAATTAAATATGGATGGTTTTGTGTGCGGATGCGGTACTTATATTTTATATAAGAATGAAGTCCTTTTTTCACAGACAGTACCCTTTGAAATCGGTAATGAACTTTTAAGCGACCTTGAAAAATACAACATTGAATGGCTTCTTGAGGGCGAGAAAACGCTTTATTACAGAAATAAACCTTACACAACACATATTGGTGATTTTAAAGATGAGCAAAAGTATCTTTACCCTTCTGCCTATAAAGAACTTGAACCATCAAAGGCTTCTGACCTTGTATTTGACAAATTCTGCATAGGTATTCACAAAAACAGTGATTTCAAGTCATTTGAAGCAAAATATTCAAAAATATTTACAATAATAGACCGTGGCAATAATTTCTATGAAATTGTTCCTGCCAACTGTTCAAAAGCAACCGGTATGGAATTTCTAATGAAGCATTTCAATGTAGATAAAAAAGATACTATTGCAATAGGTGACAGCACGAATGATCTTACCATGCTTGAATTTGCCGGCACCAGCATAGCCATGAAACACAGCAGTCCTATTGTTCTTGAAAAAGCTGATTATGTGACAGACGATGTATTTGACGATGGCATATATAATGCCATGAAACATTTTGAACTTATCTAATCATTGACACTTAAACCTAAAAGTCAGTAACAAAGCCTGCGTTTTGCCATCTAAAAATTGCTTTGCAATTCTCGTTGGTTTCCCACTATGTTATTAGCATTTTCCTATAACTTAAAAAATCATATTATCAAAAAAGATACTTTGCTAAAAACACTATGCAAAGTATCTTTTTTAATAAGCAGATTTACCTTATCTTTTCAAGGACAGTCTTGTATATCATTATCAGATATGCATCTATAAAACAGAATTTATTTTCCAAAAATTCCAATAATTTATACAAAAATGCTGCTCCGAGAAATGCCACGCTAATGCAGGTGACATAATAGTCAAGATTAAGTGCAAGAAGCACTATATTCCCCGCAACATACGCAGAAAGCACCCCCGTAAACTTTCTTGCAATTTGCAATGCTTTATAAAGTGTGCATGACAGATTTTCAAGTTTTTCCGTTGTAACTTTCTTTGGGTCTTTTGATAAAACCTCATACATATCTTTGTAAATCTTTTTACTTTCTATATCATTTTTTATATTGGCATAATTTTTCACTTCTTCATTAAAGAGGTCAACATAATGTTCATATCCTTTTTTTCCAAATTCCTTACGCAAACACTTTTTAAAGACATTCATCATTAATTCTCCGTCACATTATTTAATATTTCAAGGGCAGTATCGTACTCAAAATTCTGCACATTATCATACACATCATTTAAAATACTCTGCGTTTCAGCCGATGCACTTCCCATCATTTTTTCTAATAATTCAATAATATCTATATAGTTGAAATCCTCAATATATTCCTTTAGTCTTTCAATATTCTGCATAAATTCCGTTGCAGGCATAACTTCAATTTTACTTTTATTTATATCCTGCTCCTTATAAAAAATACATGCCTGTTCAAGTTCATCATGGAATTTTTTGACTTTGTCAAGATAACCATCCATCATCTCATGAACATAAGGATTTTCGAACTCTCTTGCTGCAAATTCCATACGCTTTGACTGCCCAGCAAGTTCATCTGCACCTATATTCAAAAATATACCTTTTAAGCTATGAAAATAAAGCGTCATTGTTTCCATCTGCTCAGTATTTCTTATCACATCAATCATATTATAATTTTCAATTATATTTCTGACACTGACTGCGAGCACTTTCATATAATTTTCAAGACTGCCTGCCATAAGTGAAAGACCCTCTTGATAATTGAGTCCCTCAACTGCATTTAAAAACATTGTCCTGTCCTTTTCTTCTTCCTCTTCAACTTCTATCGTGTCAATCTCAATTCCATTCGCCGAGAAAACTTCCTCTAAATTTTCTTTCCTGACCGGTTTTCTGAGTACATCTGAAGCACCTGCTGCCCGAAACATTTCCATAACCTGATTGTCTACTGTTGCGGATACTCCAAAATAGAGAGTATTGTCATTATCTCCTGCAACAAACTTTATCTGCCTTATACTTTCCACTCCATCCATATCAGGCATAAGATAATCCATCAGAACTATATCATAACTTTTAGAACATGACATTTCAATCGCTTCCATGCCGGACTCAGCGGTATCTGCATTTGCACCATATCTTTCGATCATAGCCTTAAGAACGAGTGTATTTGCACTATTGTCATCAACAACAAGAACATCTAATTCACTAAGCTTCTTCATCTATGTTCAACTATCCTCCCTGTGATAAATCTCATATCTATACAATAAAGTGTCAATAACAACTTTTGACACTTACATCATATAATAGAAAAACGAAATACTGTAGTAGTAGTATATTCATCTCCAGCCTTTAATACCGCATTTGGAAATCCTTTAGTATTTATGGCATTTGGAAAATTCTGTGACTCGAAGCACGCACCACAGAAATTAGCATAATTTATACCGTCTTTTGAATTTTCCGTCGTAAGTCCACCTGCCGTATAAAGCTGTAATCCCGGCTGATCCGTATATACTTCCATCATTCTGCCTGTCTCTTTGCAAACAAACTGTGCTGCCTTTGCAACATCACATACATCGTCTCCATTAAGTACAAAGTTATGATCGTACTCGGTAACAGTCTTTTCATCTTTGTCATACGCACCAAGACCTTCACGCACCGGCTTTCCGTTTCTAAAATCAAGTGCTGTACCTTCAACACTCTTAATCTCACCGGTAGGCACCAATATATCGTTTACCGGAGTATAATTATCAGCATAAATTGTAATCTCCTGGTCGAGAATATCCTTACACTTATGTCCGCCTTTTCCTAGATTGAAATACGAATGATTTGTCATATTTACGATGGTATCTTCATCACCAACTGCATAATAATCTATCATAAGTTCATTGTCATCATTTAATGTATATGTAATGGCAACTGTGAGATTTCCCGGAAATCCCTGCTCACCGTCAGGACTCAGTCTTGAAAATGTAATACTGTCACCATTCTCAACCACATCCGTCTCTGCATTATACATCATGCGGTTGTATCTCGTATTTCCTCCATGGAGACAGTTTGTGCTCTCATTCTTATCAAGCTTATACTCTTTTCCATTAAGGGTAAATATGGCATTTGACACTCTGTTTGCATATCTTCCCAGTGGTGCACCAAAACTTGGCATATTTACCTCATACTCAGCTACTGTATCATATCCGAGTACAATATCATCAATATTTCCATCCTTGTCCGGCATCATCAGATTGGTAATAACGCCACCCAGATCAATAAATGAAACTTCTATACCATTATTATTTTTCAAAGTATATTTTGTAACCTCGTCCCCATTTGCCGTAACTCCAAATTTTATTTTTGATATGCTCATATATCGTACCTCCTGAAATTTATACTGTTTACCTAATAGTGTTGAATTTTATATCGTTTTTTGTAAAAATAAGTCTATTTATATTATTATAGCAATTTCTTACATTTTTTACAACAGCCAAAACAAAACCCCGCAGCATAAAGCAGTCCGCCTCAATGCTACGGGGTTCATTATCTATATCTTTTTAATTTAACATGGCTTTTTATTACAATGTAATCTCAACGCTTGTTGTTCCGGCTTTAGCTTCTACAGTCTTTCCTTCTGCTGTTACAGTAAAGTTCTTATCTGTAGAGTTATAAGATACTGTTATGACATTTGCGTTACGCTCAGCTTTTATGTCTGTAAGTTTGTTTGACTCACTGTCATAGATAGTTGCTGTCGCACTCTTTCCATCTTCAAGACCGTAAATGACCGCATCAGCTTTTTCAAGATAATCATAAACTACTGTCATCTTGTCTTCTGCATCAAAATTACCATATGTGACAATGCTGTTTGGACGGGCAAGGATAGGTGTCTGGAAGTAGTCACACTGTCTCTTGTAATATTTTCCGCCCTCGTATGTTTCACCGCTCTGAATGTCTGTCCATGTTCCGCAGTCAGGTACATAGAATTCTGCAATTCCTTCTTCATTCATAACAGGTACGATACAGAGATTGTCACCGAGCATATACTGCTGGTCAAGATACTTGCAAGCTGTATCATCAGAGAATGCAACTATCATTGAACGCATCATAGGAACACCAACATTGTGTGTCTTGTTTGCCTGTGCCCAGAGGTAAGGCATAAGTCTTCCTTTAAGGACTGTATAGTGACGAAGTACATCACAAGCTTCTGTATCACCATCTTCGTCGTAAACCCAAGGTACTCTGTAAGATGTTGAACCATGTAAACGGCTGTGTGTAGAGAGAAGTCCGAATGCACACCATCTCTTATAAACATCAGCAGGTGCAGTAGCTTCAAATCCACCCATATCGTGTGAGAAGAAACCGAATCCAGATGAGCAGAGTGAAAGTCCGCCACGGAGAGTCTCTGACATTGCTGAATACTCAGCGTAGCAGTCACCGCCCCAGTGAACAGGGAATTTCTGTCCGCCTACTGTTGCACTTCTCGCAAAGAGACAAGCCTTATCTTTTCCGTAGTAATCTTCAAGAGCTTCAAATACACACTTGTTGTAGAGGTATGTATAGTAGTTGTGCATCTTGATAGGATCCATTCCATTGTAATATTTGCACTTTGTAGGTATTCTCTCACCAAAGTCTGTCTTGATGTTATTTACACCCATATCAAAAAGTTTCTTAAGTAATCCCTTGAACCACTCACAAGCCTCAGGATTTGTAAAGTCAACGATAGCCATACCAGGCTGCCACATATCTGACTGGAATACGCTTCCGTCAAGGTTTTTGATGAAATATCCCTTTTCTTTTCCGATGTCAAAAAGTTTTGACTGCTGTCCGATGTATGAGTTAATCCATACGCAGACTTCAAGACCTTTTTCATTGTGAAGCTTGTCTAAAAGTCCCTTAGGATCCGGGAACATATCCTTATCCCACTCAAAGTTACACCACTCATACTCTTTCATCCAGAAGCAGTCGAAATGGAATACCTGAAGCGGAATCTTACGCTCTTTCATCCCATCGATAAAGCTCATAACTGTCTTTTCATCATAGCTTGTAGTAAATGATGTTGAAAGCCATAAACCAAATGTATATGCTGGTGGAAGTGCAGGCTTTCCTGTAAGTGTAGTATAGTTTTCAAGAACATGCTCAAGGTTTTCTCCACCAATGATAAAGTATTCAAGTTCCTCTCCAGGTACCGTAAATGTAACTTTTGATACTGTATCTGAGTTTACTTCAAATGAAACCTTGTCTGAGCTATTTACAAGTACACCATAGCTCTTTGATGAAATGTAGAACGGTACTGTCTTGTAACTCTGGTCTGAACAGGTACCACCATCGCAGTTCCATGTCTCAACTGTCTGACCATTCTTTACAAATGGTGTGAACTTCTCACCGAAACCATAAATACACTCACCTATGTCTGTCTTTAACTGTTCTCTGAGATATGTTGTATGAGCATCCTGTGGATAGTTGAAGAACTCGTCATCTTCCTGAAGATTCATGCGTGCATTAGCCGTGAACTGACTCTCTGAAATGATAGATGTTGCTCTCCATGCACCGCCTGTAAGGTGTCTGTCTTTGTAATAGAACTGAACATCCCAGTCATCGCCAATCTTAATCTCAACTCTTGTATCACCTGAAGTAAGTGTAACCTTATCTTCTGTTCTCTCGATTACAGGAGTATAACCTGTATCCTCATTGAGCTCATAACGAGGACTATTGTCAAGACCTCCTCTGTAATGGTCAATATGAACTTTAATGATGTTTTCTGAAGTAGAGCTGTATGTAATCTCAAGGTTTGGTCCCCCGAGAGTCATACCTCTGTTCATAACCGTATAAGGTGTTGCAAGAACCTTAATGGAATTTTCAGTAGTTTCAACTTTGTATGCCTGTGAAGCATAGTTTACATTATAACCTTTTTTACTTAACCAAAATCCGTCTGCTACTTTCATTAGAAATCTCCTTTCTTTTTTTCCCATTTACTTAACTTTGATTACATTATATAAGCACTTTTTTGGTTCGTCTATAATTATTAGTGCGATTTTTAACACTATTATGATAACATACACACTTATGTATCTATACAGAAAGTTTCGCTGTAACTTCACCGTACATATCAGTGATAATACCAGATATTTCTAATCAGTTCTCTGGGCTTTCATCTTTACTTTCATCTCATACATACGCTCATCTGCCCTTGAACAGACTCCGTCAGTTTTCGGCATATCAAATTCCTCACTGCCTGCTATTCCATAAGAAGTCTGCATAAAATACCTATTCCCGCCTTTATTATCCTCATCGATAAATTCAAGCATTTTGTTGATACATTTCTTTATTTTTATATCATTCATCGACTTTTTGATGATGACACAGAACTCATCTCCACCCATGCGGCATACCGTGCCTATATCATCAAAAGCATTTTTTAATATCCCGGAAAATCTCGTGATAAGCATATCCCCTTCTTCATGACCATATCTGTCATTTGTTCTTTTCAGATAATTCAGATCAAGCCACACCACACAATACGCTTCACTTCCATTGTCAAGTTTTTCAAATTCTTCCATCGACTTCGCCCTGTTGTATAGTCCGGTCATGGAATCAGTATATGCCATCCTAAGCAACACTTGTCGTTCAACATCATCCTTAAAAACTTTCATATAATTCATAAGATAGCTGAATAATAATGCTAATATTATGTAAATATTTCCTACAGGCATAAGATATACAGGCAAATCTGACATACCACCCGGATTTTTTGAAAGAACAAATGAAAGCAGTGGTATCGTATTACTTATTATAAGTACCCATAACACAGATGCTCTCAACTTGTCATCAACATTGTTGAATATTCTCCTAAAATTAGCAATAAACAGGCTTAAAAGTCCCATTATCATAAATACCCGGTAATATCCTGACACCCGGTTTAAATGAAAATCATAGAAGAAATAAGCAATTACTGTTACAACTGTTGCCGCTATATCAGCCATAACATATATTTTCATGTACCATCTGAATCTGCGTCACCCTGACTTATGTCTCTCTAACCTTTAAATTTAAGTGCTTTTTTAAGCAGCTTTATATTTTCATTCATAAGCTCAATGTAAGACACACCGTTTTTTAACTGTTTTGCCGATACCATGTGACAGGTATTAAATACCTCTACTTTTGCCCCTGTCTTTTTTGCTATCTTCTCTGCCACATCTGACTTATCATTCTCACTTTTAAATATAACCGGAATTTTTTCTTCCTTTATTCTCTCTTCAAGATAAGATATTGTCTGCTTTTTAGGTTTCTGATATCCACCACAGACAGGATATGCCGCACTATAAGCAAGGCCAAGTTCGCTTGCCATGTATCTCATCGAAAATCCATCGGCAAATATAAGATGCTTAATTCCTGCATTTTCGGACACTTCTCTAAGCTCATAATCTACATCTTCAAGTTTCTTTATATATTTTTTAGCATTTTTCTTATAATAATCTGCATTTTCTTTATCGGCATCACAAAGCTTTTCCTCTATAATTGAAACAATCTTTTTTGCACATACCGGTGAAGTCCACAAATGTTCATCATATTCACGCTGTCCTGTCTGCTCCTTTATGTCGCCATCTTCATTCAGCGAACTCACAATATCTGACGCATTATCCATCATAGAAACTTTTTTAATTTTCTTCGCCTCTTTACTTTTTACTTTCAAAAGGCTGTCAACCCATTTTTCAGAAGTTCCACTATTGTAAATAAGAACATCCGCCTTTAATACATTTGACATATCCGTTGAATCCGGTTTAAATGAATGTAAATCCTGTCCAGCCGGAACTATCATCGAAAGCTTTACTTTGTCACCTGCTATATTCTTCACAAAATCATAATATGGGAATATTGTCGTCACCACCGATAATTTCCCGCTTTTTTCATTATCCTTTTGTGAGCCTTTCTTGCAGCCTGCAAGTGAACATATGCAAATAAGAAGCAAGATACACACAAGCATTTTTTTCTTAAGTTTCATGTCTTTTCCCCCTGAGTTTTTTAATAATATGGCAAAACACGCTCTGAATGTTACAAATCTAAAACTTTGCAAATCCTATTCTGTTTCTTTTTCCTCATTATCCTGCTGTTTAAGATAAAACATTGCCTTTTGAGTTTCAATCTCTGCTTTCAGTTCTTCTTTTGTCGGCAGGTACAATTTATATTTTGATGCAAATAGCTGTTCATTGCCGTGCATAACAGAATAGCGTGCAATATCATCGTCTGTATCAGAACAAAGCACAATACCTATTGTCGGACTATCACCCTCACTGCGTTTCAGTTCATCATACATACGGATATACATATCCATCTGCCCCACATCCTGATGGGTTATCTTCTCTGTTTTCAAGTCAATGAGCACAAAACATTTTAGTATATAATTGTAAAATACAAGGTCAATGTAATAGTCCTGCTTCTCCGTATGAATATGCTGCTGCCTTGCCACAAAAGCATATCCCTTTCCAAGTTCCATCAAAAATTTCTGTAAATTAGAAAGAATACTTTTCTCTAGGTCACTCTCTGTAAAATCCGTGTTCTGAGAAAATCCTAAGAACTCTGCAACTACCGGATTTTTGATAAACTCTAACTTATCCTTCTGATACGATGCCGTCAGTTCTTTCATTTCGCTTTCTACAAGCTCTTTTTTCTGTGTCTTGAGCATACGATAATAATACTGAGAAGAAATATTTCTTTGCAAAGTGCGGACACTCCAAGTCTGTTCTGCGGCTTCTTTCTCATACCATGCACGGGCATCATGGTCTTTGACCTGCAATAAAGCTCTATAATGCGACCATGACAGCAAACTATTGGATTGTCTACACACCGTGTCGACAATTTCAGGAAATGTTTTATAAAACTTTAGACAATGATACAAATTACTTCTATCATATCCTTTTCCGTATCTCTGAGTCAGTTTTTTAGAAATTTCCTTTATTACCCTTAATCCATACTCTGAGCGTTCATCTCCGCCTAATTCTTCTTCTGCAATTCGATACCCAAGCAGCCAGTTTCTCTGTATCAGTGTTGTATTGACCGCCTGATATGCAGCTTTTTGTGAGGACTCAATAATTCCACACATATCATTTAAGATGTCATCAGTTTTAACAAAATTATCCATAAGACTATTTTGTCCTGTTTTTTGTAATTTATTATCCATAGCCACCGCTCCTTTGGATTTCGATTTCAATTAAAACATTATTTTCCAAAAGTTGTCAATCTCTACTACTAATCTCTCATCTATAATCATATTTTTAAAATAAGGCTACCGCAATCCCACTAGCTTTAGACGATGGATTAAGGTAGCCTTATTTCAATCACCGGTACAATCTACAATAAATAATTAGTTTTTTATTGTGCTAAATCAATTTCCAGACTGTACCCTCTCTTGTATCTTTTATTTCAATTCCTTTAGAAAGAAGTTCATCTCTTATGGCATCTGCTGCCGCAAAATCCTTTTCTTTGCGTGCTGTATTTCTCTTTGCTATCATATCTTCAACCATTGCCTTAAGTCCGTCATCCGCTGTCTTTTCTTCCTGCTCTTTCAAAAGGTCAAGTGATAAAACACTATCAAAATCTTCTACAAGTGCTCTCTTTGTAGCATCATTTGTATCTGCCTTTAACACATCATAGAGAACAGTAACCGCCTGTGATGTATTAAGGTCATTTCCCATTGCATCAGCAAATTCATTCTGATACTTTTCAAATATCTCTTTGTCAACCTCACCCTCTTTAGAAAGTGATGATGTTCTCTTGACGAGTTTTTCGTAAGTCGTCTTTACATTGTCCATTACATCATAGCTGAACAAAAGCGGCTTGCGGTAATGTGACTGTAAGCAGAAAAGTCTGTAAACAAGCGGATTGTAGCCTTTTTCCTCAAGAAGTGATACGGTAAGGAACTCTCCTTTTGACTTGCTCATCTTTCCTGACTTGTCATTTAAATGCTGGACATGGAACCAGTAATTGCACCATTTATGACCGATGTATGATTCACTCTGGGCTATCTCGTTTGTGTGATGCGGGAAAATATTATCGACACCGCCGCAGTGAATATCCAGATACTCGCCAAGATGTTTCATGCTTATGCATGAGCACTCAATATGCCATCCTGGATAACCTACTCCCCATGGACTGTCCCACTTAAGTTCCTGTGAGTCAAACTTTGATTTTGTGAACCAGAGGACGAAATCCGTTTTGTTTTTCTTATTGTCATCCTCCTCTACATCGTCACGCACACCGACCTGAAGTTCCTCCTCATTCTGGTTTGACAAAACATAATACTCTTTGAGTTTTGATGTGTCAAAATAAACATTTCCTCCTGCCACATAAGCATATCCCTTTTCGATAAGCACTTCTATCATATGAATGAACTCAGGAATACAATTTGTCGCAGGTTCAACAACATCAGGTGTCTTAATGTTTAACTTGCTGCAGTCGCTGAAAAATGCGTCTCTGTAAAACTTTGCGATTTCCATGACTGTCTTATGCTCTCTTTTTGCACCCTTGAGCATCTTATCCTCACCGCTGTCCGCATCACTTGTCAAATGACCTACATCCGTGATGTTCATAACTCTCTTTACATCATATCCCGCATAACGCAGATATTTTTCAAGAATGTCCTCGACAAGATAACTCCTTAAATTTCCAATATGTGCAAAATGATATACCGTAGGACCACAGGTGTACATCTTGACCTTTCCCGGCTCATTTGGTACAAATTTATCAACTTTTTTCGTCAATGTATTATAAATATTGATGTCTCTCAACTTGCTTCCTCCATTTATCTGTTATATTTGCACTGTCAGCACAACATACATATTATAGCATTACGATTTTAATTACACACTATTTTTCTATGTTAAAAAAATGCATATATGTTTCTTTTCGTAACAGTCCAGCCTTGCATTTCTTACATTCATAAACCTGCCGGCGAGCTGCTAGCCGCTGCTTTGCAGCTTTTATTTATGTAAAAAAAGATATAATTATTTTTTTCATTGTATATGGTACTAAATTTTCCCGCATTTATCAAGTCCGTTACAAAAATAAACAACATTATTTACCTTTCCTCCCTTGAAACATCTTGCGATAAACTATATAATGATATTGGGGTCAAAATACCTTTTTACCCCAACATCATATAATATATTTAAGTAATTTATGAAAAATCATCTTATAATAATGGAGGTGTTAGTTTATGAGCAATACACAAAATTCAAGTTTTTCACTTTTAAACCAGAAAGAGATTGATTCCCTCATAGGTTTCCTCTCAGAGCAGAAAAATTCTTTAGACAGTGATGTATTAAGCCAGAAAAGCATAGATAAACTTATTAAACTTATTTCAAGTGACAGTGACAGGATTATCACGGATGTATTTGATCCATTTGCACATGTTGACAACTCTGTACTTGCAACTCTTGGTTTCCGAGAGGATGTTTCACAGTTATGCGAACTTAAGTTTTCTGTCAATGAAACTACAGATTACATCATCCTCACGGCTTACAACACTGTTACGAATAAGGAGCTTGTCATAACTCCAAATCTTATCAATGCAAATGATACTACTGACTGGGGCTGTTCTATTTCGCCTGTATTTTTCAATCGTATAGCAAAAGTATTTTCATTTAAATACACACAACAGACTCATGATGCCGTATGTAACTGTTTTGCTAAACACACATACGGTGATGCAAACCACAAGATTCCTGAGATTTATCTTCCGGTAAATGAAAAACTTTTAGAGTGCCTTATCTGATGATAAGCTGATGATATTATGAGCCGGCAGCATAGCTGATTGCAAACATCTGCCTGATTTAGTATATATCAAAGCAAGCACAAAAAACTCAGGCGTATATTCTAAAATAACTTAGCATAAAAATAACTTAGCATAAATATTATTTACTCTTTATGCTAAGTTATTTTTTGTCTTTATCTATCTTTCGATTTATTTCTACTCCCCTTCACTCAACATCCGACTTACTGTTTCATCTTTTTTTCTATAATATGATATGAGCCTGCAAACATAAGTAATTCCTACGGTCAATCCGACAGAAACAATTATTTGCCTGCTTGTCAATGTCCCATTTGTAAATGCATATTTTCCTAAAAACATATTTAAAGCACACGCAAACAAAATGCTACTGCTATATCTAAAAAATACTTTTCTCTGTAACTGAGCATAACTCATTCCAAAACTTCGCAATACACCATATTCATATCTGTGTTTCTCCCAATCTATATAAATACTCAAATTAATATAGATACATATGATAATTGCACAAAACAGCAATATTGTATTACTTAGAACTGATGTATAAGCTGCCATCAGCTTATCATCACTTTCTCTGTTTTCTGAAGAATCTAACAAGCCTCCCTGTATTGATGCCATTGTAAACATAACATTTTTATCCACTTCTTTTTGTATAAATAACGGTGCGTCTTTTTTCATTTCTATTGTTATTGTGTTACATCCCAAAACCGTTCTGCTTTTTATAGCTGTTTTCTCATCCATAACTATTTCTATGCCATTGTACTCTTCACTACTTCCACTAAGCACAGCACCAACATTAAATTTTTCCGAATAAAACCTTACTTTTTTCTCATCACCTCTTATTCCCCCGAGCCGTATCATCCCATTTTCTTTAATTGACGGACTTGCTATCTCTTTATAGTCCGGCAAAATAACTATACAGGATTTTGATTTATTGTTTTCAAAACAGGGATTTTTAATTTCTTTCTTTTTCACAAAGTCTTTAAATTCTTTTTCTCTTAAAACTGTCACAAGCACATTATCTGATACCGGCTTGTACTTTTCTGTTTTAACCGAAACCTGTTTCCACAATCTATTATTTTTTTCTTTAGTTTCGGCATCACTTTCATCTAAAGAATACAATCTGTTTTCTTTTATATAATTTTTAAAATACTCATCTACATTATTTTTATCCAATAATATTGAACATCGCTTTGTTTCCGCTTCGATGGACATACTTATTTTATCCTTATACTTATCAAATACATTTAAAACATCAAACCCAAAATACTCTTCTCCATCTGTCTCTATATAATACCCCCTCAACGGATATGCACTTGCCTCACTTTTGCTGCACAAATAATACTCAATATTTTCTGATTTACAACTAAAAGTATTCATAAAATAAAACGATGCAATCGTAAAAAAAATACATACTGTCTGAACAATAATAATGCTTATATCTATTTTTCTAAATCTGTATTTTCTGTTTTTTCTAAAATTATTATTAGAAAATAACCTGGAATGCTGTTCTATTCCCATAAGTATAAAATAACTACATATTGAAATCATTGCAAATACAATCATCATTATCAAAACATTATTATTTAATGAGCTTAGATAATATCTGCCATATTCCCCAAAAACATTACTTATATATGTGTTGCCAATAATCACTGATAATATATATCCTGTCAGCACTCCAAACCATATAAATATCTGCATTATATAAAAGAAAAGTCTTTTTATTTCTTTTGTTGTCATTCCTAATACCTGAAATAAATGAAATGTATTTTGATTGCGAATAACAAATGCTCTTATCACTACAGCCTGCTCTAATAATAGCATTATTCCCAGTAAGATAGGATACCAAATATTTATATTTATCATATCTTCATTATCACTATATCCATGCCAATGTAGTTTTTCATTAGCACATATAGCCTCTTCGGAAATGTTTTGAAATAAGACATTTTCTATATCACTCTTTGCTTTTTTAAAATCAAGTTTTTTCTGCAAAATAACTAAAGAGTTTTTTACATCTTTATCATTTTTCTGTCCACATATAATTGACGGATATACTTTTGTTTCCAACTCTTTGTCATATGATGTTGATATAACTGATGAATAATTTGAAATAACTCCCGTAACCTTATAATTTATAAATCTGCCATCCTTTTTTAATTTTATATCAAAAGGTAATTGTGTATTTTCTTTTCCAAATAACTTAAGTAAATATTCTTCGACAACAATCTGATCAGATCCTTTTACCCATTTTCCTTTAATCAATTTAAAAGCAAGTGTCGCACCCATATCTTCTGTCATCGTTCCAATAGTTATTTTTTTGTTTGCATATTCTACATTTCCAACCACTCCAAAATGTTCATATTTAAAATCAATACATTTTTGTTTTATTTCTTTTTCACTTTCATTATCAATATCCGGTAAAACCATAAGAAATTTTCCATATTTGTTTACTGTATTATCCTGCTTTGTCTTTATAATAGTTCCACTAAGCGAACTAACCATAAACATAAATGTAAATCCTACAATAACAGAAACAAAACTACAAAGCATCAGCTTCTTTTCATTCCCAATAAGTAACCCTGTTAACTTAATATTTTTTTTAATTTTTTTATTCAATTGTAATCTCACCATCCTTTATGCGAATTGTCTGAGTACAATTCTCCATGAGATTTTCTTCATGTGTAACTATTATATAAGTGGTTTTATATTCTTTGTTGAGTTTACTAAATAATTCCGTTATTATCATGGTATTTTCAGAATCAAGATTTCCGGTCGGCTCATCTGCAAACACAATCTTTGGTTTTAAAAGCATCGCTCGGGCTATTGCTACACGCTGTTGTTCCCCACCAGATAATTGATATGATGTTTTCTTTGTCAATTTATTTATTCCTAATTCCTGTAACAGATACGCATAATATTCTCTGTCATATTTCTTTCCATTAATATAAGCAGGACACAAAATATTCTCTTCTACACTTATGCGTGGTATTAAATGATATCCCTGAAACACAAAACCAAAATTATTTCCTCTCAGCTTTGCCAATTTACTCTCTCCCATAGAGCCATATCTTTTCCCACAATAATAAACATTTCCCTGAGACGCCTTATCAATACCGGCAAGAATATTTAGAAGTGTTGTTTTTCCACTACCACTCTTTCCATATATCAAATTGACAGATTCATTTTTTATCTCAATACTTACATGCTTCAATACATTTGTTCTAGAATTTCCGTTTTCATATGATTTTGAAATATCATCACATGACAATATTATTTCATCCTTTTTTATCATTATTTCCCCCCGTATTATACTTTACTTTAAAGCTCCGGCTTTTGACCGGAGCTAATATTTAAATTTACAAATTTTATCAAATATCTAACAAAATAGTGTTACTTAATTTGCCTGTTTTATCTCCCCTTCTCCTTTAATCTGTCCACCTTGTGGTATCAGGTTACATCTTGGATCTACACCTACATTAACCGTATATGTATTTTTATTTATTTTTCCATAACCTGTTGTATGTACTTTTCCATCTGCTTTTTTATAACTTCCTTTATAATCTTTCTTTAAAAAACCATTTCCATCTAAATCAACAGAATATTTTCCAACAAAATCAACTAGATTTTCTGTATTATATCTATATGTCGAAGCCTTACTTTCACAATTTGTAGTTTTATTTTTAAGATTAAATTCCTTTTTCCCTATAACATTACTGACCATGCTAAATCTGAAATTATTTGCAGCCGATGCTGCTGTACTTCCTCCTAAAATAGCTATAATACTTGCTACCACAATACCTTTTTTCACATTTTTAATCATATATATATCTTCCTCCACTCTGTTATATTTCGGTGTTCAGCATATAATTTAAACATATATTTTATGCTGTATATTTGTTTCATTCAAACTTTATCATACAAAACATTTTTTGTCAAGTTATTTTATAATCAAAATATTGTTTCAAACAATATTTATTATATCCTTACATTGTTATCCATAAAACTGTATTTTATAATTATTTTAGTGTATTTATTCAGAAAGATATGGGGTATGTTATGAATATTACAGCAGATAATTTCGGACATATGTTCAACTATATATTAGAACTTACAATTATTTTATATACATTAAAAAATATACTTTTAATAGCACTTAACAGCATAAAAAACGATATACAGCTCTTGCACTTTTTGTTATTATGGCTTTTTTATACATTTTTAGCAGATTTTCCTTTACCTTATACATTCATTATCTTACCTGTATCACTACTTATTTTTGCTGAAAATCCATTATTGAAATCATCCTGTAATGTTATGCTTGCATTTTTATATTTAAACATAATATGTGCCATCTGTGTATCATTTGTTTCCATAAACAATGTTATGTTTTCTGTTGCTTCTGGTAACACATTTACACAGACAACATCCTGTTTTTTCAGTAACTATATTAGTGTTACATTTGAAACTGCGTTCTGGTATCTCATAGCAGGCCTGCTGTCTGAGCTTTTTTATCCACCAATAAATGTACTTGGTGCAATATCATTATTAATACACCATTGCTTATCTGACAAACCGCTCTTACGACACTGCATGACAAGGTCATAAATTTTATCATAGTATAATTTTTTATTTGCCATATTTATTTTCTCCTCACTTTGTGTAATTTTGTAGTAAACAGCTCCATTATTGAATAAGAAACTTCAGGATTATTGGAGTGAATATTTCCAATTTTGAGACAATTTAATTATGGCATAATATTTTTAAATGTGCTATCCGTGAGAATATTTTGTGCTTATGTATCAAAAAAGCGGTGACATTTTACTTTTGTAATCTGTCATCGCTTTTTTATTTATCATTATTTCATGATGTTTGTTTCAAAATGTATTCTGCCCTACTTATGTTACGAACCATCATACCATTATCTGTTTTAACTCATGCATCATTATCAAAGCTTTACAAAGCACTCAGTTTCTTTTCTGAGTTTGTCAGATACATTCTGATTTGTATCCATTTCTTTGTTTACATCATTCATATCTGCAACTAATGAATCAACGCTCATGGCTGCACTTGTCACTCCATCAGCACTTTCCTCTACAGCCTTAGTAATTCCATTTATGGCATCGACCATAGATTTTATTGTCTTTTGCATATCATTAGACAATCCGGTAAACTCATCCATTATATTTTTTATATGAGTTGAATCATCATTATACTGCTTACCACTGGATACAAAATCATCATAATCAGGAAGTATCGTTTCATCTACATAATCAACAATCTTATTTGATGATGAAATAAGACCTTCAACGGCTGAGATAACCATCTCATTTATCTCCTGAATGTTGTTTGCCGTATTTCTGCTGGATTCTGCAAGCTCTCTTATCTCATCTGCAACAACCGCAAAGCCTTTTCCTGCCTCGCCCGCCCTTGCAGCCTCGATAGAGGCATTTAACGCAAGAAGATTTGTCTGGCTTGATATACTTAAAATATCTGAGGTAAGCTGTGATATTTTTTCAACCTTTTTGCTTTCTTTCATTGCATTCTTAAGTTCTTCGATAATAGAGCTTACCATCTGAGTTGTCTCATCCTTGTTTGCCTGAGCAGTCTCCTGAAGCTTTATCGCTCTCTCATTCATCTCATTGGAATAATCTACTACATTGCCTGTCTCAATCGTCATCTTGTCAACCTTAGTATTTGCAACAGCAGTATTTTCATCTATATTTTTCACTGTTGCGGCAACCTCTTCCATTGTAGCTGAAAGTTCTTCCATAACAGCCGATATATCACAGGCACTTCCATTCGCCGTATTTACTTTACCTACAACATTACCTACCGTCTCATCAAGCTGTTTTGAATTTGATGTTATCTTTTGCATTATAGTCTGAAGTTTTTCTATAAATACATTGATATTTGTCGCAACTTTGCCAATTTCATCTTTTCTGTTAATGTTTATTCTCTTTGTGAGATCTCCTCTGTCCTGATTTATCTCATCTATAATAACACCAAGCTCTTTGTCTATCTTTTTTAACGGTTTTATGACAATAAGCTCAATACATAATACTACTGCTATTATAATTATAATAACCATGATAAATGCAGTTGTGATAACTAAATTTGCCTGTGAACTCTTAGCCGAAAAATCTCTTACCTGTGATTTTGTTATCTTATCATTTGACGCTATCATTTTATCTGCCATACTTTCAACAGCAGTACCATATTTGCCAAGTGTTCTGTTTGCATCCTCAAGTGCTGTCATAGCATCTGTCGAAGCAATCTCTCGTATCTCATTGACCTTTTTTTCATATGTCCGGTAATTAGCGTCTAATGTATCAAGCTTTTTTTCCAGTTCATCCGACTGGAGCATGGTATTCAATTTTTTAAGATATGATTCTGTATCATTCTTTAATCTGGTTATGTTCTTGACAACACTTTCACGCTGTGAATCCTGAGTGATAAGACAATATGACATTACTTCCTTTTGCATCTCGATAACATTTGATTTGACTGCATCAAGACAGCTTACACTGTTTATCTGCTTTTGAGCTATATTTTTACTTACATTACTCACACTCCTTAGCGAAACACCTGTCATTGCAAGTGACACCATACTGCATATTCCAAGTATCAATACCGGAATCACAAGATAAATCCTTACACTCCTAAACTTCATACTCATAATATTACCTCTTTCTCTATAGTCTGTTCTTATCTATAGTCTTCTCTTAATAACTGCTTATTTTTTCTGATTCATCATCACTCTTATCAATATTTCTGATAACAGCATAATAACCATCTGAATCATTTATTTTTATATACACTCTGTCTCCAACCTTGTGCTTCATAAGACTTCTTCCTATCGGGGACTCAATGCTTACCATATTGTTTATCGCATCAGATCTTATAGTCGTTACTATCTTAAAACATTCTTCCATATCATCTTCTTCTATGTAAATAGTAACAGAATCATTTAATCCGACCTGACTTTCATCAGAATCATCTTCAATAATCTTTGCAGTTTTTATCATCTTTTCAAGATACCTGATACGACTCTCATTTCTGTTTTTGAACTGCTTTGCTGCCTTATATTCAAAATTCTCACTCAAGTCTCCCTGTGCTCTTGCCTCTTTAACATCCTCAAGTGCCTGTTTTCTGACAACAAGTTTTCTTTCTTCCACCTCCTTCTTCATTTTTTCAACATCTTTTCTGGTCAATCTGTCATACACGAAAACATCTCCTTCAATCTTTTTATCATATACATATATTAACATTATTTTTTAGAAAAAACTATAGTATTTTATATATTGTTAAACTTTTTGGTAACAATTCATTGCCGGACAACAATGCAAATCTCAAATGCATTTCACCACATAACAAAATCAATCAATCAAAATCTGTTTTATGTAACACAAAAAAAAATCATGAATATATTCTTATTAAAAGTAGAGTATTACAACTTTTTGCAATATATCTTCTTTAATTTTATTTATATACAGGAGGAAAATTTATGGCACTCTTTTTTAATCAGGCTACCCTTTCACACAATGGAACATCAACAGTTTCAAACATCACTACCGGAGAAATCATCGAAGCCTTAACAGCAACAAAAACAGCCGTTGTACCGACTTACAACGCCAACAGCACCATAACTTATGTTCTTAGTCTATTAAATTCAAGTCAGGCAGCAATATCAGGTCTTACAATCACTGATACACTTGGTTCTTACCCATTTGGTGCCCTCACTTTAAAACCGCTTGACTATATTGAGGGTTCAGTCAAATACTATATAAACGGTGTATTACAGGCGGCTCCTGCTGCCACAACCATTCCTGAACTTGCCTTTTCAAATATAACTGTTCCCGCAGGCGGCAATACTACTATCATATATGATGCAAAAATAAACAACTTTGCCCCTTTGTCAACAGGCTCTACAATTACAAACACAGCATCAATATCAGGCAATGATATTGCAAATCCTGTTACGGCTGCTGAAACAATTTCTACTGAAAATGGAACAAACTTAAGTATAAACAAATCCCTCTCACCTACAACAATTACAGAAAACGGTCAGATAACTTATACTTTTGTAATAGAAAACTTTGGCAATACTGCCGCTGCTGCTGAGGATCTGCTTAGTATCTCGGATGTATTTACACCGGCTCTCAACAATATTTCCGTGACTTACAACTCTGCACCATGGGCTGAAACAGGCAACTACACATATGATGCCACTACAGGAAGTTTTGAAACTGTTGCCGGTAAAATAACAGTTCCCGCTGCCACATACACACAGGATCCTGCAACCGGAGCCTGGAGTATAGCACCGGGAACAACAACCATCACTATTACAGGACGAATCTAACGATTCGTCCTAGAATCTGATGATTCGTCCCCAAATTTACTGTTTCATTCCGGAACTAATTTTCCTGAATATCGTCTATTGTTATCTTACTTTCGTGTGGTATTGGTTTCCACTCGACTTTCTTAAAGAGCGCTATGTATTTTACATAGCGTTCTATCACATCATAAATAGGCCATGTAAGACAATATAATACTTTTTTCCAAAAACTTACTTTTTGGATTCGTTTTCTTTCTATTATAAATATGTATATTGCCATCCATATATTTGCAAGATACATCCCTATTCTGTAGAAAATTCTCATCCATATAACAATCAAAACGCATATCGCATATGACTTCCATCCCGGTTCAAGATTTATGGTAACATTTCCCGTGAACTGTCTGACAAGCTTTGAAAGCCATGTACCGTTTCTGAATATATACATCTGTCCGCCTGCATTGTAAATGGTGAAAGGAAATAAAAATAAATTCCAGAAAAGCCACTTAAATGCGGTAACTATCTGTTTGGGCAGAAGCTGTGCAAAAGTATCAAACGACATAAATCTGTGTCTTATGGTACGCCATAAAAATCTGTACCATGTATCGTCTTTTTCCCACTTTGTATTTTTATCTATAAAAATATTCTTAAATAATCCCCAGCCACTTTCCCCAAATGCCTGAAGATGTCCCTTAGCCCATCTTAAACGCTGGCGCAAAGCAACTTTTAAGCTTGTAGGCTGCTCATCATAAAATATCGCATCGTTGTTATATGAAATCTCATAGCCATTTACCACGCAGTCGGCTGTCAGTGATCTATCCTCTGTAAGTGATGTATATTTCCAGCCGTCCTTTACTATCTCATTTGCGAATAAAAATCCAGTACCCTGAATATTCGTAGCAAGATGAAGAAATGATCTTGTGCGGTGACGCTGTCTTATCGAACGGAGCCAATGAATTGCATAAAGTGATGCTATCCATCCCTCAGTAAGATTTTTTGTACTTCTATATGATGTGATTATCTTCTCCCCTGCATCAAATGAATCGTTCATTCTTGATATATAATCTCTTTTTAAAAGATTGTCAGAGTCAAATATAAAATACCCCTCAAATGACTGTATTCCATAATCTTTTTCAATCTGCTCAAAAAGATACTTAAGACCAAATCCCTTTGTCCTCTCGTCAGGATTATTATGCTCATAACAGATTGCACCAAGCTCTTGTGCTATCTTTGCCGTATTATCCGTACAGTTGTCAGCAACGACAAAAATCGTTAAGAGTTCCTGCGGATAATCCTGCTTTTTTATGCTGTTTATAAGATTTCCTATAACAGGCTCCTCATTTCTAGCCGGAATAAGCACCGCATATTTGTGATTATTCTTAGCCGGTTTAAACTTTCTTGTACAGAAAAGCCCTATTATCATATATGGAACATTATGTATGCTCAATATTTTCATAAACATCCCGATAGCCGTAAACAAAAACAGGCTGGGAGTATAAATATTGCCTAAAAAATGTCCTATATCGTCTATAATTCCAACACTTAACAACACATTTGTAATATTCATTATTCTCTCCACTCCATAATACTTTTGTATCTTTTTTATTTATAATCTTTCAAAAAGTCATATTTTAATGTAAGATCATTCTTCTTAATAAGTTCACTCACGATACTGCTCTTTTTCTCAATCTGAGTTTTTGATATTCCTACACCATTAGTCACCTTGCCATCAGCTACATACGCATTTCCATCATACCAGCTTGAATCTGCGAAAAAAGCCAACGGACTATAGTCATTTGAAAGAATATCCTTACCTATATAATAGTTACTATTGTAATCAATACCAAAAAGATTTAGTACAGTAGGCAAAATATTCATCTGCATATTTGTCCTGTCAATCTTTTCTGCTTTCATGTCACTGCTCCATATAAAAAATGGTGTACGATTTATAAGATTATTATCAGTTTCTTTGTATTTATCAAGCACAGACTTGTCATTTATGGTATAAAGATAATGATCTGCATAAGCCACTATAACTGTATTATCATATAGATTATTATCCTTTAAAGCCTGCATCAGAAGTCCAACCATATAATCAGTTTCACCAACCATAAGATCTGCCACCTGCTCCTCAGAAAGTTTTGGAATTTTTCCTTTTCCATACTTCATCTCAGCTACAAGCTTTCCAACTTCCTTTTCAGTCGTAAATGGTGTATGTGGCGTATAGGATATAATATAGTCAACAAATCTTTCACTGCCTTTAAACATTTTATTATAGAAAGTTTTATTCTCAATAAGCTTTCTATCAAGCTCATAACTAAGGTCATTTTTATCTTTACTGTCAAGCATATCCTTAAGACCATAATAATTGTCATAACCCCAGCTCTTATAATTTATTCCTCTGGAATAAAACTCACTGCTGTTCATATGAAAAGCATTGACTGCATATCCCTCTTTTTTAAACAGTTTCGCCATGGTATTATTGAATGTATTCTTATTAAATGTATATACATTTTCATTATATGAAATAGGTGTCGTAAAACCTGTATTCACAGCAAACTCTGAATTAAAAGTCGAACCACCTCCGGTATAAATAGAATAGTGATCCGTAAAATCAATGGACTCATTCTTGAGTTTATATAGATTTGGTGTGTTCTTCTTTGTCAGAAGCCATTCATCCATACCCTCCAGCTGCAAAAAAATCACATTCTTTCCTTTTAGCATACCGGTATATTTATTTGGCTTTTTCTCATCTTTCGCCTCATATATGTTTTTAAGGAATTTTCTGTCACTGTCACTTATCTTTTCCTTTGGCTTTAAAAAAGTTATATATAAATTTCTTAAAGTATATTCATAAAGTCCGGCAACTTTCATACTTTTATTTGTATCACTAAATTCATTATAAACATTTCTTGCTTTTTTAAAGCTGTTCCACTTAAGATTTTTGTTTCCGCTTCCCATTGTAACCGGGATAATCAGATGCAGACATATAAATATTACAACTGCAGCTAAAAGTTTTTTCCACTGAAAACACTCACCTTTTTTCATGTTTTTTACCGCCACAATCGCAAGTACAAATATAAAAATTGCAAGAATATATACATAAACCGGTGTATTTTTTATAGTATCAGCTATATAAGAACTTCCCTCACTTGCCAGCTCCAGCAGAGAAAAATTAAAATAAAAGTTCGTGAGAGAATAATATACAGCATTAGTCAGAAACAACACAAAACTAATAATAAACATAAGGAAGTAAAAAATCTTTCCTATAACCCCCTTAAGATATTTTGCTAATGCAATAAACAGCCCTGTCCATATTATTGTAAAAAGATTTGGCTGAATATAATATGCCGGATAAAAATCTATTTTGTATCCCATGATACGGATACTTAAATCCATGATAAAAAAAGGCAAAAACATCAGAATCTCCATTTTGTGTGATGCAATAAATCTCAAAAAACTGCTGCCTTTAGAACTGCTTCCCAAACCCGAAAAACTAAGTCCGTGTTTTCTTTTAAATCCATATAAACTCATAATGCTCCCCGTTTCTGCACTTATCTTTTGTGCATATTAGAATTTGTTTCAAGTGTACACCGACACAAATCCTGAGTGTAAAAAAATTTCCACACTCATATCTTAAAAAGTAAATTTTTTCAAACAGATTTTAATATAACACATTACAAGCATTATTTCAATCTTAATTGTTTTATCGTTTTTTTGCAAAGCAGTTCTTTTTTATTTTAATTATTTAATGTAATTGCTACTATTTAATTGATAATAAAGACCTCTTTTTTCCATAAGTTCTCTATGATTTCCTTCCTCGGCAATTCCCTTGTCAGCTATATAAAGTATCCTGTCCGCATTTCTTATCGTCGAAAGCCTATGTGCCACTATGAATGCTGTTTTTTCTGACAGTATAACATCAAGTGCTTTCTGTATCATATTTTCAGTTTCCGTATCTATCGAACTTGTCGCTTCGTCAAGTATTATCACTGACGGATTTTTAAGTATTATCCTCGCAAAGCTGATAAGCTGTTTTTCTCCTGCTGAAAGTCCCTCCCCTCTCTCTTCGAGTTCCTCGTCATATCCATGTGGCAGTCTCCCGATAAATTCATCGGCATAAATATATTTTGCGGCTGCTATGCACTCCTCGTCCGTCGCATCAAGTCTGCCGTATCTTATATTCTCCATAACAGTCCCTTTAAATATGAAAGGATCCTGCATAAGCACTCCTACTTCCTCTCTAAGTGACTCCAATGTTACTTTTCTTACATCATTTCCATCTATTTTTACTGAACCTCCGGTCACATCATAAAATCTTGTTATAAGATTTATAATTGTAGTCTTTCCTGCACCCGTCGGTCCTACAAGTGCTATCGTCTCTCCGGGCTTTACATGGAGGTTCATATTCTCAAGAATATTTATATCATCCTCATATGAAAAAGTCACATTGTCAAAATCAACCTGACCTTTTACATTATCAAGCGATACATCGCCCTCCTCATCTTTTATCTGCACTTCATAATCAATCGTATCAAACACCTGCTCAAGATTTGAGCTTACCTGTGCCATCTGCTGAATTATTATCGCTATCTGTGTGAGTGGTCCGCTGAAAAGTCCCATATAGCTTATAAACGCAACAACCGTACCTGCATCTACCTGGCTGCTTCCATTTAATATAAGATAAAGTGCAACTCCGTAAAGACAAAGTGTCCCGATATTCCAGAATATTTCAACAATCGGCGTATTTAAGTTATTTAATTTGACAATTCCCCACCATACATTGACACTCTGATTATGCAAATCCTCATAAATCGACTTATTTTTCTCAACTCTGTTATAATTCTTTACTATCTTTTCGCCCATGATAGTCTCGATAAGAAAAGCTGAACGGTTTGAAAGCTTCGCCCTGTGCCATGCAAATCTCCTTCTTATCTTATATCTCAACAAGAACACAAGAGCCATCATAGGAACTACCGTACACACGACAATAATCGTAAGCTCCGGACTGAGTGAGAGCATAAATATCGTAACAATGACAATCTTTACAAGATAGACAAGAAACATCACGACATAATTCGTAAAGAAATTTGCAAGGTCATTTATATAATCAGTGACACGCACAACAATCTTTCCGTCAGGTCTGTTGTCAAAATACTCAAAAGGAAGTTCCTGCAATTTATAAAAAATATCCTTTCTCATATCCGCAATAACACTGTGCCCCATCTGTCCCATCATACGCTGCTGTGCATAAGTAAGCCCTATATCCGTCGCAGCCAGAAAAACAAGACCACACACAACATAAAAAAGCTTAGCCATACTTTTTTCAACAACAACATCATTTATAACATATCTAAGCAGCATCGGCGGCAGCAATGCAGTACACGCTGAAACAAGCATAAGCACACAAACAATGATAAATATATGCTTATACGGCATTATATATTTTAAAATCCTGCCAAACTGCTTAATATCAATTTTTTTATGAACAACCTCATCCTCAAAATATGTATTCCTCTTAGCCATGATTTCCTCCGTCACCTTACAATATTTACTCTCGGTATCTTCTCAAAACGAGTCATTTTGACCCTGACTGATACTCCGGATTGCTTCATTGCTACGCAATTTTCGCAATCCTGCAAACACCTCCATTCTTATTGTCGGTGTTTAACATCATAATAATAGGTTTCGCATATCACTACGCACTATGCCACCGTCTGCTTTGCCATCTGCGTCTTATACACACCAGCAAAATGTCCATCAAGCTCCATCAGTTCATCAAAGGTGCCCCTCTCAACAATTTTTCCGTTGCTGAGATAAATTATCTCGTCACAATCGACAACGGATGACATTTTGTGTGCCGCTATAAGAATAGTTCTCTCCTTATAATATGTCCTCAAATTTTCAAGAAGTTTTCTTTCCGTTTCTGCATCAAGTGCACTTGTCGAATCATCAAATACAAATACCGGTGCATCCTTTAGCATTGCTCTGGCAATAGAAACCCTCTGTTTCTGACCCCCCGAAAGTCCAAATCCTTTTTCACCTACTATCGTCTGATAACCGTCAGAAAGTTCATTTATAAAATCATCTGCCATTGCTCTTTTTGCACATTCCCTCACCCTTCTCTCATCAACATCGGGGTTTGAAAATGCAATATTGCTGTCAATGGTATTTGAAAATAAGAATGCATCCTGAAAAACATATGAGATTTTTTCCCTAAGCTCTGCTGTTTTATACTCCTTAACATTCGTTCCGTTCATTTTTATCTGACCGTCATTTACATCATTTACTCTTACTATTGATTTTAATAAAATACTCTTTCCGCTTCCAGTTGCTCCGACAATACCGACCTTTTTGCCATAAGGAATTGAAAGATTTATATTGTCAAGAACCTTTTTCCCGCCAAGTTCCAATGTGACATTTTCAAACTCTATATCAGGCTTATCTATATCTTTTGCAGTTTTTTTGCCATCCTTAATCTTTGTCTTGCAATCCATAAACCTCATTATCTTATCCCCTGCAACAATCTGCTGCTGCATCTGAAAGAGAAGATTGTTTATCTGTGATACATGATCCATTATTTTCATGACATAACCTGACGCTGCAACCAGAAATCCTACAAGCATCTCACCCTTTATAACAAGCAGTGCACATAATGCGATAGTTCCAATATAAGCAGCCTGTTTTATCGAACTAAATATAACCTCGAAGCCTGCCGAAAGCTTAACCTGATTTATATATGACTGTTTCATGTTCATATTTGATTTATCAAACTTCTCTTTTTCTCTTCCCTCATTTGTAAATGACCTTACAAGACGGACAGCCTCTATATTTTCCTGAACTGTAAGATTCATATTACTGTTGCTGGTTCTTATGGCTCTGTAATTTATCTGAGCCTTTTTCCTGAATTTCAAAAGTGCCACAACAAAAAATGGTGCAAGCATAACCGGAATTATAAGCAGTGTGCTATTTATCGATGTAAGCAATACTATACACGCACCAAACACAAACATACTGTCAAACATTCCCGGAATAATTCTTCCAAACAGGTCTTTCATCATAATCGTGTCAGTATGAAGCGTAGTCAAAAGTTCACCCGTGTTGTACTCAGATACAGTCTGGCTGTCAAGTTCCATCAGCTTATCAAAAGTTACAATTCGTAAATCCGTCTCAAACTTCAACGCATACTTTTCAAACATTGTATTTTTGATATATATAAAAACAAGTCTAAAAACAAGAAGTCCAACAAACACCATCGCAATATTAAAAAACAATTCAAAACTGTGTCTTTTTCCGTAATCTCCTTCAATCAAAAACGCAAAAACTCCACTCGCCTTATTGTCGTTATCCATAATAACAAAATCAATAAAAAGCTCTGACACAAACGGAATCAGCAAATCCGCAATAATTGCAGCAAAACTCACAATCTGTAGGATAACTGCCGCCACTATGTACTTTTTCCAGTATTTAAAACCAAATTTTATCGCATCCATTCTTAATCCTTTCTTTTCGTGTGCGTACACGATTTAATCTCATATAAAGAGGGTAAATCACTACCCTCCTTATATTCTTAATGTACTCTCATAATCTTCTTAGCGAAGAATTTCGAGATGGATTTTTGATATACAATGACATTTTTGCAGTGCGTACACGGTGTGTACGACGAGAAAATGGAAACAGTATATCAGAAATCCGACCGAAATGACTCGTTTTGGTAAGATACCGAGAGTACATCTTAAAGTGTTTCACCCTCAACAATATTGTAACCGACAACGCAGTCCTTTATATCTTTCTCACCATTTATCATCCTGATAAGATTCATTGTCGCCTTTCGTCCCGTTGTCTTTATATTACAGTCAACCGATGTAAGTCTCGGTGAAATATTGTCAAGTATTGCAATATTATCAAAACCTATAATACCGACATCCTCCGGCACTCTGATATTATTTTCCCTAAACATCGTCATAAGTCTGACCGCCGGGGTGTCATTACGGCAAATGAAGACCTTTTTCATACCGTCTTTTCTTTTTGCTATCCCAACAAGCTGTCTTTCATCCATATCTTCAAGGATTTCACCATCGCCGAGCATCTCCTCTTTCAGTCCCTCAAGATAACCAATACGACGCTGTTCAATAGAAAAAACATTGATGCCGCCTGATTTCATCTTTTCAAAATGCGGGTCGATATATATCATTTCGTTATATCCTTTTTGTGCAAGAAAAGAAACTACATTTCTCATAATCTGACGGCAGTCAACATCAACATGGACAAAATCACACTCTATCCTGTTATATATGGTAACTATAGGAATCCCAAGTTTCTTTAAAAAAGAACTAAACTCCACGCCCTTGCCAAGTGGAAAAAGTATGATACCGTCAACACGGCGTTCTGCCATATACTTTATAGCTTCCATCTCTTTTTCAGGGTCATTGTGAGACAATGCAAGATTTACAAAATAACCATGCTCCCTCGCCGTCTGCTCTATGCTTTCAACAAGAAGTGCAAAAAAGTTGTTGCTAAGGTCAACCGAAACAATCCCTATGGTTTTTGTACTTCCGATTGCAAGACTTTTAGCAAGATGATTTGGTCTGTAATCCATCTGCTCTGCCATTTCAAGTATGTGCTGCTTAGTGCTCTCCCTGATGCCGCTCCTGTTATTGACCGCCCTGTCAACCGTTCCCTCGGAAACACCGCAGGCCTTTGCAAGTTCCTTAATTGTACATGAAATATATATCACCTCTTTTAATTGCTTATCGAAGTATTTGCGAAACTACTGTTATGTTGTGTTAATTGCTATGATATAACAAATAATTTAATTACAGCTAAAGGTCGTTTCGCAAATATAACTTTCTATCCATAAACAATATAATTTCAAATTTCCGTGTGCGTACACGATTTTTAGATATAATACCACCTTTGTTTTATCTTTTCAAGTCATTTTTTAGCTTCTTTTTTCTAAAGTGTGATGCCGTTTTACAGAATACTACCGCCACCAGTGTGCTTATTCCCGTAGCTATCAGTCCCGGTACAACAATACCTACAGGATTTACGCTTCCGTACTGACTCCTGTAGGCTATTATGTTTACGGGTATTAACTGTAGTGATGATATGTTTATTACAAGAAATGTACACATTTCATTGCTGGCACGCATCTTTATCTTACTTATATCTTTATGAGCTTTTTTTATTCTTGCTCTCTCAATCTCTGCCATCTCTTTGATTGCCTTAAGTCCCATTGGTGTTGCCGCCCAGCCTAGTCCAAGCATATTTGCAACCATATTGGCAGTTATGTATTCATTGACAACATGGTTTCTGTCAATATCAGGAAACAGAAAATGAACGACAGGTGATAAAAATTTTGTCATTCTATCCATAAGACCTGCCTGCCTTGCAACTTCCATAATCCCACACCACATTGCCATTACCCCAAGCATTGTTATTGATAATGAAACTGCTTCGCCCGCACTCTCTATTATAACATCAGACAAAGCCTGTGCTTTTCCGTTTGCAAGACCGTATGATATTCCCCCAAGAATCATAAATGCCCATATATAATTAAGCATACTTTTCCTCCAAGATTTTTTAACATTATCCCACAATCTGTAACAGTTCAGCCATAAAAAGATAATTGGCAATACAATGAGCTTGTTCATTGTATTGTTAAGTACCTTTTTATGGTAGAATAGCCTTTCATTTCTGAAATGAGAGCAAAGCCCTCGCGAGCACGCTCAGATGGAACAAATTTATTTGTTCCATCCTCACTTTGCTTTCGCGTAAATAAACAAAAGCTGCAAAGCAGCGACTGACAGCTTGCTGGCAGGTTTATGAATGTAAGAAATGCAAGACTGAACTGTTACCACAATTTTGATGTTGGGGTCAAAAGGTATTTTGCCCCTTGCATCATAATTTTATAATTACATGAATTTCAACATTGCTGTACAAACTTGAATTTCGCAGCATTTTATCTTGACTGTTAAGCAGATATTCGCAATTTGCTCTGCCGTCTGTTCATAACACTGTGCTTTTATTTCATATAAATAATATTCATTTTTCAGCTATATATGCACATTTTTATGATTTTCTGCCCGGCTTTATAACATTTTCTCTTATAATTTCACAATTACGGCTTTCCTGCATATAAATAATATTTTGCATTTTCGCAATGGTGAGTTTTCTTTCCCTGCTAAAATAACTTTTATCCTTTTAGATTTTCACTGTTTTCCCACTTACTTCCAACCGCTTACTTATTCTTCTTTATCCTGTGCGGACACACGACAAAGCATCTGCCACAGCTTATACATTCTCCGTCCCTTATATCTGCTTCATCATATTTCAAATGAACGGGGCATCTGTTTGTACAGGCACTACAACGTTCAAAGCACTGCTGCCCTTTCTTCTTTACATGAAATATCGGAAGTTTTGGAAGTAGTGAAAACACTGCTCCAAGAGGGCAGAGAAACTGACAGAAAAATCTTTCCTTAAGCATCATTCCGACTACTATCAGTAATAACAGCACAACTCCGGTAATGTATGCACCAAGTTTAAAGTTTCTGCTCGTTATAAGAGAAAATACCGTCCACGGACTGTATTTTGTAACATATTCCCCTTTTCCTAAAAAGCAAAATCCAATGACACAAATCAACACGATATATTTTAATTTTTGCAAGTAAACCTGCCATTTTGACGGTATGACAGGTAATTTTCTTCCCGTCTTTTTCTGAATAAATTCTGAGAGCATATAAAACCAGTCTCCAACAGCACCGAATGAGCAGACAAATCCACAAAATATCCTCCCAAATACAATCGTGGCAGTACATAATATCAACAGTTTTATCGCAAAATCAGATAATATGATATTTTCGCCTTTTCCTATCAGTGCCACCGCTTCTTTTACACCTGCAAATGCCTGTGAGAAAAGTGACGGCATAAGTATAAAAAATATTATCTGGACTATCACCCTGAAAATCTTTAAATTCCTTAACTTTTCTTTAACATTCATTATTTCTAAACTTTTTACCTTTCCGTAAATTTTTCTTTTTGTAGCATTTCAGTCTTGAATAAAATTTCATTTGTCAAATGAAATAATCAAAAACTGCATAGCAGCGACTGACATCTTACTATCAGATTTATTAATTTAATAAATACACTGCTGAACTGTTATTATTTTTTCTTTCCGTTTTTTATGGCATCTTTCATCGCACTTATTATCCCATTTGACGACAATGTTGCTCCCGATACCGTATCAACATCAACCGACTGTTTATCAATGGTATCATCAAGTATTTTTTTTGCCGACTCAAGATAATCTTTCGTCTCATTTTCAGCCGATAATATCTCTACTTTTTCAAGCTTATTGTCCTTTACGGTAAGACGGACTTTTATCTCTCCGCCAAATCCGTCACCGCTGCCCTCATAAATACCGTCATCAGCAAAATAAATGTTATTACCACTATCACTTACAACTTCTTTTTTATCTGTTTTTTCGGCTATTGCTTTTTTCTCCTCACCGACTTTGTGCACATTGATGCAGTATAAAGCTAGTATTCCTGCAACAATCAACAGATTAACGCTTTTTATAATAAAAACTCTCATCAGTTTACCGCCTTTTTATTTATCAAACTTTTTCTAAATATCCGTCTTTTTACCTTTCCGCCCAATCTATACCTGTATTGCTATTGCATTTTTACAACAGTTATTTTATAACAGCTTCATCAAGTGCCTCACGATACATACCTATAAGAGTTTTTGATGTACAGGTCGCACCTGACACCGCATCAAACTCACCATTTAGTGCCGCATTTATCTGAGTCAGAAGTCCCGGAATTTTCTTTGTTCCGTTTACCGATTTATTATAGTAAAATCGATTTGTCTCATCTGAAAGAACCACATTTGAAAATCCTGCAAAGTGATTGTCATTAAATAACAAATCTGCCGAAATCGTATATTCCTCAAATGCTTTTGACTCATCAGGATATACCGTTGCCACTTTAGAATATGTACCGCTTCTAAGCAGAATTGACGGCTCAGGTGAAGCCGTATCCTGCGGCGTACTGCTTGTCATAGGTTTAGAAGATGTTAGAGGCTTTGAAGAAGCCGGCATATCTGTCTGTAGAGGATTTCCTGTATTTGATGGTACTGCCGTATCTGCCGGTGCAGGTACTTCAACCGGAATTTTTGAAGGAGCGGGAGTTTTCTGCGGTTTTATCCCTCCTTTTTTTGCCGCCTTATTAAGTGCTTTCAGATACAGGTTCACTATTGTTTTTGAGGAACAGGTAGCTCCCGATACCGCACTTATCCCATCTGACGACTGCCTGCTTATTATCTGTCCGACAACACCCTTTGCTCCTGATGCTCCATTCGCCGCTCTCATGTAATAAGTCTTGTTTGCTTCGGCTGTTGATAAAAAATCTGCTATCTCTACGCATTTTCCTTTTGAAAATTTCACAACCGCACTAAGTGAATATTTTTCAAAATCTTCATTTTCATCAGGCTCACATACCGCACTGACTTTGTAATTTCCGTCTGCTATACTGCTTTTTGGCACTTTTTTCTTTTTATCAACTTTTATTGCCACAGGCTTTTTTGTCGAAACAGGCATGGTAGTCTTTTTTAATGCAGTTTTCCTTATCGTCTTTCCATCTGCCTTTGCAACTGCCTTATTATAAGCATCCATATATGCATTTATAATTGCTTTTGACGAATATGTAGCCCCCGATACCGCATCTGCATCAGACACATTTTTCCCTACAAGCCTGTTTACCATGCCGCTCCATGCATTATTCATAAATGCATTATTTGCACTGTCCGTATTGCCTGACATTTTCATCCCATAAACCGCAACTGTCTCCCCATTTTTAAACCTCGCCTTCAGACTTACCGTATAGCCGAATTTTTCACAGATACTCTCACCGCTAAATTCTCCGTCAGCAGGTTTCCCGCTCTTTTTCTTTGTATCAGCAACAGCCGTTACTTTTGTCTTTGTATCTGTATCGCTTAACTTTGTATCTGTTTTATCAGTATCCGCCTTATCCTCTGATTTCTGCTTAGTATCATCATTTCCGCCAGATGTATCCGCTGAAATATTTTTCTCAATTTTCCTGTAATGCGCAAGGTCATTATTTGCAACATATATTCCACGAAGTGAAAATCCGGCTATCACTATTGATGGAATAATAAAAATCAGCATTTTAAGATTTTTGATAAGATTTTTTGGTATATTTATCTTTTCAAAAACCTTATCTTCTCCTGCTGTATTTTTTGCAGCAACATTTCCCGTATCCTCAATATTATTCTTTCCCACAGCCTTATCTTCAATGTTATTTTTTTCTATATTTTTATCTGTATCCTCAATATTATTCTTTTCCGTAATCCTACCTTTCAAATCTCTTCCTCACTTCCAGGCAATCTCTATTTTATAATTTGCAAATACATTATATTCACACATATTTTCACCAATCAAATCTCCAGACACCAATTATTACTCTATGCAATAGGCTTTATTTTCTTTCTATCCATTTTTATTTTTTCAGGCATTATTTTTCCATAACCCCGTATAACGCACAAAACGGAAGGCTCACCATGATGCGACACTATCGCACCATATATAATACCTTCCTTTTTATTTTGCCTATACATATTTACAAACCTATCATAATATGTAATTAAAATTAGTTAAAAACTATTTAACTTTCACATTCTTTACGGCAGACCATTTACCTGCTGTTTTTCCACTTCCTACAGCTTTTACTCTTACAAAGTATTTTTTACCTGATTTTAATCCGCTTACTGTCAATGTTGTTTTCTTTGTAGTCTTTGTTGTTGGCTTTTTAAAGTTTTTTGTAAGTGAATACTGAACCTGATAACTTACTGCATTAGCTGATTTCTTCCAGCTTACTACCGCTTTTGCTTTTTTAGCTGTTACCTTTACGCCTGTTGGTGTTTTCGGTGTCTTTACAGCTTTTACAAGATTTTTCATTGCGTCGCTTAAATGATTGTAAGCTTCATCTACAACCGCCTGATAATGAGCTGTTTTTGCAAGTTCTTCCTCTGCTTCTTCAAGCTCTCCTGCAAAATTCTTCCAACTGTCCGCTGTGTAATTAGCTTCTTTTAATGTCTTCGCATCTTTAACAAGTGCTTCAAGCTTGCTTGTGTCGGCATTTTCAGTAGTTGTAACCGTGTCAACGATATTGTCCTCTGTCACTTCAAAATCAACTGTTGTGTCCTCAAAACCAAGTGCATAGACTGTAATACTCCAATAGCCTGTTCCGTCTGTTCCACCCGGAAGTGCTGCTCTATATGAATCTGTAAGACCAAGCTGAATACCCATTGCTTTGTGCATCCAGTTGTCTGCCGCAAATTTTGTACCAAATGCTGCAAGTGCATTTTTGCGTGTAGAGTCATTTCCATAATATGTCCACTTTACAGCCTGCATCTTTGCACCGAGTGCACCGTAACCCTCGCCTTTTGATGTATCTGCATCATCTGCATTGTTTAAGTCTACTCTTAAAAATTCACCATAACTTCCATTTGCTTTCTGAACCTGAGTTTTCAGCTTTGAAGCTTTTGCAAGTGTCTCATCCTTTATACCAGAATCATTTCCCGTCTTTCTTGCACTAAACTTAAATGTTCCATCTTTCTGCTCTGCCGCAGTCTTAAGACCGTTTGTATTTGCAGTAACATCTGCTTTAAGGTCATAAGCCGAAAGATTCATCTCACTGTAACCACCTGCAAGTTCACCGTCATTTTCAACAACTTTATAGATTTTCTTAAAATCTGAAAGTTCAGATGTCTTTACGGCAACAGGAACATATTTAAGACCTGTAACTTTGTATTCTTTTAATTTTGTCTGTGAACCATCAGCCTTTGTGATAGTTCCTTTGCTATATGATACACTTGTTCCGTCTGTGAGATAAAGTGTTTTTCCATCTGCTGACCAATGAGATACATTAAACTCACTTCCATCTTCACCATAGATAACAGTATCACACTGATAACTTCCTCTATGAAGTCCATGATTTGTAGTTGCTCTTGAAACAGCATCAAAAGCACCTTTATCCAACTCTCCTCTTGCATCAGCCTCAGTGTTTGCATCAGTCATACTCTTTGTACTCTGCAGGTAAATATCCTCTGCATCCCAATACTGATCCCATGTAAGTCCGGCATAAAGATATGTATAATCATCTGCTGCCTTTGTTTTAATGTCTGCTGCATATCCCAGTGTGACAACCATTGCCGTTGACAATGCGACTGCAATGCTTTTCTTAATAATTTTCCTCATCGTTGCTGTCTCCTATCATGTGTATTTGTATAATAAATGTTTTGTCCGTTCATGATAAATATCTTTAAAGTTAATTGTATATAACTTTAGTAAGATACCACTTACTTAGACATCAACCATTATATTTCCCATATAACATGAAGTCAAACACTTTCTTGCTTAATAAACAAAACTTATCAAATAAAACACTTAAATATTATTTTACAACAAAATAGAGAGCCGGCATAACCGACTCTCTATTTTGGATAATAAATGAGAAAATTTATGTTACAAATATAAACTTATAACCTATTTAACCTTTACTGTCTTTGTTACTGTCTTATAACCAGACTTTGTAACCTTTACAGTAATCTTTGTGTTCTTCTTAAGTTTAGAAGAAACCTTCAATGTGAAATTCTTTCCACTTACTTTAGCTGTTTTAGCTTTATCTTTTCCAACTGTAACTTTTACTTTTGCTTTTGCAACTGAAACAGATCCTTTAACAACCTTTGTTCCTGCCTTTGCTGTAACTTTCTTTACAGACATTGACTTCTTCTTAGAAGATGATGAGCTGTTTGACTTGTTTGATGCTGATACCTTTTTATACTCTGTAGTTATACCAGAAAGTCCAACTTTTTCACCTGTAATATGAACCTTAAGTGCATCTGCTGCATTAGGAACATTACAATTTGCTACAAATTTATAAGATTTTGATGAATCTGCATTGCTTACAATCTTGTTTGTGATAGTAATTTTTGAGCCAACTCTCTTTACTGTTACTGTAACCGAAGCATCTTTCATAACTTCAAGGTATGTATTCCAATCAGCAGCACCATCGCCCCACTCCATAGTTGAGCCATCATCAAGCCATGTTCCTGCAAACCATCCAAAGTTATCTGCACGAGTTGAAATGTACTGTCCTGCTCCGTCAAAAATTTCTACGATGTAATTGTCCCAGTTGTTTGTTCCAACTGATTTGTTTGTAAATTTATATACAAGCTGGAAGTTTCCGCTAACATCTTCATCACCTGTATTTGCTGTAAATGCATCTCCAATATCAAGATCCTTAACTGTTGCATCACCAACTGCCGCTTCTGCTACATTCTTGTTTGCTGGTACAGCAACTACTGCTGTTGAAAATGCCATTGTTGTTGCAAGTGCGATTGCTAAAATTTTCTTTCTCATGTCTAATTCTCCTCTCGATTTCAATTTATTAAAGTTTTCGTAAACTATTTTAGTTTTTATTATAATAACATAGATATTACAAAAAGTCAACATAAAAATAAAATATTTCATATATTTTTTTCATATTTTGCACAATTTTTATTAACACAACAAAAATGCGTAGTGAAATTTTTACAATTTCACTACGCATATGTAACTGTTTTATATACAGTTTATACTAAACTATCTGTAATCAAACTTTGATTTAATTATTTAGCGATAGCTTTAACCTGCTTTGGAGAAAGTGCTTTGTTCCAAAGTTTAACATCATCGATGTATCCCTTGAATCCTGTATCCCAAGCATTAAGTCCGAGGAAGAACTTGTTAGAGTTTGACATAGTTCCCTTTGCAACTGTTCCGTTTCCGAAAAGTTTTCCGTTTACATATGTCCAAGCATGGTAAGATTTAACATATGTCTTTTCACCCTTTTTACCATACTCACAATAACCCTTCTTATCCCAAGAAGTCTTCTTTGTATTTACAACGAGTGTGATGTGTGTCCATTTTCCTTTTGATACTGCAAGGTCTGCTGTCCACTTACCTTTTTTATCCTGGTGACCATACCATGGGAACTGATCATTCTTTCCATTTGATACACTGTGTGACCAGATTGTAGGAGAGTTAGACTTGTTATCAAGCCATGAATCCTTTGTAATTGAAAGCCACTTTGTGTTCTTAGGATCTGTAATATGGCTTCCTGTGAAGAACATAGCCATGAAGTTTGAAAGGTCTGTCTCAGGTTTAACCCAGAATGAAACTGTCCAAGAACCGTTTCCAAGCTTAACACCTTTAAGCTCAGCACCCATAGAAGCTGCCTTTCCACCTACTGTTCTTGAGATGTAAAGAGCCTTTCCATGTTTACCTTTCTTATACTGAAGCTTTGCTTTCTTGTTTGCTGTAGGTAAAACACCTGTCTTTGTCTTTCCTGTTCCACCACTTGCTGTATCACCTTTACGAGCAACTCCTACTACTTTTTTGCTTGCACCATTCATGCTGAATGTGTACTTTGGCTTTGGAGCTGATGCTGCATCTGCTGCTGTCTGTGGCTGTGCTGCATAAGCTGCTCCTCCAACAACCATAGCTGCTGCTAAAACTCCGCTTAATAATTTCTTATACATTGTTTTATTCCTCCTTTTAATAAAAGAATATGTTTTATTGATTTGTAAATTATTTTAGCATTAGTTACCTATTTTGTCAACAGTTTATGACTAAATTATTAACAATTCGTAAATATAACTTTTTTTGTATATTTATTCATAAAGTATTTTACGAATAAATGATTTTTCATATACAAGACAAATCATGCTTAAAACCACCGCATTATCAGGCAGCTTATGCTAAAACAAAATATCTGCTTTATCTTTTTTTATTTCTTAATCTTTATTTTGATTGATTTGACAGGTCCAGTAAGTGTCTTTCCGTTATACTCTCTGTAGGCTTTGACAGCTACCCAGTAAGTCTTTCCTGCCTTAAATGTTGTCTCTTCTGATACAGTGCACTTCTTGCCTGTTACTTCCGTAGCATATTTAAACTTACCGTTTTTGCTTGTCTTATAATATACTTCATATCCTGTTACTTTTGATGAATAGTTCCATGAAAGTACGACTTTCGCCTTTTTAGCTTTTTTCTTCTTTGTTACTTTTGCTTTAAGACTTGTAACAGCTTTAAGTTTTGGCATTACTGTCACACCCACTGAAACAGTCTTTGTGATGTCACCCTCTGTGTAGGATACTGCTGCATACTGCGTTCCTGTTTTATTTACATTTATATTTGAATAATCAACCTTGTAATCAGATGCAGCCAATGTTTTCTGCGTCTCATCAGAGTAGATTGCCTTTACATTAGAGAAATTAATTTTCTTAATCTTTTCTCCCTGTGTTATGACATTTGTTCCTGCCGAAAGACTGATACCGCGAAGTACAGTTGTCTCACTGTTCTCACCTACAATAAATGTTGCGGCTGCCTTGTCTGTGCCGTCTGTTATCTTAAGTGTATTATTTACTATTGTAAGATACTGTCCCGGCTTATAAACACTCTCAAATGAAACTCCATCCTCAGAGCCGTCAAGTGCCTTTACACTTCTGAATGTCTGTCTTTTTGCCATCTCATCAGTACCGGTTGAATCCTGGTTAAGTGTAACCTTGCCATTATCATTTACAGTAAGATAAAGTCCTGATTTATTTTCAGACTGGATTGACACATATGCAGGTTTTGTCTTGTCAGACTTACCGTCTGTGAGTACCCACTGTGCGTCTTTTACATCAGAATATCCCATAGCACCTACATAAACATTTTCATAAGGATAATCTGCATCATCAAACGAATTAAGGAAATTTTCATGTGCAAGAACGCCAGCACCCGCCTTTGTGTAAATTTTTGTAGTGCTTCCTGCTATGCCTGCTGTTGTCTCAGGTACTTCATCAATACTTCCGTCTTCATTAAACTTAAGTTCAGTTATGTTTGCAACTCTGCGGTATCCGTTTCCACCTGCAAGTGCACCATTGTGATAGATAAAATATGTCTTTCCTTTAAAATCTATAACTGCCATATGGTTTGTGTTTGATGTGACATTTGGTCTTGCGATTTCTTTTCCCTCTGACCACTCGCCATTTAATAAATCATCGGTGGTTGCATATGACATTCCCTCTCTCCATCCTGAAGCATAGAAGAGATAATACTTTCCATAGTAATTGCCATTTGCATCCTGTCTTCTGTAAAGCCATGGTGCTTCAGTATATGAAGTAACTGATGTTTTCTGGATAACATCAGCAGTCTTTGTTGATGTGCCGCCTGTAATCTTTCCATCACCATTCTGGTCTTTTACCGAAATCATATCATCATTTAACTCACAGATATAATAATTTCCATTTCCCCATGCAAGATAACGGTGCTCCTCGCCCTTGTCATCTTTTTCAATCCATACTGTAGGATCGATGTCATTCCATGTGCTTGACTCAGTACCAAAATCAGTAACCTTACCGCTCACAACAGGCTTTCCTAAATCCTTAAACGGTCCTGTAGGACTGTCTGATACGGCAACACCGATAGACTGCTGTCCATTACCTGATGTCGCATCCCATGTGCAATAGTAGAAATAATATTTTCCATTGTGCTTAACAGTCTGAGCTGCCCAAGCCGATGTGCTTCCTGTTGCCCATGAAATATCTTTGGCACTCATTATCTCGCCCTCATATTTCCAATTAACAAGATCCTTTGTAGAATAGCAGATCCAGCCGTCAATATCATATACTTTATCGTTTACTTCCTGATCTGTTGACACATCATGTCCCGTATAAAGATAGACCGTATCTCCGTCTACCATAGCTGACGGGTCACCGCCATATGTAAGTTTGCCATTGTTGTCATATCCGCCTATAGGATTTGTGTACTGGCTCTTTGCCACTTCAACTTCACCCTCTCCGAGCGGTTCTTTAACTATACTGCTGCCTGATGTTACAGACACTTCCGTCTCAGATGCTTCTGCTTTGTCTGAACCTGAAAAACTGTTTACCGCAGGAACAGATGTAGCAACAAGGCTGAGTGCAAGTATGCTTGCAAATAATTTTGTCTTTCTCATACTGTGTTCTCCTCCCAAGAAATTTGTTATTTTATAATTTTTAGCAAAACAAAAATTATTTTATAATTTGTTTAATATTATATACAATTTATGCAAAACTTGCAATATAAAAGATGGATTTTTTTAGGTTTTTTATGCATTTTACATATTTTTGACACAATTATTTTAGTTTTTTTCAAAATAAAATAGTATTTTTGTTGTAAATTGGTACATAATATGTTATTCTTTTATATGAAATAACTATAAACAAAAAACAAATTTTCGGAGGTAACACTATGAAGAAAAACTTTAAGCGGGCTGGTGCCATCGTACTTTCGACAGCACTTGCTTTGTCAACTGCAACGACTTCATTACCAAGTCTTTCCTTATTTAATAATGAATCTGTTGCAAAAGCTGCAAGCGTAACTCATGTAACGACTTCTCCTACGAGAGTTTCCGTGCATGACCCATCTATCACAAAATCAAGTGACGGTACATATTATGTATATGGTTCACACACTGCTGCAGCAAAATCAACTGACCTTGTAAACTGGACAAAGCTTTCAAACGATCTTAATGCAGGTGATTCAACCAGTGCAACAAACAACTTTGTTTTCGGAAATATGCCTGAAAACCTTAAAAAGCCATTTAAGTGGGCAGGTGACCATGATGAAGATGCTTCTTTTTATAATGTATGGGCTCCTGATGTTTTCTGGAATCCTGATTATATAAACACTGACGGTACAAAAGGTGCATATATGATCTACTTCTGCACAAGTTCAACAGCAGTGCGTTCAGTCATTGCTTTTGGTGTCTCACAGAGCATTGAAGGACCTTTCACTTGTGTCGATACTCTTATCTACTCAGGTTTCACAAAGAATAAACCGGCTTTCGAGGGTTCTAAAGATACAAGTTATACAAACACAAATATTCCGGACCTTATAAAGAGCGGTCAGATTGAAAAATATGATACAACCTGGTCATCAGGAGACTCTTATAACAATTCTTATGCTCCTAATGCAATCGATCCGGAAATCTACTATGATAAATCCGGAAAGATGTGGATGACTTACGGTTCATGGTCAGGCGGTATATTCACACTTGAGATTGACCCTGCTACTGGCAAGGCAAAATATCCCGGCAAGACATATACAAGAGATGACGGACTTCAGGTAGACCAGTATTTCGGTACAAGAATCGCCGGAGGTAAGGCAACTTCAGGTGAGGGTCCTTTCATACTCTACGATGAAAAAACGGATTACTTCTATTTATATATGTCATATGACTGGCTTGGTGTTGACGGCGGATATAACATGAGACTTTTCCGCTCAAAAAATCCTGACGGACCTTTCGTCGATGCAGCAGGCAATAACGCAAATATGTATGTATCAAACGGCAAAGACCACAATGATGTAGGTATAAAAGTTATGGGAACATACAAGTTCTCATGCCTTGATAAGTATTACAAAGCCGAGGGGCACAACTCAGCAATGATAGATGATGACGGTCAGATGTATCTTATCTACCACACAAGATTTTCTGACAGCGATGATTATCACGAAGTAAGAGTTCACCAGCAGTTCCAGAATGAAGAAGGCTGGCCTGTTACTGCTCCTTTTGAAAACAAAGGTGATAAGATTTCAAAGACAGGTTATGCCAAAGATGATATAGTCGGCGAATACGAATTTGTAAACCACGGTAAATCGGGTGTTGCAACTGCTAAGACCCAGTCGATAAAGTTAAATGCAGACGGTACCATTTCAGGTGATGTAACAGGTACATGGACAGCAAAAGACGGCACATATTATATGAACGCTGTTATAAACAAAGTAACTTACAGCGGTGTATTCTTCCTTCAGCATGATGAATCATCTGATTGCAAAAAAGTTATGACATTTACGGCAATCGGAACAAATAACCAGTCTGTCTGGGGTGTAAAAAAAGATGCTTATAAGTACACGGACAAAGAAATCCTTGAAAGAGCAGCAGGAAACCTTGATGCAGACCGTCCTGTAATATCAAAGACAACTTCTGACATCACACTTCCTACAGAAGGATTTAATAGCTCAACTATCACATGGTCTTCAAGCAACGCTGACATTATCGCAAATGACGGAAAAGTTACAAGACCTGAAAATGATACAGAAGTTACACTCACTGCCACTATAAAATCAGGAAATGAAACTGTTACAAAAACATACAAAACAACAGTTCTTGCTTCATCACTTATACCTGATTATAAATATGACTTTGAATCCGTAAGTGAAAAATCAGTAGCAAACAGCGGAAAAAATAGTGCTGCCGCAACACTTATCGGCAATGCAAAAGTAAGCAAAGATAACTGGTACGGTAATGTTCTTACTATAAAAAATACAAAGAGTAATGAAAACTATTTATCACTTCCTTCCGACCTATTTAAAAACATTGATGAATCAGGTTTTACTGTTGGAATGTGGGTAAAAGTTAATTCAGAAACTACAGATGCAACTGCATTATTTGAAGCAAAATCATCAAAGAACCGTAACTGCTATCCATACACGGCACTCCATTCAAGCGTTTACGCAGACTTTGCAAGCTTGGAAGGAACAGCAAAAGGAAGTTACCAGACATCATTTATCTCAGGCAGATGGAGTCATGTTGTTTATACAGTCTCTAAAGATGGTGTTAAAACATATATTGACGGTGATTTAAGTGCAAATCAGGAAGTTTCTCTTTCAGAAGCACTTTCAGATAACAAATTATCCGATATTGATGATGTCCGTATAGGAAGCGGTATTATGTCGTACCTTGAAGATGTACAGAATGCACAGTTTGACAATATTGAATTTTATTCAACTGCACTTTCTGATAAAAATGTAAAAGAAAAATATAAAGAAGAATCTGCTGCATATCCGACATTGAAGTTTAATGCATCAGCAACTACTCTCTATGCAGGCGGAAATACCGGTAAAACAGCTAAGCTTTCTGTTTCAGCATCACCAAGCATTACAAAAGAAGTTACATACACTTCTTCAAATCCGGGTGTTGCTGAAACATCAAATGGTATTCTCACAGCTAAAAAAGCCGGTACTACTACTGTTACTGCAACAATAACTTCAGGTGACAAGACAAAGACACTCACAAAAACATTTACAGTCAAGAAAGCTTATATCAAGTTCACAAGCAAAAAGGCTTCTCTTAAAGTAAAGAAAACAGCTAAATTCAAAGTAAAAGGCTATGGTGTTAAGTTATCAAATGTGAAATGGTCATCAAACAAACCTGCCGTACTTGCAGTTAATAATTCAGGTAAAGTTATTGCAAAGAAGAAAGGTAAAGCTGTTATAACAGCAAAGATGGGCAAATACAAGGTTACATATAAAGTAACAGTTAAGTAATCAGCTATCAAAGCTCAACCATTAAAAAATAGCAAAACCAGTGCTTTGCTATACAATAAAAATAAATATTGTCCGACCGGACAAACTGCCATATTAATATGATTTAATCCCACGGAATTTTAGAAACAGTAAAATTCCGTGGGATTTTTATTGCAGCAAAAAACAAATAAAACAGAACTGTTAAACAGTTCTGTTTTACATTTATATTATATTTAAATCTCATCCTCTGTCATAGGTGTATAGCTGATGGCTACATTAATATCCTGACCATAATTTCCAAATGACTTTCCAAACAATGTAAGACCACCCTTATGCGTGGCATTTTCATCCACACCGAGTTTAAATCTTATATTGCTTCTGTAATCAAAATTAAAATCATTTATCGTAACATCCGAAATCTTAAGACCATCTATAAATGTGCCTTTTCTGTTTATAACAAGAAGTTTTAAAAGTCCGTACTGATTCCAGTTTTCAGGCCACCATGTCGGTGTGAAAAGCCCTTTAACATCACCAAAATCTCCAGGTGATGTCCAGCATCCCAGCGGTTTATCATTAAGATAAAACTCTATGTCAGACGGCCAGTCACTGTTTACTCCCGGTGCTTCTGAACTAAGCTCCATTGTGATTGATATCTGTGTAATCTTCTGAAATCCAGGAATAAAATTTGGAATAACATACTCTACAAAACCATTTGTAAACCAGAGTATCTCAGCATTGTATCTGTCAGGATGCTCAAAGTACCTTGCATCATCAACCTCGCCGATAAGTGCCTTGCTTGATGCAAGACCACATGTAGGTGTAATATCATAGTTTGAATAATGACCTATCTTTACTTCCGTATTATAAACATTCTCATCCTCAACCTGTTTTTCAAGGTCAATTATTATCCTGTCCCAGTGAACTGAGCATATCTTCTGATTGCCATGCACTACCGACTCTGCCGATGTTGTAATAAGTCCACAGCTCTCAAGTTTTTTGATATGTCCCGTAAGTGCTCCATTTGTTATATTCAGCCTTGCTGCCAGATCTTTCATACTCATATTGCTGTTTTCGAGCAATATATTTAATATCTGTATTCTGACATCGGAGCCAAGTGCTTTGAATATTTCTATTCCGTCGTCCAATGATGTTATATGTAACAATTTTTCAACCTCTTTTCCCTTAGATATCTTTTATAAAATTAAATTAGAGGCAAAAAATATTTTACCACTAACTTACGCATCTCAAAATAACAAAACAACTCTTTTTATATGATTCTCTTACATTTTTATTTTATATACGCCTAAAATAGTCAATGTATTATATGACTATTTTTTAATGTTTTTAACAAAAAAATTCAATTTTTTACATAAATTATATAACATTTTTCATAAACATTATACATAATAAACTGAAATTAGTCAAACAAAAACTAAAATGTTTTAGATTTTCAGTAACAGTTCAGCACAAAAAAGATAATTGGCAATAAAGAAGCTTGCTTATTTTATTGTTTATTATCTTTTTTGGGTAGAATAGCCTTTCATTTATAAATGAAATAAACTTAAGCTGCATAGCAGCGGCTGACAGCTCGCTGGCAGGTTTATGAATTTATTAAATGCAAGGCTGAACTGTTACGATTTTTACATTTTCACAAAAAAGTACACTTATCAACATTTTTCGTCAAGGTGAAATAAATACACTAAATATAACATTTTACACTTGTCTTTCAATCTATTTTTAGATATAATTAAATTACTTTAATGTATATTAAAATATGTAGCATTTTTATGTTTTACACATCTTTTTAATATTAAGCACAATATTTACATATGCCGACTGAACCATAGCTGTCAGCATATGTCATTAACGATTTATGGAGCTTATATGCTCCGGAAACGAGGAATAGTATGAGAACAAAAAAATTAAACTTACTGCCATTAAAAGCACTTAATGTTGATGATTTTTTCTGGAACAAATACACCGGACTTGTCACTAAAGAAATCATCCCTTACCAGTGGAAAGCACTCAACGATGAAGTAGCTGACGCAGAGCCAAGCTACTGTATCGACAACTTTAAAGTTGCTGCAGGACTTAAAGAAGGTACATTTCACGGCTGGGTATTTCAGGATACCGACCTTGCCAAATGGCTTGAAGCCGTTGCCTACTCCCTCTCCTATGAACCTAATGAGGTACTTGAAAAACTTGCTGATGACGCAATAGACCTTGTAGGAAAAGCACAGCAGGAAAATGGTTATATCAATACCCACTTTTCTATCCTGCATCCGGGCAAGCAGTATTGTAACCTCAAAGAGGGACATGAACTTTACACCACAGGACATTTTATAGAAGCTGCGATAGCTTATTATGAGGTAACCGGAAAAGATAAATTTTTAAACATAATGAAGAAAAACGCAGACCTTATCTGCGAAGTATTCCACACTGAAAAATATAAAAATGCAGTTCCGGGGCACGAAGAAATAGAACTTGCACTTATGAAACTCGCCGATGTCACGGGGGATGATAAATACTCAGACATGGCAAAAGATTTTGTAGACAGACGCGGTACAGAACCTAATTATCTGTTTAATGAAAGCAAAAACGAGGATTTCATAGATGTATGGCACGACCCAAATCCTTACATTAACGAATATGGTCAGAACCATCTTCCTGTAAGAAAACAGAAAACGGCAGAAGGACACGCCGTAAGAGCCACATATCTCTACTGTGCAATGGCTGATATAGCACAGAAATATCAGGATGAGTCACTCTTTGAAGCCTGCGAAAACCTCTACAACAATATTATCAACAAGAGAATGTATATAACAGGCGGCATCGGAAGTTCAGGAGTAATGGAACGCTTTACTACGGATTATGACCTTCCAAACGATACAAACTATTCGGAAAGCTGTGCTTCAATAGGACTTGCTCTCTTCTGCCGCCGCATGGCTCAGATAACCGGAGACAGTAAATATATAGACACAATGGAACTTGCACTTATGAATACCGTACTTGCAGGTATCGCAATGGACGGAAAGAGTTTCTTCTATGTTAATCCGCTTGAAGTATGGCCTGATAACTGTATTCCGGCAACTGATAAAAACCATGTAAAACCTGTACGACAGAAATGGTTCGGCTGTGCGTGCTGCCCTCCTAATATCGCAAGAACATTGAGTTCTCTAGGCGAATATCTTTTCATGCAGAGTGATGACGGACTCTTTATAAATATGTTTGCAGGCGGTGAATATAAGACAACAGCACTCGGTGGCTTTAAAAAGCTTGATATACATACAAAATTCCCATTTGACGGAAAAATCTCCATATCAATATCAGATATTCCTGATGCAGTCGTAACAACCGAGAACTCCGAGGCCAACAAAAAACTCTATATCAGAATACCTTCATATGCACATAATTTCACAATAAAAATTAACGGCAGTGACATAACTGATTACCGCACTGAAAACGGTTATGCAGTCCTCTCAAAAGCTGACATAGCATCAGCATGGCGTGGAACTGATATAGAGATAAACTTTGAAATGCCGGCACACTTTGTATATGCAAATCCAAAAGTTCGTGCAGATGCAGGCAAGGCAGCCATCAAAAAAGGTCCTCTTGTTTACTGTGCAGAACAGGTAGACAACGGAGAAAACATTTCATCAATCATGGTAGATATAACAAAACCGATAAGCGAATATTGGGATGAGAATACACTTGGTGGAATAACAGTCATCAAAGCACACGGAAAGACCATCAAAAATCCTGAACAGTACGACGACGAAGCACTCTACTCAGATACACCTGCAGAGCTTGGCTATAAAGAGATAACATATGTTCCTTATGCAAACTGGGGCAACAGAGGTGCCGGAGAAATGTACACATGGCTCAGGAGATTTTGCTAAACCTTTGAATAATATATAAATGTTTGGGCGTAATATCAAAAAAATAATATAGCTTTATATCAATATACAAAAGCCGTTTTGGAGAATGATTTTTAATAATTCTCCAAAACGGCTTTGCTGTAATAATTATAATTTGGAATTTTATAAAAGTATCTGCTGCAACATATCATCAAAAATATTTTATATGCATCTTTTAAAAAATTTAAGAAATTATTTCCACAATCTTTTCTATATCACTTCCCGTTATTTCTGCTATCTGCTCTATAGTAAGATTAGCTTTATACATATTTTTGATAATTTCCTTTTCCTTTTCGTTCTGTTTCTTTTGAAAAGCAAGCACTTTGTTGCTAAGTTCAGTATTCTCTACTCTCAGTTCCTCATTCTCACCTTTGAGTTCATCCACCATATACTTTACAGTATTTTCATCCAATATTCTTAAAGCTTCTGAATACATATTAAACACCTCCTCCGGTTTTACAAGATATTCTGCCATCTCAATATATATTTCTTCGAGCCACGGATATTTTTCAATATTTCTATCTATCTTTTCTATATCATCCGTCACAAAAAGTGACAGCCACGCATTTACATTTTTTCTTGTATTATTTCCTATATCATTACTTAAATAATATTCGCTTTTCTTAAACTCGTCAAGTGCAATTATATAACATTCCTGATACATTTCCATATCAAGTCCGGTATCAAATTTCATCTTTCCCTTATGCAGATATGCACCTTTTAAATTCTCCGATTTACAGATTGTGATTGAATTTTCGTATATTACTATCGTTATTACTTTGTTGAGGTCTTTATATGTAAAATAATTACCTTTTTCTGATTTTTTCTTTTACATACCTCGATGTACAGATAAACAGGACTTATATATGTTTAGCAAGCGGCATTTCAAACTCGCCGGCACTTGCGCACCGTATTTAGGTGCGTTAGCTGCGTGTTTGTTATAGCGCAAGCGTGCCGCCTAAAAACATATATAAGTCCTGTTTGTCGTCACTCCCCCAAGAAAAAGTCCCCTACCAAAATTTATGCGGACATCTCCCCACTTTCGCCGCAGCCCTAAGCTCTACATAACATCCGCAAGCACCACAAGTCCCAGCATTAAGCAGATCACATTCTTTGCAGACAGCCAGCCTCTCCTCGTATTTTTTCTCTGATACACGGTCTGTTTCTTTTATACCTTTTTTATATTTTTCTATCATTTTTGCATCTTCTTCTGCCATTTCACGAAGAAAACATTTTTTACATATATGTGCCATAATAACCCTCATTATATAAGTCAAGTCATGCCCCACAGTTTACTGCGAGGCATGACCTGATTTCGTTTATTTTTAATTTATTTCTGTACTCTTATCTCTACTACCGAATTTGCCGGAAGCTTTGCTACGATATTTCCGTTTTTAACTTCATAATCAGCAAAGTCTTTTTCTACTACTTCCTCAGGTGCTTCAAATGTATTGTGAGCATGCATATCACTGTTTGTTACTATGCGTGACTCTGCCACTTTGTACTCACCGTTTGAAAGCTGTATCTCCACTTCCTCTGCCGCTTCTATTGAGAGGTTGTTGAGTGTGATAGTGATAACTCCGTCTTTATCTTTTGATACTGACTCTGTTACTTTTGGCACCTTCCACTCTTCAGGACCAATCTCGTCTATTCCTGTCACACTGCTCTCAAGAAGTTTTGCTCCCTGATGATGTCTATACATATGCATTACATGATATGTAGGTGTATTTATCATCTTGTCGCCCTCTGTAAGAAGCACTGACTGGAGTACATTTACCATCTGTGCAAGTGCTGCTATCTTTACCCTGTCACTGTGCTTATTAAATATATTAAGCGTAATTCCTGCGATAAGGGCATCCCTTACAGTATTCTGCTGATACAAAAATCCCGGATTTGTTCCAGGCTCACAAGTGTACCATGCCCCCCACTCATCAACACACATTCCTACTTTTTTCTCAGGGTCATACTTATCCATGATAGTTCCATGTCTTGTTATAAGCTCATCCATATGAAGTGCCTTGTTAAGCGTCTTATACCATACATCACCGTCAAAGTCCGTTGAACTTCCCTTTATCTCCCATCCTTCCGGATGCACATAATAATGAAGTGAGAGATAATCCATAAATCCATGTGCCCACTCTGCATGGCTGAAACAGGTCTTCATAACACCCTCAGTCCAGAAATAATCATCGACATTTGCACCACAGCAGACTTTCTTTACAGGTTTTTCAGGGTCATAGTTTCTAACATATGTCTGATAACGGCGGTACTCATTTGCATAAAACTCAGGAGTCATATTTCCGCCACAGCCCCAGTTTTCATTGCCGACACCAAAGAAATCAACATTCCACGGCTCCTCATGTCCATTCTCTTTTCTGAGATCTGCCATAGGTGATATACCGTTAAATGTCATATATTCAACCCATTCTGACATTTCCTGTACCGTTCCGCTTCCGAGATTTCCATTTACATAAGTCTTGCAGCCTAACTGACGGCAAAGTTCCATAAACTCATGTGTTCCGAAGCTGTTGTCCTCAACAACCCCGCCCCAGTGGGTATTTATCATTTTCTTTCTCGTCTCTTTTGGTCCGATACCATCTTTCCAATGATACTCATCCGCAAAGCATCCGCCGGGCCAGCGAAGCATTGGCACTTTAAGTTCCTTTAATGCCTCAACTACATCTGTACGCATACCGTTTACATTAGGTATGTCAGAATTTTCTCCTACATAAATTCCCTCATAGATACATCTTCCGAGGTGCTCTGAAAAATGACCGTAAATTTCAGGTTCGATCGTACTTAATTCTTTGTTTTCATTAATTACAAGTTTTGCCATATTGCTCCTCCATCAGTCTTTGTAAGAAAATACTGGTCTTCCATCCTCGTCCCAGCGAAGCTTCATAAGCATTGCGTGTCTGTTAGGATTGTAAAGAGGATCTCCCTCTATCTCAGCTTCTTTTCTTGCATGATATACCATAACATCGTTTCCGTCCTCATCTACTGTAAATGAGTTATGTCCCGGTCCGTATATCTCAAGTTCTTCATTGGTCTTGAGAACCGGGTATCTCTCTTTCTTCCATGATAATGGATCGAGTACATCTGAATTTTCATCAGCCGTAAGCATACCCATACAATAATTTATACCTGTGTCACTTGCTGAATATGTAAGGAAAATCTTTCCGTCATGCTTGATGACTGCCGGTCCCTCATTTACCCAGAAACCATGACGCTCCCAGTCATAATCAGGTGTTGTAAGAAGTACCTGAACCGTCTTAAGCTTATATCCCGACTCCATCTCAGCAATGTAAAGATTAGAAATCTGTGGACCTACGCTTACTTTTTCAGCCCATACATAATAATATTTTCCTTTGTTTTCAAAGATAGTAGCATCAAGTGAAAATGCTTCAAATGAGAATATATCATCATCTGCTCTTTGCATTTTTCCTCTCTCTATCCATTCATCATTTATAGGATCATCACCCTGACACTCAAGCACATATGGACGAATATTCCAAATATTTTCTGCTTCTCCTGCCGCAAAATAGATATACCACTTTCCGAAAAGATAATGAAGCTCCGGAGCCCATATATGTTTGCTCATAATTCCACTCTCATGCTTTTTCCATACTACAACTTCCTCCGCATCTTTAAGACCGTCAAGAGTTTTTGAGCGTCTGAGTGCGATACAGTCATAACTTGGAATAGATGCCGTAAAATAATACCAGCCATCCTTTTTGCATACAAATGGATCTGCTCTCTGCAATATCCACGGTTCATTGTACTTAAGTTCTTTGTTTTCTGCCATTTGTTTTCTCCTTTTCCTTTATTTTTATTTTTAATTTTACCTTTTACTAAAGTATTTTAATATCAATTAAATTATACCTTAAATTATACGATTTGACAACCGTTTTTGTTATTTTTTTAATAAATTTGTAACAGTTCAGCCATAAAAAATAATTGACAATACTTGAGCTTGCTCATTGTATTATTGATTATCTTTTTATGGTAGAACTGTTACATAAATTTATATCTTTTTAGATACAAATATTTTATTATTTTTATATAGAAAAGAGCACAAACAGCATTTTGCTCCTGGTGCCCCACTACTTTACGAACATTTTCCTATAACATAAAAAAGAGGAGAAACCTTTCGGAATCTCCTCTTTTTTATATTCGCTTTAAATTCAAAAAACTTAATTATTTATTAGCTTTTTCCATCTTCTCATACTTAGCGATGTCAGCATCTGAAAGAACATTATAACCGCTCTTTCCGAAGTATTTAAGCATTGCTTTTGCATGATACCAGTTAGCTTTTCTTGTTGCTTCGTCTATATAATCAGCAGCTTTCTTTTCTCCGCTGTCAACTTTGTTATGAATATCAATCTTGTTGAAGTACTCATTACAATAGTTCCAATATCCTGCGATACTTGTCCATCCGTATGGGATAGGCTGCATACAACTTGCAAAGTATTCTTTCCAAAGTTTAACATGCTCATCATCCATACCCTTGCAATACATCTTGATATAATCATTCCAGATGTCTGAATTTGTTGTGATAGGTGCAGGCATAACATCATATTTAAGTGCAAGACCCTTAGAGTTCTTCTGGCTCTCATCATTGTAAAGCTCAATTCTTGTCTTCCATCCATCCTGGCCAAAACTCATGAACTTAAGAAGCTCATATGCTTCACGAGGATACTTACAAGATGTTGTAACACCACCAAAGTCGATAGTTGCGATTGAATGATGGTCTTTTGAAGCATCTTCCTTACTTACTGCAGGAATTACATAAGGTACGATATCAAGGTTATATTTCTGGAATGCTTTTGTAGCCCATGTTCCCTGATATGTCCAGAATGCTTCTGTAAAGAGTGCTACATGGCTTGAAGCTCCACACCATGCATCGAAGTCACCCATCCAGCTTTCCATGTCAAGTGTCTGTGTCTGAGGTGCGATATATCCACCCTGTTTAAGTTCTGCAAACTGCTGCTCACCTTTAGCCCATGCTGTAAGGTCAAACTGTGTTCCGTCAAAACCGAACTCACCCTGAACTGTCTGCTTAGCAGCAATTCCATAGTATGAATCAAGTCTGTTGTAGTAACCACATCCATAATAAGCCATACCATCTGATGACTTCTTAACTGTAGTATCCTTGATAAGCTTAATCATGTCATCCCATGTCCAGTTTCTTGAAGGTGCTTTAACATTAAGTGTTGATAATACATTTCTGTCAACATACATAACACCAGGGAAGAATTTAACAGGTACTGCATATCTCTTTTCTGTTCCGTAACATCCAAGTCCGCAGTCATTAACTGTTGATGCAACTTCCTTTGTCTCAGGATCAGAATTCCAATATGATGAAATATCCATCACAAGTCTGTTATTAAGTGCAAAATCTGCATCTGAGAACATAATTACATCAGGTGCTTCCTTATTTGATACCATTGTAAGTAATGAATCATTGTACTTAGCAACATTCTGATATTTAACATTTACCTTAATATTTGGATAAATCTTCATGAAACGCTTTGCAAGATACTTAACTGTTTCATCCTGATCAAAGTGATAATATGTAAGCTCAATCTTATCACTTGTAATATCCTTTGCTTTCTTATACTTGATTCCATCAATAGTTGTTTCATCATATTTTCCGGAAACATCCTTTGCACTATTTTTTGAAACGGAACCGCCATTACTTCCACAAGCTGTCATACCTACTACCATAGATGCGGCGAGCAGAAGTGCCATAAGTTTTTTCCTCATAGTTTTCCTCCTTAATATTTAGATAACTTTTTAGTTCATTTTATGTTGTATATTATATCACACTTTTTTCACAAATGCTATAGTTTTTTGTGAAATATTTTAACTTTTTATGAAGTCATTTACAATTTATACATTTTTATTCACAAAAAACACAAAAAATCACCAATGCAAAACTTACCATTAATGATTTTTTGTTTTAAAGTAACAGTTCATCTATAAAAAGATAATTGACAAAACAGCCTTTCATTTCAAAAATGAAAGGCTGAACTGTTACTTTCTACTTAATCCGAGCAAATTCGTGTAACTACTCCTGTGCGAAGTTAGTACCTCTTGGGCTGCGTTCTTTGCAGCCTTAGAAATACTCTTCTCAAAGCTAAATCATGTTACTTCTTGCTTAATCCGAGCAAATTCATGTAACTACTCTGCTTTGCGAAGTTAAATCACGTTACTTCTTGCTTAATCTTAGCAAAAAAACTTTCATATATGGTTTTTTTGCAGAGTTAAATTGTTATACAATTTAACTCTTTATTCTCCTGTAATACCTGTTCTATCAATACTCTCTACGAAGTATCTCTGGAGAACGAAATACATTACAAGCAATGGGAGTATGCTGAGCATTGTACCCGCCATGTTTATCGACTCATTTATACTTGTTACGGCTGTTGTTGCAGTCTGTGCATAATCTGAGTAGTTTGCTGCGAAGTCACCGAGCTTGATAACAAGTGATGACCAGCCCGATTTTGTCGTAACACCTGATACATACATCTGTGTAAGGTATGACTCATTCCAGTACCATACAAATGAGAAAAGTGATACTGTAATGATAGCAGGTGATGCAGATGGAAGTGATATTTTAAAGAATGACTTAAGATATCCTGCTCCATCAATCTGTGCAGCTTCGATAAGTACCTTTGGCACCTGTCTGAAGAACTGCCAGAATATCAATATAAATATCGGTGCATTTATACCCATTCCGAGGAGTGCCGGAAGTACAAATGACCAGATTGTTCCAAGAATACCCATGTTAGAATAAAGTACATATGTAGGTATCATTGTAATCTGACTTGGAAGAATAAATGTAAAGAGGATGATTCCAAGTACAACTTTCTTTCCAGGGAACTCGAAACGGGCAAGTCCGTATCCGATTACAGAACACGAAAGAAGATTACAAAGTGTAGGTACACCGGCAATTATTATACTCTGTCCGAAAGACTTCCAGAAATCCATACTCTGAGCTGCCTGTTTATAATTGTCTAAATTTAACTTTGACGGTATCCAGTTGATTGAAGAATCAAGCAGGTCATCAAGTGTCATGAAACTCTGGCTCACCATATAAAGAATAGGATAAATATATATAAATCCGATACATATGAGGAGTGCATATATAACAAATACCTTTAAGAATCCTTCTTTCTCTTTGGAGCCTAAAAGGAATTTGCGTAACTTTTCTTTTGTAAATTTTGGCTGTGTTGATACAACTGCCGTACTAGGCTGCTGCTTTTGCGTTCTTCTTGGCATTTCTTGCGCTCCTCCTTTCTATCTTCTTAAGCTGACGCTGTTCTTTCTTGTGGGCTTTCTTTGCTCTCTTAACCTGTTTCTCATATACATCTTTCTTAGCTAAGAATACAAGTGAGAACAGACCTACAATAAGGAGAACTACCACTGAATACAACCACGCCATCGCTGATGCATATCCATAACCCTTTTCTTCCGTTCCTGAGAACATTGCTGTTTTTATCAGTCCTATAATCGAGTTCTGATCGTTGTTTGAAATAAATACTATGGTATATACAATATTTAAAAGTATCATTGGCTTGATATTTGGAAGTGTTATCTTCCAGAAACACTCCCATCCTGAACCACCATCGATTTTTGCAGCTTCATACATTGATCTGTCAATCTTCTGTAATGCTGAGAGGAATATAAGTATCTGCACACCTGAATACCAGAGTATTGTTACCATATTCTCAAAAAGTTCCGAGATAGGTGTTGCAAGTGCAGCAGGCAGAAATCCTTTTATTGCCTCTGTTATTGCCTGTGTATCGATAGATGTGATACTTCCTGCTCCCTGGGCATTTAACATCCCAAGGATAGGACCACTTACGATGATAACCGGAAGGAAAAAGATAAGTCTGAAGAATCCCTTACCTTTTATCTTTTGATTAAGCATCATAGATATAATAAGTGCGAACACGACTATAATAGGTACTGATATAACAGTTGATACCACATAGTCTATAAGATTTGTAACAAAATCCGACTCTGATAAGAGTATCTGTGTAAAGTTCCCGTAACCTACAAAGTTAAAATTCATACCAAGTGGTGTGATGCTGATATTATTTAATGCATACCTGAACGATGTGATCAATGGGTAAGCTAAGAATAAAATCGCACCGACTATCCATGGCGATATAAACAGTACACCGGTAATCGCATCTCTCTTAGCAAGTTTTCCGGGTTTAGCACTTTTCTTTAACTGCTTTAACTGCTCTTTCTCTTCTTTTGTCATTTTCTTTTTCTTCTTCATTTCTTCACTCATTCAGTCTCACCTGCCTTATACGAATATGACATAGCCCCGACCTTTACACCATCTACCGTTCTTGAAACGCTTGTATAGTTTACATAGATCTTTGTGCCATTGTCGTAAGTTACTACTGTAACTCCATTGTTAAGTTTCTCATGTTTCTTAATAACCGAACCCTTTGTAACCTCATTAAGTTTTCTTAAATCCTTATCATACTTAACGATAGTGTCCTTATATGTCTTGTACTCCGTACTGTAAAGATCTGACGAGTTCGTATATATAAGGTCTGATGAATTTTCATATGTCACATAGAATGACGGATAAACACCGGCTTCAACCATCTGTAAAAGGAATTCCTGTTTATTTGCTTCAAAGTTTACATAATTTGAATACATTGGAATAATTCCCTTAAGTACCATTGAAAGGAAAGGTATCTCCTCATCAACATACATATAATCTGATGAGCCAAGAGGCATATCAAGAAATGCATTTGTATCTTTCCAAAGGTAAGATACTGGCTGTTCAAGTACAAGATTTGTTTTCTTTGCTACATCGCCGATAAGCTTTATATTGTCATTTGCAGTGTCATTTCTTGTATAGAACTTCCCTTTAAGGCTATAAGAAAAGATTGTATTACTAAGTCCTGCTATTGCAAGATTCTTCACTCCGTCATCCGTATATGAAGAAACTAACTCACTAAGGTCTTCGTTGGCTTTTGATGGAGTAAGATAATAGAAAGTATCATATACTTCTTTCTTTTCTTCCTCTTTAAATGTTCTCTTGTTGACCTGCTTTATCATATCATATGTAAGCTTGTTTGTTGACGGGTTAAGTCTTAATGCATCATTGTAAAGATACAACTGATAATTGTCTTTTGCGGAATCTTTTATAAGTTTTGTAAGCTTACCTGTTCCGCCAATATGTCTGTCAGCTTTATACTTTGTGACGGGCACATTATAAAGACCGCCTTTCTGCCATCCCTTATACATTGATATAAGACTTGCAACTCCGTTTTTCTTTAACTCTCCAAATATGTCAGAGATGTTTTCTGTTGTTGTCATTGTGACAGCCCTTGTCCCTACAAGAAATTCTTCTCTGTCTGTTCCAAGGAAATCAACTCTTGTGTTGTATGAGTCGTCTTTCTTTGTGACAAGACCATTGTCGAGAAGATAATTGCGGTACTTTGCTGCCATTGCAGAATAGTTTGCGTCATCACCTGAAAGCATCATATATCTTACTGTCATATCCATGTGAGTGCGTTTTTCTTCTGCTTTTGTAACCGTACCTGAATTTGAATTGTTAAGAGGCTGAACATAAATATCTCTCAACTTAAATTTTGCAAAACAACGGTTATAATTTACCATAACTCCGTTTGGATGAGCCTCAATGCTCGCACGCTTGTCACCGCTTTCTACTACTGCGATATATCCAAGCTGCTGTTTTGTATGAGCCATGCCAAAGATTGGTGCGGTGACTTCATTTGCATCTTCTACCATATCAATCTTATCCCAGAGATAAGTCTTTACTTCAGAATCATCAAATCCGGCATCACTTCCGTAAATGTTCTGGGAAAATCCCGTTGTATATCTTCCCTCTTTATTGTCAAGATTGATAAGTGCTCCGTTTCCATCAGGAATAAGCATATATCCTTCTTCGTCATCAAGATATGTGTATCCCATGAGAGGGAAGAGACTTACTGTTGAAATATAGATACCATCTGCATCTTCTTTGATAGATTTATCCGGAACAGATACTACTACATCTTCACCGTCAAGTTTTACATTTACTGAAAGTCCAAACTGATATTCATCAAAATAAATATCTGCCGTAAATCCGTCTGACTCTTTGTTTACATTTATCGTATTCTGGTTATTTATAAGATCAACCTGATATGTATTCTTTGCGTCTTTGATGGCATTGATAACAATACCTGATTTCATATAACCGTTCCATACGCTGTTACTGTTTCCATCATCCTTCTCATCGCTAAGTGTAGACTCCATGATTTTTCCTGTCTTCTTATTCTGAAGCATTATTGAAAGACGAGGCTCATATAAAAACATTTTGTATGTGTCGTTCTCGGCTACAAGTTTGTAATCTTTAAGTGTTATCCATTTTGACTTGTCAACCTTACCTACGGCACCATCCTGAACAACTTCACCGTCACTTTTAATCTTGTTTGTATTCTCCTCTTCTTTCTTTTGTGAAGAGGCATCCGTTGAACTTGTCGCATCTGATGTGCTTGTTGCATCTGATGTGCTTGTTGCATCTGATGTGCTTGTTGCATCTGATGTGCTTGTTGCATCATTGTCAGAATCAACACCGGTCGCCTGTGACATAACCGGTACCGCTGCGACTAAAAGTGCCAATGCACTAACTATTGCTATGATTTTTTTCTTATTCTTAGCCAAATCGGTACACCACCTCTCCAAATACGGCACTGATAAACTCAAATACCTGAGCCCATAATACATAAATTATGAATATGAGGAGTGCCATAATCAAAATTGTAAATATTGTTATACAGATAACCTTGGCTGTTTCCTTTGCCGTGTAATTATTTACTTCTTTTATGCCAAGTATCACAAGTACAATTACCCATCCGTAAATTACATACTGAAGAAGTGTGATAAGGAACTGCTCATTAGTTGTAAGTATATGTGTCAATATGAAACTAAATGGTATATATACTACATATGGAAGAAGTGAATAGCAGAAGTATGTATAAATCTTCTTTATCGTACCTTCACCTTCATTTATAGTACATACAAGATAGTTACATAATGTAATGGCTGCCATTACAATGACAATCTTTCCAATATCTGAGAAAATCTCATATCTTCCTTCTCTTACTGTTTTCTGTAAGAAACCGCAGAGATATTTGTTGATTACATACTCTATCATAAATACAAGAAGTATAAATGACGGTGCAGACCATGATGCCCTACCCTCTCTTGCGATTCCGTATGAACCATCAATAGGATGTTTCATAAAATATTTTGAATAGCATACATTAGCGACAAATGTCTTTTGCTTGAAGTTTGCAATAGCTGCTTTAGGTTTTGCGAGAATACCCTTCTTTTTATCAAGAGATTTCACAATCTTAAATGCTGCCCACAATGCAACTATTATCACAAGTGCTGCTACAATATTATCTTTAAGCCACTCATTTCGTATTTCCCAGAAAGCATCTGAATATCCTTCATAATCTTTTGCAAGTCTTGCATATTTAAGTGCCATGTCGTAATTTTCTTCCTGGAAGTATGCACGACCCATAGCCTTGTTTGCATAATCAAACATACTGTTCATCTGAAGAACCTGCTGCAATGGTTTCTTACTTTCCGTATAATGACCTTTTGAATAAAGGTAAAGTGCCTTATGCAAAAGCTGTGTAAATTCTGATGGCTCATAAACCTGAATCTGTTTTTTATCAGAATCAAGTACATATATATTGTCTTTAGAATCTACCTGAATACTTGTAACCTGCGTTGAAAGACCAACTCTCTGCGTACCATCATCAGTACCACCGAATACATAGAGAAGTTCACCCTGTTTGTTGTACTCGTAGATGTAACCCTGTGATGATGCAACATAGATGTTATCATGGTTACCTGTTGTAACTGCCGCCGGTGATTCATCATAATCACTCACACCGCCTTTTATAAGGTTTGTACCTGCGATGTTAAGTCTTTTAAGAGACATATTCTCATCACCACGCGTTACCGTGTAGATAAGTCCTTTCGTATCTATCGAAAGGTTATCAGGTGTTGATGGCATATTACTTACCATCTTTGCTCTCTGCTCATCAGTAAGAATAGCGCGATAGATAATAGTCTGAAGACTCACTGATGCATAGTTTGTACCAAAGTATCCAAGGAATGTTCCGCCTTCTTCCGGCGAAATCTCGACGATACCGTTTGTATTTGACTGACATACGATATACATAACACCTGCATCATTTACAACTATCTTCTGCGGCAGGAAGTCAAGTCCCTCACCATAAAGCGGACTATCCGGCTTTGTGTACTTGTTTAAAACTTTTCCGTTCTGATCAAAAACAAAAACCGCTTTTCCATCTTTATCAGCCACATAAATTTTTTTGTCGGAAGTTACAAATACACCCATTGGTGTTTTTAACTTTCCTTTACCGATAATGTTTAATAACTTTCCGTCTGCTGTACCAACCAGGATACGCCCATGACCTGTGTCAGCAACATATATCGTGCCGTCAGAAGTTATGTACATATCACTTGGATTGCTCATAAATTCATTGCCGAATTTTATGAGTGTCTTTTGTGCAAGGTACGCTGTCTGTGTTTCCATCGTCCGTCCATAACCGTCATTTGTATATGTACGATATGGTGTGTTTGCAGAAACACTTACGGAATTTAATCCTGTTGACAGCGTTATTACGAATGCCAAGAGCAATACAGAAACAATCTTAAATAAATTTTTATTCTTTTTCATAATGTCTGTTCCTTCTCCTCCTCTAGCTTCATTTACTTGATACCTGAATGTGCCATTGTATTCATGACATTGTTCTGAAGTATGATAAATAACACGAGGTTAGGAACAAACAATATAAGTGAGGCTGCCGCCGCCATACCCTGACCGGAGACTGTGTTATTTACATTGACAAGTGAGTTCATATAGAAAGTCAATGTTTTCATACTGTCATCATTTACATAGTAGTTTGATGTTTCCATGTTTACCCATACCTGCTGGAAAACAAGGATTGCTGCTGTTGCAATAGCCGGTTTTATCATCGGAATAATAATTTTTCTGTAAACCGTCCAGTCTGTTGCACCATCAATGTAAGCTGCTTCGATAAGTGAGTCAGGAACCTGCTCCACGAACTGCTTAACAAGGAAAAGAGCTACCGGATAAGCAAGCAATGGTAAGATATGTGCCCATATGCTGTCGATAAGTCCTACTTTACAGATAACAAGGTATCTTGGAATAAGAACTGCTGTTGCAACAAACATAAGAGCAAGCTGGTTTATATTCATCATAAGCTGTCTGCCCTTGAATTTTAACTTTGCAAGAGCAAATGCCGCAAATGTTGTAAACAGAAGTGACAATCCTACTGTCAGTCCCGTAACCAGTAAACTGTTAAATACATAACGGCTGAGTGGAACACCTGCCGTACGGCTGAACTTTATCAGCTTTGTGAAGTTTTCAAGTGTTGCATTTCTTACAAAGAATGTAGGCGGGAATGCAAACAACTCATCCATCGGCTTAAACGCATGGTTTGCAATAAACACGATTGGTAGTGCCATGAATATTACGAGAGGTAATAATATGGCGATAATCTTAATCTGTCCTCTTTCAAACTTTTGAGGATTAATTCTCTTGCCTTTATATGCCATTTCTTTTTTCCTCCTCTTTTAAAAATCGTCTTTTTCCGTCAAAAGTGCATTTGCCGCTTTCGAGAATATCTGAACGATTAATAACAATACAACTGAAACTGCTGCCGCATAACCCATCTCGTATCTTAAGAAACCGTAATCTTCTATATGGTTTACAATAAGCTGTGCCGCATATCCGGGTGACGGATTACCGGTAAGCTGTGTAGATATAAGACCATTCTGGAACGCATTTACGATTGCCATAACCGCTGCGAACAACATCTGAGGTTTCATCTGAGGAATTGTTATGTATATCATTTCCTGGAAACGATTCTTGATTCCATCAATAGCTGCTGCTTCATAAAGTTCTTCATTTGAGTTTAAGATACCTGCTATCATTGAGAGGAAACCTACACCCATTGAAGACCAAAGACCTATGATAATAACTATAGGTAAAAGGTATTTTGTATTTACAAGCCATATGATAGGTTCGTCTATAAGACCGAGGTTCATAAGCCATGCATTCAAAAGACCTGTCTGGTCACCTGAGAAGATAACCTTCCAGAGAACTGTCATCGCAACACCTGCTGTCATACTCGGTGAGTATAAGATAAGGGCAAATATAGTTCTTGGAACTTTTGTAAGGTTACAAAGTGCCCATGCAAGCACGAAGGATAAAATATATCCTCCGATACCTACAACAACCGCATACAATACGGTATTTGGCAATACATACTGCATAAATACTTCATCACTTGTAATAAGTGTAATGTAATTCAAAAATCCTACAAATTTTGGGAACTGAATCGCATTAAAGTTTGTGAATGAAAGTACAACCGCTAATACTGTCGGAAGTAATATGAATACCACAAACATAAGAGCATATGGCAGCATAAAGAGATAACCGTTTGTGTTTGAATTTTCTCTTTTTCTAATGCCGGTTTTCTTCTTACCGGGCTTTCTAACTAATTTTTCTTTATTTTCGTTAGCCATATTCTTTCTCATCCCTCCGATTATATTATTCGTCATCATCTGTTCTGCCAAGCAGTTTCTCTACAGATTCATAAGTTGGAATTTTATAATCTTTTATTACTTTGCCATCACTGTCACTATATCCGAATTCCTCAAGTTTTCTTTCAAACTCGTGGTTTACGGTCTTAACCGCTTTGTCTATACGCGTCTGCTCGTTATCACCGTTTACGGCAATATCATTAAATGTATTACTCATCTCTCGTTCGAGGAGATATGTACCCGGAACTCTCGCAACGTCCTTAACATTCTTTGCTGTCTCTTCAACAATCTTCTTTGTATCAGAATTTATAGGAAGCTGTGCAAACGCTTTTGTATTTGCCGTAGGCCAGATATATTCACCACCATATGTAATCTGAATAGTCTGTCCAAACTCTGCCTGTGTCTCTGTTGAAGACCACCATTTAACAAATTCCCATGCCTTTTTCTGTCTCTCAGAATTGCTCTTAAAGATAACACTGCTCTCAGCACATCCACAGACTGAACGGTCAATAGTTCCGTCTGATTTCTGAGTACCTGGGATAAGTGCAACTTTCCAAGAACTTGAAAGTTCAGGAGCTGCATTTGTAAGCATATTAAATGTTGCATAATCCGCAATTCCGATAGGCATATCACCATTTCTGAAATGCTGATAGAAGTTATCAACATTGACAGGCATATTATAAACAGTAAACAAATCCGTAAGTTTTGTAAATCCGTTTACCGACTTCTCATTTCCGATTGCCGTGCCGTTGGCTGCCGTCTTAGCATAGAGTGAACCACCATTCTGCACGATAAGAGGTGTAGTACCATGGAAGTTTCTCATGAGCGTCATACCTGCTGTCGGATAATAGAAATTTAAACCTCTCATCTGAAGTTTTGGAAGCATATCTATTACATCATCCATAGTCTTCGGAATTTCAAGATTAAGTTTTTCAAGAACATCTGTCCTGTAGAACAATACCCAGAAGTTCATTGTCTCCGGCATTGAATAAATACCATCATTTATTGAACCTGTCATAAAGAATCCCGGCTCATAACCATCTGTCGATTCTTTAAAATCATCATACTGTGCCATATTGACAAGTGCACCTCTGATACCAAGCTCATAAGGAATCGTGTAGTTGATACCTGTCGCAACATCAGGTGCATTTCCCGATGAATTTGAAAGTACAAGTTTGTACTGGTCAGGCATGATACTTATATCAACATTGATTCCCGTCTTTGGTGTGAACTTTTCATCAATCATTTTCTGCATAATCTGCACATACTGGCTTGAACGGTTTACCCAGACCTGTATATGATCGCTGTTTGTATTCTTTGTTGAGTAAGCCTGGTCAGTAAATGATGCCACAAATCTTGAAACATTCATCGCACAAGACTTAAAAAATCCCGGCTTCGATGGAAGTTTTGCTCCATCCTGATAAATGTAAATCCTGTCTATTGCAAGATCGTTTGCAATAAGGTTATCAATCGTTGTTGCAAGATAATGGTTTACTGAGTTTGAGCTTGTTGACAACTCGTCTATACGATATGGAATCGAATCAGGACTGTCTGCAAGACTCTTCAACTGCTTTGCTGCAATAATGAGTGACGACATAACAGCTACATTCTTGTCACTGTCGCTCCACTTAACAGCACTCTTTTCAAGCTTTGTAAGTCTGTCTGAATAACTGTAAAGTGTCTTTTCCAGATTTGGAATATACTTTGAAAGCTTGAGGTCACGATACTTATCAGCATTTGTACCGGCAACCTTTGTAATCTCAAGTGCAAGGTCATTTACATCTGACATTACTTCATCAATCTCTTCCATAATGTATGAAATAGGATTCATGCTTATGGTATAAGAAATCGTATGTTTTCCTGCTTCGAGATGTACACTTAAATCCTCACCTTTTGAATCCTGCATGGTAGCTGTTTTATACTTTGTAGTATAAGCCATGCTGTAATCTTTAAATGCACTGTTTGGAACTTTTCCATCGATTGCAACATCACAGAATACAGGGAAGTCTGTTTTTTCTGACTGACGATAGTTTGCTGCAATCTTATAATTTCCGGCTGTCTTAACTTCAAATTCATATGTTACTTTCCGACCTGCCGTACTGAATGAATCAGAATCAAGCGTATTTAATACCGTATCTTTAGCCTGATATGGATCAACACTTGTATCATACTCGGCAACGCCGTGAATAGCTGAATCATTTGTTGTCGTATAATCTTCACCCTGAATCGTAATAAGTTCTTTTCCATCTGCTTTGTCAGAAGAACCTTTATATTCTTCAACAGTTACAGGTGCCTCAAGGGAGATATTTCCTAAAAGGAAGTTTCCTTCGTCAACACTAAGTTCAATGGAATGTTTTCCTTTTGTAAGCTGAACTTTAAGCGGATCTGAATGGCGATAACTTGAATCCATCAGATATTTGCTTTCCCACTGTATCTGCTTATTTGGAATTGTAACCGCTTCATTATCATATCTGTCATATGACGGTTCATCACCTAATTTCCAGGTTGTCTCAAACTCAAGACTTCGACATTCGTAAAACGGATAATCTCCGTCTACCTTCATCTTCATTGAAACCGGAAGTATTGATTCATCATATGAAAGATAATCAAAATTCATATAATAAAGACCGTCCTCCGGAACCTCAAAATCAAGTGTTACTTTTTTACCACTTGTCAGATCAAGAACTTTATTATTTTTTTCATAGCCTTTAACTTTAGTAGTAAGATAACTTTTGCTGTTTCCCGTAACAGAACTGTCTACCGGTATCGAAACCGCTTCACCGGTATAATCAGACAATTTATATTTTTTGCTGATATTTGTATAAATCGTTGATATTCTCTCACTGGAATACTCTTCAGATGTCACTGATGACTTACTGTCTGAATCCGAACTTTCAGTTTTTGAGCCTGATGTACTATCGTCACTTACATCTTTCGCAAAACTTCTGAGAGTTGCAGACCCAAGTGCCATTGACACGATAAGTCCGACAGCAACTGTCTTTTTAAACTTACCTCCAATTTTTTTGTGCCGCATAACTTCCTCCTTAAATTGTTTCTTGCTTAAGTATTTTTATATTTTCATAAATTACTTTAGTTTATTTTATAATACTATGATTTTGAACAAAAGTCAATGCCAACTATAGTCAAATTGTTGTATATTTCTTTCACCTTGATAACAAATTTCAGCCACTTTTTAGCAATATGCACATAAAACCCACTTGACAACAGTACCATTCTTAATACACCTTGCACAATACAATTTCTAAATTTGTCCTAAAATAAAACATTTAGAAACAACTAAACAAAATTTGATTTATTTTACAATTATCTCAATCATAAAATTTCAATAAACTTTTTTATACTAAAAATAATTTTTATTATAAAAAATCGTGAAAAAAAATATATATTCTGATATTTTAAAACGCATTTTCATTATATGCCAAATTTGTTTACCGCCAAAAAAATTCCGGATATATCTCATCCGGAATTTTAAATTCATTAATTGTAACAGTTAAGCCATAACATAAACCCTCTACTGTCATCTCACCCATTTCTTAATCTGAAATCCGAGATAAACCACCGAAGTTATTATCATAAGTACAAATGAATATTTTAGTATGGAGTCAAATGTTACATGCCATACATTGAGAAGCACAAGCGAAGCAATCAGAAGCACCACAAGCCAATAGCCAAAAGATGCCGCTGTCACAAACACCCACGCAGCCACGCTCTTACTCACATCTATTATCTGTCGTTTCAACTTTGCATCAATTTTCTTTGCCATCTGCCTTTCCTCCGTTGCTTCTATTTATAATACTTTACTCCCCAAAGGCTCTTATTCTTTCCTACCGCTGAGAATGTCATACACTTTGTGCCTGCCTCATCTTTCATATCACAGAACACGCCTTTAAACTCTTCGTCGTCATACTTTATCGTAACATAGTATGTACCATCCTTAACAGTCCATATCCCTTTTATGTCTTTTCCAAACACACTGCCCTTATCAGTAAAGATAAGTTTAAACGGCTTTGCTATCTCACCGTCTACCGTTGTGTCCTGGTCTACAACATAATAATCTCCGATAATCTTTTCATTATCATAACCTTTTTCAGAAACCGTCTCGCCGTCTGTCGCATAAGGCAGCATACATGGCCATCCGTCTTCATTAAGAAGATACTGATGCACTCTCGGCTCATGAGCCTCTGTTCCATCATCAAATCTCGTATGGTTTACGATATATCTCTTTCCGTCACTATCTATAAGTGCTGAGTTATGACCCGTTGCCTTATATGCCTTTTCAAGACTAGGGAGCATATAGTTTCCTGAAAGTTTAAGACCAAAAAATGATTCATCACCTGAGTCCGGCTTTGGTGTATTTCCTTTCATATCCACATAAGGTCCGTCAACTTTCTTTGAGCGGAAAGCTCTTATCTGATAACCGCCGTCACTTGTAAGTGAACCATACGATACAAACAGATAATAATAACCGGCTTCTTTATCATACTCAATCCACGGTCCCTCTATCGCTACATGACCGCCGCCGATAAGTCTCTTTCCGAAATATGCGTCAACATTATTTTTCTCATCAGCTTTAGGATGAATGACCTTTCCCGTATTCTCATCAATCTCAAGCAGGAAGATACCGCCTGACCATGAGCCGTAGACCATCCACATCTTTCCGTCCTCATCATAAAATGTAGTAGGGTCGATGGCATTAGGACACTCATTATAATTGTATTCCTCAAAGTCACCACCGTTACTTGTTATGTAATGTTTCTTTGCATAATCTTCAGTCACATAATCACAGACATCCGTGTCCTTAAGAGTATCCGAAGTAAATCCCGAATAGATAAGAGCACCTTTCCACTCAAACGGTCCCTCCGGAGAATCAGAAGTTCCATAGCACAGATTTGATGCATTCCATGTTGATGATGTGCAATAATACATGAAATATTTCTTTAGCTTCTTATTATATACAACATCAGGTGCCCATACATGAGTTCCGTTGTCATCAGTAGGAATAGCACTGAACGCTCCACCTGAATACTTAAATGCTTTCTCATTTGCCAACAGGTTTTTATATACCGGATTATCCATTGTGTATCCGTCACCGATACTTGTCCAGTTTCTAAGATCAGTTGACTTTGCAGTAGACATATGTGAGCCATAAATATAATATGTATCATCAACCTTTAATATAGAAGGATCATGGACACTTACACCTGCATCTATGGATGCCTTTTTTATGCCGTCATATTTCACCGTATAATCAGGCTTTAATTCTTTTTCCTCTTTTTCAAGTGCTTTCATATCAATCTTTCCTCCGTTTGATGTCGATGAATTTTTTGAACTGCTGCAGCCACCTGCCAATATTGCGGTACTGCATATAGCTATGCAAGTACCTAAGCTCACAAGCTTTTTACTTAAATTTCTCATACTTACCTCCGATAAAAAATCTCCAAAATCGTGTACCTTTTCTGCATATTTTAGTTTTTCATCTTTTTCTTTTCCACTTCTGTACTGTCATCCGTGGATAATTGTTATATTTGACAAAAACTTAAAATAATTTACACTTTTATATAGTTAAATATAACAAACATCTGACTGAAAAGCAAGTGAAAAATGTAAATGAACACAACAAAATGTAACATTCAAGCCTTCCATTTATTACATTCATAAACCTGCCGGTAAACTGTCAGTCGCTGCTGTACAGCAGACTTATCACTCTTCTTTCATTTTTTCAATAGTGATAACATCATCAAGAATATAGCTAAAAGACGGTGAAGATGAATTTGCATTTTCTTTATACGGAGTATTAAGATTTATCTTATCATTCGGGTCAAATACACTTACACCGGTAAAAGGACCTGAAAACACTTCGAGTTTTCCCTTTTCAATTTTTTCTATAGTGTCCTCCACCATCTCCTTTGTTCCTTTTGGCACTATTGCTTCGTTTATATCAAGTATCCTTACCCAGCCTTTATCAATCCCTGCCATGGCATCCTGCTTATAGGTACGGCCGTCAATACATTCTTCTATCTTTTTATCATGCAATAAGGCATATACCGACTGCTCAAAATAGCTTGAATAATCCACACAGCAGCTTACAAGCGATCTTGTCGGTGCAATATCTGTCATACTCTGATTGTACCCTACATGATATACCGGTATATCCCTCTGAGCATTTTCACATATAGCTGCCGGTCCGACCGTATCTGAATGTTGTGATATAACAACACAATCCTCATCAACCAGCTCTTTTGCCGCCTGTTTTTCCGTAGAATAGCTCGACCATGTATTTGTGTACTTCACTGTCATGACAGCTTCCGGTACTACTGACCTGACACCGAGATAAAATGATGTATATCCCGATATTACTTCCGGCAGCGGAAATGCCGCCACATAACCGACTTTTGCCTGCTCCTTTGTAATGATATTTTCATCTATCATCTGCTTTATCTTCATTCCGGCTACTTTTCCACACACATATCTGCCCTGATATATCTCTCCAAAACAGTTATGATAATTTGACAAAACCGGCTTTTCATTTGCATTATCTCCTGTAGGTACGCAGAATTGTATATTCGGATATTTTTTTGCCACTGCCTTGACATCCTGTCCATAACCATAGCTCGCCGCAATTATATAATCACACCCACCGTCGATAAGCTCCTGCAAAGGTTTTTCAATCTGTCCTTCTGTCACATTGTATGTCGTAACACATTCTATCCGGTCACCATACACCTCCTTGATATGATTTCTTGCCTTTATAAAATTGTTTGTATAAGGTGTAATCTCATCGCCTACAAAAATAAAACCAACCTTAATATGTTTTTCTTCCGTTTTTGTAAGATTATGTATTCCAAACAAACATAAAGTCATGACAATACAGGTTATCAGGCATAATGCGTATCTTTTTTTCATTCTTCCGTTTCTCCTTTTGATCTTGCGTATAAACTTTCCACATCAATGATACCTTCATCCATAAGTGACAACATTATCTTAACCAGTTTCGGGTCAAACTGTGTACCACTGCAGCGTTTTAATTCGTTTGTCACATAATCAATGTCAAGCTGCTTTCGATATACACGGTTTGCCGTCATCGCATCAAACGCATCCGCAATACCGATAATGCGTGCTTCAATAGGAATATCCTCACCTTTTAGTCCGTAACAGTAACCTGTCCCGTCATACTTTTCATGATGATACAATGCTCCTATATTTACATTATCTATCAGCGTGAAATCCTTTAATATATCAGCACCCAGCGTTACATGAGTTTTCATTATCTTATATTCTTCATCTGTGAGTTTCGCCGGCTTATTTAATATCGCATCAGGTATTCCAATCTTTCCTATATCATGAAGTAACGCCATCTTGCGGAGATTTTCACATTTTTCATCGGAAAAACCAAGTCTTTTTGCTATCGCAACCGAATACTCCGATACCCTGTATGAATGTTGACTTGTATTGGAGTCTTTTGCATCAACGGTGCGTGCGATTGAGAGAATCGTTTCATTGCTCATCTTAATCTGTTTCTTTGCATATTCGAGTTCGAGCTTCTGTTTAAGCATTGTCCTCTGCATACAGGTTCTCGTAATAAACCATGTAAGCCATATAAGCACAAGCCCTGCTATGATACAGATATAAAGCCTGAACCACCAATATTGATACATTTCATTATCTTTATCAATAATATAACTTCCTGATTCTATAACATTTCCATCATAGCCATCTAAAATTGATATTTTAAACACATATCTTCCGGTTTTTAAATCAGTATATGTTATCTTATTAAACTCACTTAACAGACAGGTCCGCCTCTTTGTGTCGTGTCCTTCTAACTTAACACTTATATACGGATCTTTCACAGAATAATTTAATATCTCCGGTGCAAATGTAATCTGTCTTGAATCTGCCGACATCTTTAATGTATCTATACGGTCTATTGCCACCTTTTCGCCATCAATCTCAACATAATTCATAATCATACGGTATGAATCATCACCCTTACTGCCGTCTGACATATTTACCTTTACCACACCTGTATCACAGCAAAGATACAAAGCACCACTTTCCCTGCATGGCCATGAATTTGCAACCAGTGATGCTCTAAGACCATGTTTTGAATTTATCAGCAGATAATCACTTCTCACATTTTTAATCAGTTCCTTTATCTTTGCCTCATAGATTCCCGCACTGCCAAGCACCCAGCAGATTCCATTCTTATTGCATACTATATCATAATTATTGCTGTACGGAAATTTATCAAGACTCTTTACCTTACCGTCTTTAGACATATAACAAAGACCATTGCTTGTAACAATAAACATTCCGCCATAGACTGTCTCACTAACCATACGCAAAACTACATCCGATGACAATCCGTCTTTTTTTGTTATCTGCGTCACTTTGCCGTTTTTGTCAATTTTAGTTATTCCGCCACCATCCGAACCGACATAACACGCGTCTTTATGCTCCAGCAGACATAAAGACTTTTCATTGAGCATACCATCCTTTGAGTCAAGAACATTTACAACTCTGTCCCCCGACATAATTGCAACACCGTAATCTCCTGCAATCATAATCCTGCCATCACTACATTCGATTATATTTCTGAACCGCATCCCCGGTATTCCCTGTTTATCAGTGAAATTTTTAATGTCATAACCGCCATTTTTATTTATTGTGACTTTATATATTCCCATTTCTGTTGTGGCTATCCACAATGTATTTTTGCTGTCTGCTTTCAAACATCTTACCCTGACATTTTGAAGCCTTTTTGTAAGCTGATTACTTACTTTTTTTCTTCCCTTAACAGCGACCAGACCGTCATCGGTACCGCAAAAAAGTATGCCGTCCCACTTTTCCGTAGAATTTACAACCGCCGTCATACCAATATTTTGAAATATCTCCTCAAATGAGGACTTACACATTTCAAGAAGCCCGAGTCTTGACGAACCAAACCATAAATTCCCCTGATAATCAACAAGCATACTGTCAATCGAACTATTAAAATTGTTTGTATTTATCTTGTGATAACTGCCGTTTTTACCCAGAATTGCCACACCTGTATCTGAGCACACAAACATCTTATCATTATCCGTCTGATAAAAGCAATTTATAGATTCAAAGCCGCTTATCCTGATTTTATGTTTAAGCTTTTTTGATTCCATATCAAATATGTATATCGAATTTCCGGTCGTACCAATATATAACTGACCGGCTTTTGAAAAATAAACTTCATTGCAATCCTTAAATTTGCTGACAGCTTTCGGAGTATTTATAAGTTTGCCATCACTTATCCAAAACATTTCTCCCCTCTCAGTTACACCGGCAACATTTCCATTATCATCAGCAGTCATTGACACCACATTTTTTATGTTTTTAAATGTTTTTGTCACCTTGACTCCTCCGCTAAGAGATACTACCGATAATGCCTCTGAAGTTCCAATATAATAATTTCCATGCGAATCACATACTATTTTCTTCACTGAATTTGAAAGAAGTCCATTTTGGTCATCCACCACATTAACGGCATCCTCATTGATAAAAATAGTAACACCGTTATCATTGGTTCCAACCCACAATCTTCCCTCTTCATCAACATACAGGCAATTTACACTTTTGACCGAACTAATATCCTGAAAACAGACAAATTTCACTCCATCATACTTAAAAAGCCCCGCATAAGTGCCTATCCAAAGCTTTCCATCCTTTGTCTGGGCTATATCATTAGCCTCACCTGATAAAAGACCTTCATCCTTTGAATACTGCTTCTGTATATAGGAATACAATTCCGAATTATATTCCGATTTGTTATTTTCTGAATTTGCTTTTGATACTTTCCCTGCTTTTGTCTCTGATGTATATCCTGCTTTTGAAGTCTGCACTGACTTATTTTGTGCCGCCGCTGTCTTTTCTGTTTTTCCGCAGCAAACTCCTGCCATGACTACAGCTAAAATGATTATTTGTGTTATCGTTTTAAATCTTTTGTTGAATTTTTTTCTGAAATAATGAGCAATTTTGAGCAATAAATACATTATCTCTACAGTCAGTATCTTATCCATAAATTCCACACAAAACTGACCGGCTATATAAGAAATAAATTTGGGCAGTCCCTTGTCAACACACAGCAGCATAACCTGATTTCCCCATACATTACTTATATTGCCACTATATAACAATGCGTTTACCATAACTGCCATAACAGTCGAAAACAATGCAAGCCCCATACCTAAAGTCATCGTCGTAAACTGTTTATCAAAGACTCTCTTTTTTGAATAAATCCCCACAATAATGCCAAGCATACTTCCGACAATACAATATATCAATTCCTGTTCAACAAATATTCCATAAATAATATTGTTGGTAAATCCAACAAAAGCACCACAGACGGGACCGTATAAATATGCTACCAAAAAAGTTCCTATCGAGTCAGTCCACACCGGCAATACAAACTTTACGGCAAATTCCCTGCCTAAAATATCCATCAGCAATGCCGCTACAGTTACAAAAATTATCATGTATTCTTTTTTATTTTTCATTTACAATTCTCCTCAGATTAAATCACTGTTCCCCGTCGTTTCTTGCAAAAGAGATATCTTTTTTCCTCTGCTTCTCTCGTAAGTTTTCCTTTCCATTGATACTCCCAGTCCTAATAATGATAATATATATGCAGGAAAGTTTCAAGTTTTTGACATATTTCGAGCTTTTATTTTGTAACAGTAAAACCTGCCATTTATTACATTTATAACCCTGTCAGTCGCTGCTAATCAGCTTATGTTTACCTCATATAATAACATCTGAATGTGCGTTTGACATTATATATTTTTCTATATACCAAAAATCGCTGCAGAATATCTGATAATACTATGATATTCCACAGCGATTTTTTACTTTGCATGAAACAGCTTATTTTTATCTAAGCTTATGAAAATGATACCACGGATTGCTCCATTGCTACGCAATTTTCACAATCCCGCAAACACCTCATATCATTTCATTACTGAAGAAGTGAAAGTACACCCTGGTTAGACTGATTAGCCTGTGCAAGCATAGACTGACCTGCCTGTAAAAGAATGTTATTCTTGCTGTATGCAACCATTTCTTCAGCCATATCTGTATCACGGATACGAGACTCTGATGTCTGAGTATTCTCAGATGCTGTATCAAGGTTTGCTATTGTATGCTCAAGACGGTTCTGAACAGCACCGAGTTTACTTCTCTGTGCAGATACTTTCTTGATAGCTGCATCAATAGTTGTAGTAGCCTTCTGAGCACCTGACTGAGTAGCAAGGTCAACCTTGTTTCCGTCAACACCAAGTGATTTAGCACTCATATCATCAATAGAGAAGCTCATTGTCTGACCTTCATTTGCACCAATCTGGAGTGTCATGCCCTTACCTGCTGTACTTGAAGATGCACTTGGTTTAAGATTAATTGTTGTTGCTGTATTTGCATCCGCTTCTGCATTAATACCTGTCTTAGCAGAAATCAAACTTGCCATAGCTTTTGCATCTGCATCCGCAACAGTTTTGTCAGTTGCTACCTGAACAAAATTAACATCACTGTAATCTGTTTTATTCTTAAGTGCATCAACTCCAGCCGCATCAGCATACATAAAACGTTCACCATTAACAGTAAAGATATAGTCATCAATGTTTGTTGTAGCCCCTCCATCATAAGAGCCTACATCTTTTGTTATACTCTGAAATGCATCAGCAGGATCAGTGCTTGCAGTTGCAGCTAATGCCGCTGTCTGACTAAATACCCCCGCACTTATCTTACTTTCAGATGTAGAAAGAATTTGTGAAGTCTCAGTTCCGGCAGTTTTAGCCGTAAAATCTAACTTTCCAGCACCACCGGATTTAATAGTAAAATCATCAGCTAATGAAGTCTGTTTTAATTCAGCAAGAAATGCAGTTGTTTTCTCCGCATCTGTTGCCGCACCACTAGTTACAGTATATTCTCTAGAACCATCCTCACTTACAAGTGTTGTAGCATCTTTATATTTTAAATTTACTGTGATAGACTCCTGCTCACCTTTTTCATTCAAATAATTAACAGTTAAACTTGTTGTATCTCCTGCTTTCATACCTGTGTCTGCGGCAGATATAGCAGTATCAGCTTTGTATGCGCCATTAGTAGCTGCAGTAGTTTTTAATGCAGATGCCTGTAAAGCTTTATTGCTTACTGAAGCATCCACCTTAATACCTGTAGCAGAACTTCCGCCACCTAAAGAACCATCAAGAAGTTTCATTGTGTTAAACTCTGTTGTGCTTGAAATTCTTGTAAGCTCGTCCTGAAGCTGGCTGATTTCCTTCTGTACTGCCTCACGGTCATCATCTGTCTCTGTACCGTTTGATGCCTGTACTGAAAGCTCTCTCATTCTCTGAAGGATTGAGTGAGACTCATTTAATGCACCTTCTGCTGTCTGTATAAGTGAGATACCATCCTGTGCATTGTCAGATGCTTTGTTTAAGCCACGAATCTGGCTTCTCATCTTCTCGGAAATAGAAAGTCCTGCCGCATCATCTGCTGCACGGTTAATCTTATAACCTGAAGAAAGTTTTTCTGTTGATTTTGCAAGTGAACTATTTGTTATTCCTAACATTCTGTTAGCGTTCATTGCTGACATATTGTGCTGTACTATCATTGCCATAATAATTACCTCCGTGTTTTTCCTACGCTCCAAATCCGTTTGTGAGCGTATTGTGAAATTTGTTTTGTATTTTTATTTATAATAAAATCAATGCACGATGCCGCTGTATCATTTTCGATTAATAAAACTCTGAAAAATCCGCACTGTCTTATCTGAAAAATATGATTTTCAGAGTCAAGCCGCAGATAGCAATTTGTATGTAAGCATACATCTCTGTCTGCTTTTGACTATTACATCAAAATATAAGACATTATCATCTGTTCACCGATTTATTACCAAAGCCATGCGGATATACTCAATCCGTTTTGCTGCTTGTCCATAAATACAGTCGCTTTGCGGACTGTCAGTGCAAAAACAGCTTCTAAATTTTTATTTTCTGCGATATTTTTCGGGATGCTCTTTTTCTTCATAGTAAGAAGGAAACTCACACTCTATTCCATTTTCTTTCATATGTTTTTTAAGAGCTTTGCTTCTGACTATATTCACATCCTTCGGTGCATCTACCATTATCCTGTGATGATTTCCTGAACCACCGAGAAAAATAATCTTTACATTATCTCCAACCATGAGATACTCTTTGTTTTCAACTGAAAGCCTTAACATTTGCATTACCTCCCTGTATTTTATTTACGGCAGTTTTTTTAGCTGCTATTTCATATCACATTTTTATTTCTCAGCCTGTCTTTTATTGATTTATACCAGTACGACAAAAAGTAAATCTTTAATATATTGAGCTTGAATGTACTTTTGAGAGTGCGTGCTTATTCAATGCATCAATTATTTGTTGTCCTGACACTACATATGTAGTTTTTAGCAATAATTTTTAGCAAACTGAATTAAAATAAATATTTAACGAAATACTATTTATAACCGAAAACTGCTATATCCTTGCCTTGTAATCGAAAATGTAACAGAATGGATAGTGTGTTACATTTTTTTACTGTCATGGAAACTTTATTTGAAAATATTTTTTATGAAATATGTGATTTTAGTTAGAACACATGATAAAAGCTGAAATTATTATTATAAAATGATGTGACTAAAAATATATTAGAAGAATTTTGATGATGTATTAAATCTGAATACAAGATTTTTACATTACAAACAGACACAAAACTTTTATGCACAATTACGGTTCACACCTGCAATACGGCAATAATGTTATTTGTGCCCGTATGAAAATTTTTGTTTTCTTTGCTGATAGTTTTATTAAGTATGCATTTGAGCATCTCTAAACATAACCTATAACCCAACTGCCACATTGATACAAATTTTAAGCCTCTTTGTTACACTATAGATTTACAAGACAAAAGACTTCGTCCCTGTCATCCTGGTCTATCCCCAGATACCTTGTTGTTATTTTATATGACGAATGATTATAGATACTGGTAAGCAATGCCGGTGACACTCCTTTTTTCCAGGCATGATACCCAAATGTTTTTCTGAGCGAATGGCAGCTCACCTTTTGGCTGAGCAGACATTTTTTTGCTGCGGATGATATTATGCGAAATGCCTGAATCCTGCTGATAGGCTTATTTTCTGATTTCTGACCCAGAAAAATAAATTGTTCCATCACCTCACATAAATTTTCTTTCTTTTCAAAAATTTCTTTTAAATATGATGCCAATGCTTCTTTTAAATTATCATTTATAAAAATAGTCGTTTTCTTTCCTGTTTTCTTTTCTTTTACATCAATATGAGATTTGAAAGACAGCAGACTTTCATTATATACATCTTTCCAACGAAGTTTTAAAATATCAGAAATACGCAAAGCGGTATTAAGTCCGCATACAATAAGAAGATAATTTCTTTTATTTGGCTTAACATCGCAATAATATTTCTTAATCTTATCTAATTCCACAATATCACGAATAGGCTGAGTAAGTTTCATTTCAATAATCCATCCTTTCAATTATTTTTTATAGCTGAGCTATTAACAATTTTCAAAAATTTTTTAAAAAAGCTAAAGTATCTAATCTGACTGCCGATAAATGTTATGTAAACAAAAATGTAACACACTATCCATTGTGTTACATTTTTTATTTTCAATATTCATACACAGCTCTCTACTTTTTAAATTATAGCACACTTACAGATAATCCCAGTAACAAAAAAAGCCACATTGCAAATATAAAAATTATATTTACAATATGGCTTTTTTCTGTTTCTTTACTTTACACATTCCATGCTGCTATGCTTCTGCACAACACAAATCAAAAATGTAATAAATATTTTTTCTCAAAAATCTGTTATTTTACTCAGAATTACATAACTGTGTAATCCTATATTTTATCAGCAGTATCTTATCACATATCATATTTATTGTCTTACTTTTATATGCACTTCTCTAAGCTGCTGCTCGCTTACTTCGTTTGGTGCACCACACATAAGATCCTGTGCATTTCCGTTCATCGGGAATGGTATTATCTCACGGATGTTTTCCTCGTTGCGAAGAAGCATTATCATACGGTCTACTCCCGGTGCCATTCCTGCGTGTGGTGGTGCTCCAAACTGGAATGCATTGTAGAGTGCTCCGAATTTTTCCTTTAAGTCTTCCTCTGTATAGCCTGCGATTTCAAATGCCTTAACCATTATGTCGAGGTCATGGTTGCGGACTGCTCCTGATGAAAGCTCGATACCGTTACATACAATGTCATACTGGTATGCAAGGATTTCTGACGGCTCTTTTGTGTTTAATGCTTCAAGTCCGCCCTGTGGCATTGAGAATGGATTGTGAGTAAAGATATATTTCTTCTCCTCATTGTCATACTCATACATTGGGAAGTCGTTTATATAGCAAAATCTGTAGCTGTTCTTCTCGATAAGGTCAAGTCTATTTCCAAGCTCTGTACGAATCTGTCCTGCATAAAGAGCTGCCTGTGCTTCTCTGTCTGCGATAAAGAAGATTGTATCTCCCGGTGTAAGTCCTGCTATATCAGCAATTTCCTGTTTCATGTCATCAGGAATAAATTTGTCGATAGGTCCCTTATATGACTTATCTTCAAGAACTTCAAGATAACCAAGTCCACCCATTCCGATAGACTGTGCAAATTTGAGAAGTTTCTCATGCTGTCCTTTTGAAAGTTTTGCATGGACATTTATCGCACGGACTGTCTTTCCGTGGAACGGCTTAAATGTGCATCTCTGGAAGAAATCTGTAACATCGACAATGCGGAGCGGATTTCTAAGGTCAGGCTTGTCTGAACCAAACTCAAGCATTGCCTGTTTGTAGCTGATGATAGGATATGGTGCCTGTGTAACTTCATATCCCTCAGGTGCAAATTTCTCAAATGCTGCCGTGAGGACTTCCTCACCAACCTTAAATACATCTTCCTGTGTTGCAAAGCTCATCTCAAAATCGAGCTGGTAGAACTCTCCCGGTGAACGGTCTGCTCTCGCATCCTCATCTCTGAAACAAGGTGCTATCTGGAAATACTTGTCAAAACCTGACACCATAAGAAGCTGCTTGTACTGCTGTGGTGCCTGTGGCAATGCATAAAATTTACCTTTGAATTTGCGTGATGGCACGATATAATCTCTTGCACCCTCAGGTGATGAAGCACAAAGGATAGGTGTCTGAATTTCTAAAAATCCCATGTCTGTCATCTTCTGACGAAGAAAACTTATAACATTTGATCTAAAAATCATATTGTCACGAACCTTTGCATTTCTAAGGTCAAGATAACGGTATTTAAGACGAACATCCTCTCTTGTCTCTTTTGATGTCATAATCTCAAAAGGAAGCTGTCTGTAAACTCTGCCAAGAACTTCTACCTTGTGTGCTTCAAGCTCGATAGTTCCTGTCGGTATCTTTGGATTGTATGTCTCCTCATCTCTGTGCTCTACGACACCCTCAACTGAGATACAGTCCTCTTTGCTTATACCATCGAGAAGTTTTGTGTCACGCATAACAACCTGCATAACACCGTACATATCCCTAAGGTCAACAAATGATACACCGCCGTGGTCACGGATATTTTCTACCCATCCGGCAAGTCTTAATGTTTCACCGACATTGCTCTCGCCAATGTCGTTTAATGTTTTGTCACGATAAATGTTTCCTACGTTCATTTTTACCTCCTAAAAAACAGGTCTTTGCAAAACTTACTTTACTCTTTGATGCCTGTACAGATACAATATATAATACCGCCGGCACGCTCCCGCTATATTGTCACCGGTAGCAGTACATAAGTCAGCCAAAAACGCTGACTAAGTGCTGACGGCGACAAAATGCCGTCTAACATTATTTATTGTATCTGTACAGGCAGATTAAATTTAAAAAATAGTTTTGCAAATAACTAAATAGTTCAGACAGTATATAAATCAGACAGGGATAAAGAGCCGCTTGCGACTCTTTCGTACTTGAGCGGAATGCACATCCTCACGGAGTGTTTTTTATGTTATAGGAAACGAAAAGTTTCCTATAACATAAAAAAGTCCGCCCCAAACTAAAAAGTTCAGGACGAACATATTATTGTCCGCGGTACCACCCGAATTACTGTCTTGTCAGTCACTCATATGCTGTCTGTCGTGCAGCTTACGGCTCCCCTACTGACAAACCTTATATACAGTATGAAACCTTATCAATACAATACTTATGTCCGATAATGATTTCAATCTGCTGCATACGGCAGGCTGTGTTCAGTTCGCTGCTGATAGAGTGTTATTCACATGAATTCACTTTGCGAAGCTCTCACCGTCCTTCGCTCGCTTTGAACGATAAATCATGCTACTTCTCTCCGTCGTCGCATTTGCATAACTAAGTTGATTATATAATGGTGGCTGGGGGATTGTCAATGATTTTTTCGTTTATACTATTCCCTGTCTTTCATCTTATATCCCAAACTTTCCCCTGACCTCATCAAATGCTTTTACAGACTCCATATTTTCATGTGGCTCACACAACATCTTATCCATAGTTACCGTATCAAACCACCTACCAAATTTGTAACCACTGTATGTGAGTCTGCCCGAAAGTTTATATCCCATATTTTCATGAAAATGCACGCTTCTGTAAACATCGTTGTCCGCTTCTGTCATAGGCGGTGTGATAAGTGCGATTGCTTTTACAAACCCCTGTGCCTTTAAGATTTCCTCAAGATATGAATACAGTTTTCTGCCAACACCGTTTCCCCTAAAATTATTGTCAAGATATATAGTCGTCTCCGCATCCCAGCTATATGCAGCTCTCGGATGATATTTATCGGCATAAGCATATCCGATGATTTCTCCATCTGACTCCGCAACAATATAGGGATGTGTTTCAAGCGTGTGCGAAATTCTTTGTTTAAATTCGTCAAGCGACGGCACTTCATACTCATAAGTGATTGCTGTTTCTTTTACATAATAACTGTATATCTCAAGTAATCTTGCAGCATCTTCTATCTTAGCTGCTCTTATATTTATCTGTGAGTTCATTTTTCTTTCCTCCATATGTCCATCGCCCTATAAGCACTTTTTTCCCCTCAAATGCAAATCCATAATGCCTTATTCTTTCTTTTTCTATACCAAGTGCTAAGATTTCTTCATCATATCTTTTTTCTTCTATCTGCTTTAAAGCTGCCTCAACTGCTTCTTCAAGTGATTTTTCGCTGTCTCTTTTTACTTTAAACTCAAGCACAATCGCCGGAAGTTTCTTTCCACTTTCACTTGTGCTTTGCTTTGGAATCATCATAACATCATAACGACCAAAACCACTTTCACGGTTTGATTTTATAATGTAAGTATTTCTCTGACCTGCCATAAGTCCCAATACAAAACCATGGTAAAAACGCGATGACTGCCTAGTCATCGCATACAAGTTTGAACTATCGTTCAAACTTGAGCCATTAGCTACTCCCTTACAGTCGTAGCATGAGGCTAAATTTTCTGGGCGTATTCTTGATTCATCCTTTCCTGCAACATCAAAACTACTAAATACATTTAATGTAATTTCATTTATATAGTAATTCATTGCTTCTAAATCACCGTCTATCAATGCACTTATAAATTCATTTGACGAATCATCTCCTGTCATAAACCAGCCTTTTATCAATTTCTGAAACATAACACGGACTTCTAAGTTTGTAAGACTCAGTTCATATTTCTGCTCTCCTGTGCTTACACAAATGTCCATGCTGTCTACTTTCAGATAACCACTTGCCAATAAAAGACTCCATATCGCATCCTCGTCGTTATCTAATTGGTCAAACACTATCTGTTCATCAATTCCAACTGTTATATATTCTCCATTTAAAAGTTTTTCCATGGCTTTCTTTATTTTCGGTGAACCTCTTTGAATAAGTTTGCCGACAAGACTATTAGAACTTGTGTCCGCCCAATATGTCTTAAACTCTTTCTTGTCAAGATAATTTGTAATCGACCACGGATTATATATATCCTTGTGCTTTCCAAATGTAAAACCGTCATACCACAGCTTCACATCATCCTTTTTCTCCGACAAACCTGCCTCATCCAATGCCGCAAAAACTTCATTTTCCGTAAAGCCAAAACTTGTATTATATTCGTCATTTGTAGTTGTAATCACATTAAGATTGTTTAAGTCTGAAAAAATACTCTCCTTGGAAATCCTGGTAATTCCTGTCATTACCGCACGCTCTAAATACGGGTTTGTTTTAAAAGTTGAATTAAACAAACTTCGTATAAAATCAACAAGTTCATTCCAAAATCCGTTTACATATGCCTCCTGCATCGGAGTATCATATTCGTCAAAAAGAATTATAACTTTCTTTTTATAATATCTACTCAAATAGTTTGAAAGAGTATTTAATGCTCCCTGTGCAGTAACATCATCCATAGTATCTTTTACAAGTGCATATAATTCTTTTTCGTTGTTATTAAAAATATCACTTTTTATTATATAGTCATATTTATTATACAATTCAACAATGCATTTTTTTATTTTTTTAACTGTGTCTAAATAATTATTTTGTTTTACACCCGCAAAACTAATAAATATCACCGGATAGGTCCCCTGAAGCTGCCTGTATTTTTCATCATCCCATATTGACAATCCTTCAAACAAATCACTTCTGCCTGCATATTTGTTTGAGAAAAAACATTCTAACATACTCATATTCAATGTTTTTCCAAATCTTCTCGGACGGGTGATAAGTGTTACATCATCCTGTGACTCCCACCATTCTTTTATAAAATATGTTTTGTCTACATAAAAACAGCCTGATTTTATTAACGATTCATAATCCTGTTTTCCTATACTTACTTTGCGCATAAACTTTCCCCCTCAATATAATAAAAAACAAACACCCAATACGATGCGTCGGATTTTTAACTGTAACTATCTTTTATTATAAACGCCAGCAGAGAGTTGTGCAAGCGGAACTCTCTGTCTTATCAATCATTATTAACTCACAATCTCTCATGTAAGTCCCTACCCCAAGCGTAATTGTAGTTCTCTTCAATTTTGTAAATCATTTAACCACTTTTATCTTTGGCTTTTTCCTACACCCTGCAAATGCATTTTTAGGTATCTTACTCTTTTTCAATCCTTTAGGTATCTGAACTGCCTGCTGAGAACATTGCTTCATCTTTAGATGCTACATAAGCAGTATTTTTTGATTCCCTTGTTTCACTTTTAATATCATATTTATTATATTTAATTTATTTCTATCTCTGTTCATCCGTACCTATCAGCACTTTCTTTCCTTCAAATGCAAATCCGTAATGTCTAATATTTTCTTTTTTTACTCCGGCATTTATCAGCTCTGCATCATATTTCTTTTCTTCAATCTGTGCTAATGATGATGCCACGGTTTCTTCAAGTGTTTTTTCTTCGTCAGGTTCATGCACTTTAAATTCCAATACCATTGCCACGCTGCTTTTGTCCTGTGGAACTATCATGACATCATATCTCCCAAAACCACTTTCACGGTTTGATTTTACTTCGTAGCTGTCACTAAGTTCCACAATAAGACCTAAAACAAATCCGTGGTAAAAACGCGATGACTGCCTAGTCATCGCATACAAGTTTGAACTATCGTTCAAACTTGAGCCATTAGCTACTCCCTTACAGTCGTAGCATGAGGCTAAATTTTCCGGTTCCGATGTTCCGGATGGATTTTTCCCTGTATCAAAATAGCTGAATGTTGCCAAAGCTACCTTATTCATATAATAATTCATTTCTTTTATGTTTCCATTCAACAATGCCTTAACAAAATCACTATATCTCGCATCCGGATTTTCAAACCATCCTGCAAACATATTCGCAAACATACTTATCGTTTCCAGATTTGTTATACTGATATGATACCATGGTTTCAAAAGCAATCCCTTATACTCTACATAATCTATTTTAAGATAGCCGCTTGCCACGAGCAGACTCCATATCGCATTCTTATTTTTATCAAGTTGATTAAAAACTATCTGGTCATCAAATGTAACCTCTATACTTTCTCTTTTTAATAATAATTCCATCAATTCCTTAATTTCCGGAACTGATTTTTTCATTAAATGGTCTATAAGTGAATTTGAACTTGTATCCGCCCAATAAGTGTCAATTTTTTTATTTTCCAAAAAATTGATTATCGACCACGGGTTATAAATATCTTTTTGTTTTCCAAATGTAAATCCATCATACCACTCTTTTACTATTTGCTTTTTATCTGACAGATTAAAATTATCCAATGCCAAGAATACTTCTTCTTCCGAAAAACCAAATACACCTGAATACTCATCACTTTCAACAGTTATCACTTTTAAATTATTTAAATCAGAAAACACACTTTCCTTAGATACTCTTGTAATTCCAGTCATTACCGCACATTCCATATATGGATTTGATTTAAATGTTGCATTAAAAAAGCTTCTCGTAAATGAAACCAGCTCATTCCAATATCCGTTTACATATGCCTCCTGCATCGGTGTATCATACTCATCAAGAAGAATAATCACTTTTTTCTCAAATTTTCTATATAAAATTGCCGCAAGATTTTTAACCGCCCTGTATATTGTCTCATTTGATATATCTTTATTTACATTTGTGTTATTTGAATAATTATCAAGCTGTCTAAATAAATTTCTTTCGGCATCTGTCAACATATCATCTTCAAGAAGATATGAATGTTGTTTGTAGATATCGTTTATAACTGATACCATGTCATTTTTTGTATCTTTAAAATTATTTGCCTTGATTTCCGCAAAACTAATAAATATCACCGGATATGTCCCCTGAAGCTGCCTGTATTTTTCATCATTCCATATTGACAATCCTTCAAACAAATCACCTCTGCCTGCATATTTGTTTGAGAAAAAACATTCTAACATACTCATATTCAATGTTTTTCCAAATCTTCTCGGACGGGTGATAAGTGTTACATCATCCTGTGACTCCCACCATTCTTTTATAAAATATGTTTTGTCTACATAAAAACAGCCTGATTTTATTAACGATTCATAATCCTGTTTTCCTATACTTACTTTGCGCATAAACTTTCCCCCTCAATATAATATAAAAACAAACACCCAATACGATGCGTCGGATATTTATCTGTAACCATCTTCCATTATAAACGCCAACAGAGAGTTCCGCAAGCGACTCTCACTGCTGGTGTTATCTTCAACCTCACATACACTATACTGTTGCAAACAGTCCTTTTTCAGCTTCCTCATATTCTTCTTCCGTATAAGCAAGTTCCAAAACTTCTTCTTTTGAGTAACTTTTGCTAATCATTTTCACAATACGCTTTATATTTTCTTCTTTAAGAATTTTTTCATTTTCTTCCTTAACAATATCTTCCTTTCCCACAATATTTCTTGATTTATCGTTATACGCAAACATTTCGTTCAACGAAATATTTTTACATAATAATTGTCATTTTTTGTCTGCATCTGATATACTATTACTGTTGTCACTCTCCAATCTGACAGCAGAGAGGAGGTGTCAGTATGTTATTATCAATCTTTAATGCTATTATGGCAAATATAATCAGCTACTATATTTGCAAATGGCTAGATAGCATTTTTTAATGACAACTAACCTAGCAGATGCTCGACTGCTCTATCAAAACAAGAAAAACCCCCTATAAGGTGCGAACTTACAGGGGGTTTGTTTTTGTGTCAGTATGACACTATTATCAATCTTTCTAGCTGACTTAATTATAACACACCAACTCAGCTATTACAAGTATATTCTTAGGTATTATTTTTCATTCTTAAAAAATATGACATTTTTTCAATTTTTGTTATTGAAAACTGACACACCAACTCAGCTATATTTTCAAAGTTTCCATCCTTTTTTCTTACGCTTCTTCCCTTATCTTCTTCGCCGCACAAACCATATTTCTAAGGCTTGCGTCCGACTCTTTCATTCCTCTTGTCTTTAATCCGCAGTCAGGATTTACCCAGAGTTTATCACTGTCTATTTTTGTAAGCATTATCTTTAATACATTGGTTATCTCCTCAACTGACGGAACTCTCGGTGAATGAATGTCATATACTCCCGGTCCTACTTCCGTCTCAAAATTGTTTTCTCTGAGCGAGTCGAGTATCAAAAGGTCTGAGCGTGATGCCTCAAATGTTATAACATCCGCATCCATATCGTCAATTGCCGGGATTATGTCCGTAAACTCACTGTAGCACATATGCGTGTGTATCTGTGTTTCAGGCTTTACACCACTGTGGGTAAGACGGAATGCAGGTATCGCAAAATCGAGATATTCCTTATACCAGTCAGTTTTTCTAAGCGGAAGTTTTTCTCTTAAAGCTGCTTCATCTATCTGTATAACTTTGATGCCGTTTGCTTCAAGGTCGAGCACTTCATCTCTTATTGCTAATGCAATCTGTGATATTGAGTCTTTTATTGAAATATCTTCTCTTTGGAATGACCAGTTAAGTATCGTAACAGGTCCCGTGAGCATACCTTTCATAATCTTCTTTGTGAGGGACTGTGCATAAACCGACCATTCTACTGTTATAGGTTTATTTCTATGTACATCTCCCCATATGATAGGTGGTTTCACGCATCTTGTACCATAGGACTGCACCCACGCTTTCTGTGTGAACAAAAATCCGCCGAGTGACTCACCAAAATATTCTACCATGTCATTTCGCTCATACTCACCGTGAACAAGTACATCAATGCCTATTTCTTCCTGCCATTTTACACATTCGGCAATTTTTTTCTTATTAAAATCAACATATTCCTGCTCTGTCTTTTCCCCTCTCTTAAATGCTGAACGGTTTGCTTTCACATCTTTTGTCTGAGGAAATGATCCTATCGTGGTTGTCGGGAACTTCGGAAGTTTAAATTCTTCTTTCTGAATTTTCTGACGCTCACTTCTCTTTGGAAGTCTTACATAATCGGACTCACATACTTTAGAAAGACGATTTCTTACATCTTTATTTGTGCAATCCCTGCTGCCACTGAAAAGCTTATGATTTTTCTCAAATATATCATATTCAGCATAATTTTTACTGTCAGCAAGTTTTCCAAGTTCACTAAGCTCAACAAGTTTCTCCTTTGCAAATGAAAAATAAGCCGTATATTCTTTTGAAAGTTTTTCTTCATTTCCCAATGTATATGGCACATGAAGAAGTGAACATGATGTTGATATTACTGTATCGATACCCTTTTCTCTCAGCCCACTTAACACTTTCAATGTCTTATCATAATGATTTTTCCAGATATTCTTACCGTTTACAACTCCGGCAAAAAGTACCTTATCCTTTGGAAAACCGTATTTAGAAACAAGGTCACAAGTCTGCTTTCCCTCAATGAAATCAAGACCTATTCCCGCAAACGGCATATTTATGACTTCCTCATAAATATCACGAATATCCCCAAAATAAGTTTGCAATAAAACTTTCGTATCTGTTTCAACAGCAAGCAGTTCATCATAAATCTGATGGAATAATGCCTTGTCACTATCATCCATATCAAGTACAAGTGCCGGCTCGTCAAACTGTACCCATGCTATCTGCTTTTTACCGCAAGTCTGTAACAGTTCTTTATATGCCGCTATTATGTCACATACATAATCTTTTTCAGATTTATTTCCCGTATATCTGCAAAGTTTTAACATTGTGTACGCACCTGTGAGCATCGGCTTTGTTTCGATGCCAAATTCATCTGCCTCTGCATACTCATTCCAAAGTTTGTCACCCGACAATTTTATCTTCGTGTCATCCTCTGTCTCAGGCACTATATAATGATAATTTGTGTTAAACCATTTTTTCATCGCAAGTGCTTTTACATCACCGTGTTCTCCCTGATAACCTCTTGCCATTGCAAAATATGTATCAATTTCCGACAAATCAAGTTCTTTGTATCTTTTAGGAATTATATTTAACAATACTGCCGTGTCAAGCACGGTGTCATAAAACGAAAAATCATTGCTTGAAATAAAATCAATTCCTGCATTTTTCTGCATATTCCAATGTGTTTTTCTAAGTTCTTTTGCTGTTTCTTTAAGCTGCTCCTCACTAATCTCTTTTCTAAAATATTTTTCTGAAGCAAATTTAAGTTCTCTTAATGTTCCGATTCTCGGGAAACCTATAACTGATGTTTTCATCTCAACCCTCCATTTTTGTATTAATGTTTTTTGCTTTTCAACTTATCCTAATTTTAATAAAAACTAATCTTTACTATTTCTTATTTCAAAAACAAATTCATTATAATTAAATTTCCGCCAATCGTATAATACATAAAAAAACAGGTTAGCCATAGTTTAAAACTATATCAAAAAAATCTTACTCCATTCCACTAAATTTTTAAATATCAATATGAATAACATTTTACAAACATAAACATGATAGATATAATCATATTTTTTCAAATAGCTGCATCAAAAAAAGCCATACTCTATTTTCAAAATAGAATATAGCTCTTAATTTTAACAGCAAACAATAGTCATAATCCGTTGTGCTACTTTCCTGACATTGTTAAGTATTTCCCAAGCGACTCCAGATAAGTTTCCCCAAGTCTGCTTAACATCCCTTTCTTATGCATAATATAACCGATACGCATATCTCCCTCATCCGCAAGCGGAACAGCTATAATATCCTTACCATTTAGCTTCTTGTCTATCACGCCACTGCAAACGGTATATCCGTTTAGTCCTATCAGCAGGTTAAAAAGCGTTGCCCGGTCTCTTACCCGTATATTTTTCTTTCTCTCCGATGCTGAAAAGATTTCCTCTGAAAAATAAAATGAATTGTGCTCACCCTGTTCAAATGAGAGATACGGATACATCTCAAGCTCATCATTTGTTATTATCGTTTTTTCTGCGAGCGGATGCTTTCTGCTTATAAATACATGAGGCTTTGCAATAAACAACTGCGTAAATTTAAGTTCATTCGATTTCAGTATCTTATTTATGACCGTTTCATTAAAGTCATTTAAAAATAAAATTCCAAGCTCACTCCTCATTTTGGCAACATCCTCGATTATCTCATAGGTCTGTGTTTCTCTCAATGAAAAATCATACTCATCCTGACCATACTTTTTGATAAGGTCTACGAATGCATTTACTGCAAATGAATAATGCTGGGTTGATACACAGAACTGTTTTTTACCGCCTGCATTTTTCTTATATTTATCCTCAAGTATTGCCGCCTGCTCCAATACCTGTCTGGCATATCCCAAAAAGTCCCTGCCCTCTTTTGTGATATTTATGCCTTTGTTCGTTCTGTTAAAGATAATGATGTTCATTTCTTTTTCAAGTTCATGTATCGCACTTGTGAGACTTGGCTGCGAGATATACAATCTGTTTGCTGCCTCGGTAATCGTACCGGTCTCGGCAACTATTGTCACATATTTTAACTGCTGTAATGTCAATTTTTTCCCTCTCTCAACTTAAAGGTGCTCTCGGTATCTTATCTATTCTGCTATTAGTCGCACTTTAACTGTAAACAATAATTATGTTCTTTATTACACTATATCATAATTGTATCAGAAAAATATACGCAAGACCATAATAAGTTACAACTGCCACAAGATCATTTACCGTTGTGATAAGTGGTCCTGATGCTACTGCCGGGTCAATCTTTATTTTACGGAAGAACATCGGAATCACCTGCCTGACGGACAAGCTCGCTCATTGCCTGCCTTACGGAAAGACCTTTCTTTATACAAACATAATTTGTCGTCATATATCTGCCTATTTCTTCCTCATCATATGAAAGAAACATATTTACATCAGCAACGGCATCTGCATCAATCCTTTTTACATGAACATATCTCCATGAACAACTCTAAAGTCCTGTTACTATATATTATAAATTGCCATTAGTTAAGAATAAATTTACCTATAAGTCCTTTCAATGTATCAGCCTGTGCAGAAAGCTCCTCGCTTGTTGCTGATGTTTCCTCTGCTGCCGCTGAGTTAGACTGTACAACCTCTGATATCTGGTTTACACCAATCTCAGCCTGTTCCATAGCTTCTGCCTGCTGTTTTGACTCTTCGCTGAGTTGTTTTGATGTTTCTGCAATACTCTCGATACCGTCAATAACACTCTTAAGTGCTTCCTCTGCATTTTTACTTGCAACATTACCTTCGTCGATTTCTTTTAAAGCACCCTCGATTAGTTCACGTGTATTAACTGCTGATGAAGCACTCTGCTCTGCAAGTTTTCTAATCTCATCTGCAACAACTGCAAATCCTTTTCCGGCTTCACCTGCTCTTGCTGCCTCGATAGATGCATTAAGTGAAAGAAGGTTTGTCTGTGATGCTATATCTTCTATCTGCGTCGTAATGTTTTCAATCTGTTTTGATGTATCTGTGATGCGTTTCATCGCAACTGCAAGATCTTTCATCTGCTGACGCCCCTCATCTGCCTGTCTTGCATATTCTCTTGCCTGCTGATGTGACTCGATAAGATTCTGAGCACTCTGCTCTGCACTTGCCGTGATATTTGCAATAGTAGATGTAAGTTCCTGTACAGCTCCTGCCTGGTCTGTAGCACCTTCTGCAAGTGCCTGTGCTGACTGTGCAAGATTGTCTGAACCTGCTGAAACCTGAACTGCTGCATCATCAACATTCTGGAGCGTCTCTACCATCTGGTCACGAAGACCTCTCATGGCTACAATGATATCATTAAATGTTCCCTTATAGCGTTCTCTGCATTCTGACTGAACCACAAAATTTCCGACTGACATACTTCCAAGTATATTCTCAATATCTTTTATTATCTTCTTGAGGTCTTCTGATATCCCCTCTGAATCTCTTATCATATCGTTAAATTCATCTTCATAATCGCTCTTAGGGAATGGTGTCTCGAAATCACCTTCTGCGAGTTTAGTGAGACGCTGTGATGTCGCACGGAGTATAACCTGAATACCCTCTGCAAATTTCTCGCTCTTTCTTGTTGACTGGATTCTTGCAACTACCATAACAATGATAACTACAACTACAGTAACTATCTCAATGATAGAAAGCATCTCTTTTGTACTGTTTCCCAGTGCAACTTCATAATCCATGATAGATCCCATGTTGCTGTATATCTCATCATACTTAGGTGAGAGTTTATTTATCTCATGTGTCTGTGCATCCTGTGAAAGTTTTGAATCTGTCGTGGCACCTTCTTCAACAATTTTATCAGCCAGAGTCCAATACTCATCTGCAAGAGAAGATACTGAGGAATAAAGGCTTTTTTCCTTGCTTGAATGAAGATTAACTTCAATATTCTTAAAGTATTTATCAAACTTTTCTCTTTTCTGTTTGTACCGATTCTTCTGGTCTTTTATGGCACTCTCATCAAGATATCCGATAGTCGCTCTTACCGAGCTCTGTGAACCGGCAAGTACCGTCATTGCCTTTCCTATATCACCCTGTATAAAACCATAACTTGTCAATGCATTACTGTACTGTTTACCTACTATCAGTAAAGCAATTATGGCAACCAATGCTGCAATGCTTGTAAGATTAGTCACATATGCCACATTTTTCTTTAATCGGTATTTTACACTCTGTTTTTCTTTAATCTGCCCTGATTTTTGAATATTATTTTCTTCCATAAAAATCACTCCTTTTGTTTACTTTTAGCATATTATGTACCTTGTTATCAAAAAAGCTGTTGCCTAAGTTGTCTCTCCAGCACTTAGGTAACAGATCTCTCTTATATTTATATTATACCACTATACATTCAAAATACAATCTCGTTAATCTCCATTATACTGTATATTTACGGCATCCTGTATTTTTCACACATACATATTCATAACAAAAAATACGATATTTCCATCAGTTCAGCCCTGTAAATATAAGGTATTTCGTATATATACTGAAATCAATTCTGTATCTTTTTTATAAGACCGACTCCTATCGCATAAGGTCCTGTGTGAACACATATCGTTGCACCTATATGAGCTATTCCTGTCTCCTCTTTAAGTCCCAGACCACGCATAACCTCATCAAGCTCTTTTTTATATTCAAGTCCTTCCTCTCTGTCATATCCATATCCCACCCTATAAACATAGTTATTAGGATCTTCACCATTTTCAGCAAAATAATTTTTTAACAGCTCATACGTTTTTGCTATTGATTTTTTACGGCTTCTGGCAATTCCTGATGCATCTATCGAGCCGTCTTTAAGTGTTATTATAGGTTTTAAGTTAAGTGCACTTGAAGCAACGCTTGCCACTTTTCCTATTCTTCCACCATGTTTAAGATAATCCGTATTTCCCACAGTAAAGAATATCCGTCCTGTTGAAAGATACTCCTTTGATGTAAGTTTTTCTACTGCTTCATCATAAGAAGCTCCGGACTGTTTCAGCTTTGCTGCCTGAATTACATAAAGTCCCTGAAGTACGGTTGCCCCAAGTGAATTGATAACTGTTATCTTTGCATCAGGATACTCTTCGCAGACAATCTCTTTTGCATTGCAAGCTGAATTGTACGAGCCGCTTAATGAAGTAGTAATACATATACAGATAACCGCTCTGCCCTCCCTTGCATGAGGAGTAAATGCATCCACATAATTCTGAACAGAAGGAAGTGATGTTTTAGGATACTGCTTAGGAAAATCCACCATTTTCCTGTAAACATCATCTATCGCTATCTCTTCAACTTCTTTCTGATAATTTTCCTCATCAAATGATATATAAAAAGGTACTACCTCTATGTCATACTTTTCTCTTAAACTCTGCTCAAGATCACATGAGCTGTCGCTGATTAACTGATAATCCATGGCAAATCCTCCGTCTTTTAATCTGCTGCTGTTCAAATTCAGGCTCGAACAGTAACAAATATATCTTTCTATGATACCGGTCGGTCTTTTCTATTTCTAAATATCTTTGTGCCAACCTCTATCTTATGTAGTTTTTATTACTACATTGTACCATATTCATGACGATTGTCAACCGATTGCAGGCTTTTTTACCTATTTACCGATACAACTCATTTCCCGTCCTGCCGACTGAAAACTTACCCTATGTTATTTAGCTTTAAGCCGGCAGGTAAGTACACTAGCTGTTAAAGCTGCTGCCGCATTTTGGACAAATATTTCCGTCCCTAAATATATGACCACAGCGATAGCAGCACTTTACCTTGTGTTCCTGTTTTGACATATACTTAATACTTCTTGACTCCGGCTTTAATTTAAGATAATCAACAAATGATGTCAGCACTTCCGCCAGGTTTTTTTCATCATTTTTACTGAGAGTGCACGGCATCTTTATACAGCCTTTCTCCATATGTAACATCACAAGTCCATTTTTTTGAGAAAATATGCCGTTTATTTTTTTTACATCTACTGAACCTGATTTTATAAAACCCTTGTAGAATATATGATCAGGTGTGACTATAAAGCCCTCTTTTCCACTGCCAAACAGCGAAGAATCACATATTATGATGGGATACTCATATTTTTCTGCCGCATATGCGTATGTACTTATTGCAACTTTAACAAATGAAGATTCTTTGTCATTACTTTCTCCATCTCTCATTTTTCTTATATCATAAAAATGAATTTTTGATGTATTGGATATTTTTCCGTCAAGTTCACGCTTCAGTTTTCTTACAAGAAGTTCACATTCCTCCGTCTTTAATGCTGTAAGTTTCTTGTCTATAAGCTGCAGCATATTTGATTTAAGTTCAGGCAGAAAAATTCCCTCCTCTATCTCTTTTATCGCCTTGAGTCCCTCGTCAAATGTTATGTACTCAGGATTTGGACATATACCTCTGAGTTTTGCCTCATCCATAGCATATACACGCTTTCTCAGTCCCTCGACAAATCTGTCCGAATTTCGTTTCTCATACTCTCCGTTCTTTATCTTTTCCATCACATCGAGCAATTCATTTCTGTTATTTCTGTCAACACCCTCTACAAGCTTATTTAATTCATCAAACTCAACTTTATCACGCTTTGTATCAACAATCTTGATATACGGACTAACATCTATCTCCATGTAAGTCATCAGTTTTTCTTTTGTTCTTTTATATCTGTCAAAGTTTATATTTTCCGGAAGATGAGATACTATATACTCTACCTCTTTTTTTGCCGCCGTTTTACACATTTTTGTAAGTACATCCAAACAATGAAGTTTTTTCTGCTCCTCACCTTCTGACCTTTTAACCTTTTTTATATACTCAACTATCTCTGAATATTTTGCCGTCCTGCCCATATCTATAAGCACATCATAGAGTGACGGACACCTTATCACCTTGTCAGTGCCACCCTCATTATATCTTTGTTCTACAGTTCCTGTATTATCCCCTGCTTTTTCTTTTTCAATACCGTTTTCTGAATTTGCAGCATAATTATCTTTTTCTCCGTCACTATTAGAAACTACCCTGTCCTCTCCACTTTCAATACTATTTTCCAAACCGCCGTTTAATATGTCTTTTTTTGTGCCATCACTTATATTCTCATCATAATAACCATCTCCCGCAGTAATATTTTCGCCGGCTATATCGTTTTTGCCTAAATTACTTCCATCTTTTTTATTATCAGCTTCTGCCTTATTTTTCTGTAATCCGTCTTCTAAATTTAAACCACTATTTGTATTGTCTTCGACTCCATAATCTCTTTCGGATACTTTATTTTTCTCCTCCTGTTCGTTTACTGCCGCCTCCAAAAAATTGTAATATTCACTTATGTTTTGGTAAACCTGTAACACATCTTTAATATTATCACTAATATTGTCATCTCCATCATATTTATTATTTTCTGCCTCTTTGGCTCGTAAACTCGCTTCCAGTTTTCTTCTTTCTTCTGCTTCTTTCCTAATCTCGTTAATTTTCTTTTTTCTTATCTTCTCACGATATTCAAGTTCCTGCTCTATTGTCGCATAAAATTTCTCTTTCTCATAGTCAGAAAAGAACCCCTCATCCATCTTTGTGATTAGCGTCTCAAGTTCATAATTAGCGAGATGTTCAATATCTTGGCATACCTCACTAAGTCTTTTCTCACCCCTGGAAAGCTCCCTTTTATAATCAGATTGATACACATTGAAGTGGCAATTTGCCGTCTTTGCACCTTTTCTTCCTAAAAGCAGTGCATAATCTCTCGCCGCATACTCATCGTTATCAAAATCAAGGATGTATATATCCCCCTCTTTAAGAAGTCTGTCCGGGCTTGGCGTATAAAATGTTTTGCAACTATCACAGGTATATGCTCTCGCAATATAGACCTTTCCCTCTTCAGTATCTATAACATACTCTTTTCCGCTAGGGAAAACAACCATATGAAGAAATTCCCCACATTTCGGACACTTATATGGAACCATGTAAAAATTATTTCCTATCCTGTGCGAATTTGCATATTCTTCATCAAATTTTTCCTTTTTAAAATCGTAACTTCCGATAATCCATCTAATACTGTGCCAAAGACCTGCTTTTGTCCTTATACCTCTTTCCGGATTTATATTAACTATACGCCCATCCTTCGTATACCCCTTATATATTTCTGCACCTCCGTCATCTTGCAAAATATTTTTCCCCGTGTCTTTATCTTCAATACTTCCTTCTAACTTTTCCAAAAACTCTCTATCTTCACGCTGTTCTTCAATATGTTCAATACATTTTTCCATCGCATCTTCAAAAGTAATCTGAATTTCGTCGTTGAAAAATTTCATGCTCGTCTTAGTAAAATATGTTTGAACATCTATCTCCTTAAAAATCTGCGAAAACAAAGCAGCGAGCACCATATAGTCTTTCGCAACATTAATTCCTTTTATTGCTCCCCATTTTACAAAAGGATATAACATCATATTTATTATGTTTGTGAGAAGTATATTATCTTTTATTTCAAATGCTTTGGCAGGGTCAAGAGAAAATTCCTCAATATCTGAATAAACCCTCCTTGAACTGAGTTCAAAATACATAGAACGAAGTCTGCCGACAAGTATCATCGCATTTTTTCTTATTACAATGTCACCGTTCCACTCCACACGCTCTTTCTTAGATGTTATCACGCTCTGATAAACCTTTATTATCTCATTATTTGCTTTAATGTAAACCATATCTATACCCCTTTCTCTGCCATTTTGAAATCTATATATTTGTACCATTTAAAATTTCGGTTTTTTTCTTAAATTCCTTTACAGCCAATTAACATTATTTATTACTTCCTTAAGTGTCTTTGCAAGCCCATCCTCGTCATTACTGTCTGTTGTGATAATATCCGCAACTGCTTTTACATCATCTGTTCCATTGCACATACACACACCGGTTCCACAATCTCTCACCATTTCAAGGTCATTTGTTGTATCACCAAAAGCCACAACCTGTGATATATCATATCCGTATTTTTCACAATAATATCTGATACCGTAAACCTTTGACAGCTTAGGGTGGACAAATTCAAACATATCAGCCTGCGATTTAAATGCACGGTATTTTTCAGATTTATGCTCCTCATAAAACTTTTCAACTGACTCCATTTTTTCAGGCGGAGTGCTTAACACTAATTTACTCTGAGGTGTCGTAACTTCTTTTTTCATATCACATAAATGTATGCCAAGATGATTGTTTCTTGCGGCTCTCTCTATTGTCGAGTCATTTCTTGCCGCATAACAGTCCTCCCCCTGATACACATACGGATTTAAGTCAAACTGCTCATACTCATCGATTATCTCAAATATCGTATCAACATCAAGTTTATAAAAGTCCTTTTTCTCTTTGTCCTCCACATCAAAAAGTTCTGCACCGTTTGATGCGATCATAAACTGAATTAGGTCAGAGATACCGAGGTTTTCAACTGTTCTCTTTACACCTATTATCGGCCGGCCCGACGCAATCCCGATACGCATACCTCTCTTTTTCATATCACGCAAAACATTTTTTGTATATTCGGTCACTTTCTTATCATCATTTAAAAGTGTCCCGTCCATATCCATAACTATAACTTTCATTTTATCCTCCGTTTTTTAACAATGTGCTCTCTAAATCTTCTGAACGAAGAATTTCGAGATGGATTTTTGATATACAATGACATTTTCGCAATACATACAAAGTATGTATACGTACACGGTATTACAATTAGAAAATGGAAACAGTATATCAAAAGTCCAGCCGAAATGACTCGTTTTGAGGAGATACCGAGAGTACATACCAGCTCACAAAAATAAGAGCTGCAATATCAATATCAAGCTGTCCAATATTATAATATAATATCACGACTTTAATATCAATATGCAGCTCTTATCACTATTCACTCACAAACCTGACATCTGCCGCCATGCCTGTTAGTAAATTTAAGATTATATTTTATAAGGTTTTGCTATCTTGTATTTTCGAGATTTTCTACTGCTGCCCTCTCGATTGCAAGACACTTTGTATATTTCTCGATAAATTCATCAAATCCTTTTACATCCTCAGGGTCAGGTTCTACAACCTCACCGTGCTGGTTTGCAAATACTTCATTGCTTAAGTAATCCTGAAGTGACTGTCCGTCTTTCTTGTTTACCATATATGATGCAAGAATTGCAATTCCCCATGCTCCACCTTCGCCTGCTGTCTCCATTACAGATACAGGAGTGTTGATGGCACCTGCAAGAATTTTCTGACCTACACCTTTTATAGTAAAGTATCCGCCATGACCAAAGATTGAGTCAACCTCAACTTTTTCCTCTTTAAAGAGAATGTCAAGACCTGTCTTTAATGCACCGAGTGCCGTGTAGAGCTGAACTCTCATAAGGTTTGGAAGATTGAATTTTGCATTTGTCTCTCTTACGAGTAACGGACGACCTTCTTCAAATCCTGTTACATGCTCACCTGAGAAGTAGTTATAAGCAACGATTCCACCGCCGTCTTTTTCTGCAAGTAATGCCTGTTTAAATAACTTATCAAAGATTTCCTCAGGAGCTACTTCTATTCCCATGAGTTTTGAATACTCGCTAAAGAGGTCAACCCATGCGTTTATCTCTGATGTACAGTTGTTACAATGTACCATTGCTACTGCATCTCCTACAGGAGTTGTAACCATATCAATCTGTCTGTAAGCTTTTTTAAGTCTGTTTTCAAGAACTATCATTGCAAATACTGATGTTCCTGCTGAAACATTACCTGTTCTTACCTTAATACTATTTGTTGCCACCATTCCTGTTCCGGCATCACCTTCCGGAGGGCAAACTCTTGTACCAGCCTGAAGTTTTCCTGAAACATCAAGTTTCTTTGCTCCCTCTTCCGTAAGGACACCTGCGTCTTCACCGGCTGAGAGAACACTCGGAAGAATATCTTTAATTTTCCATGCAAATCCTTCCGGAGCAACAAGTTCATCAAACTGACCCAGCATATTCTCGTCATAATCACCTGTTGTGCTGTCGATAGGGAACATTCCTGATGCATCACCTACACCGAGGACTTTCTTTCCTGTAAGCTGCCAGTGGATATATCCTGACAGCGTTGTAAAGAAATTTACATCTTTAACATGAGCTTCTTTATTTAAGACTGCCTGATAAAGATGTGCAATACTCCATCTCTGTGGAATATTGAAATCAAATACCTCAGTAAGCTTGTCACTAGCTTCAGAAGTGATAGTATTTCTCCATGTTCTAAATGGTACTAAAAGAGTATCATCTTTATCAAATGCCATATATCCGTGCATCATTGCACTAAATCCCATAGCACCGATTTTTGTTATCTCTGCGTCATATTTTTCTTTAACTGTTGCGGCAAGTTTGCTGTAGCAGTCCTGAAGTCCTGACCAGATGTCATCAAGGCTGTATGTCCATACACCGTTCTCATATTTGTTTTCCCATTTGTGTCCGCTTGTAGCAATGAGATTGTTGTTTTCGTCGATAAGAACTGCCTTTATCTTTGTTGAACCAAACTCAATACCAAGAGCTGTCTTTCCACTTTCAATTATATCTTTCATTAACTTTTCTCCTCCTGCTTTTATGCTGTTTTATTTGTCTGTTTGTCATAATTTATATGGTATTTACCTACTGATGCTGCGTATTGCTTTTTTTGTACTGCAGCATATTATTTTTACTTCTGCACACATTTTATGTGCATAGCGTGCATTATAATATATTCCACACTATCTGCTCTCTAACGGTAAACAATATCACCGAGCATAAGATCTCTCTTGAAATCTCTGATATTTGTATCTTTATTTATAACGACTGCTTCTATTCCCATCATTGCTGCCCAGTCACACATCTGCTCAGCAGTAAGGTCATATGTAAATGCCGTGTGATGTGCACCACCTGCAAGTATCCATGCTTCTGCTCCTGTATAAAGGTCCGGTTCAGGTGTCCAGAAGTTTGTTGCAGTAGGAAGCTTAGGCATAGGCTTCTCTGTCTGCTTGCACTCTACATCGTTTATAATAAGTCTGAAACGGTTTCCGAGGTCGATAAGTGATGTTGCGATACCGTGGCCGTTCTTCGATGTAAATACAAGTCTTGCCGGATCTTCTCTGTCGCCCATTGAAAGAGGCTGGCACTTAATCTGGATAGGACCCTCTGAGATTGACGGACAAATCTCAAGCATATGAGCTTCAAGTATTCCCTCTTTACCCGGTACGAGATTATATGTATAATCTTCAAGCATCGATGTTCCTTTTGCATCTTTCATGCCTGCTGTCATGACTTTCATAAGGCGAACCATTGCTGCAACTTTCCAGTCACCCTCTGCTCCAAATCCGTAACCTTTTTCCATAAGTCTCTGGATAGCAAGTCCTGGAAGCTGCTTAAGTGCACCGAGGTCTCCAAAATGTGTTACGATTGCCTGATAATTTTTTTCTTTTAAAAATCTCTCAAAACCGATTTCTATCTGAGCCTGTACTGCCACATGTTTTCTAAATTCTGCAGGATCTCTGCCCTCAAGAAGAATATCATACTTATCATAATATTCATCGACGAGTGCATTTGTATCTGACTCTGAAACTGCTGCTACCGCATCTGCGATCTCATTTACCGGATAAGCATCTACTTCCCAGCCAAATTTAAGCTGAGCCTCTACCTTGTCACCCTCTGTAACAGCAACATTTCTCATGTTGTCAGCTACACGCATAACTCTGATATGGCTGCTCTCAACAACACCGACTGCCGTTCTCATCCATGAACCAATCTTTTCCTGTACTTTCTCATCTGACCAGTGTCCGACAACAACCTTACGCTCAATCTTCATGCGTGATACGATATGACCGTACTCTCTATCACCATGTGCTGCCTGATTTTCATTCATGAAATCCATGTCTATCGTGTCATATGGGATTTCCATATTGAACTGTGTATGCAGATGAAGTAAAGGTTTTCTGTACTCCTGAAGTCCTAATATCCATGATTTTGCAGGTGAGAATGTGTGCATCCATGTGATAACACCTGCACAATCAGGGTCATTATTTGCATCGTTAAATGTTTTTCTTATAAGTTCATTTGTAATAAGAGTTGGTTTTAACACAACCTCAAAAGGAAGTTTTCCTGAAGCATTTAAAGCCTCTACAATCTGTTTTGAGTGAGCTGCTACATTTGCGAGACACTCATCACCATATAAATCCTGTGAACCGGTACAAAACCAAAATTTATAATTTCTTACTTCCATTCTACTTCTCCTTTTCCTCTCGATATTTTTTCCTAAAATAATTTAGTTTTTTCTTAACACCATACTAATAATACCTTAAAAAAAACATTTAATCAAGTAAAATATGGTTTTTTAGTAACAGTTCAGCTATAAAAAGACTATTCTGTTACTGTTTGTAAATTCATCACTCTTTCTTTTTCTCTTTAACAAGTGCAAATACAGCCTGAAGAACTATGAAGAAGCAAAGCAGTGCTGATATTGCGATACTTGACCATGATGAAAGAAGTTTTCCGTTTGTATTTACAAGTGTATCAATAGTACCTTTGATAAGTACACCGAACAATGTACCGATAACATTTCCGACACCACCTGTAAGAAGCGTTCCACCGATTACTGATGAAGCGATGGCATCCATCTCCATGAATTTTGCCTGTGCAACGAATCCACACATACTGTTCAGACAATATAATATTCCACCGATAGAACAAAGCAATGAAGATAACATATACGCTTTCATCTTTGTCTTTTTAACATTTAATCCCATAAGTTTTGCTGATGATTCACTTCCACCTACAGCGTAAAGAGAACGGCCAAACTTTGTGAATTTAAGGATTATGAATGTTATGACAACTACAAGAAGTGCGATGATAACAGGCATTCTGATGAAAGGGTTCATCATAACACCGTGTCTATTAGTGTAACCGCCAAATGGAAGCTGAAGTTTCCAGTCTGCCCATTTTGCAAATGTTTCATTACTAATGTTTACCATATCAGTTGTGATAACGGCTATCATACCTCTTGCAAAGAACATACCTGCCATTGTTATAATAAATGGCTGGATGCCGAGCACACCGATAAGAAATCCCTGAACGGCACCAAACACAAGACCGATTATCAATACAACCGCTATAGCAACAACCGGACTCCATTTAAGATTTGTCATGCCGTATGCCATTACCATACAGTCAAGTCCGACAAGTGAACCTACCGAAATGTCGATACCTCCGGTAAGCATTACACAGGTCATACCGCAGGCTACACATATAAGACCTGCATTTGTTATAAGAAGATTTAACAATGTCTGGAAATGTCCGAAACCTTTATCTTCATATATAACACAACCTATTCCGTACATAACAATAAAAAGAACTATCGTAATGAGCAATAAAAGATTATTGCCTCCAATTTTTAATTTATTTTTCATTTCGCAACAGCCTCCCCTCCGGTAGCACCAGCTTTGCGTGCTTTTCTATTCTTCATATAACTCTGGATTGCAGGAGCCTGTATAACAACGATTATAACAATAACAATAGCTTTAATAACAGGAGCCTGCTCAGTCTTTACACCGAAAGCAAGAAGCGTTGTAGAAAGTGCCTGTATCGTATATGCTCCGATGATAGAACCGGCAAGTGAGAATTTACCACCCGCAAGACTGTTACCACCAAGTGCTACGGCAAGGATAGCATCCATTTCAAAGTTAAGACCTATGTTGTTTGAGTCAGCCGAATAAATTCTCGATGATGCAACAGTTCCAGCAATACCTGCACCAAGACCACATATTACATAACATAAGAAAATGATAAGTCCTGAATTTATACCCATAATCCTTGCAGCCTTTGGATTTATACCAACAGCCTGTATATACATTCCCAGTGCCGTCTTTTTAAGAAGAAGTGTTGCAAGTATAACACATATAGCCGCTACAAATATAGGTGTAGGTATCGGGCACTCCCAGCCTCCTATATGCCAGAAGTTTCCAAGATATTTATACTGTTTTACATGAACATATGTATTCTGGTTGTTGCTTACAACAAGACCTACGGCTCTTGCAGCCGTATAGAGTACAAGCGTCGCTACCATCGGCTGAACCTTAAGATTTGAAACCATAAAACCGTTGAAGCATCCGCAGACACCACCGATAAAGATTCCAAACAGTACACCGAAGATGATAGGCATCTTAACAGATGAAGCTGAATTTACTCCATATCCTACAAGTGATGTACAACAGCAGGATGCAACAAGTGCCATTACCGAACCTACTGATATATCAGTACCCGCTGAAACAGCAATGGTAAGTGTCATTCCTATTGCAAGTATCGCAATCTCACTACCTCTGTTTGCAATATCTATAAGTCTTCCATACAATACTCCGTTGTTTATTGAAATCTGTAAAAAACTTGGTGATTTGATAACATTCACAAGTATCACCACCAGCAGACACACGGCAGGAAAAAACAATTTACTTCCCGTGCATTTTTTCCAAAACGAGTTCTTCTCCTTACTCATCCTTGTCACCTCCCGCAATAGCTTTCATGATAGAATTCTGTGTCATTTCATCATCAATCTCTCCAACTTTGACACCGTCTCTTAAAACGACCATTCTATCACATGTTCTAAGCATTTCTTCAATCTCAGATGAGATAAATATTACAGCCTTGCCTTCTTTGGCAAGTTTGATTATAAGTTTCTGTATCTCTGTTTTTGTTCCTATATCAATACCTCTTGTAGGCTCATCGAGAATAAGAAAATCAGGATTTGTGGCAAGCCATCTACCGAGGATTACTTTCTGCTGGTTACCACCTGACAACTGGCTTATAGGAACTTCCATACTAGGTGTTTTAACCTGTATTTCCTTTATATATTTGTCAGCAATCTTTTCCTGCTCTGATCTTGGCAGAAGTCTGAACATTCCACGCTTTGCCTGAACCGCAAGTATCATATTTTCCCTAATTGAAAGATCTGCGATAACACCTTCAGCCTTTCTGTCATCCGGCAAAAATCCCATGCCAAGCTTCATGGCATCTATAGGTGAATTTATTTTAGCTTCTTTTCCTTTTACCTTAAGAGTACCACTCTGCGATTTGTCGGCACCATAGATAACTCTGGCAAGTTCGCTTCGTCCTGAACCTAAAAGTCCGGTAAGACCGATAACTTCTCCTTTGTGTATAACAAGATTGAAAGGTTTTATCTTTCCTTTGTGTCCAAGTCCTTTTGCATCAATGATAATCTCATCCTGTACCGAACTCTCCGCCTCTTTAATAGAAGCTAAATCATCAAAGTTCTTACCCATCATCTTTGCAACAAGTTCTACTCTTGGAAGCTCTGCAACCGGATATTCTCCGACCAGCTCACCATTTCTAAGAACGGTTATCATGTCACATACTGCATAAACCTGTTCAAGGAAATGTGTTACAAAGACAATTCCTACACCTTCTTTTTTCAACCTAAGCATCATCTTGAACAGCTTCTCAACCTCGCTGTCATCAAGCGAAGATGTAGGCTCATCAAGAATAAGAACCTTTGAATCCATATCCACGGCTCTCGCAATGGCTACCATCTGTTGCAATGCAACCGAATAATTTTCAAGAGCAACAGTAACATCAATGTCTATATTAAGATCATCTACTATCTTCTGTGCCATCTTGTTCATCTTTTTCCATTGGATAAGTCCAAGAGCATTTCTTGGCTCTCTTCCTATAAAAAGATTTTCTGCAACCGTAAGGTTAGGACAGAGGTTTACTTCCTGATAAACTGTTGCGATTCCTTTTTCCTGTGCCTCCTGCGTTGAATGATTTACGACAGGTCCATCAGTCCCGTCAACTCGTATCTCACCGGCTTCAAAGTCATATACACCTGTAAGTACCTTTATCAATGTCGATTTACCTGCACCATTCTCACCCATCAGGGCGTGTATCTCTCCTTTTCTAAGTGTAAAATCAACACCGTTTAAAGCTTTTACTCCGGGAAATGTCTTATTTATGCCACGCATAGTTAAAACTTCATTTTCCTTCATCTACACTGTCTCCTTTCATGTCTTTTTTGAGAACATATGAAAATTTCAATATTCATATCTTCTTAAAAATTTTCATATATTTTCAAAATAATAAGAGAATCCGGTTTTAGCACCTTAATTTGGTCTAAACTAGTAATACTATACCGTCATGAATGCTGTTCGGATTCTCTTACATTTTGTTTTATATGCTTAAATCAGTTCCTATACCTGCACCGTATTGTTCAAGCATCTGTGTACTTAGTCAACACATTCAAATCGCAAACATATTTTAGTATGCACGCTCTTTAAGAACTTTGTCATCAACAACTGTCATAGTAATTTCTTTTCCTTCATCTGTCTTGAATGATGAAACTGTGTCATCACAAGCGAAGCATGCTTCATCAACATATACTTTCTGGTTGTCAGGTTTTCCACCGTCCTTAATCTTTTTGATGATGTCCTCTAGATATGGAGCTGCAAGTGGGTTACACTCAAAGTCTGCATTGATAGAGCCTTCTTTTACATTCTTAAGACCTGCGTTTGTAGCATCAAATGAGATAATGATGATATCTCCATCCTTGCCATATGTCTTACCTGCTGCCTTTAATGCATCGATAGCACCGAATGCTTCGTTATCATTCTGGCATACAACTACATCAATATCTTTGTATGACTTAAGATAAGACTCCATAATCTTCTGACCACCATCCTGTGTGAAGTCACCGTCCTGCTCATCAAGAAGATTCCAGCCATTTGCCTCAACATATTTGTTGAAACCTTTTGTACGACCAATCTGTGCTGAAGAACCATTTGTACCTGCGATAGTTACAATGTTTACTTTGTCTGTCTTCTTCTTAGCTTCAAGATATGCTTTAAGCCAAGCACCTGCTGACTCACCCTCTGCTGTGAAGTCTGAACCTACCCAAGCCGTGTAAAGACTTTCATCAACTTTGATGTTACGGTCAATAACGAGTACCGGGATACCTGCATCTTTTGCTTCTTTTAATACCGTATCCCAACCGGTCTCAACAATAGGATCAATGATTATGTAGTCAACTTCCTGCTCAACGAAGTTTCTGACTGCCTCAAGCTGGTCTGCTGATTTGTTGTCACAATCAACAAATGAAAGATTATATCCATTTTCTTTAGAAAATGTTGAACGACAAGACTCTGTACTTGCTGTACGCCAGTCCGACTCATGACCAACCTGTGCAAAACCGATAGAGATAAGATCGTCTGATTTTGATGAACTTGAACTTGCATCTTTTGATCCTGAACTTGAACCTCCTGCTGACTCTCCTGATGATCCGCACGCTGTAAGTGAAAATACCATTGCTGCTGTAAGTGTTGCTACTAAAGCTTTCTTCATTCTCATAGATTGCTCCTCCTTTATTTTGATCGTTTTTTTCAACGATTTATTTTATATATCATATATTAGTCAACATTAACACAAAAGTCAACCCTTTTTTGTTTTTTTGCACACTTTTGTGCATTTTTTTGATAACAAATTATTTCCGACATTGTTTTTTAAGATACATATTCACTATTTTGCACATATTTTCACTTTTATTTTGTGCACTTTTAAATTTTATCTGATTTTCATTTTTCATTTTCACTATAACCTATTTATGCATTTTGAATAAATAATATATTTTTTTACACTCATTTTATATGAATTTCTCACACTTTTTCTAACATAATACAATCTCGATTATTAAATCTTAAAATTCAAATTTTATATATCATATTTTGTTATTTATTTGTATTCTTCTTTCCACATAAAAAAATACAAATAAATTGCAAAACTCTATAATATGTAGTACAATGATGTCAGGGTCAAAAGTAGATAGCAATGCATGTTTATATGCAAATTGCTATCTACCGGCTAGACCCACCAAACATCGACAATAAGAATGGAGGTGTTTGCATGATTGCGAAAATTGCGTAGCAATGAAGCAATCCGGAGCATCAAGCACTAAACAGGAGGAGGCAGATATGCCAGCCAAATATTTAAAAATAGCAAACAAACTTCAGGAAGATATTTTTCAGGGTCTTTACAATGAAACCGGTTTTCTTCCTACCGAACTTGAAATTGCGGCAAGTAATAATGTCAGCAGACAGACTGCGAGAAACGCTCTTGCCGTCCTTGTATCCAATGGTCTTATAGAACGTCGTCAGGGCAGTGGTTCACGCATAGTAAAGCAAAAGAAAAATTCAAAAAGCAACAGCGTTGCCGTCGTTACTACTTATATAAATGATTATATCTTTCCAAATGTGTTAAAAGATATACAGCACAGTCTAAGCAAAAAAAATTATGCTGTTTATGTGTATGCGACACAAAACAGAGTTGACGAAGAACGAAAGATTTTACAAAAACTTTTACAATTAAACATTGACGGTCTTATCATGGAAGGGTCAAAGACCGCTCTGCCATCGCCAAATCTTGATCTTTATCAGCAATTTGAACAGCGTGACATTCCCATCATATTTATATATGGAAACTACCCTGCATTATCAGACCATGTTTCCATAACAGATGATAATATCGGCGGCGGATACCAGCTTACCAATTATCTCATAAATAAAGGCCATACAGACATTGCGGGAATTTTTAAAGTTGATGACCTTCAGGGACACGGCAGATACAGCGGCTATTTAAAAGCTCTTACCGAAGCAAATCTTCGTTTTTCCGATGACAATATCCTATGGTTTGACACTGTTTCGAGAGAACGGCTTTTAAGAAATGAAAATAATTTTCTTGAGGGATTTGTAAAAACCGTAGTTCCAAAATGCAGTGCTGTTGTGTGCTACAATGACGAGATAGCTTATCATCTCATACAACTGCTTATGCAAAATGGTATAAATGTCCCAAATGATATTGCCATAGTCAGTTTTGATAACAGCCAGTTAAGCGACCTGTCACCGATAAAGATAACCTCTCTTGCACACGGTACAAGAAGAGTCGGACAGAAAGCGGCAATGCAGCTTCTAAATCTTATAGATAAAAAGGAAGTCCTCTCCGAAAGCGTCTCATGGACACTGGTTGAAAAAGAAACAAGTTAAAACCCAAAAAAGCAAATACTACTACAGAAATGGAGAACACTTATTATGATAAAAACTAATATTATAAAGAAAATCACGGCACTTTCTGTTTCCTGTACCCTGTCTGTTGCATTACTCGCAGGATGCGGCAATTCAGATAACTCTCAAAAAGATACAACGGCAAAAGTTTCAGATAAAAAATCTGAGACAGCCACCCCCGCACCAGATACTTCTTCACCGGTATCAGATGTACCCGCAAAGAAAGTTTATACAGTAAAAAGTTATAATGTATATAATGAAAAAAATACACTCGACCATTATTATAATTTTGATTACGAAAACAACAAGTTAAAAAAAATTGAAGGCTATGATAAAGAGGGACTCGGCATCACATACAAAGCCGAAATTGATGCTAACGACAATCTCACTTCTTTTTCAAGTTTTAACGCAAAAGGTGCAAAATCAGATTATTATAAAATGATACTTTTTGACAATGGTATGTTAAAATGCGAACACCGTTATTCCCCAACCGATGAAGAATTGTATAAATACGATTATACTTACAATGACAATAAACAAATCGATACAAAAACCGGATATTCAAACGGAACAAAAGAGTCGGGCAAATCCGGATATACATATGACCAAAAAGGTAATCTTATCCAGCAGACTAACTATTCAGTAAAAGGAAATGCATCATCATATGTAAGATACAAATATCACAAAGGCAGGATTATATCTGAAAAATATTCTTCAAAAGAAGGTAAGATATATTATATATATAAATACGATTACAATAAAAAAGGACAGCTCATTTCAATTACAAACTACGATAATAAAAAATGTAAAAAACCTGTTTTAATCACAAAATATAAATACAACAAAAAGGGCCTAAAAACTGATGAATATCGTTATGACCCAAAAAACAAACTTGAAAAACATATAAATATCAAATATACTTCCATAAAAGTACATAATGATAATTTCTGGTACGGCGACTGGGTTTTAAACCATATTTCTGAATAAAAAATGGCAAAACCAGCGTTTTGCTCTGACATCCCACTACTTTACGGGCATTTTCCTATACTTTAAACAAAATAACGGTTCACACTTAAAATCAAGATGTGAACCGTTATTTTTATTATGTGTTTTAAAGAATCTTCTGATATACTTATTTATCAAACTCTTTTCCGGTAAGAAGAAGATATGCTTCTTTGTACTTGTCAACAGTCTTTTCAACAACCTCGTCAGGAAGCTTATAATCGCTGTCAGGATTTTTCTTAAGCCAGTCCCTTACAAACTGCTTGTCAAATGATGGCTGTCCCTGTCCCGGCTTATAACCCTCTACCGGCCAGAATCTTGAACTGTCAGGTGTGAGCATCTCATCACCGAGAACTACTTTTCCGTTCTCATCAAGACCAAACTCAAATTTTGTATCAGCTATGATGATACCTTTTTCTGCCGCATAATCTGCACATTTCTTATAAAGGCTGATAGTGCAATCCTTAATCTGTTTTGCATAATCTGCACCTTTTCCGGGATAAAGCTTTTCAAGTATTTCTACTGACTGCTCAAATGTAATATGCTCATCATGGTCTCCAAGGTCTGCCTTTGTTGTTGGTGTATAGATAGGCTCTGGAAGTTTATCTGACTCTACAAGACCCTCAGGCAGCTTGATACCGCATACCGTACCATTTTCTTTGTAACTCTCCCAGCCACTTCCCGTAATATATCCACGAACAATACACTCTATAGGAAGCATATCGAGTTTCTTGCACATCATGCTGTTTCCGTCATATTTTTCATTCTGGAAAAACTCAGGCATATCTTTTACATCAACTGAAATCATATGGTTTGGAAGAATGTCCTTTGTGAAATCAAACCAAAACTTTGACATCTGTGTAAGTATTGCGCCCTTTTTTGTCACTTTATTCTTCAAGATAACATCAAATGCTGATATTCTGTCTGTAGCAACAATAATAAGGCTGTCGCCATTGTCATAAACCTCGCGTACTTTACCTTCTTTGATCGGTGAAAATTCCTTCATTGTGTATGTCCTCCATTTGTTTTGTGATTATTTGTAAAAATTGCTTTTCAACGATTTAATTATTCTTAACAACCTGTTATCAAATATAAGTTTTTGCAACAACAGCTTATGTTTAAAAACATTTTGTCATTAGAAATAACTTATTTCTATTTTAGAATACAAACTCCACTTTGTAAAGAGACAAAATCACAACAATAAACATATCTGTAACAGTTCAGCCTTGCATTTAATAAATTCATAAACCTGCCAGCAAGCTGTCAGCCGCTGCTACGCAGCTTATGTTTATTTCAAAAATCCTCAAACAGGCTGTCAGCTATTATCACGCATAACTGAAAAATTTTTCTAAAATTTTCTCCAGATATATTTGGTCATATATTCCCATAGTCTCCCTTGAAGAATGCATCGCAAGAACAGGTACACCCACATCAAGCATCCTCATAGGAATATTTGCAACCGTTATTGTACCTAATGTACTTCCTCCCGGAATGTCTGAACGGTTCACAAACCTCTGGCACTTTATATTATATCTGTCACACAAGCCTTTAACAATTCCTATGACAACCGGATCACTTGCATAGCGTTCTCCTGCCGAAGTCTTTATTCCAAATCCATGATTGAGCAAAAGTTTGTTGGTAGGGTCATTTTTTTCCGGTATGTTCGGATGTATTCCGTGTGCTACATCCACCGACAATCCTACGGCATCTGCCAGTGCACACTCTGCAGTTTCCTCATCATATCCGAATTTTCTAAATATCCTGTCTATAATATTCCTTATTATGACAGAACCTGCCCCCTGTTTTGTACCACTGCCAACTTCTTCGCTGTCATATATCACAGCCATGTTGAACCCATCATCCGGTACATTGCTTTTTATGCCTTTCACACAAGCCTGAACTGATGTCATATTATCAAGTCTTCCTGCCGAAAATAACTCTCCGTTTAATCCAAGAACGCACGGTGTCTCAACAGGATACAAAAACATATCATAGTCAAGAATATTTTCAGCTCCAACTCCTGTATTATCCGCAAGGTATGTCTCCCAGATATTTTTTTTATCTTTTATATCTGTCGTTTCTGACAAAGCCATAATCGGAATCATGTCCTTCTGTCTGTTTAACTCCACTCCTTTGTTTATCTCACGGTTCATATGAATGGCAAGATTTGGAATAATAAACAATGGTTGTTTAAAATCTACGAATCTGACTTCCGGCTTCATAATGTCATCCGTCTTTATTATAACCCTGCCCGCTGCAGATAACGGTCTGTCAAGCCAGGTATTTAAAATTGCACCTCCATAAACTTCAACATTCATCTTTATGTAACCGTTTGATTCCATCTGACAGTCAGGCTTTACTTTAAGACATGGAAAATCTGAATGTGCTGCCGCAAATCTGAAATTTTCACCCTGCCAGTTTTCTCCGACACAAAAAGCGGCAATAGTAGAATCGTAGACATTTACATAATACTTTCCGCCTTTTTTAAGCTTCCATTTTCTACCAAGAAAGAGCCTTTCAAAGCCTGCTTCGTCAAGTTCTTTCATAACATACAATACTGTATGAAACGGTGATACCGATGACTCAATGCGTCTTTTTAGCTCATCCGCTGTTTTATTATCCACTGTGCTTTCCTCCTAAAGCCTGACAAAAATCTCAGTTTCTTTTTTCAGATCTTCAGCTATCGCCTGATTTTCATTCATTTCATTTGAAATAATCTCTATATCGGCAGCAAGATCCTGAACACTGTCTGCTGTTCCATTTACTCCCTGTGCACCTTCGTCAATAGCATTACTTATTGAATCAATAGCTGTTGCTATCTGTTCCACCGTATCTTTAAGCGTCTCCGTTTTTTTGTTAAATTCGCCCATAGCTTCTTCGATATATGTAGCATTATCACGATATTCCGTACCTGCTTTGACAAATGTCGAAAAATCTTCCATGATAGACTCATTCAGATACTCTATAAGGTCCTGCGAATGTCCCGCAAGGCTGTGTACAGCTTCAACTATAACAGTATTTATTTCCTGAATATGACTTGCAGTGTTTCTGCTTGCATCAGCAAGATCACCTATCTCGTGTGCAACCACTGCAAATCCTCTTCCGACTTCTCCTGCTCTGGCTGCCTCTATCGATGCATTAAGTGCAAGCAGATTTGTCTGCTGAGCAATATTCAAAATATCTCCCGTCAAATCATTTATCTTGTCAATACTCTTGCTGTCTTCTATAGCTTTATTAAGTTCTGACAATATAAGCTCTACTTTTTCTTTTGTCACATCCATATTTGTCTGAGCCATTTTTTCCATTTTTTCAGCGTGCTCTTTCATTTCAACTGAATAGTTGTTTATCTCTGAAGATCTGTCAGCAATAACAATAACATCCTGATTTACTGATGCTGCATTATCATTAATCCTTGCTGTGTCACTTCCTATCTGTGTCATCGTTGCAGCAAGTTCTTCCGTAAGTGATGAAAGGTCTGACACACTATTATTAGAACGATGTACTCTCTCTGAAACTTCACCTGCAATCTTATCCATATTTTCAGAACTTCCCGAAACCATACCAAGTATGCCTTGCAATCTCTCTATAAAAGCATTGATACCCATTCCAAGAGCTGAAATCTCATCATCAGACTGTACGGTAATCCTCTTTGTAAGGTCACCTTTTCTTTCATCTATATCATTGATAATATCATCAATTTCTTTTTTACTCTTAACAATAGGTGATATTATCTTCCTCTGTACAACAACTGCTGCAAACAAAAATGCAGCAACACATATTGTAATACTGACAATACTTGTCACCAATGCTGACATATAACCTTTTTGCAATGTAGTTTTAGCTTCCTGAGATGACTTCTTTGCATCTTCTATCATCCTGTTTATCCCGGAATACATTGCCTCTGAAGAATCTTTTAATTTGCCGTTTGCTATAGCAAAGGCAGCTTCATTTTTAGTATCTGCACTGAGTGCTATCATTGTAGCTATCGAATCCTTAAATACAGCATATTTTTTAACTATATTATTATATACACTTTCCTGACCTGTTGAATATTTTTTCAATTCATTTATCTTCTTATCAAGCTGTGTTTTTTTTATATTTATAATTTCAACATAGTTTATCATAGAATTTGAATCCGTTGCAACAATGTGCGACAATCCGGCTGCATGAATATCCTTTGCAATCGCCTCAATATCTGATAGTTCTGCAATACCTACAAGATATGTATCCGATATAACTGTTGCTTTTTTATTAACCTGTCTTATATTATGTTCAGATACAATATTGGATATAACTGCTATCAATCCCAGTATTATAATAGGAAGATATACCCAAAATCTGATACTTGACCTAATTTTACTTTTCATAAAACAATTCCTCCTTTTTTTCACGCTGCAAAACGCATCCATATTTGCTTATTGTACAGTCGATGCATTTATCTGTTTTACAATCTTATCAAGATAATTTTGAAGATTTCCACTTATTGAATTGTTTGCTAATGCTTTTCCAAGATTTGAGGAAGGCGTCCAGAAATTTCCCCCAAGTCTTTGCAATTCTGAATATGTCTGCTGTGCAAGTATCGCCTGAACTGCCTGGGATTTTTTTATCTCATCCGCCTTACCTGCCTTTATATTTGAAGGTCCCTGTCCTCTCATCTCAAATCTCAGCTTCTGATTATCCTCATTTGATATGTATTGTGCAAGCTTATGTGCCCACTCTTTATTTTTTGAATATGGATTTACACCAAGCATCTTATACCCAAAATATGTAGACATCTGTACTTTTTTTCCGTTACAGTTGTATGCAGGAAGCATTGCCGCTGCATAATTTTTACCATACATCTTCTTTATAGCCGCTTCATCCCAGATACCGCTGACACACGCAATAACTTTGCCTTTCTTTATACCGGTAAGCCAGTCGGTTGTATTTTCAAATCCCTTGTTTTTTCCAATTCTTATAAGCGAATTAGCAACATCCGTTCCTTTAATTTGATTTTGCGTTGAATTCCAGTTACATGAATTTGTAACTCCATCTTTATTTAATTTAACCTTAAGTCCGGTCTGACCATAAAACGCATAAAGATACCAGCCTGATGTCCAATCCATTGCAAATTTTTTATTATTTTTTGCCGCAATAGACAATATCCTGTCAAGACTTTTTACATCAGAGGCTTTTAAATATTTCTTATTATAATACAAAAAATATCCATTATCTGCAGTTATAGGATATCCATATATGGTATTATTGACTGTAACTGCCTTTACTGCTGATGCAAGATTTTCATTTTTTACAGTATCTGCATTTTTAACCGGGTCAGCGGCTCCGCCTGCTGCTATCGCACTTATATCACCATCCGTAGTTGTATATACATCTGCACCTTTAAGTACATTTCCAAGAAGATTTGATCTGCACTCACCCTCGACCATATCTTTATGTATAATGGAAATATCCGCTTCTGAACTGTGTTCTTTTATAAAGTTGTCTGCTACTTTCTTTAAGTACTCCCTGTCCTCTGCTCCTGCCCATACAGTTAATTCAACCTTTTCAGTTTTTTTCTTACTGTCATCTGCTGCACTATTGTTCTTTGCATTGTCCGGTCTGCCCGAACATCCTGTAAGCATACTAACAGCCATCAATGCTACAAGCATTCCAGCTAATATTTTTTTTCTCATAAAATATTTCCTCCTGCTAAATCTTATTATTTATTTCAAGCTGCCTGATGAATTGTTTAATCTTTTCCGGATCTTTGCCGCTGCCACTGTCATATTCAACACCTGAAGATACATCAACCACATCCGGATTAACCAGTTTTACAGCTTCTCTAACATTTGAATCATTTAAACCTCCGGCAAGTATAAAAGTTTTGGCATCACGCTTTATGTCATTAAGAATACTCCAGTCAAAAACTTTTCCACTTCCGGGAACTGCTGCATCGAACACATAACCCACTATTTTGGCATTATTTTGATATTTGTGTATATTTTTTATGTCCTTTATATTAAATGCCTTAAAAACCGGTTTGCTTATTTGTTCCAACAGCCTGTCTTTAATCTCACCATGTATCTGGACATAGTCAAATCCTGACCCATTTATCTGCTGTATCTCGCTTTCATCCGGTGATACAATAACAGCTACCTTTTTTATATTTTCATCAAGTTCTGCCATTATCTGTTCCGCTTTTTCTATACTTATATTTCTTTTGCTCTTTGGAAAAAACAAAACAAATCCGGCAAAATCAACCTTGTTTTTATTTAGATAGTCTGCTTCTACTGTATCTGTAAGGCCACAAACTTTTACCAAAACAGCTCTATTATCTTTCAAAACAATACTCCCCCTAAAAACTCATATTTATCTATATTATATAGATAATTTAAAGTGAACGATATGTTAATTTAATAAAATTATACCCGATTTTACCAATAAAAGCAATTTTTATTAACAAAAACAGTATATTTATAATTAAACAGTTCAGCCTTTCATTTATAATTCAACTTGATAATTTTCTTTAGAGAACAGTTTTGATTTTATGAAGATTACAATCAATGCATTAACTATTACTATAGATAATCTGATATTTTTATTTTTTTTAAATCTGACCCTTTAGAAACCACAAAAATTATATTATGATTTTTTAGGTTTTAGATTCGCAATGCTAATCTTAAATCTCTACTACACAAAAGCTTAAAGCATTGCAGAAAAGAGGAAAAAATGAATAAATCGCTTAAAAATCTGGTTATGGCAGCTTTATTTGCCGCCTTATCATGCGTTGCAACATCAATAATCCGTATTCCCACACCAGGAACAGGTGGATATATTCACCCCGGTGATGCAATCGTAATCTTATCCGGAGTATTCTTAGGACCTGTCTACGGACTTTTCGCAGGCGGTATTGGTTCAGCACTCTCTGATTTCATCGGAGGTTATTTCGTATATGTACCTATAACTTTTGTTATAAAAGGACTCATTGCATTTATAGCCGGCTATATTTTCCAGAAAGCTGCAGCAAACAATCATTCAAAACAGTTAGCCGTAGCATTCGGTGGTGTTGCTGATATCATTTTAGTAGCAGGCGGATATTTCATCTGTGAACTGCCAATGTACGGAATAGGAGCCGCTGCAAGCATACCGTCAAACATCATTCAGGGTGTAAGCGGTCTTATAATCGCAAGTATTCTCTATCCGTTACTCAACCCTGCACTCAAGCCACTCTTATATAACGAGCGTTAAGAATAAAACAGAAATTTAATACAATCAAAAACATCATTTACGATTACCATTACGGTATGTTGTAAATGATGTTTTTTAATGAGAAATTTATAATAAGCTGCAGGTTACTGCATTGTCACGATGTTCCAAATTATTATGGTAAAGTTTGTGCAAAGCACAAATCTTCTAAGATGAACTCGTCTGAAACTTCGATAGTGAAGTTTGTTCAAAGCACAAATCTTCTAAGATGAACTCGCCTAAAACTTCGATAGTGAAGTTTGTGCGAAACACAAATCTTCTAAGATGAACTCGTCAGAGTTCATCATATGATGCGTCTTGCACAATATGCTCTGGAATAATTAAGGTTTGATTTTACGATTCCCCACTTCTTACCCATAGCCTCAACTGCCTTTCCGTCACCTATATACATAACAACATGACCTATTCTGCTGCCATGACGATAAAATACAAGGTCACCGGGCTGAAGATCTTTTATATCAACTTTCTTTCCACAATTTGCCTGACTTGCCGAACTGTGTGGCAGACTATATCCAAACTTCTGATATACGCTCATAACAAATCCTGAGCAGTCTGCACCCTTTGTAAGACTTGTGCCTCCCCAAACATATGGGTTTCCAACAAATTTAAGTGCATAGTTTACTATCTGATTTCCAAGCTTTTCGTCTGATTTTGAAAAACTTAATGTCTCCTCTGCCGCATCCTCTGAAGCCGCCTGTTTTTTCTTTGTATCTAATATTGTCGCTGTGTCAAACTTACGGTAAGTGTCGGTATATTTCCTGGCAACATAGCCTTTGCGACCATTTACACTGACTTTAAGCCACTTTTCACCTTCTTTTATAACTGTACATACATCGTCATCTTTAAGCTGTGTCACGATAGATGCTGATAAACTTTTCTTTTTTCTCAGGTTAAGAACATCAACGCTATCTTTTAACTCCGCATAAGTTGTCGCATATTTATCCGCTAGTTTTTCAACTTTTACACCACCCTTAACGAGTGACTTTTTCCACACATAACCCTTTGCTTTGCCTGACTTAACCTTAACCCAGTTGCCGTCTTTAGAATTTCCGATAATATTAACGGCATCTCCATTTTCCATTTTCGCAATCTTTTTACCGTTTCCTGATGGAGACTTTCTTATATTTATAACATCATCCTTTGAAACTGCCACGGCTGTATTCTTCCACTTTTTATCAAGTGCCTTTTTCTTCTTTTCAGCATTTTCTTTATTAGCAGCTTTTTTTGCCAAAACATCTTCCTTTGAAGTCTTTTCTGTACCAGACTGCATTGTCACTGCCTGAGATGTACTTACTGCTGTGCCTGTGCTTATCGCTGCCTGTGTGCCGACTGCTGCACCCGTGCTTACTGCTGCCTGTGTGCTCACTGCCGCACCCGTGCTTATCGCTGCCTGTGTAGCCGCTGTCACATTTACCTGTGCATTATCTGCACCTGCCATACCTAATACCGTGCTGTCAGATGATGTACCCGCACCAACTGACACACCGGCATCATAATAATTATCTAAAACACCGGCATTTGTCATAGCCGATGCATCTGTTCCCGAAAAACCCATACCTATTGTAATAAAACAGGCTGCCCCTAAACCAGCCGCTGTTTTTACCCAATGTGTTCTGTTCATTTTAATTCTAAAACCTCTCTTCACTTTTATTACAAAACTATTACAATATGTTAAAAAGTATAGCACCGTAATCTTTGTATGTCAACAAAACAATTGTGTATTTTTTATGTTTTTCTAAATTATTTTTGTTATTTTTTGTCAAAATTGTGTTTTTTTACATTTACTTTGATTATATTATTTTCAATCATTATAAAAATTATACAACTTTAGTTCCAAAAAAAAACAGTTTTAATCTACAGCAGTCGTAAAAGTTTTTCTTTATGTGATGCAGAAGTAAAAGCTGCCATTATGGCATTTCTCTCAAAATCTATTATATCATCTTCATCAAATCCAAAAGTATCTGCAAGCATGGTAAGTTCTTTTTTTATATCTGTTCCGGATACCATCATATTGTCCGTATTTATCGTAACTTTAACACCTGCATCCATAAGCTTTTTAATAGGATATTCATTGATATTTTCATATATGTTTGTATTGAGATTGCTGGTCGGACATAGTTCTAAAGTGATACCACCGTATGAAAGTTTCTTCAATGTATCCGCATTTTCCACTGAACGCACACCATGACCTATCCTTTTTGCTCCAAATTCAAGGGCATATTCTACACTTGTAGGATTATCTGCTTCTCCTGCGTGTATTGTAAATGGAATATGTTTTTCACGAGCAAGTTCAAATATATCCCTAAAATCTTTTGTAGGAAAAAGTCCCTCTGCTCCTGCCAGGTCTATCGCAACAACCCCTTTGCCAAGATATTTTTCGGCTGTCTCAACAGTTTCCATATTTTCAGCATGATTATCATTTCCACGCATACAGCACAAAATAAGACCTGCATCCAAAGATGACCGGTTTAGACCACGGACAGCGGCTTCAACTGCCATTTTCTGTGACATCCCTTTTTTCGTATGAAGCTGCGGTGCAAATCTTATCTCTGCATATATAATTCCTTTACTTTTAAGTTCCTCAATAAGTTTATATACGGCAAAACTCAGAGCCTCTCCAGTCTGTAAAAGCGTCAGCGGATATTCAAATTTTTCAAGATATTCATTGAGATCTTTGCACTCATGTGACACCTGCAGCCTTTTTAAAAGTTCTTCATCCGTATTCTCATTTTTAATCCCCTGCATACACATGAGCTCTTTAACCGTCTCAAGAGATAATGAGCCATCCAGATGAAGATGAAGGTCAACAAGTCCTATATTATCTAAGTTTACATTTTTCACACTACTTTTTCTCCTTTCCTTTACAATGTACTCTCGGTATCTTCTCAAAACGAGTCATTTCGGCTGCATTTCCGATATACTGTTTCCATTTTCTCGTCGTACACACCGTGTACGCACTGCGAAAATGTCATTGTATATCAAAAATCCATCTCGAAATTCTTCGTTCAGAAGATTCCGAGAGTACATTACACTGCTGCCCTGCTAAGCGTAACCACAACTTTAAACAAATCCCCATCTACAAACACCTCAAGATTTCCATTTTGAAGCTGCATGAGATTTTGTGCTATTGAAAGTCCAAGTCCACTTCCCTCCGTATTTCTTGACTTATCACCTCTCACAAATCTCTCCATAAGTTCATCACCTGAGAGGTTAAGCGGCGTCTCAGACATATTTTTTACGGTTATAAGCACTTTATCTGACAATATTTGTGCTTCGCTGTCCTGCTCTTTTTCTGATAGCTCCACATCAATATAAACCCTTGTATCAGGCATTGCATATTTGTTTATATTTTGGAATATATTATCAAAAACCCTCGACAGATGCCTGCCATCCGCATTTATCTCAAGCTCGTTTTTAACCTCATCATCCATTCTAAAATTAACTATAGGCATGAGATTTTTCTTTTCAAATTTAGATATATATTCTCCGAGACTTTGCTCAATAAATACCGCAATCCCAAGTTTTTCCATATTCACCTCGACATTACCTGTTGATGATTTTGACAAATCAAGCAGGTCATATATAAGATTTTTAAGTCTCAATGACTGCCTGTCTAACACATCTATATATCCTGCCGCTGTTTTGTTTTGCAAATCCTCTTTTTTTAAAAGGTCTACATAACTTATTATCGCCGTAACAGGAGTTTTTATATCGTGTGAAACATTTGTTATAAGCTCCGTTTTCATTCTCTCACTTTTCATCTGCGACTCTACAGCTTTTTTCATTCCATCGCTGATATTATTGAGAGAATCTGCCTCCATTTTAATTGGAAGCATCATTCCCTTTGTATTTATCTTTCCATCAACACCGCCGGTTGACATTTGTTCTATACCCATATGTAATTTAGAAATATCCCTAATTACCCTCGCTATAATAATGGTTCCTAATATTTTTGATATAAGTACCGTTAAAAATGCAATCTCTGAACCACTGACAACAGCAAGAACACCTTCTGTAATACCAGCCACCCAATATACTCCAAATACTATAACACTCAATTTTACCATTGATAAGACTGCTTTTATTATCTTTGCAAAACTAAGTATCACCCTCGTTATAAACATATTATCAATAAGTATGCCTGCCTTTACCTGGGCACAAAAAACAGTATAAAACAAAGTGATAAAGATTCCTGCGATAGTGCCTGCGATTAGACCTCCGATTATAATATTTGAAATGCCATATTTTAAAATACTCTTTATTTTTTCTATGTCTATTTCACTGCTTACAAATAAACTAAAACCTGCCACTATGGCTGCAATAAGTACAACAACTAAGATATCTGCAGGCATTCTGTAAAATCTCCTTACCTTACCCTCTTTATTTTGTTCAGCATTTGCAAAAAATGCGATAAATATTGACGATATAATAAGCAGAATCCCAGAAAAATATGTCATGAATGAAATAAAATGCTCATGCTCTTTATACCAAAAAATATAATAAAAACTATCCCCTGTCTTTAATTGACTGCGTATATTTCCCTCAATAGTATAATCGCTTGTTTTTACATGATACTGTGTTGCTTTAACATAATAAAATCTATTTTTTCTATAGACACTACAGGAACCTATTTTAAATTTTCCATTTGCTATCTCATATGCATTTACACTTCTGCCATCACATCCCAGCAACACTGCTTCCCTAAATTCTCCTATAAAAATATCCTCACTGTTTTTTCCAAAATATGTTGCAAAATCTGTTCCTTTCCAATCATTTTCAACCTCAGCCCCCTCAACATCATTTTTCACTTCTCCACGATCACAAACATCCTCTGCATAAACACTGTCATACAAAACTCTGCATATAAGATTTCCATTGTAAATTTGAAACTTTATGCTTATTCTGTCATATGGGTATAACTTTTTTAATTTATTTATTATTGTATTCTTGTACTTAGGTATATACTCTCCGCCTGACACCCCCAATTCATAAGTATATTTAATTGCATCATTATAAAGTTTTTTGCCGTCAAATTTAAATTTAAAATCCCCATAATCATTTATTATATATCTATTTGTCTGTTCAGACATATCAACACAATATCCGTTCATAACTTCTTTTGTCATATTGTATTTGATGCTTCCTACATATCCGTCATATAAAAACATAAAATTTGAATTTTTATCACTAAAATACTTTTTCTTTAATCTTGACATCTCACTTAATTTATTAACATAATTCATCTTTTTTAAAGCTTCTTTATTTTGCATAAGTGCAGCATATCGCCCGGCTATCTTTGTCATACTGTTCACCCTGCTTTTTATCTCACTTTTTATGCTGCTTTGTCCAAAACCATATTGTCCGATGCCTACAAGATAAACTGTCCCCATCACAATAAAAACAGCCAGCGATACAGCTTGAACTACATTAAAAAATGCCCTTAAAATTCTTCTGTTGATTTTCCTCTTAGCAAAAATATCTTTCTTCATAAAGATTCCTGCCCTCCCTTATCTTCCCATACAACATCTTATAAGCCTTTTTACACATAACCCGACAATCCATAGCAGGCTTATAAGCAAACTGTATCTCTAAATCTCACATTTATATCCCTGTCCCCACACTACTTTTAAATATCGTGGCTCTGACGGATTTATCTCTATTTTTTCCCTTAAATGTCTGATATGTACCGCAACCGTACCTTCACTCCCGATAGGTGCGTCATTCCATACTTTTCTGTATATTTCCTTTGGTGGGATAACTTTCCCCGGCTGTTTTAAAAACAGTTTAAGTATCTCAAATTCAGTCGGAGTAAGTTCTTTTTCCTCACCGTCCACAAAGACTTTCTTTGACGAGTCATTAAGTTCTATCCCACCCAGAACAAACTCAGACTCATCATTTTTACTTTCTACCTCTCCGCCACCTAATGTCATATAACGCCTAAGCTGAGCCTTCACCCTTGCTATAAGCTCTACCGGATTAAAAGGTTTTGTAACATAGTCATCTGCTCCGACATTAAGTCCAAGTATCTTGTCCGTATCCTCACTCTTTGCCGTCAGTAAAATAACAGGGACATTTGAATTTTCCCTAATCTTGCTCATAGCTGAAATACCATCCATGACAGGCATCATAATGTCCATCACAACCAGGTGAACTTTCATACTCCCTACAAGCTCGACTGCTTCTTTCCCATTATACGCTTTAAAAATATTATAACCCTGACTTGTAAGATAAATTGCTATGGCGTCCACTATATCCTTTTCATCATCGCAAATAACTATATTATACATTTCTTTATACGCTCCTGTTTTTTATTTTGCAAAATATCAATTACTGCTTATCCAAATGGTGCAGCAACAACAAACATCAAAAACATTTATCTCCGGTACATTCATATTATCTCAAAAAAATTATTAAGAAAAAAGCTGGAAAATGTTTAAGATTTGTTTAAAATATTATTTATAAAAACCTCTATTCTTTTGCACTTATTATTTTATCCCTATGATAATTATTTAGCAACCTTTTTGTTCATCTTGTAAATCCATCACTTTCATTTACCACTTTAAGATAACAAAAAGACAGCAAACCTATTAAAAGCCTGCTGCCCCGGCACTAAACCATCAATGTTTATTATTTAATTATCAAATTTTACCTTTTTTCATCTTTTATACATCCATCAACCATATGTATTTTTACATCTGACAGAAGTTCAATGTCTTCTTTATTATGACTTGCTATTATAATTAATACTCCTTTTTCTTTTAACTCCAATAACAGTTTTCTTACATCTCCTATGCTTTCTTCATCCAGTGCATTTGTCGGCTCATCAAGAAGTAAAAGTTTTGGATGCTCAAATATTGCCTGTGCTATGGCAAGTTTTTGTTTCATTCCTAATGAATATGTTTTCACTTTCTTCTTTCTGACATCATGAAGTCCTACTTTTTCAAGTGCCTCGTTTATATCTTCGTCCGTTGCCGTCTTTCTTACCTTTGATAAGATTTTCAGATTATCAAAAGCATCATATTGTGGCATAAGCTCCATGTTTTCTATTATTACCCCCATATCATTTGGAAAACTTATTTCTTTATGTAATACCTTACCATCTATCACCACACTGCCCTCTGTAGGAAATATAAGTCCTGCTATGGCACGCATGAGCATTGTCTTTCCTGAACCGTTCCTGCCATAAAGACCATATATATTACCACCTTCAAACTTATATGAAACACCATCAAGAACATTTCTGCCCTTTAATTTTTTTGTATAATTTCTTACATCGACTACCATCTGCTTTCCCTCTCTTTCATCTGCTTAACTGTTTTCCTGTATGATATCTTTTTTACCGTAAACTGCCACTATCAGAACTGCCTTTATCAAAGCATACAATACAAGCACTGTTATGACCATGAACTTAGGAAGATTTATCATTTCATTCCTTATCGTCATTGCTATATTGGTATAACACAAAAGATAAAGATACCTGCTTTTTTCATATGCATATATCATTTCTCCGGCAAATATATGTAACATCAAAATCACCATTTCGATTACAATTGCAATTCTTGCATCAAATATGATTTCAAATATTGCTTCCCACAGCGACAGGTTTAAACATACCAGATAAAAAATCACAACATAATATATAAATTGTGTTATATCCGTCTTTACAGCTTTCATCCCAAAAATTCCGGCACACATGAAATATATCAACAATACAAAAAATATCATCTGCGATATTCCTTTTATCTGATTTAATATGATATTTACCGCAACACGGCTTCTTTTTCTGTGTCTTGTCACATACAATACACCATACCCGTTTATGTATTTTTCCGTGTCCATAAACAAATAAAAAAGCACAAGACCGAATAACAGCAAAATTCCTGCATAAAATATGACATCCCCATTAAATTTCACTCCGGCAAATACATTCTCATAACAATATTCTTCATTTATTCTGAATACATACGATACATAAAAAAATATCCCTATAACACACCAGAATTTCTTCTCGCATAAAAGCTTCATCCTTACCACCGTTCCCATCTGTTTTTTATACTTTAGTTTTTTCTTTTCTCATATCCGCATACTTTCAGACAATATCCCTCTTTTCATAAACGACATCTGCAAGCATATATATACCTGTTGTTATCGCAATATCTCTCACCCTTTTTAAGAACCATATCACAGCTTGTACGCTTCCTCCAAGTGACATTGTATCTATCACCGTTAATCCAAAATACAGATTGTCAATCTTAAGATAATTAACCATATACAGATTGACAGCCACCGCCATTAACAATGATACTATCTTTAACCTTGTGATAACATAAAACAACAGATAACAGACTCCCCCAAAGCTAAAAATAATAAATACCGCGATATAATAAAATATCATGTTCTGATAAAAATGCTTACTTATAAGAATATCCATATCTACAAAAACACTTACTCCGACAAGCTGTACCAAAACATATATAAATGTAAAACCTGCACTTAATGCAAGCATATTTAAAAAACATCTTTTCATAGCGGCTCGCCGACCTATCCGTGATACCGATGATGTCAAAAAAGGATCAACCTCTTTAAAAACAAACATCAGAAATAATGCCATGTATATAAATGCAATATACACATAATGTCCATAACCGCCCTGAGTTCCGACTATCATCTTAAATAATTCTTCTTTTTTCTCTGTATGTATCAGATAGTTTTCCTGTTCATACCAAAATCCCGCAAATACTATCAATACACCCAGATATCCATACGCAACACTTCTATAATTCATCCTGTCTCACCTTAAATATAAATGTAATTAAACTTATTCCCAAACCTACACCGACATAAAGCATTACTGATTTAATAAAATCCTCAAAACCATACTCTATAAACGGCTGTGTGGCATATGTAAGATTATACGGTGTTGTCTGAAGCCACATCCATATAAAAAATCCCAAAATATATGTGATAGTATATCTTTTGCTTATAAATGCTAATGACTGAGTTATCATTCCACACATTCCGGCTAAAACTGATGTAACAAAGATATATAACAAATACATCTGATTAGGGTATTTTCCCTCTAACCTAAACCACAACTCATTTTTATCCTCAAATAATGTTTCTATTCCTAAAAAGCTGTATCCTCCCCTAAAAACAATTTGACTTAAAATAAAATTCACCAGCAAACTGATTGCCAACACACAAAACGGTATTAAAAATGATGAAATATATTTTGTCATATAATATTTCTTTTTTGATCCCCTAGACAATAAAATATTTACATATCCTCTTTTTTCCTCCGAAATATATCTGTCACTTATCATATTTAATACAAAAAACGGAAGTAACCATAATAACAGCATCTGTGATGCATGCCCTTGTGTATTTCTTGCTAAAAATGATGCATTTGCCGGATGACTTATCCAATTAGTAAAATATTTTGACCCATCTTTTTCACATTCTTTTTTCATCATTAAATCTCTGGCAATTATTTCTTTTTCATGTTTTCTTGCATATGCAACATTCATCTGTTTATATTCTACAGACAAGTCAATTATTGGTATTATTAAAACAAGCAAGATAATCAAAAATGTACGCTTATCTTTCAAAATTCCTATTATCTCTTTCTTTAACACTTTTATATTTCCTCCATCTTTCTTTTAGTAAATATATACTAACACAAAATTTTCACATTTTTCGACTTATGTACAAAATAGTAGTGCTTTTGTCGAAATTTAAAGGTACATCATTATTTTCACAAAAAAATCCGTATCATTGTGCTCTATATCCACTGTCTCAGTATGCTTTTCTACTGTTGCCTTCACACTCCTTAAACCGATACCACGCATACCCTTATCCTGTTTCTTTGTAATTATCCTGCCATTTTTATAATTCAATTCTCCATTATAAGAATTTTTTATATTCTTTAATGTCTGCTTTTACCATTGCTCCCATTTTTTTTGGCTTATTTTTTCATAGTTCTCTTGACATTATTTCCATAAGCTTTTTCCTTATTTCTTTTCTCCTAGATTGACTTATCGAGAACTCTGTCCCATCTGTCATTGTAATACTGTCATATCTAATAGTTTCAATGTATCTGTAATTTATTAGATATGATTTGTGTATAAATAAGAAATCATATCGTTTTACTCTTTCATACACCTTTTCCAGTGATTCATAAAATGCATCTTTTTCCTCTGAAGTAACCACTGTTACTTTTCTGTTATCTCTTATAAAATACATTATCTTGTACAATTCTACTTTTTTATGTGAATAGCTCTTCCTATACTCAAAAAAATTTTTCATTCCTCCCATTATGTCTATATAAATATCTATTACTCTTTCTAATTGCTTGTCTTCTAAAGGTTTTACTATAAAGTCAATAGGTCTTACCTGGAACAGTTCCATTGCATACTTTTTTCTTCCCGATACATATACTATCTGTGTAATATTATCTTTTTTTATTTCCCTTATGTATTTACCTATTTCTATCCCATCCATTTTAGGAAACTCAATATCCAAAAATATAAGGTCATACCTTATTTCATCAAGCATACGGCATAGTTCTTCTCCTGAATTAAAAATGTCAATTTCATATCCTATGCTTTTATTTTTTAAAATACCCTCAACTTTATTTTCAATACAAACACACATTTCATTTATATCATCACATATTGCAATTTTTATATCCATTTTTATCCTCATTTCTACACAATGACTCATATACACATCTTATACTAACGCATAAAGTTTTTCGGTTGTCTGCTTTATCTACGACACCTGAATATATGTATAGTGTAATTTTTCTTCAATGTAAATATTATACCACATAAATTCTATATTATCCAATAAAAACTGGGATAATGTTTTTATTAATCGAGTAGGCAGGAATATCAAAAGCCTGCTGCCCCGGCACTAAACCATATTTCTTCCTGATTGCTTGACACCCCTGATTAGTCAAATTATAATAGCACTGTAAAGGAAATCGTACAGCTGTCTAACTCTGTCCGGCTGCATATTCGATTTGCAGATGATGAGAAAAAAACGATTAGAAATGACTGCTGTGCTCTATAGTGTACTGACCTGTTGATATTTTGCCGCTAGATTCCATGCAGACATCGTTGCTGTTGTATTTAGCAAGCCAGTCACACAACTCGTTCAACCCTTTCGTAAAGGAAGAAAAGCGAAAATCAGCCAAGGTGTTTCATGACGCATTGGTGGCTTTCGCAGAAAGGCGGATTATAACTATGAAAAAAAATTATCATCTACACTGGCAGATTCACCTCTGTCTCATCATTTTACTGCTTCTTTTTTGCAGTTCAAGCCAGGTATCTGCTGCTACAAAAATAAATTTAAAAAATACCAGGATTAAATTATCAGCCATAAAGCTTACCTATAATAAAAAGGTACAGCGTCCTAAAATAAGAGTAACTTATAATAGAAAAGTCTTAAAGGAAAAGAAAAACTATATTATAAATTACTCTAAAGGCTGCAAAAAAGTAGGAACTTACACGGTTCAGATTATTGGAAAAGGCATTTATACCGGTACTGCCCAAAAACAGTTTATCATTTTACCACCAAAAGCCCAGATAATGAATATCTATGCCAAAATATCAACTGCAACTGTAATAATAAAAAGGCAAACTACCCAAACCAGAGGTTATCAGCTGTGCTATGCCACTAATTCCAAACTAAAAAATGCAAAAACTATAACAGTCAAAGGTAACAAAAACAACACAATTTTTCTTAATGATCTCTGTGCCAGAACTACATATTATCTGAAAATCCGCACTTATATGACCGTTAAAGGAAAAAAATACTATTCTAAATGGTCTTCTACAGGCCATTGCACAACAAACAGCACCCACCAAGGTGCAACGCCTACGCCCACATCCGTACCGATTCCGAAATTAACATTCAAATATGGTGCCGAAAATGTTACATTGGAAAATGGGAATCCCTATAATATCCAGGTATCCAACAATATCAAAAATATTGATATTTCTAATCCAACAGTAGCATATTCTACAGATGAATCTATTAATGGCAACAGCTGTTTGTTAAAAACACTTGAACCTGGAGAATGTGTGATCACTATCACAGACATTTATGGACAAAAATTAATATCCACAGTTTCAGTAACTCAAAAACTTGATGATCCACATACCCAGACATCTTATACAGCTACATCTGAAACTGTTGACAGTGCTCTTCCGGTTCCAACGATTAAATCGATAGATTATGGGGATGGATGGATGGATGTACACTGCCGTGGAACTCTTTCTCAATCTGATTCATATATTGGTTATGAAGGTTATCTATCCTACAACAACCAATTTAAGTATAGCATTCAGGTTTCACAAGCTGTTAATGTGGTTGATGGTGCAGGAAATGTATGTTTCTCTTCTTTAGATACAGGTTACAGCTATTATATTAAAGTTCGTTCATACACCATCCACAACAATGTAAAAATAGTTGGACCATGGAGTGAAATCCGCAAAGCTGATCTGCCTACATACGACAAAAAAGGAACTACACCAGCTAAATATACATATGAAATTTATGGTCTTGACAAACAGAAGGCAGATATTTACACCGATTGTTCCAAACCTCTTTTTATAAAGACAGACAATCCGGATCCTAACTCTTTTTCCTGGATTTTTAATGGAAATGACTCTCGGATTAGTGCATACAGAAGTGGAATATCTCGTTTCTATAGAGATATTCCTTTAGAAGACAATGACTCAGAAACTACTTTATTTGATAAAGTAAAAGGTGGTTATATCGGATATATGCATTTTTCCGAAGCAGGAACCTACACTGTAGAATTCAGGGAATATTCATTATCAGGTTATACGGTTGCAAATACAGTGACATTAAATGTTCTGGATTATGAACAGGCAAAAAACGCATGGATGATTGACATTATTAACAGAACTACAACTGCTGATATGACTCCTTTTGAAAAGATGGACGCTATAAGTGCCTACCTCAAAGAACCAGGCCGTTTTAAATATTTAACCAGGTATAACGATGATGTAGTCTCTCTGGCAGCAGATCCTATTCAACCATTTTTTGTAACTTACCGTTGGGACTCTAGCACATCACCGGCAATTCTCGGTGAGTTCGCTGAATTAGTAGGTGGATTTGATGATATTCATTATTGCTTTGGTGATTATCAAGTTGGCTCTCCATCATGGTCCATATGGCATTATGTGGTAAAGCTTACTATAGGAAATGAGACTCAAAACTATGCCGTTTGCCCAATGGGTTCAACCGGCGACATCGAAGAAATCAAAATGATTGATTTTTCTGATCTGAGCAATATGCGAAAGTTCGGATAATCTTAACTTAAGAAATATATTGACATTTTCATTCAATTATATATATTATATTAACAAAAAGCCTTATTATATGGGCTTTTTGTTGTACTTCATACTTTGTCTAGTGTATCAACACATACCACATCATACTGATTAGCTATCCTCAGTAGCTTTTTTATTAAAAAAACAGCCTTGTCATGCAAAGCACAACAAGGCTGTTCTCTATATAAAACTCTAATTTAATGCTGTAATATAAGATTACTCTACGATTGTAGCAACCTTTCCAGAACCTACTGTACGTCCACCTTCACGGATAGCGAAGTTAAGACCCTGCTCCATAGCTACTGGATGGATGAGCTCGATTGTCATCTCTACATTATCACCAGGCATACACATTTCTGTACCTGCAGGTAACTCACAAACACCTGTTACGTCTGTTGTTCTGAAGTAGAACTGTGGACGATAGTTGTTGAAGAATGGAGTATGACGTCCACCTTCGTCCTTTGTAAGAACATAAACCTGAGCTGTAAATTTCTTATGGCAAGTTACTGTACCTGGCTTAGCAAGAACCTGTCCACGAACGATCTGATCTCTGTTGATACCACGAAGAAGTGCACCGATGTTATCACCAGCCTGTGCTTCATCAAGCATCTTACGGAACATTTCGATACCTGTTACAACTGTCTTACCAACTTCTTCCTTAACACCAAGGATTTCAAGTTCGTCGTTGAGGTGAAGTGTACCACGCTCTACTCTACCTGTAGCAACTGTACCACGACCTGTGATTGTGAATACATCCTCTACTGGCATAAGGAATGGCTTATCTGTATCACGCTCTGGGTTAGGGATGTACTCATCAACTGTGTCCATGAGTTCCATAATCTTGTCTCCCCACTCGCTGTTAGGATCTTCAAGAGCTTTAAGAGCTGAACCTTTGATGATTGGGCAATCTTCAAATCCGTACTCTTCAAGAGCTTCTGTTACTTCCATCTCTACTAACTCGATAAGTTCAGGATCGTCAACCATATCGCACTTGTTAAGGAATACTACGATATAAGGAACGTTTACCTGACGAGAAAGTAAGATATGCTCTTTTGTCTGAGCCATAACACCGTCAGTAGCAGCAACAACAAGGATAGCACCGTCCATCTGAGCAGCACCTGTGATCATGTTCTTTACATAATCAGCATGACCTGGGCAGTCAACATGAGCGTAATGTCTCTTTTCTGTCTCATACTCAACATGAGCTGTAGAGATTGTGATACCTCTTTCTCTCTCTTCTGGAGCCTTATCAATGTTCTCGAAATCTACTGCTGCGTTACCAGCAACTCTAGCTGCAAGTGTCTTTGTGATAGCAGCAGTAAGTGTTGTCTTACCATGATCTACGTGACCGATAGTACCAATGTTACAATGAGGTTTAGTTCTTTCAAACTTTTCTTTAGCCATTTTTAATTGTCCTCCTTAAATTCATAGGCTTTGCCTAACTAATTTTCATTTTCGATTTTCGCGTTATTATAACACTATAAAAAGTATTATATTGCAAATCAATATATTTTTCAAGTCTTTTTGATGACTTTTACATGGAAAAGACTTTTAAAATCACCTTTTAAAAATCTTTTCCATAAGAATTTATATATAATGTTGTTGTCAACTATATTCTGACTTCAACTGTTAAGAATTATTCTGCATTCTTACCTGCAAGAACCTTGTCCTGAACATTCTTAGGACACTGCTGGTATCTCTCAAAGAACATTGAGTAGTTACCACGTCCCTGTGTTGCAGAACGAAGCTCTGTAGAATATCCGAACATTTCAGCAAGTGGAACGAAAGCTTTAACTATCTTTCCACCACCGATGTCATCCATTCCTTCAATCTGTCCACGCTTAGCGTTAAGACTTCCGATAACATCACCCATGTATTCCTCAGGCATAGTAACTTCAACCTTCATGATAGGCTCAAGTAATACTGCGTTACCTTTCTTCATAGCATCCTTGAATGCCATAGAACCTGCGATATGGAATGCCATTTCTGATGAATCGACTTCATGGTATGAACCATCCCATACAGTAGCATGAACACCGAGTACAGGGAATCCACCGAGGATACCAGCCTGAGCTGCTTCTTCGATACCTTCACCAACGGCTGGGATGTATTCCTTAGGAATAGCACCACCTACTACTGTTGACTCAAACTTAAATGGTTCTTCACCGTTAGGATCCATAGGCTCAAACTTAACTTTACAATGTCCGTACTGACCACGTCCACCTGACTGCTTAGCATATTTGCTATCAATATCAACAGCAGTTGTAAATGTCTCTTTGTAAGCAACCTGTGGAGCACCTACATTAGCTTCTACATTGAACTCACGAAGAAGTCTGTCTACGATAACTTCAAGATGAAGCTCACCCATACCTGCGATGATTGTCTGACCAGTCTCCTGATCTGTATGAGCTTTGAATGTTGGATCTTCTTCAGCAAGTTTTGCTAAAGCTTCACCCATCTTACCCTGGTCATTCTTTGTCTTAGGCTCAATAGCGAGCTCGATAACAGGCTCAGGGAATTCCATAGATTCAAGAATAACAGGATGCTGCTCATCACAGATTGTATCACCTGTTGTTGTAATCTTAAATCCTACTGCCGCTGCGATATCACCAGAGTAAACTTTGTCGATTTCACTACGGCTGTTAGCATGCATCTGCACGATACGACCTACACGCTCTTTCTTCTGCTTTGTTGCATTAAGAACATATGAACCTGAGTTTAATGTTCCTGAATACACACGGAAGAATGCAAGCTTTCCAACGAATGGATCAGTCATAATCTTGAATGCAAGTGCTGCGAATGGCTCGTCATCAGAAGATTTACGAACAACTTCGTTACCTTCTTCATCTGTACCTGTGATATCAGGGATATCTGTTGGTGCAGGCATGAATTCAACTACGCCATCAAGTAACTTCTGAACACCCTTGTTCTTATATGCAGAACCACAATATACAGGTACTGCTTCACAAGCGATTGTTCCTTTACGAAGTGCTTTCTTTAACTCATCGATAGTTGGCTCTTCACCTTCGAGATATTTCTCTAATAAGTCATCATCTAACTCACAGACTTTCTCGATAAGGTTGTTGTGCCACTCATCAGCGAGGTCTTTGAGGTCATCAGGAATATCTGTAATCTCGATATCTGTTCCCTCATCATTTTTATAGTAATATGCATCCATTTCAAAAAGGTCGATAAGTCCGATAAAGCTGTCTTCCTTACCGATTGGAATCTGAACAGGGATAGCATTTTTTCCAAGACGATCAATGATTGTCTGTACTGACATGAAGAAATCAGCACCCATTTTATCCATCTTGTTGATGAATGCCATACGAGGTACATTGTATGTGTCAGCCTGACGCCATACATTCTCTGACTGAGGCTCAACACCAGCCTTAGCATCAAATACACCTACAGCACCATCAAGTACACGGAGTGAACGCTCAACCTCAACTGTGAAGTCTACGTGACCCGGTGTATCAATGATGTTGATACGATGCTCTAAAGCACCTTTTTTCTTCTTATGATGATCTTCAAGTGTCCAATGGCATGTTGTAGCAGCAGAAGTGATTGTGATACCTCTTTCTTTTTCCTGCTCCATCCAGTCCATTGTTGAGGCACCGTCATGTGTCTCACCGATCTTATAGTTTACACCTGTGTAATATAAGATACGCTCTGTTAATGTAGTCTTACCGGCATCGATATGAGCCATGATACCGATATTTCTAGTTCTATCAAGTGGATATTCTCTTCCAGCCAAGACTCTTTACCTCCTTACCAACGATAATGTGCAAAAGCCTTATTAGCTTCAGCCATCTTATGCATGTCTTCTTTCTTCTTTACAGATGCGCCTGTATTGTTAGAAGCATCTAAAATCTCGTTAGCAAGTCTTTCTTTCATTGTTTTCTCACTTCTCTTACGAGAGTAGAGTGTAAGCCAACGAAGAGCTAAAGCCTGTCTTCTGTCAGGTCTAACTTCGATAGGTACCTGATATGTTGCACCACCGATACGTCTAGCTTTAACTTCGAGCTGTGGCATGATATTGTTCATAGCCTCCTCGAATACTTCAATAGCGTCCTTACCAGACTTCTCTGCAACTTCATCAAATGCACCATAAACGATTTTCTGAGCAACACCCTTTTTACCATCTAACATGATGTTGTTTACAAGCTTAGTAACAACCTTGTTCTTGTAAACTGGATCTGCTAACACGTCTCTTTTCTGTATATGTCCTTTACGTGGCACGTTACTTCCCTCCTTAACATTATTTAGCGATACTAACAGCCGACACTGCATTCTCGTATCACTATCATTAATTCATCGGTACTCACAATTTTTAAGTGTCCGCACCAGGTTAATTATGTGAAATTAATCCGGCACTTCTCCAAATTAGTGAATCTTACTTCTTAGGTCTCTTTGCTCCATACTTAGAACGACCCTGCTTTCTGTTTGCAACACCTGCTGTATCAAGTGTACCACGAACGATATGGTATCTTGTACCAGGTAAATCCTTTACTCTACCACCACGGATAAGAACTACGCTATGCTCCTGAAGGTTATGTCCTTCACCCGGAATGTAGCTAGTTACTTCGATACCGTTTGAGAGACGAACTCTGGCTGTTTTTCTAAGAGCTGAGTTAGGTTTCTTAGGTGTAGCAGTACGAACTGCAGTACAAACACCTCTCTTCTGTGGAGAGCTCTGTGCTACTGTTTTCTTGTTCAAAGAATTGTAAGTGTACTGAAGTGCAGGAGAATTAGACTTCTTTGTTGAGGCCTTTCTTCCTTTTCTTACTAACTGGTTAAATGTTGGCATTAATTTCACCTCCTATGTTTATAGTTAAAAAGTTCATGTATGCAAAAAACGCACACTCACTTAGTATAATAAGCAAGTATGCGCTTGTCAAGTGTTTTTTGGGATTTTTTATCTGTTTTTTTGTAACAGTTCAGCCATAAAAAGATAATTTGCAATACAATTAGCTTGTTTGCTAATTTATAAATATATAAAATTCAAGACGGAACTACTATATTTCTTCTTTCAGCTCAGATAAAACATCTTTTATGCTGCCTAATGAAAATCCTTTGCGGTAAAGCTTTGCAATAATCTTTTGACTTTCTTCATATGATAATGAAGCGAGCACATCTGCATCTATGCCGAGTTTTTCTATCTGTCTTCTAAGTGCCGTACTGTCATCATAATCTATATTTTCAAGTGCAAGCTCTATATACTCGTCTGCTATATGCCTTTTATAAAGATCCTGTTTCATTCTCTTTATACTTCGGCTCTCATGATATATCTCAACAAATCTTTTCGCATAACGCTCATCATCTATATAATGGAAGCTTCTGACATACTCAACCGCACTTTCCACGGCTTCTTCTGAAAAACCTGCCTTATTAAGTTTGTCAGTAAGCTCCCACTCTGTCCTGTCATTATGCTGTAATATAAGCATTGCTCTTTTTTTAGCCTTTAATATCTCATCACTTTTTTGTCTGTTGTCTTTATTATCTTCTATCATCGCCATGATATATCCTAAGCTTCTGTCTCACCGGCATTATTATCTGCTTCTGTCGTAACCTCTGCCTGCTCATCAGCAAATACACTTTCCTCATCCTCTGTCTTGGTTTCTTTTGAGAATTTTTCTCTTACCTTTTCTTCTATCTCTGCCATAACATCAGGATGTTCTTTAAGGTATGTCTTGGCATTTTCCCTGCCCTGACCTATCTTGCTGCCGCCGTAAGCATACCATGCACCGCTCTTGTTTACTATGTCTTCTTTTGCAGCAAGGTCAAGTATATCGCCCTCTCTTGATATACCCTCACCGTAGATAATGTCAACTTCTGCCTCACGGAATGGAGGTGCGACTTTATTTTTAACAACTTTTATGCGTGTACGGTTTCCGATGGCTTCACCATCTTTCTTTATCTGTTCACCGCGCCTTACCTCAAGCCTGATCGATGAATAATACTTAAGTGCACGGCCACCTGTAGTAGTCTCAGGATTTCCAAACATTACACCTACTTTTTCACGAAGCTGGTTTATAAATATAACCGTACAACTCGTCTTTCCTATGATAGCCGTAAGTTTTCTAAGTGCCTGTGACATAAGTCTTGCCTGAAGACCTACATGACTGTCTCCCATATCTCCCTCTATCTCAGCCTTTGGAACAAGTGCCGCAACTGAATCCACAATAACTATGTCTATCGCACCCGAACGAACCATAGTCTCCGTAATCTCAAGAGCCTGCTCACCTGTATCAGGCTGTGATATATATAAATTGTCAATATCGACACCTATCTTTTTTGCATATACCGGGTCAAGTGCGTGCTCTGCATCTATAAATCCTGCTATACCGCCTCTTTTTTGTACTTCTGCGACCATATGAAGTGCAACCGTAGTCTTACCACCTGACTCAGGTCCATATACCTCAACTACTCTGCCCTTTGGAACACCGCCTACTCCAAGAGCTATGTCAAGTGAAAGGGAACCTGACGGTACAGTTTCCACATTAAGATGTGCATTGTCTCCGAGCTTCATGACCGCACCCTTTCCGTAGTTTCTCTCTATCTGTGCCATAGCTGACTCTAACGCTTTTAACTTATTTTCATCAATATTTGGTTTTGCCATCTTCTAATCCTCCTTTTACGAACAGATGTTCCTAACATCTATATTATATTGTTTTTCAATACTTGTCAATCATTTTTTTCAGCAATGCTATAAGTGTAATGTATTATATTGTTTTTGCAAATACATTTCTATGTAATATTTTCACAAATCATTCCTAAGTTTTCTGTGCACTTCTTATAACAAAAATTGTGATTTAATGATTTTTCATAAGATTTCAAAAACATTCACAAAATATGGCTTTTTTTTAATTTATTTTTCGTTTCACCTGACATGATTTTTGTGATAAAATAAAAATTACATTCTATAGTTAATTATTTTGAAAGGTCGTGTTTAAAATGACAGATATAAATATACACGAAGGAGATTTCTACAGACACTTTAAAGGCCAGATATACCAGATACGCACCATTGCAACAAACAGTGAAGACGAAAGTCTTATGGTGGTTTATCAGGCAATGTACCCCCCTTTTAAAGTCTGGGTACGCCCACTGTCAATGTTTACCGAAAAACTTGACACTTCAAAATATCCTGATGCCGGGCAGACTTTCCGTTTTGAAAAGATAAATTTTGATGACAGTCCTGATATTGACAGTAGCACATATAATAAGAACAAAACCGATACTATCAAATCTGCGGACAACGATATAAAAAGTACCACGACATTTTTACATAATAATAAAAATGACATCAAAATATCTTCACCAAATGTCGTTTCAAACACAGATGCACCACAGGTAAGTGAGGACGATTTTATATCTGATGATATTTCCATATCAGATGAAGAAATGACCGATATTCTTTTATCCGGACAGGTTGAGCGAAAATTAACCGGCAGACTTTCCGATAAACAGATAGCAGCCAAAGGCTTTATGATATTTCTTGATGCAGACAGCTACCATGACAAGCGGCTGATATTCCTTAGTCTCAGGCAATATTTAAACGATACCATGTTGAATAATATTGCAGTAACTCTCGACCTTGTTCTTGATGAAGGCAGTCCCGAACAGCATTTTGATACGATTTTAAACTGCCTCGAAACCCATGAACATTATGAATGTAACAGGCTTCGCTAAAAATGATAAAATGTACTCTCGGAATCTTCTGAACGAAGAATTTTGAAATGGATTTTTGATATATAATGACATTTTCGCAATACATACAAAGTATGTATGCGTACACGGTGTGTACGACGATAAAATAGAAACAGTTTATCGGGAATACAGCCGAAACAACTCGTTTTGAGAAAATACTGCGAGTACATTAAATAAGAAATGAGGATAAATAAATGAAAGTAAATAAAGAAAGTATGCTTGTATATGCAATAACAGACAGACATTGGACAGGTGAAAAAACGCTTGAACAGCAGGTTGATGAAGTTCTTAAAAACGGTGCCACTTTTTTGCAAATACGCGAGAAAAATATGCCACATGATGAACTTGTAAAAGAGGCGGTCCTTATTAAAGAGATTGCAAAAAAATATAATGTTCCCGTTGTGATAGACGATGACATTTATGCCGTTATCGAGTCAGGTGTTGACGGTGTGCATATCGGTCAAAAAGATATGGATTATATTGAAGCAAGAAAACTTCTCGGTGATGACAAGATAATAGGTATGACGGCACCAAGTGTTGAACTTGCAAAGAAAGCAGAAAAACTCGGTGCTGACTATATCGGTGCAGGAGCGGTCTTTAACACAAGCACAAAAAAAGACACCAAACCACTTGAACTTAGCACACTTAGGGAAATATGCAGCAGCATTTCCATTCCAGTTGTCGCAATCGGTGGTATCGACCACTCTAATGTCAGAAAACTTAAGGGAACCGATATTGACGGAGTTGCCGTAATCTCCGCACTTTTTGGAGCAAGTGACCCCGGCGAAGCCACTAGAGAACTTGTTTCAATTATGAAAGATGTAGTTCAATAAAAAAATTTTCGGAGGTAGCAATGAACACAACTCACAAGCTGCATATTTTTGATATGGACGGTACGATACTCGACTCAATGCCAATGTGGTCTACCATAGCATCGGATTATCTTGACTCATATGATATTCCACATGACGATGATGTAAATAAACTTATAGAGGCATACACACTTGAAAATGCCGCAAAATATTTTATAGAACTCGGACTTGATAAAACGATATACGATATAATCAAAGATATTTATGATTTTTCTTTTAATAAATATAAAAATGAAATACCGGCAAAACCGGATATGGCAGAACTTTTGAAAAAACTTCATGAAACCGGTGAGACAATTATCCTTTTATCGGCATCACCTGTACAATGTGCCGTGGCTGCCTTTAAACGGCTTAACATCCTGGAATATTTTGATAAACTTTTTTCATGTCAGGATTTTGAGACAGATAAGACTGTTCCTGAAACTTTTATAAATGTAGCTGCTTCTCTAGGCTTTAAACCCGAAGATGCAATCGTATATGAAGATGCACTATATTCAATACGCTCGGCAAAAGCCGCAGGCTGCAAAACAGTCGCAATATATGATGACTTCGCCAGAAGTGAATGGGACGAAATTTTAAAAACGGCAGATGAGATATTTATAACACCTGATAAGCATAAAAATATAACAAAAATGTAAATAATATAATTGCGAAACTTTTGTAATCTTAGTAAAGCAGATATTCGCAATTTGTTTCACTACTTGCTCATATAAAATTATGAGGATATAACAACTGTTATATCCTCATAATCATTACAACTTAGATTAAGTTTCACAATCCCCAAAAATCATTCATCAAATATAGAAACTATTTCTCCGTCAAGAATCTTATTCATGTTCTTTACTGCACAGAAGTTTCCGCACATTGAGCAGGTATCTTCCTTTTCAGGCTTTGCTGATGCACGATAATTTCTTGCTTTTTCAGGGTCTATCGAATACTCAAATGTCTTTTCCCAGTCAAGTTCTTTTCTTGCCTGTCCCATATTGTCATCCCAGTCTCTTGCTCCCGGAACTCCTTTTGCTATATCGGCAGCATGGGCCGCTATCTTTGATGCGATTATTCCCTCTTTTACATCATTTACATCAGGAAGTCTAAGATGCTCAGCAGGTGTTACATAGCATAAGAATGATGCCCCATATGTAGCTGCTATCGCTCCACCTATCGCTGCTGTTATATGATCATATCCCGGTGCTATATCAGTGACAAGCGGTCCAAGTACATAGAATGGTGCTCCCTTGCACATTGCCTGCTGTACTTCCATATTTGCCTTAATCTGGTTAAGCGGCATATGTCCCGGTCCCTCTATCATTACCTGAACATCTTTTTCCCATGCTCTGTTTGTAAGCTCAGAAAGTGCTATAAGTTCCTCTATCTGTGCCGCATCAGTGGCATCCTTAAGACATCCCGGACGGCAGGCATCACCAAGACTCATTGTAACATCATACTGCCTGCATATATCGAGTACCTCATCATAATACTCATAGAACGGATTTTCATTTCCTGTCATCTCCATCCATGCATAAATGATAGAGCCACCTCTTGAAACTATATTCATGAGTCTTTTATTTCTCTTAAATTTTCTTGCAGTCTCTTTGTTTATTCCACAATGAATAGTCATAAAGTCAACACCGTCCTCAGCGTGCATTCTTACGACATCAATCCACTCTTTTGCAGTAATATCCTTAAGTGCTTTCTTATAATAAACAACGGCATCATAAATCGGAACAGTTCCGATAACGGCAGGACATTCACTTGTGAGTTTGCGTCTGAATACCTGTGTATCGCCACATGAACTTAAATCCATAATAGCTTCTGCACCCATATCAACGGCACTCTTAACTTTTTCCATCTCCATATCAAGATCAGTCCAGTCTCTCGATGTTCCGAGATTGACATTTATCTTTGTTCTAAGTTTTGTTCCAATTCCACTCGGCTTTAAACACTTGTGGTTTTTATTGGCAGGAATAATAACCTGTCCCTTTGCAACAAGCTTTATAAGCTCATCCTTATCAATCTTTTCATCCTCAGCAACTGCAAGAAGTTCCTTTGTGTAAATACCTTTTCTAGCGGCATCCATCTGTGTAGCGTATTCCATTTTTACCTCATTTCTGCACACATCTTTTGTGCGTAATTATTTTTCTGTTGACCCAAAACATGGCAAAACCAGCGTTTTGCAACAAGAATTGTGAAGCAATTCTTGTTGGCATCACACTATGTTATGAGCATTTCCCTATACATAAAAAACTCCGGATAACTGATGTAATACACCAGTCTCCGGAGTGACCATGCAAAATATTTAAAACATATGTGAACCATTTAAACAGAAGTTTTAAATCTTTAATATAACTATCTATATATAAATATTAAAAATTTCAAACCGTAATCCACATAAACAATATCTGCCTACGACAGTACTAACTGTATCAGGTCATATGGGTCGGATAAAATCCCTCTCAGCATTAAGCTCCCCAGATGTATCTGATTATATTTACTTTCAATACTAATGTCAAGATATTTTTTACATTTTAACATACGAAATGTAACAGTTCAGCCATAAAAAGATAATTGGCAATACAATGAGCTTGTTCATTGTATTGTTAAGTACCTTTTTATGGTAGAATAGCCTTTCATTTCTGAAATGAGTAAACATAAGCTGCAAAGCAGCGACTGACAGCTCGCTGGCAGGTTTATGAATGTAAGAAATGAAAGACTGAACTGTTATACTACGAAAATGAAAGGCTGAACTGTTACTACGAAAATGAAAGGCTGAACTGTTACTACGAAATTTCCTGCCCGATAACACCTTTATCACCAAATGTCAAGTATTGACTATCACCCACAAAAAAGCTACCATTATATTAAAACTTTTTATTAAGATTTTAAGGAAAAATCTGTCTTAAATTGTATTTTTCTAAAATATATTTGGAGGTTATTTATGATACTGGGGCTTTCCATTTACTTTATTCTGATGGATTTCTATGTTTTTAGCATTTTAGGCTGGGTTTATGAGAGCACTTTTGTTTCGATAAGAACCGGAAAGCCTGTCAACAGAGGCTTTCTCGTCGGTCCGATGCTTCCTTTATACGGTACGGGTGCTACTCTTGTTTATGTACTTTTACGACCTGTTTCCAGTCACCCGTCACTACTTTACGCTCTCGGTATGCTTATTGCTACTGTTATAGAATACCTCACATCTTATGTGCTTGAAAAACTTTTTCATGCTAAATGGTGGGATTACTCAAAAGCCCCTTACAATTTAAACGGCAGGATTGCCATTATCCCCTCTATGTTCTGGGGATTTCTGACTTTATTTTTGTTTGATGTCCTTGAACCGTTTGCAATTTGGCTTATCGGTCTTATACCCGAGGCAACAGGGCTAAAAATACTTACAGTTCTTATCTTGATTTCACTTGCCGATCTGACATACACAATTATTGAAACTGTTAATTTCAGAAAACAGTTGGAAACACTTTATACATTCAGACAGGAACTTGAACAGCAGTTTCAGGAATTACAGCTTAACTCATTGAAAGATGACCTCCTGGCAAAAATCGGTCTAAGTGAAAAAATAGAAAATATCCGTGAAAAACTTGCATCCTTAAAAGAAACTGTTATTGAAGAACCTAAGCTACGCCTTATTGAAGAAAAATTAAGTGATTATCGTGAAAAAAGCCGTTCTCTGTTAAAAAACAAACACTTTTTCATGGGAAACAGGCGTATTGTGGATGCATTCCCAACTATGCGATTTATTCCTAAAAATAAATCATCAATATCAGTAAAGGAGATGATTGGATATATAAATACAAAAGTCAAAAAAAATAATAAAGACTGACTGCCGGTTTGATTTTCACCGGTATATGTATTACATCATGTAACATTCAGAGCACATGAAATCCATTAAAGAAAGCAGGAATATTATGAAGATCATTAAAAGAAGCGGTTCAGAAAACGAGTTTGATGCAGATAAGATAATCGCTGCAATAAGCAAAGCAAATACAGAAGTTCCGACTATGGAACGCCTTTCAGAAGAACAGATAGCTGAAATAGCATCAAATGTTGAAAGTATATGCGAAGAAATGCACCGTGCCTTAAATGTTGAAGAGATACAGGATCTTGTCGAAGACCAGATAATGAACAAGCGTGCATTTGCCCTTGCCAGAAAGTATATAACCTACCGCTACAACAGGGCACTTGTAAGAAAATCAAATTCAACTGACAAACAGATCTTAAGTCTTATCGAATGTGACAATGAGGAAGTCATGCAGGAAAATTCCAACAAAAACCCTACTGTAAACAGCGTCCAGCGTGACTATATGGCTGGTGAAGTAAGCAAGGATATAACTAAAAGATTTTTACTTCCTGAGGATATTGTCAGAGCACACGAACAGGGAATAATCCACTTTCACGACTCAGATTATTTTGCACAGCATATGCACAACTGCTGCCTTGTAAACCTTGAGGATATGCTCCAGAACGGCACTGTCATAAGCGAGACTATGATAGACACACCAAAAAGTTTTGCCACTGCGTGCAATATCGCAACACAGAGTATCGCACAAATAGCAAGTTCACAGTATGGCGGTCAGAGTTTTTCACTTGCACATCTCGCTCCGTTTGTCGATGTGAGCCGCAAAAAATATTTTAAACAGGTAACTGCTGAATTTGAAACCGCAGGAATAAATTATACTCATGAACAGGTTGAAAAAGTTGTCGAGATAAGAGTTAAAGACGAGATAAAGCGTGGCGTACAGATGATACAATACCAGGTTATCACGCTTATGACTACAAACGGACAGGCTCCTTTTGTTACTATATTTATGTATCTCAATGAAGCAAAAGACGAGAGAACAAAGACAGACCTTGCAATGGTCATAGAGGAGATATTGAACCAGCGTATCCTCGGTGTGAAAAACGAAAAAGGCATCTACATCACACCCGCTTTTCCAAAACTTCTTTATGTGCTTGAAGAAGATAATATCACAGAGGGCTCAAAATACTGGTATCTGACAAAACTTGCCGCAAAATGTACCGCAAAAAGAATGGTTCCCGACTATATCTCTGAAAAAGTCATGCTTGACCTTAAAGACGGCAACTGTTATCCGTGTATGGGCTGCCGCTCTTTCCTTACGGTCTATCATGACGAGAACGGTAAACCTAAATTTTACGGCAGGTTCAATCAGGGTGTCGTTACCGTAAATCTTGTAGATATAGCCTGTTCATCAGAAAAAGATATGGATAAATTCTGGCAGATATTTGATAAACGCATGAAACTTTGCAAGAAAGCACTTATGTACCGCCACAACAGACTCAAAGGCACACTATCAGATGTTGCACCTATCCTTTGGCAAAACGGTGCCTTAGCAAGACTTAAAAAGGGCGAAAAAATAGACAAACTTTTATATAATGGCTATTCAACAATATCGCTTGGCTATGCCGGACTTTGCGAGTGCGTACGCTATATGACCGGAAAATCGCACACTTCGCCCGATGCAACCCCTTTTGCACTCGAAGTCATGCAGAAACTTAATGATTATTGCACTAAATGGAAAGCTGAGGAAAATATTGATTTCAGTATATACGGAACTCCGCTAGAATCGACAACATATAAATTTGCCAAATGTTTACAAAAAAGATTTGGCATAATTGAGGGTGTCACTGACAAAAATTATATCACAAACAGCTACCATGTTCATGTAACCGAACCTATAAACGCTTTTGATAAATTAAAATTTGAAGCCCGGTTCCAAAAACTCTCTCCGGGTGGAGCAGTAAGCTATGTTGAAGTTCCAAACCTTGAAAACAACATTGATGCCGTACTTGAAGTAGTCAAATATATTTACGACAATATTATGTATGCCGAACTTAACACTAAAAGTGATTACTGCCAGTGCTGTGGTTATAATGGTCAGATAGAAATCGTCGAAGATGAAAGCGGCAAACTTATATGGCAATGCCCTAATTGCGGCAATACCGACCAGAATAAGATGAATGTCGCAAGACGAACCTGTGGATATATCGGCACCCAATTCTGGAATCAGGGCAGAACACAGGAGATAAAAGAGCGTGTACTTCATCTTTAAACAGATATGAAGTCATAATAAACAAAACAATTCTGCCTCCGTAAATACCAAGCATATATTCGCAGGCTTGTTTTACTATTTTCCTGATAGGCTCAAAAAGCTGTATATCATATATTTCTAATGATATACAGCTTTTATATATAATATATTTAATTTATAACAGTGTATCTAATATTGATTATATGATATTTTCAAAATCCTACTCACACTTTTTTATCGTATCACATAATTTTTGATACTTTTCTCTAAGTATCTCATATAATTCTTCAACACCGTCCAAAGAACCACTTCTTAAAATCTCAACAATCCGGACATCTTCCTCCAATAAATTGTCAAATCCTAAGTTTCCTGACAAGCCTTTTAAGGTATGAGCACATTTAAATGCCTCCCCAACATTTCCCGCCTTAATATTTTCTCCAAGTTTACTGAAATTTTCATCGTCAAGAAATTTTACAAGAAATCTCTCATACAAATCATCTTTTCCCATAAATCTCTCAAGTGCCGTATTATAATCTACTCCCTGAGAAATCAGTCCTTCTTTCATCTCTTTACTCATTTTTAACACTATTCCTCCCTCTTTGCAAGATCCATATTTATCTGTGTGAGATAATGAATATACACCTGATTTGTAATCTCTATCTCATATTCTTCTCTAAGTTCTTCCATTTTAAAACTCTTTCTGCCACCATTCCCTGCTCTGTCCCAAAATACTTTCATATCACGATACGGCACATAAAAGCACCTGTTCTCACCTGTAAACATAACAAGAAAAAAAGCAACTCCATCCTGCTTTTCAAACTTAGCCATAAATTCCATCTGATGACTATGTATATTTTGAAGCGGAAATGTTTTTGTCCTGCACTCTTTCGCATCAAAACACACCGGTATGCCCTGAACAGCACCTATATAATCGACTGTACTTTTCTGCTCAAAATATGCAAGTGTGATATGGCGGCTCTGCTTGTCTATCTCTATCGGTGTTATCGGAGTCGGTATTTTCTGCACAAGTGCAAGATTTTCCTGACTGTACTTTTCATTTGTGAAATTTACCGCCTCCTCCAGCATAGAACCTCTGAGTCCTCTCGAATTCCACGATCCCATTTATATTTCCTTTCTTAAATACCTTACCTTTTTACTTGCAAAAATCCCGGTTGTCTATCCCGATACCTTTAAGAATATTCAAAAATTCATCAGGCAGTGCCGCTTCAAAAACCTTATCCCTGTATTTTTCAGGTACTTTTTCATCATTTCCAAGCTTAAGTCTCCATGCGTGCAAAAGCTGATGTCTAAGTCCAAACTCTTTTCTAAAAATCTTGTAAACATCCTTGTAGCCATATTTTGAGTCTCCAATAATAGGATGACCTATGCTCTTTAAATGTGCTCGTATCTGATGCGACTTTCCGGTCACAAGATGAACTTTAAGCAATGTGTAATATCCATCCTGAAACATACCTTGTCCGAGAGGCTCATACTCTGTTATAATGCGGTGTGCCCCCTCTGACATTTTATCTGAGATAGTAACCGTATTGTGATTTTCATTTTTTGTGAGATAACCGTCAATACGCTTAAACTTGGTAATTTTTCCTTTTACGATACAGAGGTAATACTTTTTAAGTTTTCTCTCCCTGAAAAGTTCGTTCATGCTCTGAAGACCTTTTATTGATTTTCCCGCAACGATAAGACCGCTCGTATTTCTGTCAAGGCGGTTGCAAATCCCAGGTTTAAAACCCTGAAATTCCTTATCTTCATTGTCTTTCTGACTTTCAAGATACCATGTGATGTGCTCTACAAGTGAAATATCATTCTTATCTGCTTTCTGTGACAGCATATCAACAGGCTTATTTACAACAAGAATATCCTCATCCTCAAAAATAATATCAAGCTTAACTCTCTGCTTCTTTGATGTAGTATCAGCCTTTGATATATACTGTTTTTCTGCACCGGCAATGCCCCTGAATTTATCAATCGTATCATCCGCAAGAAAAAGTTTCACAACATCACCTGCTGCAAGTTTCTCCATACCTGCCGCTTTCTTCCCGTTTAACACAATATTCTTCTTTCGCATCATCTTGTAAAAAAAACTTTTAGGAGCCTCCGGCATAAACTTTGCAAGATACTTATCAAGTCTTTGTCCCTCATCAACCGAAGTGATGCTAATCTCTCTCATATTTCTTTCCTCTCTTTTACACAATAAGTGAAACAATATAAGACTTCACATTATCTTCCTGTTCCTCATCCACATCAACACTCTTGACATTATCAAGCTCATTTATGAACAATTTCTCGCTCTCAACTATCTTGACTTTGTAATCATCGCCCCAGTTTGCAACACCGTCCGTGAGATATTTTCTTATATATGAAATATCAACTTTTTTGTCACTTGTAATACCTATTACCTGCTTATTTCCAACAACCACAAAGTCAAGACTCATAACCTTTTCGGATGATGTTATGACAAGGTCTGTGTATAGTGTCATCCCCTCTGTAACATGAGCTTTTATCTTATCAAATCTCTCTTTTCCGACAGTGTGATACGGAAATGCAACTATATAAGCTACAAGAAATTTTGCAGCCGGAAGTGCAAAAAGTACAGCAACGACCGTAAATATGTTTTTATTTGACATTTTATTTAAAAACAATCCTATTATAAATATAGCAAGACCGATAACTGCCATTGCCACCGTTCCCAAAACCGCTTTCTTTTTTTTGTACTCTAAATATCCAAGTTCACCTCTTGAAATCTTCATCTTTTAATATCCTTTCCCTAAAATTTCAAGGCTCTGTGCCCTGTATGTCTCTGCTATTATATCAAGCTGCTTGTTGAAACGCTTCAACATTGTCATGTCATTTTGTTTATATATCTTATAAAATTCATCCTGAATTTTTTCGACTTCTCTCTTATTTGCGACATAATAAAGTTCTTCTATACTTCTGACTATATCCGCTATAATATTTGCTTTCTGCCTGTTGTGATTTTGTGCATCCATTATCTCCTCACGAACAGAAGCCATCTCATTATCAAGAACCTCAACTGCATTTGCCGCGCTTAAAAGTCTTTTCCTTAATTCCTGTGGCATATGTTCTTTATATTTGTATTGGAGTGAATGTTCTATTGTAGACCAGAAATTCATCGCAAGCGTTCTTATCTGAATTTCCACTTCAAGCTTTTTAGGACCGTATATAGTCTGAACCGTATAATATGCGATAACATGATAACTCCTGTAACCGCTCGGTTTACTGTTTGTGATATAATCCTTTTCCTGTTTGACCTCAAGGTCACCACGCTTTTTTATTATTTTTACAACTGTATTTATATCTTCGACAAACTGGCATATTATCCTGATTCCCGCTATATCCTCTATCTTCTCCTCGATTTCTTCTATCTTAACATTCTTTCTCTGAGCTTTTTCCATAATACTCGATATGCTTTTTACTCGTCCTGAAACCGACTCTATCGGTGAATACATCCTTCCATTCTGATATTCTCTCTTTATATGATTAAACTTTACCACAAGCTCATCCACTGCCTGACCATATGGCTCTAATATTTCTTTCCAAAGCTGTATTTCCATCTTAATCTCCATTTCTGCACACATTTTTTGTGCATAGTGTGAAATATATTTCACAAATAAGATTTATATCCAGTGTGCACAGATAAAAATCCCATGTGTGAATAATATTTTGTATATGACTTTTCACACTATTATCACCGGCATTTCTCTAGTTTTTTTAACAGATAAAACGGATTTATGCTGCTTTCTCCTATTCCATCCTTTATATATATTCCAAAATGAAGATGCACCGGAAATTTTCCACTTGTCCCCTCATCTCCATATCCTGTATTTCCCATATATCCTATAAATTGACCGGCTTTCACCCTGTCCCCGCATTTTATGTTATCTGCATACGAAGCAAGATGTGCATAATAATAATATATCCCACTGTCACTTCTTATTCCCAGCCTGTAACCTCCAAGTTTAAGCCAGCCCTTTTTCTCTACGGTCCCATCTGAAACAGACCTTATCTTAAACAAACATTTTTTGTCTACTGAGGACATTATATCTATGCCTTCGTGTTTTCTTTTTCCGCCAAAGCTTCTGCCGTCACCATATCCGTTTTCATAATAACAATTCACTTTATCTTCTCTATTGACATTCTCATTCTTTGCCGCTGGAAAAACACTACATTCCTTTATAATGTCCGCTGCCACTTTTCTGCTCTTATTATTCTCAAATTGTGCCATAAATCTGCACTCTGTTTTCATTACACATTCCCATGTGCATATATAATGCAGACTTACGCACAATATGATACATAAAACTACCGCAAAAATTTCTTTTTTATATCTGAACCTGATATTTCTATTTTTTAATTTATCCACTGAAGTCCGTCTCCTGACATACCTATAGATAAATCATATGCTCAAACTTTATATCTATGACGCAATCACATATTTCTAGACTTGTCGGCACATGCACTCATCGCTTCGATAATGCTGCTTCTAAAACCTTTTTCTTCCAAAACTTTTACTGCTTCTATCGTCGTCCCTGACGGTGAACATACCATATCCTTAAGCTCTCCGGGATGCTTTCCTGTCTCAAGTACCATCTTCGCACTGCCAAGTACAGACTGTGCCGCAAACTGATATGCCTGTACTCTGGGCATCCCTTCTGCTACCGCCGCATCTGCCATTGCTTCGATAAACATAAATACATATGCCGGTGAACTTCCGCTTACGGCAATAACCGCATCCATTATCTTTTCACTCACTATCTGGGCAAGCCCGAATGAAGCTATAAGTTCTACTATTTCCTGTTTCTCACCATCTGTTATGTTCGCATTTGGGCATATAGCCGTCACCGCTTCTCCTACAAGTGCCGGAGTATTAGGCATTATCCTGACTATTTTTTTCTTTCCGCCAAATGCATTTTCAACCCATTCAACACTTTTTCCTGCCGCAACGCTTATTATAAGCTGTTTTTCATCTACAACATCTTTTATCCCGTCTATTACTTCCTCATAATAAAACGGTTTTACGGCAAGAAATACTATGTCAGCTTTTGCAACCTCTCTATTATCAAGTGTTACATTTATTCCAAATTCTTTTGCAACTTTATCGATAGTCTTTTGTGTAGCGGCTGATGCGATAATATCCTCTTTTTTTACAATTTCCTTTGCAAGTATTCCTCCTATCATAGCCTGTGCCATGTTTCCTGCTCCAATAAATCCTAATCTCATGTTTGCCCTCCATTTTCCACAGCACTTTTTCAATATGCTGCCTTTCTTTATCTGTTTTATATTCATGCTATACAAGGACAAAATAGCTTTTGCCCCGCCATCTTTAATAGTAATATTTATTTCACTAATTATAATACCACTCTTTTAACTCCATTGCATTCATAAATTTTTTCTGAAAATCTTTTTCACCGGCAAGCTCAACATGATGAACCTTTTTAACCTGTTTTTCCATCTCATCAATAAATCCATCCTCGAACAGTGCCATTGCTGCTCCATCTCCTGCCGCATTTCCAACAATCTCAAGCTTTTCAGGATATTTTGGAAAAAGTCCGAAGTTCATCGCCTGCGATACATGGATATATTTTCCGAACACACCTGCTATCTTTATACTGTTTATATCATTTAAACCGATACCTGCTTTTTTTAGCAATATCTCGCAGCCTGCCTGTATCGCACCTTTAGCAAGCTGGACATTTCGTATGTCTTTCTGTGTTATTACTATATTATTTTCTTCTGATAATATGAAACAGTTTCCATCCTTATCATCACTTTTTAAATGTTCACACAGATTTATATTAACATTCTGCCTTAAGGCTTCCTCTCTTGTCAACAAATATCCGTCTTTTTTAAGAAGTCTTGCTTTCATAAGCTCTGAAATTGCATCTATGAGCCCCGAACCACATAGCCCTCTCGGATTTTCTGCTTTTCCATCATCAAGCATACCAAGTATGATATTTCCGTTTACCCTGCTTATCTTCACTGAATTTATTGCTCCCGGTGCGGCACGCATACCTGAACGGATGCCTTTACCCTCAAATGCCGGGCCGGCCGCTGTCGAAGTTACAAATACTTTTCCTGAACAATTTAACAAAATCTCCGCATTTGTACCTATGTCTATCGCAATTTCATTTATACCTGTTTTATACATTTTTTCTTTGCAAAGCACTGCCGCCGCATCTGCACCGACATGAGCCATAATATTAGGAAGCACGATAACCTCATCAATATCATATATCTTAAAACCTATATCGTATGAATTTGTCCTGTACACTCCCTCATATGCAACGCTAAATGGTGCACCTTTAAGACCTGTCACATCCTTATTTAAAAATATGTGGCACATTGTTGTGTTTCCCACAACAACCATTTTCTTAATCACAATATCCTGTATTTTATCACTTTCCTTACTTACAATCTTACTGCTTATCTTAGAATGTATATTGCTTTTATGTCCGCTAATGTTGTTATCTAAGATACTCCCTGTCATATCCTCTATCTGCTCTATGAGAATATCATGTAACAACTGCTCTTTTCCGTTTATGCAATGCATTATCCTCATCATAACATCACTGCCGTACATTGTCTGACAGTTCGTCCGTGTCTGATTTCCTATAAGTGACCCGCTCTTTATGTCAAATATTCCTATTGCGATACTCGTCGTTCCAATATCGACAGCTACTCCAAACTCCAAATTTATATTATTATTTAAAACATCTGTATCAGTACACTCAGATACAACTTTTTTTTCTTCTGTCTGTTTATTCTTTACATACAGAACAGATTTCTCCGAAGTAAATTTTTCTTTTTTAATTATTACCATTCTATCTCCGTTTTTTGTTAGTTTGAAAAAGGAACCGTCCATAAGACGATTCCTTAATTTTACAGTCCACTGTGTCTATTTAGCATAATCTGTAACTCTGGATTCTCTGATTACATTAACCTTAATCTGACCCGGATATTTTAATTCTTCCTCAATCTGCTTTGAAATGTCTCTTGCAAGCAATACCATATCGTCATCACTGATCTTGTCAGGTACAACCATAACACGTACTTCCCTGCCTGCCTGGATTGCAAATGATTTTTCAACACCCTTAAAGCTGTTTGAAATATCTTCTAACTGTTTCAATCTGTTTGTATATGTTTCTAATGTCTCTCTTCTTGCACCCGGACGAGCTGCTGAAATAGTATCTGCGGCCTGTACGATACACGCAATTAGAGATTCAGGCTCAACATCACCATGATGTGCCTCAACTGCATTTATTACAACCTGAGATTCTTTATACTTGCGACAAAGATCTGCACCTATCTGAACATGAGTACCCTCCATCTCCTGGTCAACACTCTTTCCAATATCATGTAATAAACCTGCTCTCTTTGCTGTACGGACATCCACACCAATCTCACCTGCAAGAAGCCCTGCCAGATGAGCAACCTCTATCGAATGATTAAGTGCATTCTGTCCATAACTTGTCCTGAATTTCATCTTTCCTAAAAGACGGATAAGTTCAGGATGAATACCATGCACTCCAACTTCTAATGTAGCTGCTTCACCTTCTTCACGCATCATTGATTCGACTTCTTTCTTAGCCTTTTCGACCATCTCCTCAATGCGTGCCGGATGTATTCTTCCATCAACAATAAGTTTTTCAAGTGCAATTCTTGCTACTTCTCTCCTTGCACCATCAAAGCCTGATAATACTACTGCTTCCGGTGTATCATCTATAATAAGATTTACTCCGGTAAGAGTTTCGATAGTACGGATATTTCTTCCCTCTCGACCTATTATCCTGCCTTTCATTTCATCATTAGGAAGCTGTACGACTGATATAGTCGTCTCTGCAACATGGTCTGCGGCACATCTCTGTATAGCTGTAACCACATAATCTTTTGCTTTCTTGTCAGCTTCTTCCTTTGCCTTCTTGTTAAGTTCTTTAACAAGAACGGCAGTCTCATGTTTCACATCTTCTTCAACAGATTTTAACAGATATTCCTTAGCTTGTTCAGTAGTCAGTCCCGAAATTTTTTCAAGTTCCTGCAAATGACTTGCCTTGATTTCTTCAAGCTCTTTTTTCTGCCTGTCAAGGTCAGCATTTTTTGCATTCAGCTTATTTTCTTTCTTTTCAAGTGCATCTGACTTCTTATCCAGAGTTTCCTCCTTCGATAATACGCGTTTTTCATATCGTTGCAATTCTGCTCTTCTCTCTTTGGATTCACGCTCAATCTCATTTTTCGTCTTGATCGCTTCTTCCTTTGCTTCAAGAAGTGCTTCACGCTTTTTAGTCTCAGCAGTTTTCAAAGCATCATCTATGATTCCGCGTGCTTTTTCTTCCGCATTGCCAACTTTTACTTCTTCGCTCTTTTTATATTGTTCAATAGCGACATTTTTTGTAATAAGCGCTGTAACGATAATCCCAACCAATAGAAGCACAATGGCTATTATTATAATAACCACTTCCATCGAACAGGAGCCCTCCTTATAAATATTCATTGTGTTGTAAATAATATACATATAATCAAAAAAATCTTATCCATATTACATACCACAACAATATAATTTTATACTTTTTGCATTAAGCTGTCAAGATATGAACTACCAGAAAGTCATATAAAAACAGTTCAGCCCCAAAAAAGATAAGTCAATAATACATGAGCTTGCTCAATGTATTATTGACTTGTTTTTTGGGGCAAAATAGCCTTTCATTTATGAAATGAAGTAAACACAAGCTGCAAAGCAGCGACTGACAGCTTGCTGGCAGGTTTACGAATGTAATAAATGAGGGGCTGAACTGTTACTTCATCACCTCTCACCAATCTTTAAATTTGGAACGGCATTTAAGTCAAGACCACTTCTTGTACCTGCCATATATTCATAATAGCCCTGCACCGCTATCATAGCCGCATTGTCAGTACAGAACACCGGCGACGGATAATATAATGTAATGTTATTTTTTTCACATCCATTTTTCATTGCTGCTCTTAGTGCTGAGTTTGATGCAACTCCTCCCGCAACGGCTATCTTATCCTCTCCGAGACGCTTTGCTGCATCTATCGCTCTCTCAACAAGCACATCAACCACTGCCTGCTGGAAAGACGCTGCCACATCTGCTCTGTTTACTTCTATGTTTTTCATCTCACATCCGTTAAGATAATTTAAAACGGCTGACTTTACTCCCGAAAAGCTGAAATCATATTTACTTCCATCTATCTTTGCTCTCGGAAATTCTATTGCATGAGGATTTCCCTCTTTTGCAAGTTTATCTATCTTAGGACCACCCGGATAACCAAGACCTATCGCCCTTGCGACTTTATCAAAGGCTTCCCCTGCTGCATCATCATGTGTGCATCCAATTATCTCAAATTTACCATATTCGAGTACACGCACAAGATGTGTATGTCCTCCTGATACCACAAGACAAAGAAATGGCGGCTCTAAGTCTTTGTGTTCTATGTAGTTTGCTGCTATATGTCCCTCTATATGATGAACACCGACAAGTGGTTTCTTTGCCGCATATGCGATAGCTTTCGCTGCACCGACACCGACAAGCAGAGCTCCGACAAGTCCCGGACCATATGTAACACTTATGGCATCTATATCATTAAGTGTTACATTTGCATCCTCAAGTGCCTGCTCTATAACCTGATTTATCTTTTCAATATGCTTTCTCGATGCAATTTCCGGTACAACACCGCCATACAGAGTATGTATCGCTATCTGAGAAGAAATCACATTTGAAAGAACCTCTCTGCCGTTTTTAACCACTGCTGCTGCAGTTTCATCACAGGAACTTTCTATTCCTAATATCAATATATCGTCTTTCATTTATTCCTCCGAATTGTCAAAATATTTTTTTCCTTCCTTTGCCGCATTACTCCATCCTAATATTTTCCAATTTCCTGATGAATCCTTACGACACATAAATTTCTCATAAAGTCTTACTCTGTCTGACCCTTTTTTTACAAGTGTATTCGTGTAAAGTATGGCACACTCTTTTCCTTTTTCCTCTCCAAACTTTACATCATCATTGTCCTGTACTATATATGAGGAAATCTTTTGTTTGTTTCTCTTATATTTCTTTTTATCTAATTTAAAATTTTTAAGCATTTTATCCCATGAATTGTCTGAATGACTTAAAAATTCATCATCATAGAGCCTTCTAAGCTGTTTTAAAAGTCCCTCAAATTCACTGTTACTTAAATCATCCTCATTATACATACATTGATTAAAACGCCAGTACAATTTTACAACCTCTGTCGGTGTTTTTGGATAAGCAGTATCAAGATCCTTTGCGAGCAGCTTTCCGTACTCTGTATTTGGAAGTTTTACTTCATCTGCCGCATCCTGTGTTATCTTTTTGTTTATCACATAATATCCGGTAACAGCTAACACAACGATAATAAGCATAATAAAAAATGCACTCGTAATCTTTTTTTTATTTTTATCCATATTCTCCCTCTTTTCCGCACCTTTTTATACAATGTGCTGATGTATTTTGTTATCTTGCCATTTGTATTATAATTCTTGCACACTTATGCACTTTATATATAATATATTCGGATTATTTAGATAATTACATTAATTTTTGAGAATTTTACATTTTGCACATTTTGAATAACTTTTGTTTTATTCATCTTCAGGGTATGACAGTGTAACACTCTTTCCGTCCTTTCCCGGATAAGAATTTTTAAATATCTTTCTTACCGGTCCCATATAATTTTCCGGATGTATCAGTGAAGGACTGTAATGTGTAAGCCACATCTCATTAACTTTTGCTTCTCTCGCCACTTTTGCCGCTTCGCCAAACATCATATGCTTTTTCTCTACTGCTTTTTGTTTTTTGTCACTCTCGCCATACATTCCCTCACATATGAGTAGGTCTGCTTCTTTTGCATTTTCCACAAGACTTTTCACCGGTCTTGTATCAGTACAATATGTAACTTTTATTCCTTTTCGCTCAGGACCTATAACCATATCCGGTGTATAGACCTTTCCCTCAAACTCTATAATCTCACCTTTTTGAAGTCTGCTCCACAATTTCATCGGAACCTCATTTTCTTTTGCAAGCTCAGGGAAAAATCTTCCACCTCTTTTTATATCTATCGTATATCCATAACAGGTTACATTATGGTTTACTTTAAATGCTGTAAGATGATACCCGTTTATATCTATCGTCTGGCAGTCCTCAGAAAGTTCAATAAAATTCAATTTAAACGGAAGTCCCGGAGCTATTATTCTCAAAGAATTTACAACTTTTTCAAGACCTTTTGGACCAATAAGCGTTACCGGCTCCTTTCTGTCTGAATTTCCCATAGACAGCAGAAGACCTGGCAGCCCGCTTATATGATCCCCATGATAATGTGTAAAACATATCGTATCAATGGGATTTGCACTCCATCCCACCTCTTTCATGGCTATCTGCGTTCCCTCTCCGCAGTCTATCAAAAGACTGCTCCCTGAAAATCTCAACATGAGTGCCGTAAGCCATCTTCCCGGCAGCGGCATCATCCCGCTTGTCCCAAGTAAACATAAATCTAACATTTTTCCTCACATTCCAGAGGACTTTTATATAACGATACAATTATTTGCAATGATTTTTTATAAAAAATCAATTTCTTTTTGAGAATGAACCGTCTTATCACTTTACAATTCATGAACCTCCGTAATCTCTGGCGGTATCACAAATTTCTCAATCATATCATCATAACATTTTTCACATATGACAAACGAGTGGAGCATACCATCTTTTTTTGAAAAATATCCCCACTGTTTTTTCGCTTCAAATGCGTCCTCTTTTAATATTCCTTTTTCTACAAATAATTTTTTTCCACATACATTACAATATATATCCTTCATGTTTCCTCCTGACATTTCATCTGATGCGTTATTTGTATCACTATATCTGCATTTATAATACGCCAGGAATTTTATAATGTACAGTGGTAATAGCTGGCAGGCAGCGTAGCCTCGAACACCAGACCGTCTTCTGCCGGTTCACTATAATAATTTTTTCTTTTACCTATCTGTTCAAATCCATATTTTTTATAAAGAGTTATTGCTGCATTATTGCCCTCTCTGACTTCAAGAATAACTCTCTTAACTCCATTTGTTTCAAGTTTTTCAAATGCCTTTTTTAACATTCTGTCTGCAAGATGATTTCTTCTGTAGTCATTAAGGACTGCTATCCTGCAAAGGTCGGCATCCTCGAATGATGTCGTAAAAATACAATAACCTGCCTGTATATTTTTTTCGCTGTCATATACCACAAGGCAGATATTATCTGATGACAACAATGTACTCTCTATGCTTTTTTTACTCCACGGATGAGAAAAAATAATCTCTTCTAAATGAACCGTCTCATCAATATCTTTAACAGACATTTCATCTATATTAAAACAATCTCTCAATTTTAACCCTGATTTTTTAACCTTTCTTCTCTTTCTCTCTCAGCCTGTGACTTTCTAAGATAAATAGGTTTGTGCTCGTCTGCACTTTCTGCCTTTCCCTGCTCAAAATATATGCTGCCAAGAACTGCTACTGCTGCCGCACTCTGTTTTGAAAGATGTACCGGTGCAAAAACAAACTCATTTTTTAACTCATTTTCTATTGTCTCCCTGTGAACCTCTACCCCATCACCTAAAAATATGACCTTTTCATCATATTCTTCAAGTTCTTTTAAAATATCATGTATATCAACGGCTTTCTGCTCTGACAGACAGGTAAGTCCGTCACCATCCGCTTTATAGATACCCGTGTAGACCTGACCTCGTCTTGCATCCATTATAGGGCATATAAGTCCGTCAAAAACACTTACCCTGTAGGCAAGTCCCTCCAATGTAGGCACTGAAACTATCGGTTTTTTAAGAGCAAGTCCTATCCCCTTTGCCGTTGCTGAACCTATACGGAGTCCCGTAAATGAACCGGGACCTGCTGCAATCGCTATGGCGTCTATCTGTTCAAGTTCAATACCTGACATATCAACAACTTTTTCTATCATCGGAAGAAGTGTCTGCGAATGTGTCTGTTTATTGTTTACGGTAAACTCCGCAATGATATTTTTCTCATCGGCAATAGCAGCCGAAGCCACAAGCCCTGAACTGTCAATTCCTAATATCTTCATCTCTATAATCTATCTCCACTTCTTTTTTATTATTTTATACATTTTTCACTTATTCTTTTATCGTGATATTTCTATAGTCAAATCCTTTTTCAAGATCTTTTTCTATGGTGACACTGATGTGCTCATCCGGTATTATCTCGCTTATAAGACCTGCCCACTCTATAAGGCATACTCCATTTCCGAAAAAGTAATCCTCATATCCTATCTCATCCATCTCACATACATCGGCAATACGGTACACATCAAAATGATAAAGCGGAAGTCTTCCGCTCTCATATATCTGCATAATGGTAAAAGTCGGACTGCATATAGGTTCGTCTATACCAAGTCCTTTGCCAAAACCTTTTGTAAAAACGGTCTTTCCGACACCGAGGTCACCATTTAAAAGGATTATGTCCCCCGGTTTGCAATTTTCTCCAAGTTTTTTTCCAAGCTCAAATGTGTCTTTCTCACACTGGCTTACCACAACTTTTTTACTCATCAGTTCCTCCGTTTTCCTCTGTTTCTTCCGGTTCATAGTCTTTGTACTGTTTCACTTTTTCCTGTATAAAACCGACAAGTGAACCAAAATCATCACCACACTGTTTCTTTGTAAATATAAATGCCCTCACCGGTGACATATAAACATAGACAGCATCCTTTACAATAACCGTCTTTCTTATATCATACCACTTTACATCTGCTTCCTGTTCTCCCTGCGAAACAGTAATACCGTTATCACTTATATTATAGTGTAGTTTAGCATTTATACTCTTGTTCTTTTTCACCTGTGCATTTGCCTTACTCCAAAGCATAAGCGGCTGTATAACGGTAAATATAAGACCTATTATTATAAGAGCCATAATGGCAGTTTTGTCAAGGTATTTATATCTCACTGCACATATTATAAGACTTCCAAAACTAATAATAAGTCCAAAAATTCCTGACATACTCCTATAGGTGTGTCTCATCGAAAATGCGTAAAGCTCAGCCGCACTAAGTTTTGCATCAAAATTAAATTCAGTCATTAAAATCCTCCATATTAGTTTTATGTTCTCTCTGTATTTTCTGAATAAAGATTTCCTAGAGAACATTTTTTAGGCATACTGCCCCACTTTTATATCATTATAAGTTTTTTCGGTCAAAAAAACAATACACAAGCGTTTTTTTGTGATATAATATAATGAGCCTCATAGAAAAGCAAGCGTAGAAACTCTGAAAGAGCGTATTTGTGAGTTTATATGTAAGCATAATTTATGAATGTAATAAATTAAAGGCTGAACTGTTACAAATTATAACTATCTAGAGCAGGGGGAACATTTTATTGTCTGTAAACATGGAAAATTATAACAGCAAAGAAGAACTTGAAGCAATCATTGAACAGGAGATTGATTTTGAAAAATTAAACGAACTGTGTGAACATATCACAAATGCAATAACGGAAATCCTCACTTCATGCGGTCTGTATTTCCGCATATTTTCGCGTGTAAAATCGGTCGAGTCGATAGCTTCAAAACTGTACCGCGGCAAATACGGAACTTTAAACAACCCTAAGAAAATACAGGATCTTATCGGGCTTCGTGTAATTCTTTACTATTATGACGACCTTAGTATATGCCGCGATATTATGGAAAGAACTTTTCAGATGATAGACGAGTGGTCGCGTAACTTCTTTGAGTCCGATGAATTTCGTGCCACAAAGATAAACGGTGTTTTTAAATACCCTGCCGAATATTTTAATCTCTACACAAAAGAAATGTGGTCGCTTCCTATTGATACCACATTTGAAACGCAATTCAGAACGGTATTTTTCGAGGGATGGCATGAGATAGAACATGATATGCGTTATAAAAGCCGCATAAGTGATGACCTGTTCTGGAAAGGCAGTGAGGAACTCTCACGCATGCTAAATTGCATACTTGCAAATCTTGAACTTAGTGACTGGTCTTTAGTCAAGCTTTTTGAAGAACTCTCTTACAATCACTACAAGAACATGAACTGGGAATTGATGCTTAAAAGCCATTTCCGCATAAAACTTGAGGACTCGGCTCATCTCCACCCTGACATAATTGCAATATTCAATCAGGACAAAGAGATTGCAAAACAGTTTTATAAATGTCCGAGGATAATCCTTATCCGTGAACTGTTAAAACTTGACAATCCGGTTATAGATTACAATCTCATAATCAAACTTGTAAATAATAAGCTTGTTAAAAATCAGCTTATCAGACTTGTATGTGACAAGATAGATGAGCCGCATGACAGCCGCATATACAAAAAAGAAACACTCGCAAGACTTGAGTCAAACATTTTGTTTCACCTTGAACTTCCTCTGCTCCACAAGGAATCAAGGACACTCGAAACTGAATTTATAAACTCCTGTGCAATCGTATATAAATGGGCACGTTTTAAAATGAATCCGGTATTTGAAGATATGCCCGAGGAAGTAATTTCATATAAAAACAAGCTGCCCGGATATCAGTTAAAGATACAATATGATGTTGATGACCTTACTTTTCATATGAAGATTAGCTATATCGACAGTAAACACATCGGTACTCTCTGGCATATCCACACCTCAATAGCAAAGCTTGATGACGGCAGACTACATTTTTATCATATGACCTCAAAAGATCTGCCTCGAAGCATCAGCCAGAAAGAAACATTTTTAAAACCATCTTTTCTGTCTGATCTTTCAAACAAAACCGGTATAGTAGATGTTATCCGTCTCGGTAATAAAGCCGTATTTGTAACTGACGATAATGATTATTCAGATTTTTACAGCCTTATAAAAAACCAGGAAAGAAAACTTCCTATCATAGCTATAGCACAGCAGCTATCTGAAGATGATACCAATACCGGACAGAAAAAAAACGAAGAATATAAAGACGGCTATGACATGAACACCTTTACAATCAACGGAACAAGACTTGCAAAGGTTATAGGACAATATTCCCATGTATTTATGACAGACAGAGCCCTTGTTTCAAAATTTGCCCAAAGTTTTAATATTCCTGAGGCAAATGCTGACGGATGCATCTGTATATTCTGGCCGGCACATACCCAAAAACATTTTACTCTTTTTACAAGAAGAATGATTCTTGAAAGCCAGTTTGATTTTAACCGTTTTGCATTCCACGATGAAGATGTATATGAAAAAGCATTTCGTCATAAACTTGTCCAGATAATTAAAGAAGATAATATAAGCCGTTAAATATAAAGTGCAAAACAAAACGTAAAAAACTAAAATGCTTAAACAGATTGCTTAAGACTAAACATAAAAACAAATTTCAAAAAACAAAAATGCTTTTACAAACATATCTTATTTGTAAAAGCATTTTCTTTAACTCAATGTAATACTCAATGTAATATTTTTTCTTTTATTTTTCACTTTGCGCGATACCTCTACCTTTATCTCATCTCCACTCTTATGCTTCACCAGCACATTATGTAATGCATATACTGTTTTTACTGATATGCCGTCAATTTTTTCGACCACATCGGCAACTCTCATACCGCCTGCATATGCCGGTGAACTTGAATAAACCGCCGTCACATATATCCCTCTGGATATGCTATGCTCAGCCGCAGCCGCAGAATCAACATCCTTTCCTTCCATGCCCATATATGCGACATTTTTTCCTCTCATCAGAAGTTCTATCATATCATTTATACTGTTTATCGATACAAAACTGATATTTTTTTCTCCTGTAAGATTTGTATAATGATTGCTTATGATGCCTATCACATTGCCATCTGTATTTAAAATAATACCGTTACTTATTGATGTGCTTACCATATCCGTTGAGTACATCGACAACTGATTATCAATAATCGACACTTCAATATCTGATTTGATAACTTTTCCAAGCATCACGGAATACATTATACCATTTGGTGCTCCCACCGCTATAACATTAGATCCATTTATTGTACCTGACACACTTCCAACACTTATCGGAAAAGCTTTTCTTCTTGTTGCTATAGGAATATTTGTCTTATCTACACGCAATGCCGCAATATTGATATTACTGTCAATATTTATCACGGATGCCTTAACTTCCGTACCATCAAAAAATTCAACAGATACCTCGTCTGTGCCATTTACAGCACTTGAATCGGTAACTATGATATATTCATTTCTTGTAATACTAAATATTGCCCCAAAAGTCACACCGCCATCATCACTGTTTACATCTTTCCAGTTGTTATCCGCCATGACACCTTTAACTTTTACAAGTGCATATTTATAACTGCTGCCTATCGCCGCCATTTTCTTTGAAACATGATCATAATTTGTAATTGAATCAATATCTGACTGACTTACACTGCGTCTCACTATCTTACTTCCATCTATGTCATCATCCTGACCTGTTGCCTCCGGTCTTATCGTTTCTACCAGGTAATCCCCAAAATCCATGTCCGCACCAAGTCTGCTTTGAACAAAATAAAATGCGGCTCCGGCTGCCGAACCAAAGATTAATGCAAGAACTATTACCGACACCGCTTTTTGAGCATATTTTATTGCATTTTTTTTCTGTTGCGGCCGTACCTGTTCTTTCATAAAACGGTACTTTTCAGAATCATGCTCCTTCTCCTCTACAGGCTTTTTATGAATTGTCATATATATACCTCTGTTATCATATAAGATTTTTGCATTTTAACCAAAAATAATCATTATTTTCAACTCATTATGTATAAATCTACCATATATTTATGAATACAATATTAACAAATCGTAAAAAATTACTGTGTACTTGATTACTTCCTATAATATGTTGTAAAATAAAGATGGATATTTTTGTCCGTAATTTTGAAACAGATGAACGGAGAACAAACATGAATATAAAAGCATTACATACTCTTGAGTATGATAAAATAATAGCGAAACTTGAGTCATATGCCGCATCACCACTTGGGAAGGAGTATTGTAAAAATCTTCTTCCGACTGATGATGAAGAATATATCCTCAAAGCACAGCGGGAAACAAGTGATGCTCTCACGCATATACTCACGCAGGGTGAGGTTTCTTTCGGCGGTGTAAAGGACATACGAGCAAGTCTTAAAAGACTTGAGATTGGTTCAATACTTGGCATTGGTGAATTACTTAACATATCAAGTCTTTTATCAACAGCAGGAAGTGTTAAAAACTTTTTCAGGAAAAATCTTAATGAAAATAATGAGACAGGCGATTCATTAAATGAACGCTACCAGCTTATAGAACCTCTCTCCCCGTTGATGAAAGAGATACGACGCTGTATCATTGATGAAAACACGATTGCTGATGATGCAAGTGTTGGATTAAGCCATGTAAGGCGCAGCATGAAGATTGCAGGCGGTAAAATACATGACCAGCTTAACTCCATTGTAAACGGCAGCAGCAGAAGTATGCTCCAGGATGCCATCATAACCATGAGAAACGGCAGATACTGTCTGCCGGTAAAAGCTGAATACCGCTCTTCATTTAACGGTATGCTTCACGACCAGTCAGCCACCGGTTCAACACTTTTTATTGAACCGGCATCCGTTGTCAAATTAAATAATGAAATAAGACAGCTTGAACTCGACGAACAGGAAGAAATTGAAAAAATACTTGCTAATTTAAGCAACCAGACTGCTGAGCAGAGTTTTTTTATCGAGCAGGATTTCAGAATACTTTCTGAACTTGATTTCATTTTTGCCAAAGCAATGCTCTCAAAAAATATGAAAGGCACAAGACCTGTTTTTCCAAAGGAAAAATATATAGATATTAAGGATGGCAGACACCCTCTTATCGACCCCCAAAAAGTTGTCCCGATAAATCTGCATCTTGGACGCGACTTTTCACTTCTCGTCGTAACAGGACCAAATACAGGTGGTAAAACAGTTTCACTTAAAACGATAGGTCTATTTACACTTATGGGACAGGCCGGACTTCATATCCCGGCATTTGACGGCTCAAGCCTTAGAATTTTTAACGAAGTCTACGCTGATATTGGAGATGAGCAAAGTATCGAGCAGAGTCTTAGTACATTTTCATCTCATATGGTAAACACCGTATCTATTCTTGAAAAAGCTGATGAAAACAGTCTTGTATTATTTGATGAGCTTGGTGCAGGAACTGACCCGGTCGAGGGAGCCGCTCTTGCAACGGCGATACTCTCAAATCTTCACAACAGACATTCCACTGTCATGGCTACAACACATTACAGTGAATTAAAACTCTATGCACTTCAGACACCTGATGTTGAAAATGCCTGCTGTGAATTTGATGTAACTACTCTTAAACCTACCTACAAGCTTCTGATAGGTGTTCCTGGCAAGAGTAACGCATTTGCCATATCTAGCAAACTCGGTCTTACCGACGATATTATAGAAGATGCCAAAAATCATGTCGCATCCGATGCAAAGCATTTTGAGGATGTTCTCGCAGAACTTGAAAAGACAAGAGTAGAACTTGAAAAAGAACACGAAATGGTTTCAAAAAGCCGAAAAGAGATTTCTGAATTAAAGAAATCCCTCAAAGAAAAGAATGAAAAGATAGATAATTCTAAAGACAGAATATTGCAACACGCAAACGAGGAAGCAAGCCGCATCCTTGCAGAAGCCAAAGACTATGCCGACGAGACCATCAGAAAATATACAAAGTGGGCATCAAGCGATAAACACATAAAGGAAATGGAAGCTCAAAGAGCTGCCTTGCGTGAAAAGATGGATTCAAAGCAGTCAAAGATAAAGGTAAAAAATAATAAGCCGAAATCAAAGCAGCTTAAACCGTCTGACCTGTTTATTGGTGCAGATATAAAGGTACTCTCACTTGGTGCAAACGGCACAGTGAGCACACTTCCTAATGAAAAAGGTGACCTTTTTGTTCAGGCAGGACTTTTAAGGACAAAGGTAAATATAAAAGATATTGAACTTCTTCCGCAGAAAAAGCCTGAAAATACAGGCAATCACAGTGGAAGTGGTAAAATCCGCATGAATAAGGCATCCGGTATCAAAGGTGAAATTAATCTTATCGGTATGACTGTAGACCAGGCAATGCCTGTACTTGAAAAATATCTTGATGATGCCTACCTTGCACATATGAGCCAGGTTACCATTATACACGGAAGAGGAACCGGAGCCTTAAGGACGGCTGCACACAATCACCTCAAACGCACTAAATATGTCAAATCTTTCAGGCTCGGCGAATTTGGAGAGGGTGATATGGGTGTTACAATAGTTAATTTTAAATAAAAAGGAGAAAAAATATGGCACAGAAACAAAAAATACTTATAGTTGATGATGACGAAAATATAGCAGAACTTATCGGACTTTATCTCACAAAAGAATGTTTTGATACTCATATCGTAAACGACGGGGAATCTGCAATAAAAGCTGTTTCCGAATACGCACCTAACCTTGTACTTTTGGACATAATGCTTCCCGGCATTGACGGTTATGAAGTTTTAAGGGAAATAAGAAAAGACTCTAAACTTCCTGTTATAATGCTCTCGGCAAAAGGCGAGACTTTTGACAAGGTACTCGGTCTTGAACTCGGTGCAGATGATTACATCATGAAACCGTTTGACTCAAAAGAAATGGTCGCAAGAGTCAAAGCCGTTTTAAGGCGCAGCATTGCTCCTGCCGTTTCAGAACCTTCAGATGACAGTCTTCCAAAAGAATGTGTAACTTATCCGGACCTTGTCATCAACCAGACTGATTACTCTGTAACTTACAAAAACAAACGTATTGAAATGCCGCCTAAGGAGCTTGAACTTTTGTACTTCCTCGCATCACATCCAAACCAGGTATTTACAAGAGAACAGCTTCTCGACCATATATGGAGTTATGATTACATTGGAGATACCCGCACTGTCGATGTCCATATCAAACGACTTCGTGAAAAATTTGAAGCTCATCCGAGTTGGGAATTAAAAACCGTATGGGGCATCGGCTACAAATTTGAATACAGGGAATGATAAATTACCGGCAGAATCTATGATGCAGCCGGCAATGATTAATGTACTCCCAAAATTCTTCGTTCAGAATATTTCAAGAGTACCTATTACATCCCGGGAGGAAATTTATGCAGTCTAAAATAAAAATATCACTTCGATTTAAATTTTTAATCTGTTATCTCTTGCTTGTAGTATTGACCGTTGGATTGTTAAATACCTACGGTCACAAACTTATGTACCAGAGATTACTTGATAATGCTGAGACAAGTATATACAACGAAGCAGAGGAGATAAAATCACAATATCTTGCCAATGCATATCTGGTTAAAAGTTCGATAACATCTATCAGAAAACAGCTCTGTGCAATACATAATGCAACCGGAATACGCATTTGGATAAGTGAAACTGACGGAAAAATAATCATTGATTCAGATATGCAAAAAAATAAAGAAGGCTATAATATCAATGAGTATGATTCCTCTCTGCTCTCAAAGCAGACGGTAAACAGCACTAATGCTGACAATCTGCTGTCAGACCGATCATTCTGTGTTGTATATCCCGTCACATCAGGACTTGACATCAGCTTTTATATCATATTGTCACTGCCGGTAAACACGCTGCATTCACAGGCAGTGCAGAATGTGGATGCGATACTTATATGCTATATCATAATATCGGCTCTGCTGTTTATCGCACTCCTCTTTCTTTATCTGCAGACTGTTATTCCTCTTAAGAGTATGCAGCAGGCAGCAAAGGAATATGCAGCCGGTCACTATGACTACCAAATGCCTGAATATGCAGGTCATGACCATACAGACCTTGCCGGAGCAATACAGTATCTTGCGACAAAAATGAAAGATACAAATGAATATCAGAAAAACTTTATTGCAAATGTGTCGCATGATTTCAGGTCACCACTCACATCCATCAAAGGTTATACACAGGCTATGGCAGATGGTACTATTCCTCCGGAAATGCAGGGAAAATATCTCGACATAATACTTTTTGAGGTTGAACGATTAACAAAACTTACAAACAATCTACTGTCACTCAGTGAATTTGAAAACAAGGGAGTTCCCCTTGAAATATCGACTTTTGATATAAACAAGGAATTAAAACGCTGTCTCGCAACCTTTGAACAACGCTGCACCCAAAAGCACATTTCTCTTGATATAACCTTTGATGCCAAGACTTCACTTGTAGATGCCGATCAAAGCAAAATCGAGCAGGTTATACAAAATCTCGTAGACAATGCAATAAAATTCAGCAATGACGATTCAACTATCGAAATACATACAAGAGAAAAAAATCAAAAAGTATTTGTATCAGTAAAAGACCACGGTATAGGCATTCCAAAAGAAAGTCTTGGAAAAGTATGGAAACGCTTTTACAAAACTGACCTTTCCCGCGGTAAAGATAAAAAAGGTACAGGACTCGGACTTCCCATTACTAAAGAAATCATCGAAAACCATGGTGAAAACATAAATGTTATAAGCACCGAAGGTGTAGGTACGGAATTTATCTTCTCCCTGCCTAAACATACCGAATAATAAAAATCCCTCATACTAAAAAAGTTGATGCAACACTACAATATGCGATTTCCCTATCAAATAAAAACGGCTGCCATGCTTAACAATAAGCACGACAGCCGTTTTTATTTTATTTATATCGCAAATCTGTTTTATCATTATTTTTATTTACTGTGCACTTACACCAACCTGAAATATACCTTTTATTCTCTTAAACAAAACTTCCTGAAGCACTGATATAGTTACAAACTGTGCCACAAAAAGAATACACGCCTGCGTAAGTCTTACAGGTAATAATGATAAATATGGTGAACCATATAACACTGAGATCCAAAATGTTGTAATAAATAAACCTATTATAAACTGGTTTATTCCTGCGGCTATCGCTGCTTTTGGTATAGATGGCTTCTTATGTAAAAACAATCCCCATACAAGACCATTTAAGCATGAGTTAAGCGTAAATCCCGGAAAATATGGTCCTATAGGGAACATAAGTGTTCCGAGCACGTCCGCAACTCCCGCAACAACAGCAGCCTGTGCCGGTCCCATCAGAATAGCAGCCGTAACCGGAGCTATAAATGCAAAACCAATCTTTACATTCCATGCCTGAATGGAACAAAACCTTGATAAAACAATCTCAATAGCTATAAGCATAGCCATAAGTGTAATGTCTCTTACTGAAATCCTAATTTTCTTTTCCTTCATTTTTTGCCCTTTCTAATGAACGGAGCACTACTAATTCACACCACAGGTGTGAACAGTAATAACGGAGCCGAAACCAGTATAATTCACCCAAACAAATCTATTGTATTTTATTTTAAAGTAAGTTATACAAAGAAAAACACTCAAAGTAAACCATTATTCAGGTAATGAGTGTTTTTCATTCATTTCTGACAGTGGATGCGAAAGCCATACCGCAAGAACTAAGTTCCTGTCCGCACACTATAGTGCGTACAACAACAGACATTTTCTTTTCGCCCAAAGACAACTTCCCATCCTTTGGTACTTAACGCATGACTTCCTACTCTGTTCATATTTAAATATTTAATTTTTATGTTTACTGATATTCTTTATATGATATCAGATTTGCGATCTTATTTGTATTCGCATCTTGTTCCAAGAATACCTGCTACTTCATACTCATAATCATCAATACTCTTTGTCATCTGGAATGCTTCCTCAATGTCAACATCATAGACATGACCTTCTTTATAACCGATAAGTCTGTTCTTCTTGCCTTTTTCGATACAGTCAATGGCATATGCACCCATAACTGAAGCGTAAACTCTGTCTCTTGCTGTAGGACTTCCTCCACGCTGTAAATGTCCGAGGATAGTAGCGCGCGTCTCGATACCTGTTGCCTCTTCAATTTTCTTTGCAAGACCATATGAATGACCGATTCCCTCAGCATTTACAATAATCTGATGTGTCATACCGCTTGCACGGTTATTCTTTATCTCCTCGATAAGTTTATCATAGTTGTTGTCAAACTTCTCAGGTATAAGAATCTGTTCTGCACCGTTTGCAATACCACACCAGAGTGCAATATAACCGGCTGAACGTCCCATTACCTCAACTACGCTGCAGCGCTCATGTGAATTTGATGTCTCACGAAGTCTGTCGATAGCTTCCATAGCTGTATTTACTGCCGTGTCAAATCCGATAGTATAATCTGTATATGCAATGTCAAGGTCTATAGTTCCAGGAAGACCGATAACATTAACACCATATTTTGAAAGGTTCTTAGCTCCTGTAAATGATCCGTCACCACCGATAACGATAAGTGTCTCTATACCAAGTTCCTTACAGATTGCTGCTGCCTTTTTCTTTCCCTCTTCCTCTCTGAACTCAGCACTTCTCGCTGTAAAAAGGAATGTACCACCATGCTGAAGTTTCTCTGAAACATCATGGAAAGTAAGAAGATCCATCTCTCTGTTAAGGATACCATTATATCCTCTTCTGACCCCATATACTTCATATCCTTTAGAAATACCCGTACGCACTACCGCACGAATTGCAGCATTCATTCCCGGAGCATCTCCTCCACTTGTCAATACCGCAATCTTACCCTTTGTCTCACTCATTTTATTATCCTCCATTCCATTTGCTATGTACTCTCTGTATCTTCTCAAGACGAAGAATTTTGAGTGCACATTTATTGTCACCATTTGCATATATAAACAGCAACGAATTATATTTATAATTTTACAATTCGGAACGTCTTACATGCACGCTTTGTATGTAAATACGAAATGTGCATTAATTTCTTTCATAATTCTCATTTCTATATCGTAAACCATTCTATTATGATTTGACTTTTTTTTCAATAACTTTTTTGTGTTTTTGTTTTTTTCTCCGATATTCACAAATTTTCAAGTAAACTTCTGTTAAAAATCACTATATTTATTCTTATTTTTACTAAACATTTACTATTATTCTTTCCAATGAAGCCTGTGAAGTTCTCCCTCAAGCTGCATATCAAAGAAATTATTCTGTCTCAGTGCCTCATACAACACTATCGCAACTGAATTTGACAGATTTAAAGACCTGATATTCTTGTTCATCGGTATTCTTATAGCCGTATCCTGCGACTCAACAAGAATTTCCTCAGGAATCCCTGCACTCTCCTTGCCAAACATGATATAAGCATCAGGTTCATATTGCACATCCGTATAATCCTGTTTTGACTTGGTGGTTGCCATATACATCTTTTTAACCGCATCAGGATTTTGTTCAAGGAAATCTTCATAACAGTCATAAACCGTCACATCCAGCTTGTCCCAGTAGTCAAGACCTGCCCTTTTAAGCATCTTGTCATTTATCTTAAATCCCATAGGCTCTATAAGATGAAGCCTTGTGCCTGTCGCACAGCAGGTTCTTCCGATATTTCCCGTATTTGCAGGCATCTCAGGTTCAAGTAAAACTATATTTAACATATTTTCCTCCCCGTAAAACTAAAACTTATCTATAATCTTATCTGTCGTAACTGCTTCCATATTTGTCAATAGATAGTAAAAAAAATAAAATCAAAGTTTTTCTATAAATCTTTCTATCCTTTCAAGTGCTGCTTTAAGGTCATCTATCGAATATGCATAAGAAATCCTCAAAAATCCTTCGCCGCAGTCACCAAAAGCCGTTCCCGGCACTACCGCTATCTTTTCTTCTTTGAGAAGTCTTGTCGCAAACTCGTCAGAACTCATCCCAAATTTCTTTATACTTGGAAACATATAAAATGCACCATATGGCTCGAAACACTCTATGCCCATCTCCTCAAACGCATTTAAGAGAAATCTTCTCCTCCGGTCATACTCATCTCTCATTTTCTCCACATCATCATCACCGTGGCGAAGTGCCTCTATAGCTGCATATTGACTTGTTGTCGGAGCACACATAATGGCAAACTGGTGTATCTTTAATATCTGCTTGAGTATTACTTGGGGTCCGCAGGCATAGCCGAGTCTCCAGCCAGTCATCGCATATGATTTCGAAAATCCGTTTATAACGATGGTTCTTTCTTTCATCCCCGGAAATGCACCGATAGACACATGATTTCCACTGTATGTAAGCTCAGAATATATCTCATCCGAAATCACAAAAAGGTCATGCTCTATGACAAAATCAACAATTGGCTGTAATTCCTCTTTTGTCATTATCGCACCTGTAGGATTATTTGGAAACGGCATGATAAGGATTTTAGTCTTGTCCGTCACGGCTTTTTCAAGCTGCTCTCTTGTAAGTTTAAAATCATTTTCCTCTTTTAATTCCACTATGACCGGAACTCCGTCGGCAAGTACGATACAAGGCTCATAAGAAACATAACTCGGCTGTGGAAGTATCACTTCATCACCTGCATCAAGCATGGCTCTGAGTGCTCCGTCAATAGCTTCACTTCCGCCGACCGTTATCATAATCTCATCTGACGGGTCATATTTTAAATCAAAACGCCTGTCAAGATATTTTGAAATTTCTATCTTTAACTCACTAAGGCCCGCATTTGAAGTATAGAAAGTTCTGCCCTTTTCAAGAGAGTAAATTCCCTCCTCTCTTATATGCCACGGTGTGTCAAAATCCGGCTCACCGACACCGAGTGAGATGGCATCATCCATCTCACTTACTATATCAAAAAATTTTCTTATGCCTGACGGCTTAATCTGTTTAACCTTACCTGATAGTGCATCTCTCATGGTGTAATTAACATCCTTTCTGATTCATGGTGCTCACCTGTCATCTCGACACCATGTTCCTTATATTTTTTAAGCACAAAATATGTCGCTGTACTGTTTACATACTCAAGTGTTGACAGCTTCTCGGAAACAAATCTCGCAACTTCTTTCATACTCTTACCGGAAATCGTAACAGTAAGGTCAAAACCACCTGACATAAGATAGACACTCTCGACCTCGTCAAACTTGTAAATCCTCTCAGCAACCTTGTTAAATCCCATATCACGCTGAGGTGTGACCTTAACCTCGATAAGAGCCGTCACTTTCTCACAGTCAGTCTTATCCCAGTTTATAAGTGTAGGATAACCGCAAATGACATTCTCCTGCTCCATCTGCTTAAGCTCATTTGTAACCGCTGTCTCATCACTGCCAAGCATCGCCGCCAGCTCTTTAGTAGAATAACGGCTGTTCTTGCTAATCGTATTCAAAATCTTTTCTCTAAGCTCACTATTCATATACGCCCTCCATTTCTTATACTCAAACTCTATTAAGTAAAATTGCAATAAACTAAATTGGTATGTGCATCTAAATCTTATAAAGTTCATCACTTCCCGCAGGACCGATATACCTTGTCTCGTCCCTGCTCACAACTATCCTGTCGTTGCCCTCGGTTGCTCTTCCTATGACCGCCGCATTTATGCCTGCCTCCTCTAGTTTTTCAACCAGAAGATTGCCTTTTTCACAGCCTATCATCATACTTCCGCTCGATATCAGCATATACGGATTTATTTTAAACACCTCGCATACCTCGATAGTTTCCTGCTTTATCGGAATTTTATCAAGATGTGCCGTAATTCCGACCCCTGATGCCTCACCGAGCTCCCAAAGTGCTCCAAAAACACCACCCTCCGTAACATCATGCATTGCACTGACACCAACTTCCATCGCTATCTTTGACTCAGGTATTACAGAGAGATACTCTTTAAATCCCTTTGCCACATCGACAAGTTCCCGTGGCAATGTCTCAAGAAGCTTTTCCTCTTTTTCGGCAGCTATTATCGAAGTTCCCTCAAGTCCTGCCCACTTCGTCATAACTATCTCATCCCCCGGCTTTAATCCGCCTGTTGAAACAATTTTACCCTTTTTCACCTTGCCGACACCCGTAACATTTATTATCGGTCTGTTCACAGCATCCGAGATTTCAGTATGACCGCCCATCACCTCTATTTTAAGTTTAGAACAAGCTGTCTCAATCTCCTCCATTATCCGCCTTAACTTTATCTCTCTTGTGCCATCAGGAAGAATTATCGTCGTCATTATCCCTATGGGCTCTGCACCGCTTGATGCAAGGTCATTTGCCGTAATATGAACAGCGAGATTTCCTATTCCCTTGTCCGTTCCCGTTATCGGGTCTGTCGAAAATACAAGTGCTTCATCCTCGCCGACTGCTACAGCCGAACAGTCCTCACCTACTCCCGGATGCAATATAACTTCCTCTCTCCTGTGTCTTATCTGTTTAAATACCGCTCTCTTTAAAACATTCTCTGGTACTTTTCCTATTTCCATCTGTCTTTATATTCCTTTCTTCTTAATCTTCCTCTTTTTTTTCAGTATTTTTCTTAGTTTCTGTTTTCTTTTGTTCACTCTGTTTTTTATCAATTTTTGTGTTTTCTTCCTTTTTAACTTCCTGCTGCTTTCCAACTGTCACATGCTGTGGTTCTGCATTGTAGGAGCTTGTGTTTACAAGAACTCTCTCTTTCTCAACACCTTTTATATAGATTATCTTCCATAATTTTGCATTATATCCCGTATGTGCTGACTGGGTTATCTCCCTGTATCCTGACGGCTTAGTCGTATCGACTGTTACAACTTCACCCTCAGGATGTTTTTCCTCTACTATCTCCGACTCAAATGCAATCTTTCTGTCCTTTTCTCTCGTGTCCTCACCAAATATTTTAAACGAAAGCACCCCGCCATTTGCTGAAGCCGCAATGTATATAAGTGATTTTGTATTGTTCTTAAATTTCAAATCCTTATAATTTCCTGATATTGCCGCATCCCTCGACACATTTACATAATGTACGACCATTGAATGAGGAGAACGCTCAACAACTTCAAGTTCTGCATTTATAACGGCATTATAAAGCGTTGTTGAAACCTGACATACACCTCCACCGACACCTGATACTACTTTTCCACCTGCATATTCCGGTGCGGCTTTATAACCATTTTCAACTGTTCTTTCTTTTATAACTTTCACTGTTGAAAAAGTCTGCCCCGGCTTTAAAATAGTTCCATTTATGCGTTCTGCTGCCGTCTGAACATTACTACACCTGTCTGCCGTTGATGAACTGTAATCCGTAGAATATTCACCGAGCAAATCCGTACATTTTGAATACATCTTTCTTGTATATTTAGGCTTCTTTATGCTTACGACGGCATCCAATACAAGCTTTTTATCATTCAAATCACTATTTAATTTTTCACTAAATCTATCAACAGTAGCATCAACATTAATCTTTAAACCGGTGCGGTCTTTTGTCGCCTTAAGCTTTCCTTTTACCATCTTTAATCTTGAATTCTTCATCGTTTTATTATGAATCTTGCTTTTTAATTTAATAAAATTTCTAAGCTTATCTTCATTCAGATTTGTTTTAAGCTTATATGTCACATCTTTTTTTGAACAGCTTACGATTTCTTTGAATTTTTTAAAGATACTTCCTTTTTTTCCTATCTGATAAGCCTTATCTACATAATCTTTATCTTCTACCTCAAATCCAAGTTTATCAATAGTAGTCTTTGATTCCTTTCCTGCATTGCCATATTTAATAATAACCTGTCTGTTTTTAAGTTCTGCGATGTATTTATCAATTTTGTTCTGTGCTTTTGCTTTTGTAAGTCCGCCAATATCAACACCATTTATATTTGCACCCTCTATTATGGTGTTTCCACCTGTTTTCTTTATCATTACAATAAAAAGAACTGCCGCAATAATTGCTGCAACAACCATCCCCGACAATATAATACACGATTTCTTTTCTTTTTTTTTCATAATTATCCATCAACCTTTTCATTTAATGATGTTGGGGTCAAAAGGTATTTTGACCCTAACTGATGCTTAGGATTGCTTCATTGCTACGCAATTTTCGCAATCCTGCAAACACCTCCATTCTCGCATGTTTGCAAGCAAATCTGCTTCATGTCAGTGTTTGGTGGGTCAAGCCAGTAGATAGCAATTTGCATATAAATATGCATCGCTATCTACTTTTGACCCTAATATCATTTAATTTGACATTTTATTTTTTTTTGATTATGCTTAATATAATACTAAAGAGTCAAAATATTCGCATAAAGAATGTTTTCCTTAGCCCTTTTGACTCTTTTGTCTGTTTTTATTTACAGCTATATAACCATGTAATTATTATTCCATTGCCATTGTTTTCTTTTTACAATAAGCACAAAACACTTATAAAACCAGAAAACATTTACTGTAAATACTGGAATACGATTGGCAGAACCATTGCTATAACCAATATTATACATATAACTGCTGCAATCTTCTGCTGGTTTTTTTTATTGAAAAAATTCATATAGATCCTCCATTCTGTATGATTTTCCATACACTATAATATGTTATTTTCCGCAACTGTTATGTGAACAGTGCCGATTTTTAATTTACCTGAAAGGAAAAAAATATGCCTGTATTTTTTATATGCTTTATTGTATTCTTATTGTGGCTTCGCGTCAAGTTAAAACAACAGGACAAAAACGAAACCTCAAACAAAGATTTCTGGCAGCGTGAACACGAAGCTGACTTTTCAAGAAACAAAGATATTTCAATGCTCGAATACATATCCGTTCCAAAAGAGGTACTGCCTTTTAACGAACAAACAAATGATATAGAGCTCATCCAGATACAGAAAGATATATCAGATGTTATGTCAAAAAAAATGATAAATCTTTCCGGTATGACAAACACTGATATAAAATTTGCATACGGACGCGGAAATTTTGAAATACTCTCCTTCTATGACCAGAACTATCTTAAATTTTTAAGTCTGTTAAATAAATGGGGCACATACCTGCTAAACCACGGTGACAAAAACCGTGCAAAACAGATATTTGAGTATGCCATAAACACACTTAACTGTGACATATCAGGCTGCTACATTGGACTTGCCAAAATATATCTTGAAAATGACGATATCGACAAAGTTCAAAAACTTATCGACAAGATTCAGTATTCCGATGCATATCTGAAAGAGTCTATCACAAATAAACTCAATCAGATGCTCCAAAACTATTAGTATATTACTAATATAGCATATCATTTATATTTTCTGCTGTCAGTGGCTAAAAGCAATTTTATATATCGATGCCTGATGGTCGAGCGGATTTCTGTTTTTATAATCAAACAGAAGTCTGCTTTTTTTATCATTTATGATTCCGGTTTTCAGATAATCCTGTATATCAATATCAAACTGTTCAAGATGCGTCATCCTGTGAAGCTGTTTCCAGTCATTTCCATCATATCCTTTAAGATACTTATGCTCTGACTCCTCTTTTTTGTAAAATGTCCTGACTTCATCTTTTGGTATCTCTGACTCATATCCCACAAATATGGGTCTGTTTTTAAGATTTTCCCTCGCATAAATATCATATATTATAAGCTGCCTTAACACTTCCTCTTTTCTTTTATCAGGCTTACATATATCAAGTACAAATTCTAACAATATCTCGTAATTTTGAAGTCTTGACTGGTGTATTCCTTCATATCCCATCTTTTTATAAAAATTTCCTATCTGCATAAAGAAATCAAACGGTGTATCAAAAAATGAAATAATATACGGCAGTGATGCCTCAAACTGCATACTGTTGTAATAACGCTCCGTCATATCCTCAACACGCTTTAATTTAAGTACATCCATATACGATACCCAGTCGGTAAAAAGAACTTCATACGGTGCTCTGTCCTGATATACTATAGCAAATTTTTCTCTGTCATAATATATCGGCGAACCCTTTAAGACCTTTAAAAATCCAAGCTGCAGCTGATCCGGTTTCATCTCATAAACAACATTGTACGAATTTTTAAAAGAATCATAATCCTCATACGGAAGACCTACTATAAGGTCTAAATGCTGGTGGATATTTCTCTGTTTTCTTATCTTTGCAACTTTCTGTTTTAAGACTGTAAGATCAGGATTCCTATGAATTGCCTTTAATGTCTCACTGTTAGCCGTCTGCACTCCTATTTCAAACTGCACAAGCCCCGGTCTGAAATTTTTAACATATTCTATCTCCTCATCCGTGAGAAGATCTGCTGACAGTTCAAAATGAAAATTCGTCACTCCATTGTCATGCTCATAAATATATTTCCATATTGCCATTGTATGTTCATGATTGCAATTAAATGTCCTGTCAACAAATTTTACCTGCGGCACTTTCATATCGAGGAAAAATTGCAATTCGTTTTCGACAAGTGCCATACTCCTAAACCTTACCTTTTTATCTACCGAAGAAAGACAATAACTGCACCCATAAGGACACCCACGGCTTGTCTCATAATAGATTATTCTGTTTTTAAGAGTGTCAATGTCAAATCCTGCATCTTTTGTATATGGAAACGGAATATCATCCATAGACATATTCTCCCTCGGAGGATTTGTGACTATATTATCTACACCGGATGCGACCGCATCTTCCCTGTAGACTATTCCCTTAATATCAGACAATCCCGGTATATTTAAACCAACCTTAATATTTCCCACCGTTTCCGCAAGATAATGATTTATAAGTTCGTAAAAACTCACCTCACCCTCGCCGCTTATTATGCCTTTTATCCACGGATATTTTTTTAGCTGCATATCACAGTCATATGAAACCTCCGGACCTCCGAGCCATATAGGCACATCCGGCATTATTTTGTGGATTTCCTTAGAAATTCCGGCAACAATGTCAATATTCCATATATAACATGAAAAACCTATCATTTTAGGCTTTTCAAGGAATATATCACCCAATATAAAATCAATCTCCTGATTTATTGTGTATTCCTTTATCTGAAAATCACTATCATCTATCCCATGTTTCCTCGCATATGCCTGAATACAGTATATCCCAAGATTTGAATGTATATACTTGGCATTTATTCCAACAAGTAAAATCATATTTTAAACCTCTTAATTTCATTTATTCAGTGTCTTTTACTTACATTTAATATTTTTATTGCCATCCATACTGCCGCTAACGCGGCATAGTGCAAATATGTCTGCGGTATTATTATATCCTCACAATCAGCACAACATATCATTAGTTTCACAATTACTGCTCATACCACTTCTCATCTTTGCCAAGTGTCTTTGGTGCGTCCTCAAAAAACTTACACTCTCCCTCATTTTCACAGGAGCCCGCGAGTGCGTGTCTGCACACCATTCTTTTTTTATGATACCCGGCAACAGCACCATCTTTCTCATAACTCTCATACTCTACAGGCATCAGGCAATGATACTTGTCAACCGGACAAAATCCCTCTATCAGATATTTCTTATAATCCACGATACCGTCATCTCCAATCTTATTACATTATCAATTACTGTTCACATTTATGATGCGCTTGTAATGAGCATATTACTTTTATTTCACAAATCCTATCTGTCTAACTAAAAATCCAAAACTTTTACTACATAAGTCCCATCTGTTTTGCTTTGTCGAGTGGATTTTTGAGTGCAAAATCCCACTCGTCTTTTCTGGCTTCATACTGCTCACATATCCATTCATAAACCTTATCAAGTCCGTCCTCGCTATACTCAAATTCTTTAACGGTATGAAAGTCAAGCGGTGTCTTTTCATAACAGAACGGCTCCGGCCACACATCTGCCTGAAGCACTTTTTCATCATCTTCTTTTGAAACTCCCTGAACCTGGTATCTCATCCCTTTGAAACTGCACTTTAATATTGCCTTTTTATTGTAAAAAGAACTTACATCATAAAAGGACTTCCTATTATTCATAGTCTATACCTCACTTTCCCCAAAAAATATATACAAAATATATAGCTGATAAATCTGTCTTTTATACAGTTATCATATCATTTGCTACTGATAAATCGAAAAAAGCCTATCCAAAACGGATAGACTTCTTGGTAGCAGGGGTGGAAGGAATCGAACCCTCCTCTGGAGTTTTGGAGACTCTTATTCTACCGATGAACTACACCCCTATATTAAGTGCTCGCTCACACGCGACTATTAGATAATAGCATACGCCTTTTATTATGTCAACAGTTTTTTGCAATTTTTTCAACATTTTTTTAATACCCTTTTTTTTAATACTTATAATCATTATACCCTCTGAGTCTGCGGTAAAGTCCTGCCTTAGTAAGACACATATATGGAGATACAAAGAATATTCCAAGCAATCCCAGCGTAAACGAACTTAAAATATTCCATCCTATAAAAGACAGGTCAAGTACAAATATCTGCCACTTCTGACCGTAAGTCATTCTTCTGCTCTCATCGAAAGCCTGCTGCATATCCATATCAGGATTTTCACTTAAAAGATATGGAATCATCGAATACTCATATGCCTTTATAATACCCGGTATGATAAAAAGCAGTCCCCACAAAACGGTAAATAATGACCTGAAAAACATTATTTTTACAATGTTCAGATAATTACTTTTAAATCCATATGAGATTTCTCCCATATCACATCTTGCCTCATAACTCCTGCTGAAAAATCTTTTTGCACCTACCTGGATTGGATTAAACACAAAAACAGATAACGCTATACCTATCAAAGCTGCAACAAGTGCAATGACTATACTGCCTATCACGACAGCGATAATAGTCTTTGCGATTGATGGAGTGATACTTCCGGTAATTTCGTTTATCGAGTCCTTAAAATCATATGTTATATCCTTTTGGTCTGAAGAAAATGCGTCACCAATACTATTACTAATATCATAAATATTCTTACTGTTAGCATTATAATTAAGTTTCAAACCACCTGAACCGCTTATATGTCCGGTCGTGACAAATGAAAGTATGATACCTCCAAGCACAAACAGCCAGTAATTAAGTTTTAACAGATTTTTTGCCTGTGTTTTTAATTCAACTCTTGACCACATAGCTTCTCCCCCTTTTTGTAAAAAATGATAAGATGCCCATTTACAGATGCAACGGATTGATGCATTGCAATCTGTTTTACCCTTTTATATCATATTACCATTTTTTTACTTTGATTACCATAACAATAATCAAATTTTTATCTTTTTTGGGGCTGAACTGTTATATTTTCATCTTTTCAGCGATAACTTTGCATCTCTTTTTGCAAAATGCAATTCCATAAAGCAAAATATCCCGCCTGTCATCATTTAACAGATATTCCTGATACCGCCTGTCTTTTATCTGCTCTAATGCTTTACTGCAAGCCGTTTCCATTTCTTTGAAGTCTTTTGTATATTTAAGTTCGGCTATGATACCTGCATCCGGGTCATCCGTTTCTACTATAATGTCAGCAAAGCCTTCTCCTGCTTCTGCATTTGATTTTACAAGCCAGTCATCGTTACCGGTAAGTATGCCTACCAGAAGATTGTGATATGAGCTTTCTTTTTCTTCTTTTCTTGCTTTTGTATCAAATACACTTATCGAATTGCTAAGCACCCTGTTAATGTATTTTTCTATTTCTAGTGTGTTTCCCTCCTCAAATGATTTCCAGAAAGCCTGCAGACGGTCAGTGTTAGAAAATATCGACTTTTTAAACCACTCATTAATCTGTAATTTAAATACTTCCCTTACTTCCCTGTTGGGTATCACAAGCTTGTAAGCACCGTCTTTTGTCAATCCTGTCTGTGTCAGGTAACCCGTAGTAAACAAGACGCTCCACAGATTGTCAATGCTGTTGTCTATCTCATCATATGTAAGGTCTAAGCGTATATGCTTTTCTATCGACTCGCCTGCTATAAGCCTTTCTATCTCGTTTCTTGTTGTCTTTCCTGCCCTGTCAACAAATCTTTTCACCAGTTCATTTCCGCTGGTATTTATCCAATAAGCCTCCGGTCCGGCATTGGCATCGTCCTTTATCCTATCCACATGGTTTATTACATCCCACGGACAGTAAACATCTGCATTTCCAAAGTGATAACCGTCATACCACCGCTTTGTTTCATCAAATCTATTTTCAATATGATAATAAGCTAAAAGTTCTTTTACTTCTTTATCGGTAAAACCAAACTGCTCATCAAACCTTGTATCTGTGACAGACAGTATCTTAAAGTTGTTTAATCCCGTAAATATGCTTTCTTTTGATACACGCAAACAGCCTGTAAGTACTGCAAACTCCAATGCAAAATTTGTCTTAAGTGCCTTTCTAAACACGGCATGTATCAGAGCAACCATTTCCCTGTAATATCCATGTCCAAAAGCCTTATCCAAAGGTACATCATATTCATCTATCAATATTACTGTTTTCTTTCCGTAATGTTTATATAACATCTCAGATAATGTTTGCAATGACGCATACAATATATCATCATCAATCACATACTTTCCATTTACTTTCCTTGTCAATGCCAGATAAACTTCTTTATCATTTTCACTTAATCTTTCACTCTGTTTTAAAAATCCAAACCTCTCTGCTTCTCTGCCTACCAGTTCAGCCATCTGATATTTTGCATTTTCAAAAGTCAATCCCTCAACATTTTTTAAAGACAAAAAAATTACGGGATACTTTCCCATATGTTCTTCACATAACTGCCTGTTTCCGGATATATATAGTCCATTAAATAATGTTTCGTCTGCTCCAATCTCAAAAAAACATTTAAGCATACTCATATTGAGCGTCTTTCCAAAACGGCGTGGACGCGTAAAAAGATTTACTTCACCCCAATTAACAAATAATTGTTCAATTAATTTTGTCTTGTCAATGTAGTAAAAAGTATTTCTGCGGATTTTCTCAAAATCATCTATTCCAACCGGCAATTTAAGTTTGTCTCCCATATCGCATCTCCATCCTTTTTATATAATCTGTTTTTTACGAAGCCACCTTTATTTGTGTATAAATTGTGCAAATATAATTCTTTTCACAATTCCCTTTTTATATAGTCTAGCAAAAAACAAAATGGCGGTCAAATGCATATCTATACATTTAACCGCCATTATAATTATTTGTTATACCATATCAGTTCAGCCGTTAATTTATTACATTCATAAACCTGCTGGTGAACTGTTACGGCATATTTACATACTCATTATCCAATATATGACCCCCAGCAAAAAACTGCTGAATATTCCGTAGAGGATTACCGGTCCCGATATGGTAAATATCTTACATCCCACACCAAATACATCCCCTTCTGCCTGATACTCTATTGCCGGAGATACAACTGAGTTTGCAAATCCCGTTATCGGAACAATACTTCCCGCCCCTGCAAACTGTCCGAGTTTCTGATAAATATTAAAGCCCGTAAGTATGACACTTACCCCAACAAGTGTCAGTGTGGTGAACATTCCTGCAAGTTCCTTATCATTTCCAAATGACATATATACATGGTTCAATATCTCACCTATAAGGCAGATTGCTCCACCTACACTAAATGCTTTAAGACAATTTAACCATCCGTTTGATTTTGGCGTCATGTTTTCCACATATTTATTATACATTTCTTTCTGTTTGTTTTTATCTTTCTCATTTAAAACTGCCCCAATACCGGGTTCATTACTGTTTTTTTCACTCATATTTAACCTCGTTTCTATGCTGCCGACATATTCTATGTTACCTGCAAAACCATTCATTAGTGCATATTGTGACATATAGTATCAAACATTCACCCAAATCCTCATAAATATTATCTAAAATCACAATATTACTTTCTGTTCCTGTAAAACGGACATTGACAATCCACTTTCGCTACTTGCGTTCAAAATACATCTGATATAATGTGCCGAGGAATTTTCCCGCTGCCATCATAAATATAAGAAGATAAATGCCATAACTTAAATTTATTCTCTGGCACAGCACAGGAAAAACCTTGACCGCTTCAGCGAGTGCCATTGAAAGGCATCCCACAAAAATTCCCGCAAATATGCCGAATATGACAAGTCCAACATCCCCTATCCTCATTGGAAAATGATATACGGATAAAAGACTTCCTATCGTCCCTCCAAGCACTATAACACTCTCAAGTTTATACACATGACCTGCAACTCCCATCCTTGCGGCAAGTCTCGGAACTATGCCAAGTGCCGTGATAAGAGCAAATGTTCCCGCTGCCACCGAAACACCTCCGGCAAAACCTATAATGGCAAGTGCCACTTCCTGTATTATCTCCATATCTCTCCTCTTATTTTCTTATAGTTTCCTCTCTATCCGCATCTTTTATGATAGCCTTGTTCATATCTTCCTCATACTTTCGCATCTCAATATGAACAGGTGTCGGGTCATCATGCACCTTGTCACTTTTAAAATGATTATAAAAACACAATATCCCTATCGGTATTCCAATGCTATATGATATTTCAAGTATGCTTCCCGAGTTCTTGTCCACTCCCTTTACTATCTTATAAAAATCATCAAAAACATCACCTACACTTACATCCGTGTTAAATGTCATAATAGTAAATGCTGCTCCGAAAAAAACGATTATGCAGGTTATGGCAAGCTTTGTGTACTCCCATGCCGGATTTGGTTTCACGGGTATCTTATATTCGACCACAAAATCCGGTTCACCTATGTTTACGATACTAAATGCCGGGCACTCCTTTTGTATCATATTTATCACTTTTGTAATAGAAAAAATAACTTTCTCGTTCCTGTCACCTTTTACCGTATGGAGAACAATATCACCGGCACGTTTTACCGCATCATTGTCAAGCGATATAATATCGAGTACATCAGAAAGAATTATCCTCTTATTTGTAACCTGTTTGCTCTGTGACGCTTTTATATAAAGCGTTTTATTTTCAACCTGACTCATATTTAGCCCTCATTTCTGTTTTCAGCCTTCTTCTTGAACTTTTATTAAAAAACATCATTATCTTTTGCTCAGTAAAATATATTTCAATAAGTCTGTCTAAATAATCCTTCCGTTTGTATATTCCGTGCGTGTATTTCTCTGTATCGTAAAATAACATACTGTTGTCATAAGTGCTATTCCTATAATAACGGCAATAAGCCATCCTCTGTTTCTCATCATTTTCACAAACCTCCAAAATATTTTTGTGATGTTATCTGTCACACTAAAGATGTGAACCTTAACTTCATGATAACAGTAGTATGGCTTATTATTTTTTGTTTATTCACAAAATGCCCCTTTTTAAATATTTATTTATATTGCACAAACATAAACAATGTCTCTTCTATTATAAGTTTAACAGGCATTTGCAAAACTATAATAATCTTTACTTGAATTATTCTGCATCAACTCTTATGAATTTAATTCAATATACATACGCTTCAATATCTTCTTTTCAAGTCTGCTGACCTGAACCTGACTTATGCCAAGTTTGTCCGCTATCTGCGTCTGCGTCATTTCCTTAAAATATCTGTACTCAATTATCTTTTTCTCCCTGCCTTTTAATTTTTTTATAAGATTGTCGATAAGTATATGATTTATAACTTTTTCCTTTTCTCTGTCACTTACTGTTTCTTTTGCCACAATCTGGTCTACAAGCATAACCTCCCTGCCATCATCCCTGTAAACGCTCTTATAAATAGAATCAATCTCCGAATTTGCATCAAGTGCAAGTACAATATCCTCCTCCGTTATCTCCGTTGCAGCAGCAATCTCGCTTATCTTTGCATTTCTGCCTTTTTCATAGCTTATCTTTTCTGCCGCTTTTTTTATCTTCCAGCCATTTTCCCGCAATGTCCTGCTGACCTTAATCATCCCATCATCCCGCAAAAACCTCTTTATCTCGCCCATTATCATCGGCACTGCATATGTTGAGAAACAGACATTAAAACTCATATCGAAATTGTCAATTGCCTTTATAAGTCCTATGCAGCCTATCTGAAATATATCTTCCGCATCATATCCCCTGCCCGTAAATCTTTTTACAACATTCCAGACAAGTCCCATGTTTTTCTTTACAAGTTCATTTCTTGCCTCCCTGTCTCCTGCTCTGGCTTTCTTTAGCAAACATTTCACTTCATCATGCATGCTATTTTGCTCCTACTTTCTTTTTCATATAAATCTTAGTTCCTTTTGATACCTCAGATTCCACTCTCATCTCATCCATAAACGCTTCCATAAAAGCAAACCCCATCCCCGAACGCTCCCATTCAGGTCTTGTCGTGTATAACGGTTCCATAGCTTTATCAATATCAGCTATTCCGACCCCGAAGTCTTCTATCTCTATTTCCACATCATTATTATGTATATTGCAAGTCATAAAAATACTTCCCGGTCCCGATTCATAGCCATGTATTATGGCATTTGTCACCGCTTCCGAAACAGCCGTCTTTACATCTGACAACTCCTCAAGAGTGGGATTAAGCCTTGTTATATATGCCGCAACTACAGTTCTTGCAAATGCCTCATTGCTCGAACAGCTCTCAAATTCTATTCTCATATAAAGCCTCCTGTATGGTATCATATTTTTCTATAATCTTATACAATCCTGATATTTTAAATATACGGTCAACAGCATTTCCCACATTTGTAACTGCCGCTTTTCCGCCGATAAACATAACCTTTTTATATCTTCCCATAATAAGTCCTATCCCGGAACTATCCATAAAACTTACATCTTTAAAATCAAAAACTATATTTTTTACATTTCCGGCTTCTATAAGCCTGTCGGAAGTCTCCCTTAAGTAAGTAACCGCATGGTGATCAAGTTCATCTTTAATATAAATAATCAGACTATCACCTTGAATTTCGTAATGCAGCATATACACACTCCTCTCTTCTTATTTGATGTACTCCCGGTATCTTCTCAAAACGAATACTTTCGAGAGCATATTTTATTATGTCTGTGCAACTAACACTATCTATAACCAATTTCGCAAATATATATTTTTTACAAAAATAAAAAGTCTGCCGTATGCAACATTTAAGTCACATAAACGACAGACCTCTGTCTTTGTCATACTTATCTCTCTTAACCATTTTGCAAATCAAAACAGATATGCTTATATTTTAAAGACTAATAACCCATTTCTGTTAATTTCGCTTTAGAGAGAGCAACTCTGTCTGAATCAGGGAAATCATTGATAATAGTCTCATAATACTTCTTTGCCTTATCATATTTCTGCTGTTTTTGGAAACCTCTGCCTAAGAAATAAAGTGCCTTCACATTAGTCTCGTCATATTTAACAGCCTCTTTCAATGTCTTTATGGCATTTCCATAATCACCACTGCTATAGAGCGTATATCCCTGCTGATATAATTTTTCCGACATAGTTGCAAATGTATTTTCTTTTATTCTCTTGTACACCTTTTTTGCATATTCACTTTTAAGTGTATTTTCATCAATCTTTAAAAGTTTTTTTGCAGCGTTTTCACTATCGTTTGCCAGATATGAACTTGCCGCACTATAAAGATCATCATATATGTCTAGTATGGTCTTTCCATCTTCGGTATTTATATCACCCTGAAGTTCCTTCAACTGGCTTTTCAAACCATCAATCTCCTTTTGCAAAGACTCATTCTTACTCTTTAAAGATGATGAATCACTATCATCTGCTGCCTGCTGCTCACTGTACTGTTTAAAATTATTATTCGCACTGTTTGCATCTTTTGATTTCATATGTGGAATTATAAGGAAATACATAAGTGCAAGTCCTATAACCATTCCTACCACCACATTTATAAAAGGCATTATAGACGGTCGTTCCTCTTTATATGGAGTTATTGTCTTATATGCATCCGGATCAACCTTTGGTAAAGTTCTTCTTTCCGTTGGCTGTTCCTTAGATGGTTTCGGCTGTACTCTCTGGCTCTCTCCTCTTAAATGGACATCCGACAACTCTTTCATATACCTGAGTGTAGTAGTATTAGTAACATCAATTTTACTTATATGTCTGAGAAGTTTTAACGCCTTTACCCTGTTATCCTTTTTTCCAGTCATCATATAGAGCAAAGCTAAAAGCTGGTGTGCTCTTATAAAGTTAGGATTAAGATTTACAACTTTCTTAAGCTGGATAACAGCCATATCTTCGTCACCGTGTTTTGCAGAATTCAATGCTGAATTATATTTCCTTATAGTCTGATTATATGTTTCAAGTCTGTTTGGATTTGACTGTATCTGTCTGATATAATCCTCCGCATCATTGTTTTCTGCCTGATAATGCCTGCTTATGACCCACTCACTCAAAGCAGCAACTATCTCGCCCTCTTCTAAGTATATCAATCCTAAAAGATTTCTTGCATTTGTATTTAATTTGTTATACTGAAGACTAAGTTTCAGGGATGACACGGCACCTGACAGATCCCTGACCTTTGCCTGTGATAGTCCCTTATTATAATAAGTATTTGACAGGCTGACAACCTTACGGTAATTCTTCAGATCATGACCGCAATTATCACACCTTTTCTTGCTAAAAGCTACATTGGCATTGCATCTTGGACAATTCATTATTCTTCCACCCATCCTGCTGATTTATTTTTCTTTGTATTTCTTCCTGCTTTTTCATCCTTTAAAATACTCTGAAGTAAATCCGTCACATCAGTTGTATTATTTCCGTAAATAGCATCCTCTGCCTGATCTATCTCCAAACTAGGCTGAAATTTTGCCAATTCCGCTTCAAAATCCATATTACACTACCTCCCGATATTCATCAACTATTATCCGCCGCAACTTGCGACAATCTTTTTATGTATTGCATACTCACCATCTGCTTTTTCTTTGACAAACTTTTATAATGTCTTTTCATGACACAGACATCCAGAGTGCAATTTTATTCCCCAATCTTATACACTATGATTCCTGCCCCCCGCCTTGCATACTCAACATGATGTTCTTCCTCAGTCACGACTGCTCTCACACCATTTATAACAATAACATTTCCCGGATAAATGACTTTTTCAATCGTAACCTTTGCAAGATTTGCTTTTCCCATCTTCTCAACAATATCCTGTTTCTTTTTTGTCAATTCACTTAATCTCGTATCTTTTTCTATCTTTGTACGCATAAGTGCCATCTTCTTATCCCCAAGATCCTTTCTATCGGACTTTTCCATAAGAATCTGTATCTGACCCAGTACATTTGTAATCTTGGCAAGTTCTCCATTCACCGCCGACATATCCTGTTCACACTTTGTCAGTTTTGCAAAAAGATCACCGTCAACACCTGCACTTATCGTAGTCTTTACCTCAGACATATTTCCGATAATAGTAGCATGAATATACCTGGTTGCAGATACCTTTCCGCCTATTATTATTCCATACTTTCCTGAGACAATGACATCCTGACCGCACTCAATATCAGAATTCATAATGGCATTTGCATTTACATCATTGACAGCTTTTATCTGCACCTGCTCAAAAAACTTTCCGGTAACATTCCCCCCTGCCTCAAGGTATCCCTTGCCGTTGCCCTGCATTCCGTTTTTAAGCACTATATCTTTTTTCGCCTTAAGTACCGCTGACTCGACATAACCATCTACGATAATGCTTCCTCTTTCAGATATAACTTTAACTCCCGTAAGAACATTTCCACGAACATGAATGTCATTTTGAAATGTAACATCTCCTGTTGTAAAAGACACATCGCCCTCTATAATCAGCTCAGACTCTATCTGAAGTCTGTCATCACGATATGTTATCTTTCCATCGTACTTTGCATAGTACTCCTTTTTTTCATTGTCATAGATAAAACCTCTGCCATTTAGTCGTGCAAGTTCTTTACCTTTTTTAGCAATGATTGTCTCTCCTCTTACGGAAACACCATCTTCAGAAGGTATTGCCGGATGATATATAACAACTTTCTGACCTTCTTCAACAGTAGGCACATCTCCATACTCAGAATAGTCCACAGAACCATCTTCTAAAATCTTAGGTTTCGTGTCTATCTCAGTCTGAAATAAAAACTCATACCAGCCGTCAATCCCGTCAACTGCCTTTTTTCCCTCAGCAACCTTGACAGGTACATTGTAAATCCTTTCATCTATTACCTTCTGTAACTCTGCTTTGTCAATGCCATTTACTACGCCTGCATTTTTAAGTCTCTTTGCAAGATCTTCAACCGTATAGTCTGATTTTGTCTTATCTGTTGTAATGATACAAAGGTACGCCTCAGATCCGTCATCTGAAAATGTAACCTCTCCTCCGCCAAGAACCTCTGCGTTTGCTTTATCTTCCATGATACCCTCCTCCCTTCCTTAATAACAGCGATAATTTGCTATAATACCGCTACTATAATAAAATTATATATTAGTTGCCTTATAAATGCAAGTAGGGAATCGCCGTTCATGGTAACACTGACAGTGAAAAATTTATATTTTTTTATACTAAAATCTTCAAAGACAAGCAGCCGATATTTTTTTAATAACTTCCTTAACATATTCTTCTGACTTAGACACCTTCTTTGCAATCTCAGGTATAGTCATATCACAATCCACATATGCCTCGATTTTTCCCTCAATTTTTCCTTCACGTCTTCCATGGATTTCTCCCTCACGCACTCCCTCAAGTCTTCCTTCACGCTGTCCCTCATCTTTTGCTTTTTTTAATGAATTTTCCCATGCTCTGCACACATCAACCACCTCTTCTTTCTCATTGCCGGCAATATTTGCACCCGTTATCATATTTATCAGTTCCACCGCCTCTCTCTCAACACTCTTAAACCTGTGTTTTCCCTTAATCCAGCTTCCATCTTCATCCGACTGGTGCTTGATGAATTGCAACACTGAACCCAAATCGGTCTTGAATTTTTCATATTCATTATCGGAAACCTTTACCGGCTCTATCAGATTTATTTTATAGTCCGGGATATATTTTAAGATATGCCCGTCATTTACACAAAACATATCATGGATACTTTTAGCTCCGTCCCAGCTTTTATCCCCAAAATAAACAACTAATGTTATCACCGGCATCAGCTTATCTTGTTTTCTAAATCCCGATAAAAATTCTTCTGAGCTTAATTTAATATCCGCAGTTTTGTTCTTGTCACGATATGATTTTTTTGCCTCTTCTACCTGTTTTGCATACTGCAATGCATCATAAAGCATATTTTTAACAGCCATTGCATAATGTATCTTATCCTGATTTTCCGTGCCAAGAACAACATATACTGTATCTCCATCTGTAACACTTTCCCATACCATAAGATTATCTCTCATTTTCTGTACGGCGGCTTTGGCATCATTTCCATATGGCATCATAAACTCTACAGTATCTATTTTTTGCAATCTTTCAGGCTTTATCACCTGTGCACCGTCATACACATAAAAATTAAAGGCATCTGCTATTACATTTTTATGCGACATATATTGTTTTGTCGCTACATCAATTTTCCCCATAAATGTTTTTCTTCCTTCCATTATATTTTGTTTGCATTTAATAAGCAATATTTCGTTTTTTAGATAATAACAATTATGTTCACTGATTTCTATTTGTATTTTTCACATATTGTCCCTTATCTTTTGTGTATTTTTCACAATAAAAATTCCAAAATAATGAGATTTGATAAGATTTGAAAACTTTAGACAAAATTCCGTTTATTTTTCATTATCATTTTCGTGATTTTTGATAAAATATCTAAGAAATTTTAATCCTGTAAAATTTAGCAGCCAATCTATAGTGCATCATTTAGCAGACTACATCAATTTCGCCTTGCCTGGTTAGGCTTATCAAGGGTGATGTGTCAAGTATTTTTTGTCAGAAAAAGCCCCTATAAGCTGCAATCTTATAGGGGCTTTTCTTTTGATACTTACATCATCATCTCATTATAATGCAGCAAGTTCTTCTTCTACTTTGCTCATCATTGCCTGATATTTCTCAAGTTTTGCTTTTTCCTCATTTATCTTAGCTTCCGGTGCCTTACTCATGAATTTCTCATTGTTAAGCATTCCGTTTACTCTCTTAAGCTCTCCCTCAAGGCGTTTCTTTTCTTTTTCAAGACGCTCCTTTTCTTTTGCGAGGTCAACAAGGTCTGCAAGTGGCATATAGATTGTTGCTTTATCTATAACTACTGATACTGCATTGTCCTCGATGCCTGTCTTGTCAGACTGTACATGTACTTCTGACGCAGAGATAAGGTGCTGATATGAAGATACAAGTGATGTGAGTGTCTCTTTTGTCGCATCATCATCTGCCACGATATATACCTTAGCTTTTCTTGATGGTGCTACATTCATCTCACTTCTTCTGTTTCTTATTCCTCTTGTAAGTGCTTTCATAAGCTCTGCTTTATTCTCAGCAGCTTTATTGTCCCACTCATCCTTAAACTCAGGCCAGTTTGAAATCATGATAGACTCTTCCTCTGACTGGAGTGTGCAGAATATTTCTTCCGTGATAAAAGGCATATATGGATGAAGTAATTTAAGCGAGTTGATAAGTACCGTCTTAAGTGTCCAGAATGCAGCGTTGGCTGACTCTTTATCCTCATCCTTTGCAAAAAGTCTAGGCTTAACAAACTCAATATACCAGTCACAGAACTCTGTCCATACGAAGTCATTTATCTTCTGAACGGCTACACCAAGTTCATATTTTTCCATATTCTCAGTAACTTCTTTTGCAAGTGTGTTTACCGCTGACAATATCCACTTGTCCTCAACTTTGAGAGTGTCATACTCAGGTGTTGTAATCTCGTTGTCTCCAAGATGCATCATGATAAATCTTGAAGCGTTCCATACCTTATTTGCAAAGTTACGGCTTGCCTCAACTCTCTCCCAGTAGAAACGCATATCATTTCCCGGAGCGTTGTTTGTGACAAGCGTAAAGCGGAGTGCATCTGCACCGTATTTATCTATAACTTCAAGCGGGTCAATTCCGTTTCCGAGCGATTTACTCATCTTTCTTCCCTGACTATCTCTAACAAGTCCATGGATAAGAACTGTATCAAACGGTACTTTTCCCGTATGCTCAAGTCCTGAGAACATCATACGGATAACCCAGAAGAATATAATGTCATATCCTGTTACAAGAGTGCTTGTAGGATAGAAATAGTCCATCTCCTCTGTCTTTTCAGGCCAGCCAAGTGTGCTGAAAGGCCAGAGTGCTGATGAAAACCATGTATCAAGTGTATCAGGGTCCTGACGCATAGGTTTGCCGCATTTTGGACAAGTGCAGCCATCTTCCTTAGTAACAACAAGTTCTCCACAGTCATCACAGTAAAATGCGGGAATTCTATGTCCCCACCAAAGCTGACGGGAAATACACCAGTCTCTTATTCCTTCTAACCAATGGTAATATGTCTTATCAAAATGAGGTGGAACAAACTTTGTATCACCTTTTTTTACGGCTTCGATAGCAGGTTTTGCAAGTTTTTCCATTGCAACGAACCACTGTTTTGAGACTCTTGGCTCTACTGTTGTATGACAGCGGTAGCAGGTTCCTACATTATGCTCATGGTCTTCTACTTTAAGAAGTGCTCCCTCTGCTTCAAGGTCTGCTACGATTGCTTTTCTCGCCTCATATCTGTCCATTCCCGCATATTTAGGATAATCTGCAACTATCTTTGCATCATCAGTAAGTACATTTATAACTTCAAGATTGTGGCGAAGTCCAACTTCAAAGTCGTTAGGGTCATGTGCCGGTGTAATCTTAACAACACCCGTACCAAATTCCATATCTACATATTCGTCTGCAATAATAGGAATCTGACGGTGTACAATAGGAAGGTCGAGCATCTTTCCTATCATATCCTTGTATCTGTCATCTTTTGGATTTACTGCTACAGCTGTATCTCCGAGAAGTGTCTCAGGTCTTGTTGTTGCAAGGTCTATATAGCCTGTTCCGTCTGTAGTCTTGTAACGAAGATGCCAGAAATGTCCTGCCTGATCCTCATACTCAACCTCCGCATCTGATATAGATGTAAGGCAATGAGGACACCAGTTGATTATTCTCTCACCACGGTAAATAAGCCCTTTATTGTAAAGTTTTACGAAAACTTCCTTAACTGCCTTAGAACATCCCTCGTCCATCGTAAAACGCTCTCTGTCCCAGTCACATGAAGAACCAATCTTCTTAAGCTGTTCAACAATACGACCACCGTACTGCTTCTTCCAGTCCCATACATGCTCAAGGAACTTTTCTCGTCCAATGTCCTCTTTTTTAATTCCATCTTTAGCAAGTTTTTCAACAACCTTTGCCTCAGTTGCGATAGAAGCATGGTCGGTTCCAGGAACCCAGAGTGCTTCATATCCCTGCATACGCTTAAAACGGATGAGAATATCCTGCAAAGTATTGTCAAGGGCGTGTCCCATGTGGAGCTGTCCCGTGATATTAGGTGGCGGCATAACGATAGTAAACGGTTTCTTGTCCCTGTTTACTTCTGCATGAAAATATTTTTTCTCAAGCCACTTATCATAAGTTCTTTTCTCAATGTCGGCAGGGTTATAGTTTTTCTCTAATTCTTTTGCCATGATAATTTTTCCTTTCTAAAATAAAAAACCCTCTACCCGTATAAATACGGATAAAGGGCGAATAATCAATACACGCGGTACCACCTTTTTTAATATTTAAACCATCATCACTGCACATAATACATAGTATAATAAATGCAGCTTATCTTTGTTTAAATATATCTCTGCATCTTTAACGGAATGACCCGATGAAAACTAATGACCGTTTTTCTCTGACTTTAAACCGCTGTCTTTTTCTCATATGATCGTGCATCACTGTCTCACACAATCATATCCACAACTTGTCAAAAAAACGGCTTTCATATCCACAACTCCAAAGCTACATTCCACATTTTCGTGCCTGAACAGTCTTTCAGCCAGTGAACCGTTCTCTCTGATGGACTACGATGTGTACTCCTCTTTTTCCTAGTCTTTATCTTTCAACATGATACTAAATTGCGTGGTGGTATGTCAAGAGAAAAAAATTGTTTTCAATACATAAGTAACAGTTCAGCCCAAAAAAGATAAGTCAATAATACATGAGCTTGCTCAATGTATTATTGACTTGTTTTTTGGGGCGTAATAGCCTTTCATTTATGAAATGAAGTAAACACAAGCTGCATAGCAGCGACTGACAGCTTGCTGGCAGGTTTACGAATGTAATAAATGAGGGGCTGAACTGTTACATATATAAATCGGCGGATTTTGACAGTTTTGTGGATAAATGATAAGAAACTGATGCTACCCAAAAATCCTGAGTCCTCTTTTATTTTTACCTTTTTCCTTAACCTTATCCTTTTTATCATCTTTTTTCTTCTCCTTTGTCTTAAGCTGCTTTATCTGGCTTGTCGCTGCTACCTCCTCCAAACTCTGTGACTGAATTTTTTGAAGTATCTCCTCTAGCAGTTTTGTCTGTTTTGCCGCCATTTCGTCTTTCTGCATCATTATATAATTTATCTCTTTCATAAGTTTTGTTGATACATTGTCCGATATTCTCTGCTCAGACTCTTTCTGCCCCTCCTCCACAACATTTGCAACCATTTTTCTGAGCATCAGCTCAAACCTTTTTATTTTTTCCTCGGAAGGTACGGCAACACTTCTTTGTTCCCCCTGTTTAAAAGCCGTTTGTCCAAGTTCGCCTTTCTGAATATTAAGTACCTGTCCGGCAGCTCCTGACATATTTTTGTTTTCCAACTGCACAACATTGTCCGTCTGCACAGACTGACTTCTTGAAATCATAAAACCGTTTACAGCTTTTGCTTTATTGGAGTTATTTTCCTCCTCATCCTGAATTTTCTGGTTTAACTCCTCACGCAATTTATACTGCTCATTTGGATTCATTTTTCTTACATTATCAATATCATGTATAATAAGTTTGATTGATTTGAGCAAAAATCCCTGTTCCTTTAAATCCTTAACATCACGGAGTATCTTTATGTCCCTGTCCGTATAAAATCTATGCCCCTTTGAGTTTCTATGTATGTTTAATCCAAGTTCCTCCTCCCAGTATCTTAAAACATGGTTTTCAACTTCAACCTGCCTTGATGCATCTGAAATACTATATTTCTTCTCCATATATTCCCTCCATAATTTCCTCAAACAATTCAATTTCCTCACGGTCGAAAGCATCTTCATCAAAAGCTTCTTTCTGACAAGCGGCTCCCTCTTGTAGTTTATTTTTATCACTCATTTGCCCTGCATCAACACTCTGTAAAGAATTGTTCTCATTTGCCACTGCCGCTTCTGCCTCGTCTTGTTTTTTCTTTTCATCAGCAGCTTTTTGAGACTGAACCATACTTTTTAAAAGATGCGGTTTCATATTATTTTCAATATAATCATACAATTCCTGTCTTAACATCCTGTCCTTTCTTTTTAACTGCAAAAAAAGTTCAGAAATAAAAATTGCAAGAAGCACCATTCCTGACGCAATCGACATTTTTATATACCACTGCGCTGACGCACTCTCATAATATCCCCCGATCATGTAAAATACATAGATTACCGTTGTGACTGCCGCACCATATATTCCGGTATTTTTCAGATTATACAGATTTATCCCAAGATACTTTACATCCTTCATCTGCATAAAAACAAAACTCTTTGTATCATTTATCTTAAGATTCATCTTATATGTAGTCTCATATTTAGAAATCGTGTTTTTCATCCATTTATTCTTAGTTGTAGAAATATGATGTACCTGATGCAAAAGTTCAGTATATATACACGCCACTATAGTCTTTGCTAAAATTGTGATACCACCTGCTCCAAGCATCAAAAGCACACCATCATAATGCTCCAGAAAAAACTTCATGTTCTTCCCTCCAGTCTTTTATTCTTTTTTGGTACCGAATATATAGTACGACCTTGTCCGCCCCTTTTCTACCCCTAATCATGCGTCATTTAGTATAGATTTTCGACAAAAGTTCAAAAGTAACTGATTTTGTGCTATACTAATTTTAAAAGTCCGGCAGATATTCGCAATCCACTCTGCCACTTTCATGATATTGTTAAATCTAATTTAAAGCGAGGTTTTTTATGACAGATTTGTTGAGCAGCATTTATGTTCAAAATGATTTTAAACCGATAATATTAAATACCCCCGGAATATTTCTAAACATAAAAGTCAGTGATGACGAAACGCTTGCCATCGTGACCGTCGATGAGACAAAGGGAAATCTATATTCAAGGGAACAATTTGAAAATATTTCAAGACAGATACGAACTTTTGCCACAAATAATAATAGTCTCAGATACCGTTTTTTGTATCTTCTGATAAGCGAAGATGATACCTGTATCAAACGACTTTTAACTGATAATGTAAGCTGCTGGCGCATAATCCCGTCACAAAAACAGCTTATGATATTTGAAACGGCTTGTGATGAATTTCTTACTTTAAGAAACCCCATTGAAAATATGCTTGCCACAAAGCCGTTAGATGTTTCCGCTTCTGACAATGAATCATCTTCCATACTGGACAAAGAAGTAAATGTTAAACTTGCCCCTGTAAATTTAGGAATTGTTGCAATAAATATTATTGTATTTATAATCATGTCAATAATCTCCACTCCGGGTTCAGAAGACATATCCGATAAATTTGCACTCGGCTGGGATCTTTTTTTCAATAAAAAAGAATACTACCGTATTTTTACATCAATGTTTGTGCACGCCGGTATCGACCATCTATACAACAATATGATAGTGCTTTTAGTTATCGGAAGCTATTTTGAACTTGCAGTCGGCAAAATAAATTATATTATTGTTTATTTTTCATCAGGTATTATTGCAGGCTTAACATCTATGCTTTATAATATGTCAAATAATGACTATGTGCAGTCAGTCGGAGCATCGGGTGCTATCTTTGGCATGACCGGCGGAATGATAGCCGTCATACTGATAAATTATTTCCATGCACACAGTCTTGACCTTATGAAGATTATTTTTGTGGCATTTTTAAGTCTTTATGGCGGTTTTACAAGTCAGGGAGTTGATAATGCCGCACATATCGGCGGAATAGTATCCGGCTTTTTAGTCGCATTTGTTTTATATTCTTTACGCATAAAACGCAAAAAATATAGTTAAGCGGATTTTGCAATCTGCTCTGCTACCTGCTCATAACACTATTAATTGCTATCCCAACATATCGGAAAATATTTTCCTGATAGTGTTAAATAAACAAAATAAATTGTTTTGCACATCATAACAACAAAGAAATGAGGGAACATATGACTACAATAAATATTTATTATGGCGGACGAGGTCTTATCGATGACCCGTCAATATATGTTATGGATAAACTTACAACCGTATTTGATGAACTTAATGTAAATGTCAAACGCTATAATCTTTACGAAGATAAGCACGGTATTTCCGTACTTCCAAAAACCTTAAAGGAAGCAGATGCCGTTATAATCACCGCATCTGTCGAATGGTTTGGTATTGGAGGTCTTTTGCAGCAGTTTCTTGATGCCTGCTGGCTTTACGGAGACAAAGATGCAATACGCAGACTCTATATGATGCCCGTTGTCCTTTCGACAACTTATGGTGAAAAAGAAGCTTACCAGACGCTCACTAAAGCATGGGAGATACTCGGCGGCACACCTTGTGACGGAATATGTGCATATGTAAGCAGTTCAGTTGATTTTGAAACCAATAATGACTATGGAATGTTGATAGAGAAAAAGGCCGAGAACTTTTACCGTACATTTACAAAAAAAATGGTAACTTTTCCATCGAGCAGCAATGCCGTTGTAGAGACTTCACAGGCTGTCAAACCTATGACTCTTACACCACAGGAAAGTGAAGAACTTTCGATGTATGTGTCAGATGATAATTATGTTAAAAGGCAGAAAGAAGATATTGAAGAACTTACTCAGCTTTTCAAAAATCTTATGGATGATGATACAGACACTTCCACTTCAGATAAGGATACGGAACTTGATACTGCATCCTTATTTGCAAACATATTAAATAAAAACGGGGATGACGACAAATATATTAATGCATTTAGAACACATTTTAATCCTATTCCCGATACGGCAATCTCTTTTGCATTAAATATATCAGACCAAAGTCAGACATTGGTACTTGATATGGACAATTCAAAATTAAACTGCTACTATGGAGAAAAGCCGGATGCAACAGCTACGCTTAAAGCAAATCATATTGTCATAGACAGAATTATTTCCGGAGAGATAACACTCCAGGAAGCATTTATGACAGGTTCCGTAACAGCAAAAGGCAATTTTAATATTCTTAAGTCATTTGACAGGATATTTAATTTTTAAAGTGATTGCAAAACTGATTATGTGCTGTGTTAATTATGCAGATATAGTATTTTTTATATTAGAGTAAAAATGTAGTGCGAAAAATAAATTTTTCACACACAAGTTTGTGTCTGTGCACACTTGACACAAACTTGATATGCAAAAAATGTGTGCAGAAATGAGGATTATTATGAACAAACATATTGATGACAACTGTATTTTTTGTAAACTTGCAAACGGTCAGATACCTACAAACTCAATCTACGAAGATGATGACTTTAAGGTAATTCTTGACGCCGCACCGGCTGCAAAGGGACACGCCATCATCCTGCCTAAAACACACGCAGCAAATCTTTTTGAACTGCCTGACGAATACGGCAAAAAAATATTTGCAATCGCTAAAAAATGTGGAAAAGCTATTAAAGAAACTTATGATTATGATGGATTAAATGTACTTCAGAATAATGGTGAGGCAGCAGGACAGACAGTCTTTCACCTCCATGTGCACCTCATACCAAGAATGAAGGACGACAACATCGACATTAAATGGGCACAGGGAGAATGTGCTGACGGCGAGAAAATTGCTGAGGAAATAAAAGCAAACTTAACAGATTAATATACGGACGCAGGAACAGGGAATATATTTTTCTATATACAATAAATATCCATAATTGCTCTATACCTAATCGTCCCCAACGCACAGCAGGTCTTTAATATATATTTTGCAGCGGAGACCGTTATAACATCGTCAGCACTTAATGAGCGTACTATGCTCATTTATGTGCTGCTACGATGTTATCCGAGCGAAAGCGTGTCTGAGCGTAAAATATATATAAAGACCTGCGTCCGTTTATAACACCATACCCCCTTAAGCCTTAAACCCTCTTGCCGCCTCATTATCCATAAACACTTCATTGAGCGTTCCTTTTCCGTAAGTGAGTCCGGCATATACTTTTTGGGAGTTCTGTACTACTGAACCTGATGTATCCTGTTTTGCTACTTCTTCAAATGACTTGCGAAGTTTTTCCATATTTTCTTTTACACTGTCTATATTTACAGGTTTTCTTTTGATTATTGAAGCCGTAAGCTGTCTGTTCACATATGTATATATACTGTACAGATTATGCGAAATCTCATATCCCATATCCAGACTTCCCCTTAATTCACTAACACAACCTTTTGCACTTTTAAGATAACTGTCTGCTTTCTGTAAATCTTCTGTTTTAAAACCATCCTCCGCCTGTTCTATACAATAATCAAACATTTCAAAAAGTATCACTACAAGCTCACTTTTGTTTGCCTGTGATATGCGTGCAGTAAATTGTCTTTTTTCTTCACTTGTCAATTTTTACTTTCCTCGCTTCCTACATACCCTGAAGGAGACTCATTATCGTCTGTGGTCTGTTGTTTGCCTGTGAGAGCATTGATGTTGCTGCCTGCTGCAATACAGTAAGCTGAGTATATTCTGTCATCTCGCTTGCCATATCTGTATCAATGATTCTTGACATTGACTCTGTCATGTTTTCTCCAAACACATTTAAACTTGAAACTGTCGTCTCAAGACGATTCTGGTATGCACCAAGCTTAGCACGTGCCGTCGATATCTGTCTGATTGCCGTATCTGCAAGTGCTATTCCGTTAGAAGCACCATAATTTGTGCAGACATTTAATAAATCTTTTCCATTCTGATCCCTGAGTTTAAGTGCATCGCATGATACAGTAGGAAAATCCATGTCAAGTGTCTGATGCTCGTTTGCTCCAATCTGAATTGTCATATATCCCGCATCATATACTTTCATTCCTACAGTCTTATTGTTTGGTAATGCCTTATCACCTGACGGAAGTTCAACCGTCATCTCAACACCGTCCTCATCAATTATATTCAAAAGATTTCCTTTTGCCGTGTATCTTGCACTGTCTGTAAATCCTGTCTGACCTGCCGCAGCCTGTCCGAGTGTTACCTCAGCATTTGTTCCAACATTTTTCTGTTTTGTACCGTCTTCATAATTAATTTCAACATAATAATCATCTCCGGCAGCATTTGATGTAATTTTTCCGGATGTACTATAACTTAAGTTCATCTTCTGACAAGCTTCAATAATATCTTTTTCTATCTGTTCTTTCGGCTCGTCTTTTGTTATATTTATCGTTTCGCCATTTATTGAGAAAGAAGTATCTTTCGTTGCAGGAGTTGTTATCTTATTCCAAATACCTGAAACAGATGCAGCCGTTGCATTGCTTACAACCGTAAAACTGTATGTTCCAGCCGTTGCTTCCATTGACACTGATACTGCCTTCACTCCATCAACACTGCTTGACATCGTTCTTGATGCTGAACCATCAAAAAGGCTTCTTCCATTAAACTCAGTCGTACTTGAAATACGGTCTATCTCGTCCATAAGCTGGTCAACTTCTTTCTGAGCTGTCTCCCTATCCTCCAATGTATATGTATCATTTGCATTCTGTACACAAAGTTCACGCACACGCTGTAACACACTATGAATCTCTGATAATGCTCCATCTGCTGACTCCAGTATTGATACTCCGTCTTCCGCATTCTGTGCAGAACGGTCAAGTGCGCGTATCTGTGTGCGCATCTTGTTTGAAATTGCAAGTCCTGCTGAATCGTCAGCCGCTTTTGTAATCTTATATCCTGAACTTAACTTCTGCATACTTAAAGATAATCTGTTATCATTCTTTTTTAAATTTACATTTGCAAGCTGAGCTGATATATTGTGATTTATTTTCATGAAAATTCCCTTTCCTTTCTTTGATATAATCCGTTTTCTGTTTTACTGTTTTGACACTGACACCAAATGTGCCGTTATTATCTTTGCAGCCTTGTAAAGAGCTGATGTATCTGCATCGCTTTTACCTGCCATAAATCCGTCTGTCTGTGATACTCTGTTCATTCCATATGATATATTTTTAACTTCAAATCCGGCAGTTTCTAACGCTTTTGTAAGCTTATCTGATGATTCTTTCAAAAGTTCATAACCCTGCCTTTCACCCGCAAGAACATACCCCTTAACAGACTCTCCCACAACTTTAATTTCTGCCGTAACATCACCGAGCCGCAAAACATTATCTTCATCAGAACTGTTTCCTCTGATACTTACCTTTACTTTACCATTGTCATCGTCACTTGGTATAATGGTGACATTCATATTTGTAATAGTATCCCCTGTTTTTATCGGAATATCATAACTTCTTCTCTCTGCCATAAGCATACTTAAATTTATTCCCTTAGAAAGACTTCTAAGACTGTCTAAATCCTCATATCTTATATCAGGCTGTTCATATGACCTGTTTAATATATCTTCCATATATTTTTCGGCTTGTTTGCACTTTTCCTGAATACTTTCCTCAGAATCAAGCACCTCTGACATACTGTCTGTCAATTCTTCAAACTCTGTCTGCTTCTCACTGTCGAGCACATCTTTACGCTTATAACTCTCTTTTAAAGGATTATATGAATTTTCGACATAATTCAATGCCGCCTCGATATTTTCCATTGTCGCAGGTATATCAAGATTTGCAAGAATATCTCTTATCTGACCTCTCTCAGCTTCAAGAGTTCTGACATTTTCTGCTTTCGCATCATAATATGCCTTTTCAATCTCCTTGTCACCGTCAGCCTCTTTAACCTGCTGTGCAAACATTTCAAGTGATGTATTAAGTACACTACCTATATCACCATTTGCAACCTCATCAAGTTTTGACGGTGAAATCTCATCGAGCGTATCTGAAACAAGAGTGTCAAAATATCTTCCCTTAATGCTTTCTTCCTCTGAAACATCAGTGTTTTGCACATCTACCGAAGTCTGCTCTGACTGATTTTGAGCCTGTCTGTTTCTGCCTGAAAGTTCAGAACCATTCTCCTGATTTTCTGTATGTGCTGCACTAAAGCCCTCATTTATCTGTTCTGTTATTGATGAAGCCATAAAATTAAGCTCTTTAAGTCCGCCAAAATCATCATCTATCTTTGTGTCGATACCATGATTTTTCATTGTTCTTACCGCTGTCAAAAGATTTCCAAGCGTCATTTCCCTGTCAGACTGTAAGACTGCGCCGATTGCTGCACCATCCGACTTTTCAATATTGTTTAAAAGCCTGTAGATACCAATATATCCCTCTCTCTCCTGCTCTGAAATATCCCCCGACTTCTGTAGCTGCCAGAGATATTTACTGTATTTTTCCTCTGTACTTAAATCCTTCATGGCATTTATATCCGAAAGTTTCTTATCAAGGTCACTTATCGAGGTGTCAAGCGGATTGTCACCCTGCCTTATCATTTCAAGGACAGTCGATGGTTTCATATTGTCGATAACCCGGTTTAAGACAGCGTCGTATTCTTTAACTGAAAGCACATTTTCCTCTGTTATCTCCATGCCGTTATAGCCGAGAATCCTTACTGCCCTCTCATTTGCATTTGTATCTTCCATACCAAGCTCTTTGAGAAGATTTGGAACACTCGCAAACGCTTTTTGGATTGAGTCACCATAAGAAGCATCTACCTGTGTAGAAACCATCTCATAAAGCTGTCCATACTGCTGCCTGCCGTAAGTCTCACTCGAAGCTGCTGCATGAAGTTCATTTAATGTGAGAAGATTTTGCTGTCTTACTGTTCTTCCGATAAGTGATGCCGGTGCATTTGCAATGTCTGCTTTCTGCTGCAAAGTCTCCTGCAAAAGGCTGAGTTCATCATCACTAACATCACCTGCCGCACCTGTCGTATAGACAGCGTTTTCTTCATTTCTTAATTCCTCCACTACCTGTTCGAGTGGTGCAGTATTTATATCTATTCCTTTTTGTCTCATATTCATAACAGACTGTGTAGTCATCTTAAGGCATATCTCTGCGACATATCTTTTTGCCATGACTTCTTCAACCTGCATATCGCTCATTCCCTCAACTACCATAGTCGGAATATTATTTGAAGAAATATCAGCAATCCCTGAATTTGCCTTATTGTAGGCTGCCGCCTGTCTTAAAAGTTCAAGATTTAATACACCGTTACCTGAATAATTTTCATTTGCAAATGCAATATCACCGACCGCAGCTTTTACTGCCGTTGATATATCCGCATCCGTTATCGCCGCAAAATTATTTATAATGCTTCTCGCTATAACAAACTCTGATGTATCGAGTGATGCCTGCTCAGGCTCTGCCCCTGCCGCAACAGACTGAAGTATCTGTTCAAATGCCGTCTTTGCTGACATATCAGAACTTATATCATTTAACACGGACATTGTCTTAAGTGCATCTGCCGTAACCGGAAGGTCATTTGCAAAAAGCCACTTCGCATCTGCTGCACCACTTTCCTTATCAAGCCCCGTTGCATCTATAAGCCTTTCCACCTGTGGCTCTATCTGTTTCCAGATTTCAGCGTCATAGACCTCTCCGTCAAAAGCATCACTTCCAGAATACTGACCATGATATATATTTTCTATCGTTGGTGTAAGCGAGTTACCTACAATATATGCCTTTGTATCGTCAGACATATTAAGTGCAGAAGAACTCATCTGAAGTGCAGACACTATCTTTGAAATATTTTCCGCCGTGACCGGAATACCTGAATTTTCCAAAATCTTTTTTAGACCGGCTTCTGCCTTTGCATCAAGAGAGCCTGTTGCCTGAATTTTTTTAAGTTCTTCCTCAAACTCATCAATATCTTTTTTGTTTTCTTCCCTGTTCTGCTCATTGTCAAGTTTCTGCTGTTTCATCTTTTCAACAGCTTTGTCAACATATTCTTCCTCGCATTTATCTACAGAACCCTCTGACTCCTCAACACATTTGTAATCATCCCCTGTAAGAACCGCAAGATTTTTATTCATCTCAGTTTTGGCTGCTGCCGCATCTTTACTTCCCGAACTGCCTGAAGTGCCCGTTCTGTAACCATAAGTGCCTGAATTTACACCCGAACTTACCGTCGTATGACTGACAGCCACCGCTCCGGATGCCAAACCACCGTTTCCAACTTCTTTCAGCACGATATTATCTTTAGACACATCCATGATCTTAAATCTTCTAGTTTCGCCCTCCCTGGCATTCTGTACTGCGGTCTTTGGTACTGCCACCTCAACACCGTTAAAGTTGATGGAAATCTGATTTGAAACTTTCGATACAACACCTTCAACAACCTGCCCCTTACTTCCTATCGCAAGCATAGAACCGTTTAAAACTCCTGCCCTGCCGCCGGACACATTTGCCGTCCTGTTGTATATGTCTCTTATATTCACATTCATCGATTTCTCACCTTTCATTTATGACTTATATAGGCGTTTGCGAAACCATCATAAATCTTGATTAAATTGTGCAGATATAACAAATAGTGTTAGTCGGCATTTTTGTCGTCGTCAGCACTTAATCAGCGTTTTTTGCTGATTTATGTACTGCTACGAACGACAACATAGCGAAAGCGTGCCGACGATATTATTTGTTATATCTATGCAATTGACACAACATATAGTTAGTTTCGCAATCACCCTATGACTTATAAATAAAATATCTATACTTTTATTTCGGCTAAAGTGGTAAATTTCTTGAGTTTTAAAACAATATCATACTTTTAAAAAATAAACATTTAGTATATACTTAAATCGAAGTGAGGGATATAAATGAGCAATAAACTAAAAGAAAATACAAGGATAAAATCAACAATTATTCTCTTAACAACAATAGTTTTAATTACTTTTATAAGCATCATAGTAATAAAATTAAATACATATATCAATCGAAATCCCTATCTTGATGAAATCAATGAAATAATACAACAAAAATACGGTGAGGATTTTTGGATTGATAATAATTGCACTAAAGATGATAAGATTTCAGAAATAACTATATATGCCTGTGAAAAAATATATCAATCGGATAATATTTTTGAGAAAACTAATATTATTCAAAAAATCATATATAAGTATATAAATAACAATAAAAAACATTTTGATAAAATCAATCAGATAGTTGAAGAACAAGGAGGAATTAAAAAAACAAAACAAGAAGGAGTCTCATTATTTTTTCGTAACAATGACCGAACTCAGTCTTCCGGCAGATTAAATGTTTTTTGCTTTTTTAATGATATTAAATATAAAACTACAACCGGATTTAATTCACTTATAATTTTTGCTAAATCAAGTGATGCAGAATATTCCAATATAACATTCAGCAAAATTATTTATTTCGATAAAATAAAGTATTTGAAGTATTCCGGTACGAATATAGACGATATTTTTATATTGGAAAAAATGCGAAACCTAGAAGAATTAAGTCTTGAAATTTCAGATAATGATACTTTTTACAAAGCTAAATCCATAGCTAAAAAAATGGGGATAACCATCCATATCACATAAATGTATTGTTTAAAATTTCATATAAAAACAGCTATTGCATAAAAATCGCAAAAAATGTTTAACTTAACTATTATGCTCCCAAAACCACAAAAACCTGACGGTTTAAAAATCCCGTCAGGTTTTTGTTATCATATGTATTTTAATTTTCTTATGACACGCTGTCATTCTTTTCATTTGTTGCCGCTGCTTCTGACCTTGCATTTTTATATGCCATAACTACATTTTGTACTCTATGCATGATTATGCGTGGATTGTACGGCTTTTCTACAAAGTCTGTTGCTCCGAGTGCAAATGATTTTTCTACGCTCTTGTCACCGCCCTGTGATGTGACGATTATCGGAATGTGTGCATATTTGTTTTCCATCTTAAGTTGCTTCATCAATGTAAAGCCGTCCATAACGGGCATTACAAGGTCGAGCATGATAACATCTATCTCATCGGCATGGTCTTTGATATATTCCAATGCCTCAGCACCGTTCTCTTTTTCAACGGTCTTAAAATATCTGCTAAATGACGCACTGAGTATCTTTCTGTTAAGCACAAGGTCATCAACTATAAGCATTGTTCCCGGTGATTTTCTGAATGTCGCATCCGAGAAGTTCATCTCAAGCCCTTCCATATCATTATTTAAGATACTGTGCTCAATAAGATGCTTTTCAAATTCTTCCGGTGGAAGCGGCTTTGCAAAATAATATCCCTGAACAAAATTGCAATCCATGTTTCTAAGCATCTGTATCTGTTCTTCCGTCTCTATCCCCTCTGCGACTACGGCATAATCCATCCATTTTGCAAGGCTTATGATAAAGCTCAAAATATTGTTGCTGTTCGTGCTTAAATCTCCCTGAACAAATCCCATATCAAGTTTCAATATGTCTATCGGCAGTTCATTGAGCATATTTAAAGATGAGTAGCCTGAACCAAAATCGTCCATTTCTATTATAAATCCGAGAAGCTTAAGTTTTTTGACAACTTCTATTATCTGCTGCGGATTTTCGGTATATGCCGTCTCCGTAATCTCCAAGTGTATGTTTTCAGGTTCAAGCCCGTGCTTTTTAATGATTCCCATTATTATATCCATAAAATCAGGGTTATATATATCTGTTCTTGATACATTAACTGAAATAGGCACTACCGGATAGCCTTTTCTCTTCCATTCCTCTATGTACTCACAGGTCTTGTCCCAGACAAACTTGTCAAGCTCAGTGATAAAACCGTTTGTCTCAAATAATGGGATAAATTCTGCCGGATTCATAAAGCCTTTCTCAGGATGTACCCATCTTACCAAAGCCTCAGCACCGGCAACTTTTTCAGAATTAAGGTCATACTTTGGCTGGAAATATACCTTAAACTGCTCTTTATCTATGGCATCCTCCATGCAGTTTAATATCTCCTGCTCATATACCTGCTTTTCCCATATCTTTTTGTCATAATATGCCATATATCTTCCATATCTGCCCCTGATGGTATCTACGGCAAGAATAGCTCTGTTTATCATTGCGTGCATCGACATCTTAGTGCCATCTGTAAGATATATGCCAAATCTGAGTCTTAAATTCATATTGACCGGAAAATCATTTATTGTCTTTACTATATTGGCAAGCTGGTCATGCAATATCAGCTTGTCATATTTCTTGATAATGACAAAATGCTCATTTTCTATTCTTCCACACACCTCATCATTATTTACATAATGCTTAAGCACCTTTGCCATAAATACTAATAGATTGTCACCTGTTTTTTCTCCGAATAAATCTTTTAAAAGCTGAAAGTTTTCAATATCAGAATATAATACGGCATACTGGACATCTTTATTTCTTTTCAAAAGCTCTTTTGCTTTTTTTGAAAATGTTTCTTTTGAATATACTCCGGTCAGTGTATCCATCTGAAGATAATTTACAAGTGATGCTGTCTCTTTAAGGTGAATGATATTTTGCAATCTTTTTTTGACTATTATAGGATTGTAAGGCTTTCCAAGAAAGTCACTTGCACCCAGCGACAATGCCTTAAGTTCTGACTGCTCGTCTCCGTCTACTGATGTCACTATGACCGGTATCTTCGGCAGCATTTTTCTGTATGCCATCTCGTTAAGCACACCATAGCCGTCAAGCCCCGGCATAATTATATCGAGTACAACTGCAGAAATCTTTTCCTTTTCTTTATCAAGAATTTCCAGTGCCTCATACCCATCACTTGCTTGAAGAATATTATAATCATCTTCTAACAGTCTTGTCAGACATTCTCTATTTACTTCCTTATCATCAGCAATAAGAATTGTATTTTTCTCTGACATCCTGCCACCTCCTTTCAAATCGTATTTTCCGACTCCAACAAAATTTAGTGTATTTTTTCCATATGTGTATCGGTTTCATTGCGCTTATTATAAAACTTTTGAATTATCTCTTTTTTATCCCTCTTTCTGATAGGAACCAGCCTGTCCCCCGGCATATAAAAATCATAATCTACTATATCACTTACCCAGAGGATATTGACGATATAGCTTTGATTACATCTCAAAAACATATCGGAATCAAGTTTTTCCTCAAGTTCTCCAAGCCTTGAATAAACCTTGAAAACACCATTTTTACAATAGATACTAACCACTCTGCCCATAGACTCTAAGAAATATATATCCCTTTGTCTTATAAAAATCTTCTTCTGCTGAATGGTAACTTCCAACATTTCTGTTTTCTCATCCTGTTTTTTCACATCATATTTTTTGAGGTAATATTCTAATGTCTCCCTTACCTTTTCGACACGATAAGGTTTTAATAAATATGCAAGTGCGTGTATGTCATATCCCTCTTTCATATAAGCTTCACTGCTCGTCGCATATATGATTTCTACCTGCACATCCTTTTCTCTGATAGCCCTCCCCGTTTCAATGCCATCTAACTGTTTCATCTGAACATCTAAAAAAATAACATCATAATCTCCTCTTGAGTAATTTCTAAGAAGTTTCTCGCCTGAAGAAAACTCAAATACCTGAGCACTATATCCAATATCAATTAACAGTCCCTCAACGACATTTTTAAGGATGCCCCTCTCGATTTCATTATCATCACATAACGCAATCTTAATCATCCTATCACTCTCTTTCACAATTTTTAAATATACCTTTTAATACTGCTCACTCGTAATCCTTACATCGTTTGCAGGCTTATATATAATATTTAAAATCAATAGGTATTTGGATATACATATAATTTTATCAAAAAAAGCATATTATTTCAAAGGTAATATTGTATATCCCTATCCCTTTTTCGCTATAATTCTACCATTTTTCGCCTTTTTCACTCCCCCTCTGCACTTGAAAGCAATATACGGTCATTATCAAGGCTCTTTCCGGCATTATCCTTAAACTTTTCAAGCAGGTCATCTACAGTAAGTTTAGCTCTCTCCCCACCGCTTACATCAAACACTATATGACCCGAATCCATCATAAGCGTTCTGTTTCCAAGTTCAAGTGCCTGATGCATATTGTGAGTTACCATAAGGCAGGTTATGTTTCTGTCCTTTACTATCTCCTTTGTAAGTTTAAGTACCTTTTCCGCCGTAGCAGGATCAAGTGCCGCCGTATGCTCATCGAGAAGAAGAAGTTTTGGTGTTACCATTGTTGCCATAAGAAGTGTAAGTGCCTGTCTCTGTCCTCCTGACAAAAGCCCGACCGGATTTTTCATGCGGTCCTCAAGTCCCATTCCAAGTAATGAAAGATGTTCCCTGAATTTCTGCTTTTCTTTTTTGCTTATCCTGCTGAAAAATGCAGTCTTTGCAGTAGATGCCCTAAGGTAAGCAAGTGCCATATTTTCCTCTATCGTCATATGTGGTGCGGTTCCAAGAAGCGGGTCCTGAAAAAGATGACCTATATCTTTACTTCTGAAATGCTCTTTTTTAAAGGTTATATCCTCACCGTCAAGTATTATCGCACCTTCATCCGTAAAGAATGAGCCTGTTATCGCATTAAACATTGTCGATTTGCCCGCACCGTTACTTCCGACTATCGTAGCAAAATCTCCATGTTTTAACGAAAGATTAAGCCCCGTAAGTGCCTTTTTTTCATTTACAGTACCCGGATTAAAGGTCTTGCGTACATTTTTTAATTCAAGCATAGTATCCATTACATCGCACCTTCTTTCTTTCTTCTTGCAATCTCAGCATATTTGTGTTTTGCAAATTTTGCTTTTTCCTTTACATAAGGGAATGCTATCGCAACGGCTACTATGATAGCAGATACAAGTTTTAGACACTCCGCCGGAACATTTATCCTTATTGCGACTGCGACTATAAAACGATAAAGGCAGCTTCCGAATACAACGCCTAATATTCTTTTAAACATCGTTCCTTTTCCAACAAATGTCTCACCAATAATAAGACTTGCAAGTGCTATAGTTACCATACCTGTTCCAAGATTTATATCGCATGATTTCTGATACTGCGCAAGTAATCCTCCTGACAGTGCAGTAAGAGCACTTGAAAGACAAAGACCTACCGTTATCGTAAATTTAGGATTTATGCTTGATGCTCTTACCATTGCATCATTGTCTCCGGTCGCTCTTATCGAAAGCCCCAGTCTTGTTCCTAAAAATCCACTTAAAAGTACACTGACTATTATAACTATCACGGCTACAAGAATAAGCTTATACCATCCTTTTCTTATAAGTATCTGAACTGCCGCATCTCCCATGTGTTCCTGTATAAAATCCCTGACTATAGTAAATATACTATCACATTTAAAAAGGTTCATATTTGATGAAAATCCCATTGCGGCGATATTTATCGTATATAATCCCGTGTTTACTATGATTCCTGCAAGAATCGACTCCACACCCAATCTGGTCTGTAAGAATGCCGTGACAAATCCCGATATAATACCCGCCCCCATCGCAAGAAACAGTGCAAGCACCGGATGACCGGCTATCGTCACTGATGCTGCAACGGCACAGCCGAGAGTAAAACAGCCGTCTGTTGAAAGGTCAGCAATATTTAATATGCTGAATGATACAAAAAGTGCAAGAACGACGAGCGAATATATAAATCCAAGCTCCAATGCACTTTGTAATATTGAAATAGTAAAAATTGAGCCCATTTTTTCCTCCATGCCATATCAAGCACGCCTAAAACAGCGTGCTTGATATATTTTTATCCTGATAGTTTTTTTATTTTTCGTCAAATTCTTTTGCAGTCTTTGTCTCTACGACTTTTTCACATATATCCTTAAATCCACTGTAATCAAGTCCTATCTGTTCTGCTGTCTCGGTATTTACCGTAGCTATACCATTGTTGATCGTCTTTATCGCCATCTCACCCGGTTTTGCACCGTTTACGAGAATATCAGCCACCATGTCGGCAGTCTCTACACCAAGTTCTTTGTAGTTTACGCCATATCCGGCAAATGCTCCGTTAAGTGCAAATGAATCCGCTCCCGTATAATGAGGTATCTTTGCATTTACAAACTTCTCATATATGGCAAGCTCAGCTTTCATAATAGTGTTGTCAGTCGGTGTAAATACCGCATCTACTTTTGCTGCAACAAGTGCGTCAGCCGCAAGTGCTACCTCATCGTTTGTTGTACCTGTTTTCTCAACAACGGAAATACCGTTTTCCTTACAGAACTTTTTAGCATCTGCTATAGCCTGCTTTGATGAGTCCTGACTCTTATCATATAAAAGACCAAGTTTTTTAGTCTTGCTGTTTGCCTTTAAGATAAGCTTCATTATCGCATCTGTGTCTATGGCATCACTTGTTCCGGTAATATTTGCCCCCGGTGCATCCATACTTGCAACAAGTCCTGCTGATACCGGATCCGTAACCGCTGAAAATACAACCGGTATCTGATTGTCCTCTGTAACAGACTGTGCTATAAGTGCAGTAGGTGTAGCTATAGGAATTATTATATCGACACCATCTGATACAAGTTCTGTCATTATCTGGTTTAATGTAGACTGGTCCGCCTGACCATTGAAAGTATAATCCTTATAATCAAACTTTACTCCGGCCTCTTTTCCCTTTTTGTCAAGCTCATCCTGAACTGACTTCTGTATCTGGTTAAGCGATGCATCATCTACATATTGCACTATACCTACCTTATAAGTTTTTGTGCTGTCACCGCTCTTTTCTGAATCCTGAGTTTTTTTAGAACCGCATCCTACCATACATAAAACAGCAAGTAAAGCCGTCAGTGCTAAAAGTAATTTCTTTTTCATGTTATGTCCTCAACTTTCATTCATGTTATGTCGCTATTTTTAAGTAAACCATGATTATGCCATAAAGTCAAGTATCCTTATTTTTTCACGGTAACTTTTATCGTCTTTTTCTTTCCGTTAAAGGTCTTTACTGTAATCTTTGCCTTTCCTTTCTTCAAAGCCTTAACTTTTCCCTTTGAATCAACTTTGACTATCTTTTTGTTTGATGACTTAAAAGAAATCTTATAACTTGCCGTGTTTTTAGGAAGCGTAACCTTTATCTTCTTTGTTTTTTTCACCTTAAGTTTTATCTTTGACGGTGAAACTTTTTTTATTTTTTTAGGTGCCGCTTTTACCGTTACGGTATAAGTAATTATTTTTTTTGCCGTTGTGACAGTGACTGTTGATTTTCCCTTTTTCTTACCTTTGATAACACCTTTTTTAGAAACAGTAACATATTTCTTCTTACTGGTCTTATATTTTGCACCTTTTAAATAGAGTGAAACCGATTCTTTAAGTCCAATACTTATCTTCTTTTTGACTTTTGTTACTTTTTTAGTACCGCTGCTTCCATTATTTCCACTGTTTCCTCCATTGTTTGAATTATCGCCGGAAGTATTGTTATTTTCATCTTTTCCTCCATTGTTTGAATTATCACCGGAAGTATTATTATCTTTTCCTCCATCAGCAGCTTTTACGCTTTCTATCTTTGTAACCTTGTAACCCTGTTTTGAAAAATCATATGTTGGGTATGACGATACATTGCTAAAAAGCATAAATGTCGCTTCATCACCATCAACCGTAATAGTCTTTCCTGAAAGTTCCGAACCTACATATGATGTCTTATTTCCATTTTTATCCAAAACTGCAAGACTGCAATAATTTATGTTTTTATCAAAAAGCGTATCCTCACTAAATGTTATCTTAAGCTTTGATGCACCGTCAACTCTGTATGCATAAAAACTATAACCGTCATCAGCTTTTGCCTGCGGAAGAGTATCTTTCAAATAAGTTCTTTTATATATGGTTGTTGTAAAGTCTTTTGTTTTTGTCACATAACTTTCTTCCTTGCCAGCTTTTACTTCACATCTATATGTCATACTGCTCTTTGTTGCAGTGACCGCAGGAGCCAAAGCAATATAAATATCCTTATCCACTCCTTTTACCGGGATAAAGTTACCATTGTCATCCTTTTTGTACCACTGGTATTTCGGTGTATCATTTGTGTTGTTCTTAAGTGTTGTTGTATAAACCGCTGCTTCATCATCAAATATCCATGTTCTGTCGGCAGTTCCGTTAAAATCAAATCTGTCGGCATTATAAACATAAAAAATTCTTTCTATATCAGATATTTCCGTAGATGCAATACACTTATACCTTGTATAGCCAAAATCAAAATCTGTTATTGCATCCGTCTTATATGATGAATCAGACGCACTTGCAATATCTTCGTATCTTTTTTCCGCTTCATTATATCTCTGCCACTTATAACTTATATTATAACCCGCCGCACAGACTGCCTTTGCCTGAAACTCGGCACATTCACCTGCATTTATATACTTATCTCCACCTGTACTTTCCCATTTTAGCTCATCCGATACACCTCTTATTCCAAAATAGGCATACTTTGTCATAACTCCGTCGGTGACTTCGCAAATATATGAACCATAATCATCTGCTTTTATATTTTCTATTTTTAATTCAGGATAAACCGCACCGGAAATGGCATTGTGTTCCGCTGTAGATGACTTAAACCACCTGTACGCTATCTGTCTTCCCGTTTTACTTGATGCCTTTACAGAAAACTCAGCCGTATCTCCGAGAGCTTTTGTAAGGTAATAGTATGTTGTCCCTGCATTATAATAATCAAATTCAAGTTCAAGTCCGGTATCAGTTTTCAGCTTAATATCTGTTGTCTGTACTGAATTCTCTCCACATCTGACAGCACAATAATATCTTCCATAATCATCATAATCTATATTTTCTATAGTAAGACTGCTGTTCGTCTGTCCAAAAATTGCAATTCCATCTTTATACCACTGATAATATACCGTGTCTTTGAGGTCAGTCTTGACTCCTATGTTAAAAGTTACGCTCTCCCCCTTTTTTCTGTAATATGTCGTGTAATTTCCTTTAGGAGCTGCCGAAAAATAACCTGTATATCTTGTTATCTTAAATGTATATGTCGTATAAGCATACGAAGTTCCCTTTTTATATATATTGAGCTGATATTCCCCAAACTGTTCCTCCGTGAGCGAATCAAAAGCTATAACCGTATTTTTCTCATCAAGCTTCACAGACTTAGATGCCATCTGCTTTTTACCGTTTACATATGACTCTGCAGTAAATGTCCACTCTACATCATACGACAATCCGGCTGTCTTTAAATCAACACCTATCGTCTCCTTACTTCCCAGATTTCTTGTTCCCTTATAAGTTCTGCCTGAACTTAAGCTAAGACCAGTATGGACACTTGTAGATATTGAATTTCTTCTTGACAAATAAAATGTGTACTTCGCTGTCTTTCCAGTATTTTTACTTGTTGCCACACATAAAAATGTCGCATTTATATCATTTTCACTTACACTGTCTATCGTGTAATTCATATCTGTTGCACCATCTATCACATCACCGTTTCTGTGCCACTGGTATGTTATCGTATCTGACGCATCAGAAATTACTGCTCTAGCCTCCAAAGTAACTTTTTCACCATCCATTACTTTGTAAGTATTATTTCCTGTTATGCTCACGAGCTTAAATCTGTCTTCCGGGGCATTTACAAAATAATCTAAAATTGTTGCCTTAGAATTTAAACCGTCATTTATGTAACACTCGTACTGTGTAAAATCATACTTGGATAATGTTATCGTAAAATCCTTTGCTGAGCCGACTTTGACATATTTGCCATAATTTCCATTATAAGGATCGGCAACCTTTTTATACCATGCATATGTAATCGGATATTCTTTGTCATCCACTGTACTTACATTGGCGGTAAGCGTAATCGTATCACCTGTATTTTTCCCATTTACATTAGTCTCTGACGGCGAATTCACCCTGTAGCCTGAGGCTTCATTTACCGTAAACTCTGCTGTTTCCTCAGCACTTTCCGTTTTTGCATAACTGTTTTCCTTTGCCTTTGCAGTTACCATACAGGTATATTTTCCATAAAGTCCATATGCAAGTTTATCGACTGAATATGTAGGAGTATTATATGTATTGCCATCTGCGTCATGAAGCTCCTCACCATTTAAAAACCATGAATACGAAATATCATAACAGTCCGCATTATCACACTCAGCCTTTACACCCATTGAAACAGGTTCACCGTCGTGCTTATAAAATGTATCATTTGTCGCATGGGAAACACTGAGATTACTCTGTTTATCCCTGCCGTAATTATGCACACTGTAGATTTCCGTCTCTGAACCTCTGTGTGTCTCACTCTCTCCGTTGCGGTAAGCTTTTACATAATATCTATAGTTTGTTTCATCAGTATTTTTATGATCTTTTATCGTAAGAACATTTCCCGTTGTTCCCTCAATTTTGGTATTCTTATAGCTCTTGCCGCCATCAAGAATATCATACCTGTACCATTCATAAACCAGTGTATAGTTTGGATTACACTTATATTTATTTGCGACAATTACCAGATCTTCTCCCTCTTTTAAATAAAAATCATTGTCGGAAGCACCTGAAGTATATACTTTTTCAATCTGCGGATCTTCCCATATCCTATAAGAATACTCATGAGTCTCACTGTCTGATGCGTCATTTTCATTTGTGACAGTCATCTTTACAGAATACTTTGTGAAACTGTCAGCCGTCACATTAAGTTTATAAGAAGCCTCTGTTGCTCCGTCTATCATCTCCATTGTTGAATAATCTTTTCCCTGTTTAAACCATTGGAACGAAGCCTTATAACCCGAATTTACTTTTACATCAAGTGAAAGCTCTGCCTCACTGTTTATAGGCTTATAAACAGGTACAGCGGAGTCTTCGTATGTATCTGAAGCTTTATTAATCATAAATTTTTTCTTGTCTGTCAGATGGTATGTAAGCGTTTTGGAAGTAATGTACTTTTTATCCTCACCAGTACCCTTGTACGCTTTAACCACACACCTGTAATCTCCAAAATCCTCTGATTTTATATTCTTTATCTCATACACGGCACTCTTAGCATCAGCAATATCTTCAAATGCATTTTTCTGGCTGTTTAATTTCTGCCAGATATACTCTGCCTGATACCCTCTGTTTATGCAGATGTCAGAATCGAGTACCACATCTTCACCAACTGCGGCATAAATATCATCACTCTTTAAACTCATATTTTCTGAAAATGGGCATTTTAAAAAATTAAGAGTGACATATTTATAATCCGACTGATAGATAAGATCTTTATCATAACTATTATATGCATAATATAATGAAACTCTGTATCTTGCTGTCTCATTTTTCTTTGCCTGAAATGCATATGTCTGGCTTTCACCCTCATATGCCGCAATATCCTTTTCAACACTCCACTTTTGTCTGCTTGTTGCATTATATTTTTCTATACGGTACTTCTGCACTGTAATAGCATGATTTGTTTGAAAGTTTTTGTTTAATGTAAATCCAGGCAGTTTTAGATTGATGCTCTTGGATATCACATTATTGTTTGAACCTACAAGATTTCTCTCCTCGCTATCAAGCCCCGTAACCTCTGACACCGGATCTGTCCATGAAGTCACTTTCATAGTTATAGACTTATTTAATTCACCGATACTATTACAAAAAATAACCTTAAACTCTGCCTCTTTTTCGTAAAAGTCAATATGCTCATGTAACGCTGTTGAAGTATTAAGGCTGTCTGTCGTAACATCATCAATCTTTATACCATTTACACTCCAATTTGCCGTAAGTCTCAGTTTTGATTTGATGGCAAGCTTTGATGCATAAGCCACTTCCTCCTTAAGCTCTTTAGCCGTAAGCGTATCAACATCTTTATTTAAAGAAGCACTTATACTGCTGCCTGTCGCATTTGATACTGCAGAAATGCAGACATATTCAAATCCAATATTTCCACCTCTCTTAACAGACTGCTGTTTCTTGTACTTCGCATATGCAAGCATATCACTTCCGTTAGAAAAACCTTTTTTCACTTTGGTAATAAACTGGTACGAATACCCATTTGAATCAACATCATCCGTACTCTGAAGTGCCTGCACTGACACTTTATCTGCCGCACCGACATTAACACTACCCACCGGCATAAGACTAATCACCATAGCTAATACCAGAATAAGCGACAATACCTTTACCCTTGATTTTTTGTTTTCTTCTTTCAATTCACAATCCTCCCTAAAAAAAATTTATAAAACATCATTTAAATATCACTGTTCACATATATAATGCGAACAATATTCATAATATACACTATTTTGCACATAAACTCAAATCAATTCAAACCAACTGCTGTCACTGATTACCATATAGTTTTGACCCCTGCACCAATATATGATATTATAAAGGATATATGTTTTTTGACAACTTATGTACTGTTACGGATGACAGTATAGCGAGAGCGTGCCTGCGGTACTATCTGTTATATTGGTTCAAGCGCCACGACATATCTTCCGACAAAAAACTAAAATTTACAAAAACGAAAGGAATACGATGATGACCAGAAAGAAAAAAAATCTAATCAGCTATGTGGTATTCGCACTTGTCTGCGTTGCCATTATCATCGCCGGAATATGTTATAAAAACTATTCCAATGAACAAAAAATCAAAAAAGCCGAAAAGAATGCTGTCACCTGTGTTGATGACTTAACAGGAAAGAAAATCGGTGTTCAAATCGGTACAACAGGTGACATATATGCATCTGATTACGAGGGTGACAATAAGGGCACCGTTGTCGAGCGTTACAACAAAGGTACTGATGCCATCCAGGCACTCAAAGATGACAAGATAAACTGTGTTATCCTTGATGAACAGCCATCGCTTGCATACACTGAAAAAAACTCTGAACTTAAAATTCTCAAAGAAGAATTTGCCGTTGAGGACTATGCTATCTGTATTGATAAGTCAAATACTGACTTAAAAAGCAAAATAAATGATGCCTTAAAGAAGCTTAAAGACGATGGCACTCTCGCAAATATAAAGAAAAACTATACCGGCAAAGACGAAGAAAAAGGAAAGTTTCCTTATAAAAAGAAAAATGTCTCAGGTAAGAATGGTACATTGAAAGTCGGAACGAACGCTTCTTTCAAGCCTTACGAATATTATGACAGCAATAAGATAACAGGTCTTGACATGGATATGATGCAGGCTGTCTGTGATGAGCTTGATATGAAACTTGAAATAGAGGACATGGAATTTGACTCAATCATAGCTGCCGTTACATCAGGCAAAGTCGATGTCGGCTGTGCCGGAATGACCGTAACCAAAGACCGTCTTAAAAATGTTGATTTCACTGACTCCTACACGACTGCAAAACAGGTAATAATCGTTAAGGATTACAATGCAGCAATAAAAGCACAGTCTTTATCACAGAGAATACATGACAACTTTGTTTCCGACCACAGATATAATTATCTTATAAAAGGTTTTTCAAACACAATCGTTATCACGATTTTTGCCGTTCTCATGGGAATCATACTCGGTGCCATCATTGCACTTATAAGGACAACACATGACAACAACGGTACACTCCCTATCCCGAACCTTATATGTAAGATATATCTTACAGTTGTCCGTGGAACTCCTGCAATGGTACAGCTTTTGATCTTCTACTATATAATACTTGTATCAGTCAATTCAAAGATACTTGTTGCCATTATAGCATTTGGTCTTAACTCAGCAGCATATGTTGCTGAAGTAATCCGTTCGGGTATAAATTCAATAGACAAGGGACAGTTTGAAGCCGGTCGAAGCCTCGGTCTTAACTACAGACAGACAATGACTTCTATCGTACTTCCACAGGCATTTAAAAATGCACTTCCTGCACTGTGCAATGAGTTTATAAGCCTTATAAAAGAAACTTCGATAAGTGGTTATATCGCCATCGTAGACCTCACTAAAGCCGGTGACATTATCCGAAGCAATACATACGATGCGTTCCTGCCACTCATCACTGTTGCGATAATCTATCTCGTAATCGTTATTGCACTCACATCTGTTGCAAATGCACTTGAAAGGAGACTTAGAGCAAATGAACGACACTAATATAAATACTGATACAACTCCATTGATAGAAGTAGATAAACTTTATAAATCATTTGGTAAACATGAAGTTTTAAAAGGAATATCAACAACAATAAATAAAGGTGATGTCGTTGCCATCATCGGTCCGTCAGGCTGCGGTAAATCAACATTTCTTCGTTCCTTAAATCTTCTTGAAGATACGACTGACGGACATATATTATTTGAAGGAACCGATATAACTGATGATTCAGTCGATATAAACACGATAAGGGAAAAAATCGGTATGGTATTCCAGCAGTTCAACCTCTTTGAAAACATGACAGTTCTTGAAAATATAATGCTCGCACCTGTAAAGAGAAATAAAATGACAAAAGATGAAGCTGCTGCAAAAGCAAGAGAACTTCTAGGAAGAATAGGACTTGAAGATAAAGAAAATGCTTATCCTTCTACTTTGTCAGGAGGTCAGAAGCAGCGTATCGCAATCGTGCGTGCACTTGCGATGAACCCCGATGTAATGCTTTTTGATGAACCTACATCGGCACTTGACCCTGAAATGGTCGGCGAGGTACTTGAACTTATCAAAGAACTTGCCAAAGACGGCATGACAATGGTTATCGTTACACATGAGATGGGATTTGCAAGAGAAGTCGCAAACAGGGTAATGTTCTTTAATGACGGTGTCATAACTGAAGAAAATGAACCTAATGAACTTTTCGGAAATCCACAAAATGCACGACTCAAAGAGTTCTTATCAAAAGTTTTATAGGCTTTAGATTGCAATTTAACACTATCAAGAAAGTTTCCCACTTCTATTTTGCGTAGAGAACAAACTGCTTGACTAAAAGGCACGGTATATACTGTGCCTTTTATTTTATATATTTTTCTATTATACATTAACAGTTCCTATAAGCAAGCAGCAGTTAATCTTTTAATAACCTCTTTGACATACTCCTCTGGTTTAGATGTTTGTCAATATGTGATTTTTTATTGTCAGGGAAGTTTTTTCTGATATACTGTGATTGCCGTTAATAGTGTTGTGAGAAAACGGTATAGCGTACCACGAATATCCGCTAGAATTTGCTCCAATAACTTGACACCTATGTCACTTGCTATTATTATTACTATGTTATAGTGCAGTTTTTTACTGTCGATTTTACTATGTGATGAACAGTAATGTTTTGTGGGTTTATTCTTTTTAAGTCATAAATCAATTACTATCTGCATATATAACATAATCGGTTTTCGTAATATGCATATAAGTTAAAGGCATATAACAATATCTAAATAAAGTATGTCTTACAAAAAACATACTTTATTTAGATGCGACATATCTTACAGTATATATTTTACAAAAACCGAAAATAAACATATATAACATTTATATAGGAAAGGATTTTTTGATGCACTTTATTATTGTTTTTTTTATTTCGATGTTTCCGCTTATTGAACTCAGAGGAGCTATTCCATATGCAGTTGCACAGGGACTTCCTCTTGTTCCGTCTTACATTATAGCTATTATTGGAAATATGCTTCCTGTTCCTGTTATTTTTCTTTTTGCAAGGAAAGTTCTTGAGTGGGGGGCTGACAAGCCGGTTATCGGTGGTTTCTTTACTTTTTGTATTGAAAAAGGAGATAAGGGCGGCAAAAAACTTCAGGAAACGGCAGGTAAGGGACTTTTTATAGCACTATTGCTTTTTGTTGGTATTCCACTTCCGGGCACGGGAGCATGGACGGGAACTCTCGCCGCAAGTTTTCTCGATATGGACTTTAAGTCTAGTGTCATCGCTGTTATGCTCGGTGTTATGCTTGCAGGGGTAATAATGGGACTTGCTTCTGCCGGAGTGTTTGGTGCAATAAGTGCATTGATATTATGATATGAAAATTTAAGCGGACATTCATGTTCTGTTCTGCCATTCGCCTGATAATGTTAAAAAAAGTCATTTACAAGTTTTTCAAAAAAGTATAGTATTAGAAGTACCGTATAGCAAATAGGAAAATGGACTTGTACCCTTCTAATACGATTTTTATAATGAAAGGATTTAAGAAGATGGCAAAATTACTTCTTATAAATATTAGCGACCCCAAAAGCATAAGCAGACTTGTTTCTCCAATGAATGTTCATGTCGAAACAGTCTCTCCTGCTTTTTTTAACGAAACACTTGAAAGGCTTGCTTCAACGAATTTATCAAAAAAGGAAAATATCGCTGATTTAACTTTATCAGGCGATTCTGCATTTTTTAAAGAAAGTCTTATTATTTTTTGTGATGTTCCCGATAAAAAATTTGACAAAATTCTTTTTAAGCTGCGTCAGGCAAAGATTTCCGTCGATTATAAGGCTGTGCTTACAAATACAAGTTCAAAATGGAGTGTAAAAAGACTTTTCCTTGAACTGGAACGCGAGCATAAATCCCTGCAATAAAAGCAAAATCCTACATACTTACCAACAGTACCAATTACCGTGGAGAATAAACAAATGAAATATACAGAATTAAATGTAATCAAACTTTTGCAAATGCAGGCATTGACCCGGTCTACGGTTACCAGATTTTTAACGGCACAAAAAAGAAGCCATCAAGAGATTTATTGCTTCTTCTTGCCTTTTCATTTCCACTAAGCATTGATGAGACAAGGCATCTTCTGTACTACGGACACTGCAAGGACCTGTATGCACGAAACAGGCGTGATGCCTATATTATGTTCTCGCTTCACAATAAATATCCTCTTTTTAAAACGAATATATACCTTGCGAAAAACGATTTAAAACCGATTTAGGATATATCATATAAGAACCACTCTGTGCACCGTACAATTCAACCCTTGAGGCATCATCAAAAATAATATCGTCTGTCTTAACAGCATTGTCAGGCAATTTGATATTTATATCAACCTCAAATGACATTCCAGTCTTTTTATCAGTATAATCGACCATCGCCATTACGACCCTGTTCGCAATATATTCATCACCGCCATCACTGCTCTCTATAAGACAGTCCTCCGGACTTCCGCTAATCGTACTCTTTCTGATATTAAATTCATCTTTTGAAACCGCTCTGCCATCATAAAGTTTTTTTACTTCCGACAGACTTTCCGCCTATTGAAAACCTGTTTTTACTTTTGCTCCTGACCTGCGTTTCTGCATCAGGATAATCCTTTTTGTTCGCAAAATAAACACCTGTCAGTTTGCATTTGGCGTTTTGTGCACCAATCTCAAAATCCGTTGTGTCACTGTCCTGTACCGGATATGGTGTGACTAGTACTCTCCGCCTGATAATCTGCTGCCATGCCTGTGCTCTGTCCAAAGCAGCTAAAAATCATAACAAGTGCGAGCAGGTAAGCCGTCAGCTTTCTTCTTTTTTTCCTGTTCATATGCTCTCCTCCGTTTTTAATATAATTTGTCTCATATCAGATTTTTATATTTTTATTCGTATTTAAAACCTGATAAGTATCTGTTATATGTTCAGTACATCTCTAAGCTGCCCGCTTCTTCCCGGCACAAAAAGTTGGTGATACTCATCAGTACACGCATACAACACTGCTATCATCCACGAAAACACAAAATATTTGCTTGACCTTTGACTTTTTCCTTAGAACACTATCTGCTTTTGTCCCTGACCCCATAATAATAAAAATACTGCGGCTCGTCAAATACGATACCGCAGTATTTTTTTCCACAATATTTTTGTTTCCACAATATTTTTATTTCTATACTATTTTTATTGCAGCTCAAAGGTTGTAAACTCGTCTTTTTCATCTGCAAGCTGCTTTATTTTCTCATCAGTTTTTTTGCCTGAATATGCCTCTTTATATGTCATAATTTTTTTCTTTACTGCAATGTCTGCTGTTTCAGATGTACCATCTTTATATGTGATTTTGCAAGTCATAACAAGATTATCAAGTACCTCATTCATGCCCTGAGTTCTCACATCTAAACTTTTTTCATCATCCCCATACGAATTCCATACTTTATTATATAACTTGCCTGACACTTTTTTATTATCACGCAAATATATAACTACCTTCTGCTGGTCTTTTGCAGATATTGTAAAAGAAGAATATGACTTTTTCATCAGTTTAACCTTTGAAGCACCTTTTGGTTCAATATTAAAATCACAATATTTTCCTTCATCTGTGTCACATTCAGTTCCTTCTAATACACATGGATTTTCCTTAGGCTGAATAACTCCAAAACTTCCATGACTTAAAGAATATGTGATAGTATCTATCTGCTTACCCTCGCAAACTATCGGTGATTCAATCACATAGCTGATTTCCTTTGTGGAATCTGTTCCACTCCATCCACCTGAACCCAGTTCTTTCTGAGTAATTACAGCAGTTTCCTTTCCCCTTTCTAACTTCTGTACTTCTGCTGCCTTTACTTTTACTGAAAAACAGTTTTTAATATCTTCTGTTTTTCCTGTTGCAGAATTATCAGACTCCGATGATAACATATGCGTGCCTATAATTTTTTCTGTGACATTTCCATATGAAATCCCAATGACCAATGCTGCACAAGCTGCCAATGCAACTACAGGTTTTAAAATTTTTTTCTGTTTCCTCATAACACAATCCTCCATTTCAAATCTAATCTTCGTTTCATTGTCTTTAATATTTGGAATAAGGGCTTTTTTTAACATTTGATCCAGTTCTTTATCCTCCATATCGAATAACCTCCAAATCTTTTTTCAGCATACTTTTTGCCTTACGCAGCCGGCTCTTTACAGCACTCTCAGTAATGTGCAGACATTTTGCAATCTCTTTAATCTTAAGATCCGCAGAATAATACAGATAAACGACCATTCGGTATTTCTCCGGTAATTCCTGTACTTTCTGCCTTACAAATTCATCCGCTTCTTTTTTAAGCAGCTGTTGTTCTGGTTCATCAGATATCTTCCTGACACATTCTACTCCCCCACTTTCTATGTGCTTTTCATAGCTTTCAAATGCTGCTATCCTGTGCCGCCAGGCAAATTTTCTCCGCTTATTTTTCCATATAAGGATTGCGACAGAAAGTGCATAACTTTTGATTGAATTTTCATTATCCAGCTTTTTTGCCTGTTCCCACAACTTTAACATTGTATCCTGATAAAGATCGTCTCCCTGTGCAGTCTCACCTGTAGTTATTCTGCAAAACCGAAGAATATCTTTTCCGTCACTGGATACAAATTCTTCAAATTCCTGTCTTGTCACTACTGTCGTTCCTTTCTCTTCCTTTGACGTCTCGGGTAGAACCCTTACACCTGTATATTGTAATAACTCAAAAAAAAGTTGCTTTTTTCTAAAAATCATTTAAAAAATTTTATATTATAATCCAGGATACTCGCAATCCGCTTTATTACTTGCTAATATAAAATTTGAAAGTCTATTTATAGTACTGCTTTATTTTCTTATCAACAATTTTCAGGCTAATCCTCATTTCTGCACAAGTTTTTTTGTGCATAATGAAAAAAGACACCTGCACCATAAGATACAGATGTCTTTTTTCATTTTATATTATTATGCCGTGGGTGCAAAATATATTTTACCCCTTGTATTATATTTTGTGCTTACATCAGCTCCTGCACGAGCAAACATTTTATATTGTGTTATTTTACTTCGTGCTTACCACAAAATCGTCTCCCGAAACACCTATCGTTATCACATCACCCGTGTGAACCTTATCACCGAGGATTTCTTTTGCAAGAAGTGTCTCAATATTTTTCTGTAAGAAACGCTTCAGCGGACGTGCACCAAATGCAGGCTCATACGCATTGTCAGCAATATATTTGACCGCTCCGTCAGTAAGCTCAACCTTAAGTTCCTTGTCTGCAAGACGCTTATTTAAGTCATCCATAAGTATTGAAATAATACCCTGAATGTTGTTCTTTGTGAGTGGCTTAAACATTACTATCTCATCGAGACGGTTAAGAAACTCCGGTCTGAAACTTGCCCTTAAGTCTGCCATTGCGTGTTCCCTTGCCTCATCACTTATACTTCCATCTTCCTCTATTCCATCAAGAAGATAAGAAGAACCAATATTTGATGTGAGAATGATAATGGTATTTTTAAAGTCTACCGTTCTTCCCTGCGAGTCCGTCACACGACCGTCATCAAGCACTTGTAAAAGTACATTAAATACATCAGGATGTGCCTTTTCAATCTCATCAAAAAGTATTACCGAATATGGTTTTCTGCGAACTGCCTCAGTAAGTTGACCGCCCTCCTCATATCCTACATATCCCGGAGGTGCTCCAATAAGTCTTGACACTGAATATTTCTCCATGTATTCACTCATGTCGATACGAACCATATTGCTCTCATCATCGAAAAGACTTGCCGCAAGCGTCTTTGCAAGCTCTGTCTTACCTACACCTGTAGGACCTAAGAAAAGGAAAGAACCAATCGGTTTTGTAGGGTCTTTGATACCTGCCTTTGAACGAAGGATTGCTTCTGAAACAAGTTTAACACCCTCCTCCTGACCGATAACTCTCTTGTGAAGTTCCTCCTCAAGATGAAGTGTCTTTTCTCTCTCGCCCTCATTCAGCTTTGTAATAGGAATACCCGTCCATCTTGACACGATTTTGGCAATCTCATCATCTGTAACATTTTCCTGAACAAGTGTCCTGTCCTCTTTCTTTACCTTTGCTTCTTCCATTTCAAGCTGTTTTTCAAGTTCAGGCAGTCTGCCATATTGTAGTTCTGCAAGTTTTTCAAGGTTGTACTCTCTCTTTGCAGCGTCCATTTCCGTGTGGAGTGCATCAATCTGTTCTTTCACTTTATTAACCTTATCGACAGAAGATTTCTCCTGATCCCATTTTGATTTCTGAGCCGTAAAGCTGTCTTTAAGTTCTGCAAGTTCTTTCTGGAGCGTTGCGAGTCTCTCTTTGGAAATATGGTCTGTCTCCTTTTTAAGTGCAGCCTCCTCAATCTCCATCTGCATTATTTTACGCTGTACTTCATCAAGTTCTGCCGGAAGTGAATCAAGTTCCGTTTTAATCATCGCACAGGCTTCATCGACAAGGTCTATTGCTTTGTCAGGAAGAAATCTGTCTGAAATATACCTGTTTGAGAGCGTTGCGGCTGCAACAAGAGCGGCATCCGTAATCTTAACACCGTGATATACTTCATATCTGTCCTTAAGACCACGAAGTATTGAAATCGTATCTTCAACAGTCGGCTCACTCACCATAACCGGCTGGAAACGCCTTTCAAGTGCGGCATCCTTTTCAATATACATACGATATTCGTCAAGTGTTGTCGCACCGATACAATGAAGTTCACCTCTTGCAAGCATAGGCTTAAGCATATTTCCTGCATCCATCGCACCATCTGTTTTTCCTGCACCTACTATCGTGTGCAGCTCGTCGATAAAGAGGATTATCTGACCCTCACTCTTTTTTACTTCCTCAAGAACAGCCTTAAGTCTTTCCTCAAACTCACCTCTGTATTTTGCACCTGCAACAAGTGCTCCCATATCAAGAGCAAATATCTTCTTATCTTTAAGTTCACCCGGCACATCGCCTCTCACGATACGCTGTGCAAGTCCCTCAACTGCTGCCGTTTTGCCGACACCCGGTTCACCGATAAGTACCGGATTGTTTTTATTTTTTCTCGAAAGAATACGGATAACATTCCTTATCTCGCTGTCCCTGCCGATAACAGGGTCCATCTTTCCCTCTTTTGCCCTCTCGACAAGGTCAGTTCCGTATTTTTCAAGTGTATCATAAGTTGCCTCAGGATTGTCACTTGTCACACGCTGGTTTCCCCTGACCTGTGAAAGTACCTGAAGAAATCTTTCTTTCGTTATCTGACACTGTTTAAAAAGTGCCTTTACTTCCCTGCTCGGATGTGCGAGAAGACTAAGGAACAAATGCTCAACTGAAACATACTCGTCTCCCATACGCTTAGCTTCGTCTTCCGCATAAATAAGAGTTTCATTAAGGTAACGGTCGATACGCATATCACCGCCCGTAACTTTCGGACGCTTATTTAAAAGTCCATCTATCTGTGCAAGAAATACTTCAGGCTCAATACCCATCTTCTCAATAAGCTTGCTTATAAGACTGTCATCAACTTTCATCATAGATGCAAGTAAATGTTCCTCGCCCATCTCCTGATGACCGTAATCCATAGCGATTTTTTCGCATCCCTGAACAACTTCCTGTGATTTCTGAGTAAATTTACTGATGTTCATATAATCTCCCCCTCTCTGTGAGATTGCCGTTATTGTTCACATCTGCCGCGACATTAACAGCTTGATAATTATTTTGTCCCAATATATAAAAATCTATAGATAAGTAACAAATAACTTTATTTTTCTTATCTGCAAGACATAATAGCACTGATTGTTAGCACTGTCAAGAGGTGAGTGCTAATTTTTGAGATTTATTTTGCACCCCCTGATTTTACGGGGTTTGCAACACTTTTTCTTGATTTCATACCCATTGTAAATGCAATATCACTACTTCTAATTGTGGACACTCATGTTAAATATGACTTAATCTTGATGTGGATAACAGAGGAAAAGCAGTCGATCATAAATGAAAGACTGCTTTAAATCATATCCTTTATTGCTTTGTATGGAGATTTAACTGATTGTCTATGTCCCGTCCGGCATACATTACTCTAAGTATTGTTACAACCTTTTTACGCTGTCTGGAATATAAAGTACCACATAATTGTCTACTGGTAATACACGAAGTCCACGGCTTTTCCACGGTTCTTTTTCATATTTTCGATAACGCTCCGGCATCGTATCCAGACTTAATATCTGTTCTTCCAGACGGTCAAGCTGTCCGCTTCATTTTCCGGCGATTGTAATTCAAAAGCAATATATTCAAAAATCCCTCTCAAATCACTGTCAGCCTGTTCGGATACTTCTACTTCATATATCATAAGCTATAATCCTTGCGAATGTCAGCAAAGGCTTTCTTCGCATTTTTTGTCCGTCCAGCTTGCATATCCGCATATCCTTTCTCCAATTCTTCATTGAACCCTGCTTCTGATAATGTGCTGATGTCAACAGGTCTGGCAGATGGTATTTTTACTTCAAACGGAAGTCCTCTCTGTAAGATAATCTGTTTATAAAACATATTGATAGCACTGGAAGCAGGGATACCAAGTGTAGACAGGATACTTTCTGCTTTTTCTTTAACATCTGGTTCAATCCTTGCATATAAATTTGCTGATTTTGTAGCCATATAAAACATCTCCTTTCGTGAGTAGTGTTTCCATCTATCTTTATCATATGCAAATGTCCGCACAATAGCAATACTAATTTTACGCTCCAATAATCTTATTGAATAATTGTAACTATATGTCTTTTACGCCGGACGCATTGAATACAAGACCAACGGCTACTAAGGCAACTACCAAAATCCGATGAGTTTGGAAAACTCACGCTTGAATCCCAAGTAGATACCGATAACAACAATCGCCATCAGCACAAGGCGCTGTGCGTTGCTTAAAAACCAGTTATAAATTTTCCTTTTAATCCAACTGCCATCTTCATCCGACTTATGTTTTATAAATTGTATAATAGCACCTAAAAAATTTAGGAGAGGGTGATAATTTATCATCCTCTCCTATTATTATCAATAAAATCCGTGAGCTCTATTATAAGCATTACATATCATATTTGAATTTTTTATCAATATATACATTGCGATAAATGGACCTATTCCGCACAAAAGCAATCCAAAAAGAAGCCATAATAAAACCGTCGTACCATTTTCCTGAAAATTCATTCCATATTTAGGTGCATTTGCTGCAAGTCTGTTTCCAAGTTTGTAATACCAATACCATGAATATATACCACAGGTTATAAATGATAATACGATAAACTGCACTAATCCTGCCGTACTCTGACCGTCACCTTCGCAAGCGATATTTACATCATGTGCCATTTTATATAGAAAATAGTAACCATAAATGCCACAAGTTATAAGGTTAAGAAGTATGTATGAAATCAATCCTCTGTCGTCTTTTAATTTCTCTCCGTTATAATATCCCTGCCCTGAATTTGGATTCGAACCATTAAAACTCTGACGCACCTCATTGATTGCACTTCCCAATTCTTTTTCAGTAGAATTAAACATATCATTTGCAGCCTTTGAAAACGACTCCGCCGATGAAAACTGCGTCCCACAATATGGACAAAACTTTGTATTATCAGGAATCGGTTTTCCACAATTTTTACAATACATATCATTCCTCCTCATTTTCATTTTTTGATTATTTTTAAAATTTGAAATATAATATTATGCTGTGGTTCAAAAACCACAATATCATTATTTCCGGCTATCATTCTATACAGATATACTGCACAAAATAACAATAAAACAAAACCTGTAAATACTTTATATATTACTGCATTTATTTTGTTTCTCATAAGAAAGACACAAACCATACACGGTGGAAAAATAAACAATGGATGATAATAGAATGCCTTTTTAAAATCAAATCTCAGACAGGCTAACCATGCTCTAGACATACCACAGCCTGCACAGGATACTCCCGTGATAAATTTAATCGGGCAGGTTATCCCAAAACATTCCAAAAAAATATATAAAATAACAACTGCCGAAATAGCTGAAATCATTCCTCTTTTTTCTTTCATTAAACTTTTTACCATCATTGCCATACCAGCCCAAATCAGTATTTATTAATCAACATTTTACATTATATGTTACTATCTGTTATATTTTGTAATTTTTAGCAAATATTTTGTAACTTTTGACACTTTCACATCAGTAAGCAGGATTTGCAAATCCCATAATATGTGCTCTCTTAAAATCTGAACGATACCAATATGAAGATGATTTATAATATGTATATATTTTTACTTTCCTTGTGGCATTAGTCCCAATGCCTGTATTTCCCTCTGCCATTGTCAATGAATTTCCATTTACTGCTATCACTATGCCTGTATGATCTGGTGTTATATCTTCATCATTATCAATCGCCGCAAAATCCCCAACATTTGGTGTGTAATCATTTACTGTTGAATTTTTATTCATGCTTACACCTGTTCCTGAATTATACCATGACGCAAAACTGTGGTATCTTCCTAATGCATTATAATCTTTAGCCCACAATGATGTAGACGCATATTTTGGTACTATTGAATTTATCTTACTATTTGAATATCCTGCATTTGCCATTGCCGTTCTTGCAATATAATCGGCATAGATAACGCAATATGGTGTAAGATAACTTGCTCCATACCATTTCTGATAAAAGCGTCCCGCTGTTCCCACTGAAGTAACCGCAAGATTGTATATATTCTGTTGAACATTTCCATTTGGGGCAGACGGCTGTTGGATTTGCGGATTTTGTGACACCGTTGACTGCTGCTTGGATTTCAGATTATTTTCAACATCACTGCTTAACGCAAACGCATACTTATAACCGCCTGATACCGGATATTTTATCTGTGTATAATTCCCTTTAGTTCCTAATATCATAACATTATCATTTTTTGCGACATAACCATAATATTTTCCACCGTTTCTTCTGTATGTATTAAATCTGCCATTTGATTTATATGTACTTCCACCGGTAGCCGTTAAAATCCTGTTAGTAGCAATATATCCCGTTTTTGTCCTGTTTTTTGCAATCGGATATGTCACTTTTGAATACTTTCCGGTAACAGTAATAACTTTAATCTCATCGGTCGCATATATCCAGCCATATCCTCTTGTTAATGCAGTATTAGAATACACTCTCGTATTAGAGGTATTTATCGTATAACATTTTCTGGTTGCTGCTCCCGCTTTTTTTGTATTTGTCCCTGCTATAAAAGAACCTGCCAAAATAATAAGGGCAAAACAAATAAATTTTAAATTTTCTCTCATAAACTTCTTCATAAAAACCACCTGTCCTTTCTTTTTTTATAAGAATATATCACACTCTTTTGCATATCATATAAGCGTTTCCGGTCTTTTTATATATTCTTACTGACCTTTTGTTTGTTAGCGTTAAGGATAGCCGAAATCCGGCTTACTGCCTGCTCATATAAAATAAAGACTTTGCCTACCAATTCCTTAACTTGAATTTAGTATAACAAAGTCTTTATATAAAAATTTATAATGCTCTTTTTATCAAAAATAATGTAACTTTTGACAACTCTTTTATTTAATTTTTACTTTTTTTACCGAGCTCCACGCACCCGTATATGTCTTTCCGCCTATCTTTGCAACTTCTCTTATTCTAAAATAAAAAGTTTTCTTTCTCTTAAGCCCTTTTCCTGTCCACTTTCCGTTTTTCAGGTAAGGATATGTCTTTGATGACATTGATTTTTTAAACTTTGAATTATTTGCTGCCTGTATCTGGCATTTAACATTATTATATTTTTGTTTTTTCCATGTACAATTTATTTTTCCTCCGGATAAAGCCTTTACTTTAAATTTTGAAACCTTTCCCGGCAATACGGTAACTTTTACATTCTTTTCCTTACCATAATATTCGTCTGTCTCATCAACAATTATGGTTATCGTCGCTTTTCCGCATCCTTTTATACTGACAAGACCATCTCTGCTTACTGTCACAACTTTTTTATTTGAACATAAATAAGTAACCTCTCCAGTGCCGGTCACTCCTTCATCAATATAAAACTTTGAGTTTCCTATACGCTTAGTCACCGAACTCTTTGCATAAATCTTAGCATCCTCTTTGTCATCATCCGGACTTTCTGTCGGAGTCTGCGTCGGTGGTACAGTTATTTTAGCCGTAGGTATCGGTGTCGCTGTAGGACTTTTGGTCGACATCACCATCGGTGTAGGGCTTGGTGTTGCCGTAGGACTTGGTGTCGGCTTTACTGTTGGTGTTGGACTTGGCGTTGCCGTAGGTGTCGGACTCGGACTTGCTGTTATTGCCGGTGATGTTGTGGCACAAGTCGGTGTTTTTGTTGGCACAGGTGTTTCTGTTGCAACACCTGTTGGCATATCATTTGCATTTGTATTATATTTATTCATCCCTGTTACAGTGAAATATACTTTTATAATATCGCCTTTTTTAACAGGGCAGACACCCAGACCATCAATAGATGTTTTGTTGTTGTCAACAAGTGTTAAACAATCATCCTTAACCGGTCCTTCAAATGGATTTTTAATATTATATCTATACATATTATTACTATTATAATTAGCAAAAAGCCAGCCACCTTCTGCATCTACTTTATATATATCTGCTCCGACTATCACATAAGTAGGCACAAGTTTAAAATCATAACTTAAAGCTCCTTTATATAAATTCGTTGAAAGCATTATAATATGTATGTTATCAGTATCATTTTCTGCTTTATAACTTATAGAATAATTTCCATCACCTATAACATCTATATTTTTGTCTGCCCACGATTGCTCAGTCCAATTATCTGCTACATAGTTAAATCCAACATTAAATCTATCCATATTACCTTTTGTGGCATCTGTTACTGTCCCATCTGATGCAACTGTTCCGGCATAAGACCATAAATTAATATTTGATAAATTTATATGCAAAGCAGGACGCACAGCCACAATCGTATAGTCCACACTATTGTAGCCGTCGCTGCCGTAGCCGTAGTCAGTCACACCTGACGCACTACAATCCGAGCCGCCCGGCGTACGCAACCACCATGAGCCATTGCCCAAATATGAACTATTCGTAGATGACCATGCACCGCTTTGTTTAGCATATTCCGTATTCTTTGCCTCCCTTGTTTCACTTCTAATATCAAATTTACTGTTAAACCCATATGATGTATTACTTGCCTCAGAGACTGACAACAGATATACTTTATCCCATGTATTATTTCCACCATCTGTTCCATAATCCGTATTATCTTCATTTACCACATAAGTTGTCTTTATCGCATTCTGCTCTGCCCCTGAAAACACATTGTCTAAGAAATTGTCAATTATAAAACTTTTTTTATCCTTATTTACTAACTCACCATATCCATTAAGCCAGCTTCTTATTGTACTGTTTTCCCATGTAACATCTGTGCTAGTTTCATTATATGCTTTTGCATCAAGGTTCTGGTCTGCAATTATAAACGCATCATCACCGTCTACTGACAGCACACGCCACTTTATCGGCCGCTTTGCATCATTCTCATCGGCTACCCCGTCTCCGTTTGTATCATCCTGCCAGTAATTTCCGAAATATATGCAGTCCCAAGTCGATACTCCGCTGCTGTCCGTTGTGGGATTGTTCAAACCATAATTCTGAACATTTTCCTTAGCCATTGTAGGAATATATGATATATTTCCGAAAGCCATAGAACATACCAAAACTGATACTAATAATTTTTTAATTCTATTAATTTTCATATTATAGCACCTCATTTCTAAAATAAATTCAAACAAAAAATATCTGCTAAAACAGTTCTACTCTCTTATTTTAACAGATATTTTTCCTTATAAATTACAATGTAATTATTATCAATTTTTTTGTAAAATAAAGCAGGATTTTGTAATATTTTTAACAATGTCAGACTTAAGCTATTATCTAAATTCCCATATTTTTATCCAACATATTTTTTAATATAATACAGTCCTCTCTTTCCATATTTACTGCTCACATATGAACTCCATGTATAAGTCGTTACCTTTATAGTATTTTTTCCGTCTGAATTTGCATCAGTTACCGTAAAACCTGAATCCGTAACAGCTATTATTGACATTGAATGTTTACTCTGACCTATTCTGTTACTTGTTCTGATGTGAGCACCTACACCTGCGGCAGTTACGGCAGCTTTCATTTTCTGTGCCGTTAATTTTCCCGGTGCAACACGACCTGATACATCTTTAAATTTTCCCGTTGCACTCTTATCATGGCATCCGTACAATTTATATGCTATATATCTCGCATATCCGCAGCACTGGCTTCCTGCCATATAAACCTTTTTTCCGTTTACTTTTGCATAATAACTGTTTGTATATTTGCCGCCAATTCTGTAATCAGTCATTGCTACTCCATTAACTGTAAGCAGATTTCCTGAAATACTGTATGTACCTGTATTTGTCTGTGTGGTATTATTGTTGCTGTTGACATTGTTGTTTACATTGTTATTTTCTGCTCCACCTTTCAGATAATTATTAACATCTGAATTAGTTGCAAAAGCATACTTAAATCCTCCTGAAACCGGATATTTTATCTGTGTATAACCACCTCTTGTGCCTAATACCATAACTCTGTCATTTGCTGAAACATAACCATAGTAACTGCCGCCATCTCTTTTATATGTATTAAATTTTCCACGGGATGTATATGTTGTTCCACCTGTTGCCGTAAGTATCGCACCTGTTGAAATATATCCTGTCTTTGTTCTGTTACCTGCCGGATATGATACCTTTGAATATCTTCCCGTTACCGTAATAACTGTTACCTGATCGGTTGGATATATCCATCCATATCCTCTGGTTAATCCTGTGTTTGAATACACTCTGGTATTTGAAGTATTAATCGTATAACATTTTCTGGTTGCTGCTCCTGCCTTTTTTACATTAGTTCCTATAGCAAATGAACCTGCTAAAATAATAAGTGCCAAACAAATAAATTTTAAATTTTCTCTCATAAACTTCTTCATAAAAACCACCTGTCCTTTCTTTTTAATAAAAATATATCATGTCATTTTGCATATTATATAAGCCCTGCTATGCGTAGCTGCTATACCCTTACTTACCTCTTGTTTGTATCAACGGTATTCTCAATCCGCTTCGCTGTTTACTTATATAAAATAAAGACTTTGCTTACCAATCCTTTATCTTGATTTAAGTATAACAAAGTCTTTTAATAATTTATTTAATTGTATTTTTTAGCAATAATAATGTAACTTTTAGCACTTATTATTTATTGCTTGTTTTATTATAATTATTGTTTTTCTTCTTAACTTTTATTAAAAAATAACGCTTGTTTTAACCCCTTATATATTATTCAATAACAAATTTTTCCTTTGCCGGATATGTTATCGCATATTCAAATGCAATCTCTTTAACAGACAACGGATTAACTTTTATATCCCATGTGCATTTGCCTGTAGCTTCATCAAGTACAACATCATCAATCCTGTTTAACATAACTTCTACCCCATCCACCTGTGAAACCGGTATCCTGTCATAAAGTCGAAGTGCTATTGTGCATTGCAGATTATTTGTGACCTCAAATATATATTTATATCTTCTTATTATTTTTCCCTGCAGCTTTTTGCTGCTCACTTCATCTGCCACTTTCCTGCTGTTGATTTTTACTCCTTTAACGCTGCCCAAATCAATCTTTAAATTTTCTGCCTTGTCAACATTCAGGAAACATCTGCGTACATAATCAGAATCAAGATATATGTCAAGCCAGCCTGAAATCATATCATATTCTTTCAAACCTTTAACATCAACATAAAAATATTCATTTTGTCCTTTTCTTGGAATTGCAAAATAATTTTTAAATATCTCTATTTTTTTCTGCCAGACCGCAACCTCATTTTCACATTTTGGAAGTAATGTCATTTTCCACGGTAATTCAAATTCATGTAATATATCAGAATTGTTTTCTCTTACATTTACCGGAGTCATTTCAAGCATATCTTCTTTAATTCCATGCCCCCTTCTTCTTTCCCCGGAATCATTTGCCGGTAATGCCGTCATTTCCTCCTGCTTATCCACACCAAAATCATCAGTATATAGACTGAATGTATCTCCTGCATCTTGCATTTTCTTTATATATTGCGTATCTAATGCATCTTCAAGAAGATTATACTCATATGTATTAATTCCACTTGATAAAGTAATTTTTACATTATCAAACCTTTCATCAGACTTTTGATTATTAATTTTTGCAAACATAGTCATTGTGGCATATGGTTCATCTGATTTAACATCAATTTTATAATATGGCTCCCATGAAATTCCAAATGTTTCATATCCAATTTCTATGAAATATTCTCCTCCAGGTTCAGCTATCATATCCAATATTAACATCCGTTTTCCTGCATACTTATCAGAACAATCGCTACATTCATCTTCATCATCCATGTTATGAGCAAGTTTATTTATACTATTCACCAGTTGATTTGCTTCATCCAAAAGGTTAGCATACATTTTTTCAATTTTGTCACACTCTTCCTGCGTTTTATCTGTAAAATCAGACTCTAAAATATCTTTCTGCATTTTCTTAACCAGCTCATATCGGCTAAACAAATTATTTTGTTTTTGCTTCCTTGCCAATTCTTCATCACTTGGCAGCCCGGCTGGCTGTTTCATACACCTTACTTCCGATTTAGAATAACAAAGCAAACCTTTTGAAGTTCTTACATTAACATTTCTCGTAGCATCACTTAATTCGATAAGGACATTTGTTCTCTGATTTTTTGGCACAAACTTTCCCCTTTTCAAAATTTTAGCTCTATTTCTGAAAATTTTCACATCCGCATATTCCATCTCAGCAATGCAATCAGTGTCATTAATAAGGTAATCCGTACTGCCCCAATTGGGTACTCCCATTCCCATATCCATTTCATATTCAGGCATTAACCCTGTTTTTACAGCGTCATATTCTTTATCTAAAATTTTCACCGGAGTTTCAACCTCTGTATTGCCCTCATCTTCTATGTCTAATTCCTCATCAATAAATGGATTTACTGTATCCTCGTCATCATCATCATTATCGTTGTCACCTTTAAACTCCATTATTCCGGCACAATATGGACACTTAAGAAACTGTTCCGCATTGTAAAAATGTCCCTTTTTACATCTTCTTAAATTCATGTTGTTTACCCTCCTTATTTTTATTATCTCTGGTCTAATAACAATGATGAGTAATTTAAGTCTTCACCGTCATATTGGTCAAGATTTAAATCAGCCGTACTATAATCACTATTTCCACTCTGCTTCTCCTCAAGTGCCATTTTCTGACCTTGTAATAATTTATCAAAAGCATATGTATCCATATAATACTCACCATCAACTTCATAAATATATGATGCAACTGTTTGGGTATCCTCTCCTTTGTCACCGCTCATTCTAAATGTCATATCTGACTTTATACATCTCTGCAAATTACAGCCCGTTTCTACAACATCTTTCATTGTTTTGTTCAATGTTTCTATTGTATCAACATCTCCGCCATCTTCATCATCATCTTCACTTAAAGCATTGTTTAATTTCTGAACATCAAATTCTTCAAAACTGCTTTGTTCAAAACTTATCTCAACATTACTTCCATACACTTCCTGCAATGTTTTTTTCAATTCATTAAGCTCTTTTTGCATACTGCTTTCATCTTCAGGATATTCAAAATTTTCAATATTTTTATCAGGTGTCAGGTCATTTAGCTCTGTACCGGAATAATCCTGTATGGCTTTTAGATATTTGCTCTGCACATCATATATCTGTGAGTCCTCGTCATAATAATCTTCATCCTGATTTTCTGAATTCTTAAAAGTTAAATCACTATAAGCAAATACTCCTTTTTCCCATGTACTCTCTTTATTATTCAAAAAATGTATACTAGAACTAATCTTATCCAAACTCTCTCCGGCAGTGTATGTACCGGCTATACTATTGTTTTCATACCTAGTCAATTTGCCTTTTTTAATCGTAAAATATATTCCATTATCTACAAATATTTTACTATTCTTAAGTTCAAACTTTATAACATTTCCCTCAAAATCAAAATCTCCTGAATAAGCAATACCTCGTGACATTTTTCCATCCTTGTTAATAAAAATATCATTCTCTCCTAAATCACTAATCCACAATCCCTTAAATTTTTCAATAGTATTACTTTGATTTTTACTTTCATAATTTCCACTATTTACAACTGAACTACCCACACCACATCCTGAAAATGCAAGCATACTACAACATATAATACATAAAAATCTTTTTCTCATATAGTAATTCCTCCTTGTATCTTGTAAATTAAATATCTCGCTGATTCGCTCGGATGAAACAAATTTATTTGTTCCATCCGAGTTTTACCTTTGCGTAAAAAAAGTAAAGACTTTGTATATTAAACTATTATTCCTAATTTAATATAACAAAGTCTTTTTTGAAAAATATTTAATTGTAACTTTTGTCAATAAAAATGTAATTTTTAGCACATAATATAATTATATTTTCAAATATCCAAACAAAAATATTACAATTTTTAATTATCTAATATTTAAATTTACTAAAGCATATGTTCCTGATAATCCCGCATATTCTGATGCTATCTGACAATCTATTTTTAACTGTGATACACCACTTACATCTATTGTCACATTCTTAGGTATCATTTCTGCTTTTAAATCAGTATATTGTGCTAATAATTTTCCATCTCCATATATCAATAATATACAATCGTCTTTATATTTATCATCACAATGACCATATGTAAATGATAACATATTACATTTATTGTCTAAATTATATATTACAGAATTGCTATTTCCATTGCTACTGCTATATATATTATATACCACTGAATTCTGATACATATATCCCGCCATCTGCACTGATTTATTATATTCCACTGCACCATATGTTTGATATGGTTCTGATATGTCTACCACTCTTGTTCCAGTAGATATACTGACCAGCTCACTTGAATTTTTCTCATGAAATTTTATATTTGACAATCCATATGTTCCTGACAAACCCGCATATCCTGATGCTATTTGACAGTCTATTTTTAACTGTGATACACCACTTACATCTATTGTCACATTTTGTGGCATCATTTCTGCTTTCAAATCAGTATATTGTGCTAATAATTTTCCATCTCCATATACCAGTAATATACAATCATCTCTATACTTTCCATCATAATGACCGTATGTAAATGATAACTTATCGCATTTATTATCTAAATTATATATTACAGAATTGCTATTTCCATTACTACTGCTATATATATTATATACCACTGAATTCTGGTACATATATCCCGCCATCTGTACTGATTTATTATATTCTACTGCTCCATATGTTTGATATGGTTCTGATATATCAACCACCCTTGTTCCCGTAGATATGTCCACTGCTTCATTTGAATTTTTCTCATGAAACTTTATATTTGACAATCCATATGTTCCTGACAAACCCGCATATCCTGATGCTATTTGACAGTCTATTTTTAACTGTGATACACCACTTACATCTATTGTCACATTTTGTGGCATCATTTCTGCTTTCAAATCAGTATATTGTGCTAATAATTTTCCATCTCCATATACCAGTAATATACAATCATCTCTATACTTTCCATCATAATGACCGTATGTAAATGATAACTTATCGCATTTATTATCTAAATTATATATTACAGAATTGCTATTTCCATTACTACTGCTATATATATTATATACCACTGAATTCTGGTACATATATCCCGCCATCTGTACTGATTTATTATATTCTACTGCTCCATATGTTTGATATGGTTCTGATATATCAACCACCCTTGTTCCCGTAGATATGTCCACTGCTTCATTTGAATTTTTCTCATGAAACTTTATATTTGACAATCCATATGTTCCTGACAAACCCGCATATCCTGATGCTATTTGACAGTCTATTTTTAACTGTGATACACCACTTACATCTATTGTCACATTCCGTGGCATCATTTCTGCTTTCAAATCAGTATATTGTGCTAATAATTTTCCATCTCCATATACCAGTAATATACAATCATCTCTATACTTTCCATCATAATGACCGTATGTAAATGATAACTTATCGCATTTATTATCTAAATTATATATTACAGAATTGCTATTTCCATTACTACTGCTATATATATTATATACCACTGAATTCTGGTACATATATCCCGCCATCTGTACTGATTTATTATATTCTACTGCTCCATATGTTTGATATGGTTCTGATATATCAACCACCCTTGTTCCCGTAGATATGTCCACTGCTTCATTTGAATTTTTCTCATGAAACTTTATATTTGACAATCCATATGTTCCTGACAAACCCGCATATCCTGATGCTATTTGACAGTCTATTTTTAACTGTGATACACCACTTACATCTATTGTCACATTCCGTGGCATCATTTCTGCTTTCAAATCAGTATATTGTGCTAATAATTTTCCATCTCCATATACCAATAATATACAATCATCTCTATACTTTCCATCATAATGACCGTATGTAAATGATAATTTATCATATTTATTATCTAAATTATATAATACATAGTTACTATTTCCATTGCTACTGCTATATATGTTATAAACCACTGAATTTTGGTAAACATATCCTGCCATCTGCAACGACTTATTATATTCCGCTGCCCCATATGTTTGATATGGTTCTAGTTCTGTATCATTTGTTTTTTCATTTTCTTGTGGTTTATTCGTAGGCTCTGTTTCTCGTGTTGGTTCTACTGTCGGCTCTGGCCTATATGTTGGTTCCGCCGTAGGCTCTGGTTTATGTGTTGATTGTGGTTTTTCTGTCGGTACTGTAACAATTTTGTTTCTAACCACTTTTACACTACATCTATAATTTTTATTTTTATATTTAGCAACAACAGCAGTATTGCCTACATTCTTTGCCATAATTTTTCCATTTTTTACTACTGCTACACGCTTATTCAAACTACGCCATTTTACTTTTTTGGCTGCTGCTCCAATCAATCTTACTTTTATCATCTTTCCTTTTTTCAATGTAACAGACTTTTTACTTAATGTTATATGCTTTTTTGCATCAACATTTTTCAAATTTAAGTTTCCAAATAATATAGAAACCATACAAACAACAACTAATACATCTAACTTGATACTTTTCTTCATATAAATCATAACCTCACTTTCTCTTTTATAAATTATTTTATTCAATGTAAAAGACTTTATATAAACAAATTAATACTCTGTTTACTAAATTTATATATTAGATTTTAAATTTTTATACTCTGTCATAATCTAATACTTATAAATACAAACTCTTTTCATTTATAATTCTATATAATCAATACAAGACAATATCATCTCCAGAAAAAATACCCTCACAGAAAACAGTTCCATCTTTTGATACAAAGTAATATCCTAAGTTAGTAAAATGGTCTTGTACAAACTCACTTATTTTTATAGCCCAGTATTTTTTTCCTTTAAATTTATATGGAGTATCAGCAGTTGAGACATAGGCATATTCACTACCCATAAAAGTTTTTACTTTTTTTACAGCCTGCTTTTTCGTAATATTTCCCTTTGCTTTTTTTACTATAATAGTACACTTTAATATTTTACCATTTACTTTAGCTGATATACTTGTTTTTCCTACTCTGCGTCCAACAATTTTATTTACCTTTTCTGAAGTTTTTGATATATCTGAAATTCTTCCTGTGGCAATTTTACTGTTTTTGTAAGTCCATTTAATCTTTGAAGCATTTCCAATCAATTTTAACTTTTTACACTCACCAACTTTTACAACAATCTTACTTTTGTTAAATTTATATGCCGCACTAGCTTTTTTATCACACAACAGAAATATTGTAAATATACACATTAAAAATATTATTCTTTTTAACTTCATAATTTTCCACCTCTATATATTATAATATCAACATCTACTGTTTTATAATTTCGTTCCGCATGATTCACAGTAGCCGTCTCTCCATGATTTGTCACCAAGTACTCTACCACATGAAGCACAAAATTTTGGTTTTACCGAATTTTTTGCAGCAGTTACATTTGATATTTTTCGTTCTGACGAATTCATCGACATCATATTCGCTTTGTATTCTGAATCTAAATCTAAATATCTCCTTATGTCATAATATACCCTTACCAAAAAACACCCTATTAAAAATAAATATAATAATGTCCATATAGGTTTTCCATACATTTCCTGTCTCCATACCCTTAATACTGATTTTTCTTGTACATATGCATCAAATACAATCATAATGCTAATAAATCCACCAAAAGCCGCCGGAAACTTTAACCATGCAGGTCCATAATCTTTCTTGTGCTGTGGATTAAATATCTTCTTTTCATATTCTTTTTTAGTCATTGAAATTTCCTCCTTAACTTCTGTAAAATCATTAAGTTAAACAGATATTCTCAATCCGCTCTGCTACTTAATCATAACACTATTACTGTTTTGCCTAATATACTTACATAAAATAATAAATAAAGACTCTGTTTACTACATCCTTGTTTTAAATTTAGTATAACAAAGTCTTTTTTAAAAAATATTTAATTGTAACTTTTGTCAATAAAAATGTAATTTTTAGCAATTATATTTTTTATCTATCATTGCAAAATTTTATTCGTCTGTTCCTATTAAAACTTTTTTTCCTTCAAATGCAAATCCATAATGTCTGATATTTTCTTTTTTCACTCCCGCTTTTAACAGCTCTGTATCATATTTCTTTTCTTCTATCTGTTGCAATGCAGATTTTACCGTTTCTTCTAGTGATTTTTCCATCGAATGATTGATAACTTTAAATTCAAGTATCAATCCCGGTAAATTGCTATTTTCTGTATCTCTCGGTATCATCATTACATCGTATCGTCCAAAACCACTCTCTTTATTTGACTTTATTATATAGTCTTCTCTTTTATCGACCATAAGTCCAAGTACAAATCCATGGTAAAAACGCGATGACTTTCTAGTCATCGCATACAAGTTTGAACTATCGTTCAAACTTAAGCCATTAGCTACTCCTTTACAGTCGTAGCATGAGGCTAAATCCTCCGGGCGTATTCTTGATTCTTCTTTTCCTGCAACATCAAAACTGCTAAATGTATCAAGTGCTATATCATTCATATAACTGTTCATGGCATAAAGGTCACCCGCAAGCATTGCTTCAATAAAATCACCTGTCATATTAGATCCATTGTCAAACCATTCTTCTATCATTATCTCGAACATTTGCTCAACTTCTTTATTTGTTAATTTTAATGTATAATATCTTTTTCTAAAATCTCCTTCATATCTAATCTTGACAACCCTAAGATAACCACTTGCAAGCAACAGACTCCATACAGCATTTTCTCTCTTTTCAAGCTGATTATAAACTATCTGTTCGTCTATCCTTTTCTCTATAACTCCACCCTCAATAAGTATCTCCATTGTCTTTTTAAGATTTGGTGACCCTGTCTTTACTAACTTATTTACAAGTCCATTTGAACTGGAGTCTGCCCAATATGAACCAAACTTTCTTGCTTTAATAAAATTAAGTATCGACCACGGATTATATATATCATTTTTGTTTCCAAAAGTAAATCCATCATACCACTCTTTTACGCTTTGCTTTTTTTCTGACAATTCATATTTATCAAGTGCTAAAAACACTTCTTCTTCAGTAAAACCAAAATCTGTTTCATACTGTTCAGATGTTGTAGTCACTACCAACAGATTATTCAAATCCGAAAATATACTTTCCTTGGACACTCTCGTAATACCTGTCATTATCGCCCTTTCAAGATATGGGTTTGTCTTAAATGTATAGTTAAAAAAACTTCTTGTAAATGCAACAATCTCATCCCAATATCCATTTACATATGCTTCCTGCATTGGTGTATCGTATTCATCCAAAAGGATTATTACATTCTTTTTATAGTATCTGTTTAAAAAACATGAAAGATTGTTAATAGCTCTATATATGGTCTCACTTGAGATATTTTTATTTGCATTTATATCTTTTGAATACTCATCTAATTTCTTAAAGAAATTTTTTTCTGCTTCAGACAAAATATCACTCTCCAAAAGATACGCATGACTCTTATAGGTTTCGTTTATAATAGCAACCATATCATTCTTAGCATCTCTAAAAGTATTAGACTTTATCCCCGCAAAACTCATAAATATAACCGGATATGTTCCCTGAATTTCACGATACTTTTTTTCTTTCCAAATATCCAGTCCCTCAAACAACTCTCCCCTGTCCTTATATTCAACTGAAAAGAAACATTTTAGCATATCCATGTTTAATGTTTTTCCAAAACGGCGTGGTCTTGTTATTAGCGTAACATCATCCTGATTTTCCCACCATTCTTTTATAAACATCGTCTTATCTATATAAAAACAATCATTTTCAATTATCTTATCAAATCTCTGTTTTCCGATACCTACTACTTTCGCCATACAGACACCCCCAAAAAATAAAATTTTTCACGCATTTGTTATTATTCACACATCATCACTTTGCTAATTATATTAGCATTTTGATAATAGAAAGTAAAGAAAAAGAGCCTGTACTTTTATATTAGATTTTAAAATTTTGATACTCTGTCATAATCTAATACTTATAAATACAAACTCTTTTCATTATATTTCTATATAATCAATATAAGACAATATCATCTCCAAGAAAAATGCCCTCACAGAAAACATTTCCATCTTTTGATACGAAATAATATTATCTCTCTTTAATAACTTTATAAATTAAATATTATTTCTTCTTATATTTCTTTATACTTGAAGCCATTATAGCATATCTTTCGCAGTAATATCCGGATGCCGCTCCCATAAATTCTCCTTTTACTGTAACTTTTTTTCCTACATACTTTGACATATTTGCCTTTAAATATGCGCATTGAATCATTATTCTTTTTTCACTTGACTTCTTTTCCCAAATTGAACATTTACACTTTATTTTTTTATTTAAAATCAAGTCATAATTCAATATCTTTTTTCCATTACCTGCTATAGCATGATGTTTTACCACTTTTCCGGTTAAAGTCACTATTTTAAGCTTATCACCGTCATATATCTTAGCTTCGGCACATTGAGTTTTTCCCATAACTCCAGTAAACAACACTGTAATTAACACAATATAATTTAGTATATTCTTTAGATTTTTCAATTTTTCTTCTCCTCCCTCTTTACAAATACAAATCACGGTTATCTTCCGTATTTTTATATAATTGTATTTTTGTGTACTTTTTAGCCTTAAGCATCTTCTTTAATGCCGCCTTATATTTTTTATAACTTGTTTCCTTTCCATTTATCTTATAGGAAGTATAATATACAGTCATTCCGTAAAAAGATTCCTTATGTTTTGCCTGCTTTTTATATGACTTATCGTCCGTTCCTGAATACTCCGCCTTTTTAACTATTTTTCCGTTATTTTTAATTTTATAATATGTCCCCCAATATGCACCTGTATGTGCATCGTTAACTAATATAATTTTTGATTTTTTATACCATTCAAATCCATGACATAATAAGACTTTTTTTACCTTACCTTTTACATATCTAAATATTTTTACACTCCCGTCAGCCCAGCAGGCTTCTGGATTTTCTACAACCAGTTCTTTTATTCCATCCCCGTTTAAATCAATGCAAGCAAATTTATAATTTTTTGTTTTATTGACATCAGGGGCACTGGAATAATCCTCTCTCCACTTATGTTTTTCTTTACTTAACAGCTTTCTATAGGCAGTTATGGCTTTTTTATTTGTATCTTTTGCATATGTCTTTACAGTTTTTATATTAATTCCCGTTATCATAAGTGCTGCAATCAATATAAGTGATAATATTTTTTTACTTTTCTTCATTCTGTTCATATTCTTGTCCTTTCTTTAATCATATTTTTGCTTTACAACAAATCAGAATACTCAATTCTATATCCACCAGTATATAAAGTATGGTTATCCAATCCACATCTCAAACCAAAATGTGGATCTGCGTCCTCCCTCTCTCCTATTATATTTACCTTTAATTTTCCATTTTTTACGATAACTGTTTTCATCCATTCTGCCTGTTGTGCTCCACCATATATGATAAATCCTTTATGTCCGATATAGGCATATACCTCACTATGTAACGCTTCTACACTTCCTATCTTTTTAATTTTTCCTTTTTTCCAGTCATATACATAAAATCTGGCATCTGCCTCTGAAGACCCTGCTCTTACTATCAATTCTGCAACACTATCGTTATCAATATCTGTCAGATAATAGCCGCTAATATACTTCTTTCCTAATGAGTTATCAGTATTATAGCTTTTTACTATCTTTCGATATGCTTTTTTTATTTTCGCAGGCATTTTTTTTACACACTTTTCTTTAACAATTTTACTCAATTTTTTATTATATTTTTGTGCTTTTTTATATTGCCCTTTCTTATAATACTTTAAAACTTTTTCGATATTTTTTGTATCCGAACTCACTGAAGCAGCAAATACATTTACATTATTTGCTAACCCGTTAAAAAACAATATAACAGCTACTACAGCCGCTAATATCCTAATACTTTTTTTCATTATCACAATTCCTCCTTACATCTTTTCTGCTTTTCTTAAGTTTCACATTTATAGTTCTTCCTTCAAATTTAATCCCATCCATATTTTTTAGGTATCTTTTTTCCCCATCCCGTTATTGCTTTCTTTTGTTTTCCGTTATATTTGCAGGTATATACTTTGTATTTCCAGTCACTTTCACGGACTACATAGTAATATATTTTGTTATTTTCAAACTTAAGTAAATTACCATCGCATACTTTCTTTTTTCCACTTCCATCTAACTTAAAAACATTAATCGGATCATTACTTGGAACTCCTGAAATTGTGCTTGCAACTACATGATTTCCATCAACCAATACATTCGCAACTACTGATGTCATATATTTTTTTCGTTTCTTTTTTAAGTCATAAGCATATAATTTTATACCATCTGCTTCCATGTCTATTCCGCAATATAAATACCTTCCACTACATCCAGATACAACATAAGATTTTCCAGATATGATTTTCGTATATTTACCTGTTTTAATATCATATTTATAAATACAATTTTTAGTTTCATACGGTGATATTTTTTTTACAACTACACTGTAATAAATGATTTTTCCGTTTGTTGTAAAATCAGTAGTCGTATTTTTTGCAATGGTCTTTTTCACTCCATTTTTCTTCATTATAATTTTATATTTATACGACCCTGCTTCTTCATATTGTTTTGCCACAACAGAAATCCCTTTAATAGTTGTATTTCTATTTACACCTCGTTCAGTTACATATTTATCTTTTGCATCAGCATTTTTGCTTACTCCTAAAAATACCATTACCATAAACAACATTATTATAATCTTTGTAATTTTTTTATTCATATATATCAATCCCTTTCGTTTTTATCCATTTGGCGTCCTATTAAAACTTCAATTACAATCTGTACTGAATATCTGATACTTGCCTTTGCATATCCGCTAATATAAAATTTGTTACAAGGCTGTTAGCAACTGTCATTCTTTCATAGTCCTCACGCTTTTCCTGATTTCTTTCTATTGCAAGTAAATGATTTATATTATCCATTCTGCTTCTCTCTGCTATCTCATTACTTTCAGACAACAATGCTATCTGTTCTCGCTGGTTTTCAAGTGCTTCATTCATTTTTCCAATAACACTTTTTAATTGTTCAATTATTTTTTCAAGCAGCATCGTCTGTATTATTTTATCCAAATCATCCTCTCTTGAAGTTGAAAAATAATCATATAAATATGCTATCGGATATATGTTCCTAAAACGGCTCGGTATTATATTTATATCATATAAATCTTTACTTAACTCTGCTGCTTCTTTTCTTCTCTTAACCAAGTATTGTCTTTGCTGTTCCAGTGCCGCTCCTCTTTCCTGATACTGCCTTACTATCCAATTATAATTCTTCTTAAAATCTGACAATTCCTACCCGTATTTGTTCATATTCTGTTTATATTCTTCTTTTATATTTTTATTATATTTATAAACATCATATAATATAGAAAAACCAATCCAAAATAAAATTGCATTAATAATAAAGAAAATAACAAGTAAAGTATATTTTCCAAATAATGTCATTATTCCAGCTATAATCGTTTCAAAAATTCCAGTTACTTCTTTATTTATACAATTATAGATATATATATTTATAACAAGTGCTATGATTGCAACGACAACAACCATTATACCTCCATCCTCCGAATAAGAGGCTTTATTTCCCATCTGTGGTTTTTGTGGCGGTGTTATATGATTTAGCTCATAATTGTTTCTCTTAATATCGTTTTCCACTTCGCTTATTTCATTATTCAATCTGTTTCCAACACACTCGATATAATATACATCTCTAAGATATGGAACTAAAAAATCCCTATTGTATCTCGCCATACTTCTCCTCCATTTAGTACATATTTTCTATTGTTATTTAACAAACACTCCCACCCATATTAATTTAAATTTCTCTTGTATTACACTGCTAATTTACAAACAGATGGTCTCTTTTTTTATAATAAATGTTATTTAACACAACTGATATTGAACAACATATTATCATCGCTATTATATCTGTAATATACTGAGATACACTTACCTCTAACTCATATGATTTAAAAATAATTATAGCAGCAAGCCATTTTATACAATTTATTACTGATGCTCCTATTATACAAAATATATATTTTTTCCAGCCATTCCTCCTCTTTTGCATCATTTCTCTCCAGACATACAGTTCAACTACACACCAAAAAACATTTATAATAATTACTATTATGTCTGCAACTTTAAATGCCTTATAAAATTCATATACAAAATATTCAGCACTCTCTGTATTAGTCATGCTTATTATGATTTTTATAGCACTACCTAAACTATACAGTATCCCAAGTAAAAATCCTGCATAGACCAAGAAATTGTGCCATTTCATCGGCAGCTCCTGCTGTCCGTTATTCATATACATATTTCCGTTTGGATTTATCTGCTGTCCCTGCTGCGGATACTGTCCATTGTTTATTTGCATATTTCCGTTTGGATTTATCTGCTGTCCCTGTTGCTGATACGGTTGCTGCTGGTACGGCTGTTTCTGTCCGTTGCTCATTTGCATATTTCCGTTTGGATTTATCTGCTGTCCCTGTTGCTGATACGGTTGCTGCTGGTACGGCTGTTTCTGTCCGTTGCTCATTTGCATATTTCCGTTTGGATTTATCTGCTGTCCCTGCTTCTGATACTGTCCATTGTTTATTTGCACACTTCCGTTCGGATTTTGGTACGGCGGCTGCTGAAATTGTTGCTGCTGATATGGCTGTTTCTGTCCATTATTTATTTGCACATTTCCGTTTGGATTTTGATACGGCGGCTGTGGAAACTGTTGCTGCTGGTATGGCTGTTTCTGTCCGTTTCCCATTTGCATATTTCCGTTTGGATTTCCCGATTGTCCCTGCTGTGGAAACTGTTGCTGCTGATTTTGATTATTTATAATGTTATTATAATTTTCTGCCTGTATTTTTTTTGCTGACTCAATTCCTAATCTGCTGCCGCAATTAACACAAAATCTTGCACTCATTTGATTTGCATATCCACATTTTAAACATCTCATGTTTTATTACCTCCTTTTATCTTTTATTATCAATACCTTACGCATAATTCTTTATAAGCCATTTAATTCTGCTTTTTGTCTGTTTTGTGAGTGATAAATTATATATCATTGTATAACCACTTCCACCTTTCCAGCCTGACGCAGCTTTTTTTGCCGTTTTATCTCTTTTCTTTATCCATTTCAATTCTGATGCAACTAATTTTTTTACCTTATTATTCGGCAATGCTTTTTTTATCTTGTTATAATCTTTGTTTAATTCCTTATCCCACAATTTATACTCCTCGCCAGAGTCCTTATTCATTTCATATTGCGAACCGGAATATGTAAATTTCTTTTTGCATTTCTTATCCAGCTTATTATAACTTTTCATATAACTTGATTTCGTTCCTGCATATGTTTTTACTGCCGAAAAATTAATTCCTGTAAATACAACTGCCATTACTAATATAATTGATAGTACCTTATGTGATTTCATTTTCATATTTTTCTCCTCTCCCTCCTTTAACCTAATAATAGGCATTTGCGAAACTATCATAATCAGTAATTAAATTGTGCATCTGTAACAAATAATGTTAGCAGTGCACTTTGTCACCGTCAGCACTTAGTCAGCGTATTTTGCTGACTTATGTACTGCTACGAGTGACAAGTAGCAAAAGCGTGCCTGCGGTATTATTTGTTACAGGTGTGCAATTAACACAACATATAACTAGTTTCGCAATCAACCAACCTAATAAGCAAAATTATTTGCTATATAATTAAAATCTTCGTAGCTGTATTCTTTTGCACCTGATGATATTCCAAGTTTTTTGCAATATTGATTTCTCTTTCTTCCGAAATTGTCAAAATTACTTTTCTCAGCAGATGTGAATACACTTCGTATCTTATTTGGATCGTCCCCTAAATTTTGATACCATGACTTACTTCCAAAATATACTACAAGTGAATTTGTTGAAAATTGTGCTCCATATCTTGCAGATATTTCATTTATCGCAAGCGTAAACCAGCAGGCTATCTCTCTGTCAGTTGCCCCTTTTCCTTTAAGCCATGTCTCTATTTCATCAACATCCATAACATAATTACGGCTGTCATATGCTACAAATTCATTTCCATAACTGTCATAATTATCTCTGATACTTGGAAGATATTTGTATTTGTAGATAACTTTTTTCTTTGCTTCTGTATTATTTACAACATTTTTATATTTTTTTACGGAAGTTATCAACTCATTTTTATATGTATTCAATTTTTGAGCCACGCCTGATTTTATTGCATTTTCAAACTCCTGCAATGCCGATAATGCACTATTTCTGTTCGTATTAATATTTTCATTTCCGGATATATCTTTTCCACTTGCTGTCTCGTCTATCTGCCCTATATTATCTTTATACTTTTTCCAAACGACATAATTTTCCTGTGCATCACCATATTGGTTACACTGACTTACCACTTTCTTAAAGTCTTTTTCTAAGCTGTCCATGTCATTTGCTTTTATTGTATTTTTTAGTTTTTTTACGGCTTTTTCGCTTGCGGACTTATAACTGCGGCATTGTTTTGTCAGCTTATTTTCTTTTATTTTTTTATTGTATTCTTTTATTTTATCTGAATATTCTTTAACTTTACTATTATACTGTTTTAACTCCGTAACCACATTGTTTAAACTTTTTATGCTGTCTTTTATTTCTTCCTCATCTGATGAGTCAATATTTTTTATCATCGCCGTAAGTTCATCAAATTTTTCTTTATTGTCGCCTAAAAAACTTATTCCGGCTTTTTCTATATTTTCTTTCAACTGATTATAATCGTCGTTCAGGTAATCCTTCGATGAACTTCCTTTCATATTTGCAAAAACCGCAATAGCAAGCATAGCTGCCATAACAACTCCTAACAGAGCATTGCATATGTATATACCTTTTGAAGTTTTTACTGTCTCATAATCATGTGCTCCTTTTACATTGTTGTAATCTATATTACTATTTCCATTTATATTGTTACCTTGAAAGTTTATATTACTGTTTCCATTTGCATTCCCCACATTAGCACCGCATTTTTCACAAAACATATCTGCATCGCCAAGTATATTTCCGCAATTATAACATTTCTTCATTTCTGCCTCGCTTTCTATAGTTCCTCCCTATAAGATTTCCAGAATTTCTGAGCCATCTGCTATTATCAGCTTTTCTTTCTGAGTCAGTTTTATTGTCTCTCCGTCCCGTATGATTTTCCCATCCTCAAAGCGTATGCCATTTTTTGAATAACATATAATACTTATAAACGTTCCCGAAACATCCATAAAAATCGTGCAATGTTTTCTGCTTACTTTCGGGCTGCTAAGCACAAGATTACATTGCCCCGGGTCACGCCCGACCACTATACTTTCTCCGGGACTTAATTGCAATGATGCCCCTTTAAATGTTCCCTCCGTACCTAATATCATCCCTTTAAGTGTTGTTCCGTAAACAGTCGGTGGTACCGGTATCGCATCTGGCTTATTTTCAAAAGCTCCCTGCTGAATATCATTGTCATAATAACCATATTGCTGCTGGATATTTTCCCCATAACCATTTCCATTAAAATCACTTGAAACCGAATTGTTGTCATACACATTTTTTTCTATTTCATTTTCACTTTTTATGCACCCCATTACAATGTCATATACTAATATGCCTATTGTGCTCAATAATATAAACAAAAATCCAAATTTTACTGAAATGCCTTTATCTCTGACTCCTGTTATTGATATGTAAGCAAACATTTCCATTATCAATATACAAACTGATGATATTATTGATATAACTGCCCCTGCCATAAACTGCTTATTGGCAAGTCCTATCACAAGAAAAACTATTGCCATAACAAAAAGCAAAATCAATGTCACTATCACAAAATTTCTTAAAGAATTAAGTGCATTAACATATTCTTTTGAAAGGTCTATAGACGAATAAGATAATATTGTTATTCCATTGTAAAGTTTGTAACTGCCCGAATTGTAACTTACCAAAGGCATAAATAAACTTAGCAAAAGCATTATACATATCTCAATTCCCGGTAATGTGAAAATTATATTCATATTTTTCTTCATTTGCTATTCCCCCTAAGTAACTTGGTTATAATAAGGATTTTTTGATTGTATTACAATGCTAATTTACAAACAGATGGTCTCTCTTTGTATAATAAATGTAATTTAACACAACATATAATTATTTTCACAATCACCTATATCTTATGAAAATAATCCACTTAAAAGCCACCCACCTATACCGCTCAGCGAATCTGATATTGCCTGCTGGATAAAATAACCTAAAATCTTTCCAACTATCAGACTTACGATAAACAATACAATGTGCATTACCAGTATCTCATACAGTTTTACAGATGGCTCTCTTTCAAGTACTTCAAAATATCCGTATAAAAAGATAAAGTTTGTAAACATAACTATAGGTATCACAAGCAACATTACTATCAGCATTATTATTGCTCCAATATCTGAATTAAATATCTTTACGACATACATCATTGCTATAAAAAATATTACATATGCTGTAAAAAGTATTACTCCAGCCAATGTCTTTACTGCTATTACCGCATAGGTCTGTATGAAAGTTATATTTTCATGGAACAGGTATTTGCTCACGACAAACATTACTCCCGCGACCAGCAGTCCCCACAAAAACATCCCAATCAGTATCAGTATGGCATATTTCATTACACTATTGAGCATATCCTGAAATACACTTCCAAATATCTGATCCTCTAAATTTGCTCCTATTATCGCACACGCTATAAGCAGTTCAATCAATAAGACAAACATTGATATGCCTGATATTATAAGCGACTCAGCTATTGAGTTTGAATTTCCAAGATTTTTTACGGCATTTAACGGTGACCTGAATGTATCTACTGCTGTAGACAATATTCTTTTTCCAATTCCCGATGCCATCTGGGAGATATTACCCTGATTTCCATTTGGCTGCGGCACCTGATTCCAACCGGAATAACATCCGTTTATCGGCTGTTGTCCCGGATAATCTCCGTTTATCTGCTGCTGTCCCGGATACCCTCCCGGATAATTTCCATTCGGCTGCTGTCCCGGTGCTCCTCCCGGATAGTTTCCTCTTATCGGCTGTTGTCCCGGTGCTCCTCCCGGATAGTTTCCTCTTATCGGCTGCTGTCCCGGTACTTCTCCCGGATAATTTCCGTTTATCGGCTGCTGTCCCGATACTCCTCCCGGATAGTTTCCTCTTATCGGCTGCTGTCCAGATACTCCCCCAAGATGATTTCCGTTTATCTGCTGCTGTCCCGGTACTCCTCCCTGATTATTTATTTTCCGATTCTGTTCTTTTTGTTTCTGCATATAATACTGTTTTCTTAACTGTTCCTGTTCTTTTGCGAACTCAATCTCACGCTTTTTGCTCTGCTCGCAGTTACATTTCTCACCGTTTTTTAATTGCTTTCCGCAATATCTGCAAAATGCCATTTTTATCTCTCCTTTCCGTTTGCCGTTCATCGCTGCCATGCTGTCAGCAATGATTACATTCACTCTTTTTCTTATGTTTATCTAAGCTTATACAGGTTGTCCTCATTTCCCATATACAGCTCCTCTGCTGATGAAAGATAATATTCCTTTTCTCTTTCAAGCCTTGCTCCGTTTCCTAGAAATGTTCCATTTTTTGAATAATCCACTACGCGATACTTATTTAATGCTCCTACATATGTTATCTCGCAATGCTTTCTACTCACCTGTGCATCTGTTATCGCATATGTGCATTGTGTCGCATCCCTGCCAAATATCACCTTTTGGTCACTTGACAGAGGTATCAGCTTTCCGATATGCGTTCCTCTTATACATATCAAACCTCCCTGTTTATCCTCAGATAAAGCAAGGCTTCTTGTCACCTGCATTGTCAATATGTCATTTTTCAATTCAATCCCCCCTATAATATTTTTTTGATTTCTTCCTGATAGCGTCTGCTTATCGGTAATACACTTTCACCTACTTTTATCTCTGTTCTCGAACTTCCCGTTATATATTTTTTGTTTACCAGATAACTCTGATGACACCTTACAAATCCATACTGTTTAAGCATTTCTTCAAGCTCGTTCATTTTGGCATAAAAGCTTATACTCTCGCCTTTCTGGTATATTTTTATTTTTCTTTTTTCGCCTTCAAAATAATAGACTTTATCAAGAAGTATCTGCTCTTTTTTTCCATTTACTGATATATGCAGGCAGTTTGTGCATTTCGACCGTTCTGTCATGTACCTGCCTATTTCATCATCTAGACGCTTTTTGTCTACAGGCTTTAATATGTATGAAAATGCCTTATAAGTATATCCGTCAAATATATGCTCCGCAGATACAGTTATAAATATAATATCCACATCAACATTGTTTTCCCGTATATATTTTGCAGTATTCAATCCGTCATATTCCGGCATATTTATGTCTAAAAGCAGCAGGTCAATGTCAAATTCTTCTTTTTCTATATCATCAACCACCTGTTTTCCCGACATATAATGTACTACCTGTGCATCGTCATAAGAAAATATTGAATGTATCACTAAATCATGTATCTTTTCTCTATACTCTCTGTCATCATCACATATTCCTATCCGTAACATATCCTACCTCATACTTCACCCTGACTGTTCATCCTCCGCACCAGTTTTTTTGCGTTACCATCCACACTGTAAATGTGAACAATAATGCTTTGCTTTTGCGGCTGATAACTTTATCCCAGTTTTATTGCTTCATGTCTTCCTGCCATATACAATATTGTTCCCGGTGCAACACTTACATACTGACCTTTTATTGCTTTTGTTCCATCCGAAAATTCAATTCCATTTGATGAATAATCTATAACATAATATCTTTGCTCTGTACCGTTATATCTTATTCCACAATGTCTTCTGCTTATCTTCGGATAACTAAATACAAGTGTCGCACACTTCGGATCTCTGCCGAGTATCACTTCATCTCCGTCATTCATCACAAGTTCAGAAGAACTGTATTCTCCCTCCATTCCATATAAACATCCAGATTTTGGAATCATGCCCGGTGTAGGTTTATATCCTCCCGGCTCTGGCTCTGCACCAGTGCCTATATCTTCACCTGCTACTGTCATATCTCCTGCATAATTTTCTGATACAAAATCCTCTGGTGGCATTCCCGTCATATAATGCTTTCCATCTTCACCAACATAACCATCCGGATTTGGTGTCGGCGGTGTAAAAATTTGATTTTTTCCATCATCATGCTGTGGCGGCATCGGCGGGTCATATGGATATTGTGGATTTATCGGCTGTGGCGGTATCGGTGGTATCGGAAAATCCCATTCTTCCTCTGACTCCTCCTTTTCCATTTCAGGTTTTAATGCCGTCATAAAGAGTATTCCTGCTACAATGAGAAACACTCCTGCCAAAAGTGTTACATATACACCTGCTCCCGTGCAGTTGCTCATTATTTTTGACACGGCATATTTGCCTACACCGTCTATATCAAACAATCTTGCATCGACAAGCGTGATACTTTTTACATAATCGTCTATCTTGTCCCATATCATTCCCGGTATCATAAATGAATAGATAAGCCTTACAACAATTGTCACTGCTCCCGTGGCTATCATCATTATCTGGTTTGTCTTTCCTGTGACAGCAATGACTATAAGCGATGCTACTGCCAAAAGTACAGGAATTAACAATAATATTGCCATAATCTTAAATACATTCTTTACATCACTGTCACTAAGCTTTTTTGCCGATTTTTTAGCGGAATTGCTTTTTTTAGCCGTCGATTTTTTTGCCTTATTTTTACTTTTTGAACTTTTCTTTTTCGTTGTTGTCTTTTTGGTTGATTTCTTTGTTGACTTCTTTGAAGATTTTTTCACCTTTGCCGATGCTTTCTGTGCCGAGAGAATACCTGTATTTTGTGCACTCTTACTGCCTGATTTTTTTTCACCGGCTTTTTTTGTTATTCCCTCTATATCGTCAATCTCATCATCAGCAGTAAAGAGCCATTTGACTAACATTATCTGTGAGATAGAACTTCCTTTGTCTTTCTTATCAATCTTATCATCAAATTCTTTTACCTTATCATCCCATTTACTTGTATTTTCTTTGTATTTGTCTATGACTTTTTTATCAACCTGTGCCTTTTTTGCTGTTTTTGAGTCCTCGTCTTTTGCATACTTATTTATCTGTACTGCCGTTTTCAGATATTTTTCTCCCGAAATGCTCATTGACGGCAAAAACAGTGATATTATTATGATTATCATAAAAACAGCACCGACACACATCTGCCATTTAAAACCTTTTTTCTCCATGTGTACCTCCTAACTCAATTCATCAATTCTTTCTAACACCGTATATGACTCCTGTATCCTCTTTGTCCTATCAAGTTCCATGCAGTCACACGCCAGTTTTATCCACTTTTTTCTGTCACGGAGCTTAAATCTGTGTTCTACTTTTATCTTATCTGTTCCGCTTTCAAGTCTTTTTATCACATCCGGTGCTTTCTCTAATGTAAGACAATGATACATTGTCGCACCGACGGCATATATGTCCGTCCATGTCCCCTCGTTGCCTGCCTTGCCCGATTTTGCCGTCTGATATTGTTCAGGAGCGGCATAATCCGGCTTTAAGAATGACGCCGTAAATGTCATTTTCTTATCATATATATACTTTGCCGCCCCCATATCTATAAGAACAATCTCACCGTTTTTCTTCCTTATTATGTTTGCAGGTGATATGTCGCAATGTATCATTTTCCTTTCGTGCATATTAGAAAGTGCTTTTAATACCGGAACAAATATCTCTTTTATCTCCTGCGTATCATACAATTTATTTTTTCTCTTTCTAAGCTCTCTGCCTATGCTCTCCCCCTGTATGTACTCCATTACCATGTATGCAGTATCATTTTCAAAAAAGGCATCGGTTACCGTCACGATATTTTCAGTGTGTATAAATTTAGCTGTCATTTTTATCTCACTGACAAAGGATTTAAGTCCGTATTTAAACGGCTCAACCATGCCCGAATGTCTTATTGATACATAATTTTGTTCTCTCTGAACCCACTGTTTAGGAAAATATTCCTTAACGGCTACATTTCTCAAAAGATTTATATCCTTTGCAAGATAAGTAATTCCAAATCCGCCAATCCCTACGATACCTAATATCTGATACCTGTCATTTAAAAGAGTATCCGCAGGCAATATATCATTTTTATCTGTATTTCCATTGTCAATATGGGATATTATGTCTTTTTCGCCCCGGACATTTTCTTTTATGCAAAGCTCATCTTCCTTAATATCAGTTCTGTCTGCCGAAATACATAAAACTTTCCTGTCAAGCACAATCCCTGCCGACAATATCTTAAAATCAATGTCATTTTCTTTCGATAAGACTGCTATATCCGAAAGAGCCATGTCGCTGTCATCATTAAGCACGAGCAAAAAGCATTTTATCTCCAGCACACTGTCCCATGCTCTCCATATCGTATATGTATCGCTTTGACTGAAACGGCATCCCAAAAGCCATCTCTTTTCTATGACCGCACCCTGACACCATTTTTGAACTTCCCTCTTTATGGTTTTGTTGTCAAATCCACATATACTGCATACCGTGGCATCGTCGGGCAGTTCCTCAAAGCATCCCATACAAATCTTTGTCTTTTCCATATCAATCCTCACTGTGCTGTTTTAAATATTGCATTGCTGCTTCTTCTCTTGTAATATCAGGTATTGGCATTATCTCAGGCATTGTCTTTTGCCTCACTGCCTCGGCAGTCGGTTTTTGCGGCTTTTCTCCCGGCAGATACTCATGATAAAGGTCATAATACAACTCTGCCATTGACTGGTATCTGTCCTCTATCTGCACATTAAGACCTTTTAATATAGCATTTGCCTGATAATCTTCTATTTCTATATTGAACATATTAAGAGGTATTGTCTTATCTTCTGCGACACGCTCATAAGCTTTTTGCAATTTTATCCCCGTCAGCAGATAATACATTGTGGCACAAAGACTATACACATCTGTCCACGGTCCCTGATTTCCGTTTCTGTCATACTGCTCTATAGGTGCATAACCATGTTTCAGAAAAATGGATGTCTCCTGTCCTGCTCCACTGTGTTTTGCAGCTCCAAAGTCTATCAGTTTTGCCTTAAATTTGTCGTTGAGCATAATATTGTCAGGACTTATGTCCCTATGTATCACACCAGCCTTGTGCACGCTGTTCAATGCCTTAATAACATCTTTTAAAAGTTCAAACAATATATAACTCTGTAAAACTCCACCTGAGCTTTTTGCAAACTGCCTGAAATTTATCCCGTCTATATATTCCATAACTATATATGCCGTCTTGTTTCCGTAAAAGAAATCCCTTACGGAAACTATTCCCGGCATACCATAAAATTTTGAGAGTGTTTCTGCTTCTTTTATATATCCCTTAAGACCGCCAAGATAAGCAGCCTTTTTTGTATTTACCGTAAACACATCCATACTGTATGTACTATATTCCGTGGAATAGGTTGTCGTCTGCTCTCTCTTTGCCACGCCTTTTGGAAAATATTCTTTTATACACACCTTTTTACTCTGGTAAAAATCCCATCCTATATAGGTAATGCCAAAACCACCTATTCCTATGACCTTTCCGACAAGATATTTGCCGTTGAGTATCTCGTACGGTGGCATACCATTTTCCGGCTGTTGATAATCTTTTAATGAAAATCCGCATTTTGGACATGGCACACCGGTGTTTTCCAATAACTCCATACATCCCATACAAAGCCTGTTGGGGTCAACAAGTGTTTTGTCCATTTTTACCACCTCCTTCTATATTTAAAGATATTTAATAAAGCGTACATTCGCAATCTGCCTTATCCACCGCTTAATACTTTACAAAAAGCGGGTAAATACTTATTCTACATTTAAAAATCAAAGTCACTGTCATCACTTACAAACTCATCAGTGCTTGAATTTTTCTTTGATTTTTTCTTGTCTGACTTTTTACCTGTAGTTTTTTTCTTACTGCCTCCACCCGAAGCAACATTATAGTTCATTTTTCCTTTCGACTTATCCGTTTTTTTGCTGCTGTCAGGCTTCGGTGCCGCAGGTGCAGGCGGTTCAGTAGGTGCAGGAGTAGGTGTCGGTGCACCGAGACTTACCACAATACTTACTTTTTTAGGAACTTTTTCCTTTTTAGGGATATTTTTGTCTTTGCTGTTACTGTTATATTTTTTTCCTGACTTTGGTTCCTGGCTTATTATGTCACCCTTAGCAACACTTTCGCTTATAACCTGGTCTTTTGTCGTAAGCTTTATCTTGCACTTATACTTTTTATTCAGCTTATCTATAACAGATTTTGCCTCATCAAGATTTTTGTCCTTTAAGTTTGGCAGTTTGAACACATACTTGTCCTTTTTGCCCCATGATATATAAAATTTAAGTTTGTCTATATCTTTTGATGAAACATCGCCGCTCTTGCTCTGTTTGAAGCACTTGTCTTTTGAAGCCGAATTGTAGTCATATTTAAAACTTATGTCTGATGTGACTCCTGCATTTTTAAGGTTTGTCTCTATCTCACTTTTTGACATTTTAGTCATTTTTTCTATGGTGACTTTCCCGGCACTTCTGACGGTCACTTTTACGACTTTGTCATCCGGAATATCTGCTCCCTGTCTCGGCTCAGTGTCCTCCACTTTCTCGCTCTTACAGGCTTTATCATATATATATGTAACTTTTGCCTTGCAGCCTGCATCATCCAGATTTTTCTTATATTCTTCCCAGGTGGTGTTTCCTCTCTGATATGCTGCCATCTTTTCAACATTTGAACCGGAATTGTCACCTCTGTTTTTATTTATGACTCTGTTTGCAACACTTACACCTGCAAATACCGCACCTGCACAAACAGCCATGCTGCCTGCAAGTATTGCTGCCCTCTGCCATGCCGCCATCGCCATAAACTTCTGCTTCAGACGGTTTCCGACCGTGTCCTGGTCGTCCTTTACTTTTGGCAAAATCCATTCCGGCTCATATACCGGAACGAAATTTTTGCCATCGAGTGCCTCCATGAAATCTTCCGCACATTGAAGCCTGAACTGTGGCTGTATATTAAGGCAGGTCATTATGGCAAATTCTGCCTGCTCCGGAATATTTATTCCGACCTCCGACAATGTAAGCAGCTTATCCTCCTGTGTCCTGTCATTTGCAGGCTGGGGTTTTGCACCCGTCAACATTCTGTAGAAAAGTGCCGCTACCGCATACAGATCCGTATATGGTCCCTGCACCGCTTTTCTTCCATACTGCTCGATAGGTGCATAACCCTCTTTGAGCACGATCGCCGTATTTTCATTTTCAACACGCTCGGCATATTTTGCCGCTCCGAAGTCTATAAGTTTGATAACACCTTCGTTTGTAACAATAATGTTGTCAGGTGCTATGTCCCTGTGTATTACACCACGCTTATGTATTTCTTTAAGAGTGTAGAGTATCGTAAGCACAACTCGTCTTGCCCAGTCATACTCCACTCTGTTGCCCTTAAGTTTAAGGATATGTTTTACATCCATTCCTTCAAGGAACTCCATCACGATGTAACCGGTGTTGTTTTCCTCAAAGAAGCTGTAAACCTGAACAACACCTTTTACATCCTGCAGGTTTGCTATACTTCTCGCTTCTTCGAGGAAGTGACGGAGACCTATCTTAAAACGCTCATGCCTTACGCTCTCTGATATTACCGATACAGTGCCCGTAGTTCTCTCTCTGCCGGAAAGCTGCTTAGGAAAATACTCCTTTATGGCGACTTTGCATTGCAAAAGGTTGTTCCAGCCTATATAGGTATTTCCAAATCCACCTGAGCCAAGCAGTTTGCCGACGATAAACTTTCCCTGCAATACCGTACCCGGCTTGAGACACATATCAGCATTGTATTCTATATTTAATTTTTCTTTACAATACGGACAGATATCCTTTGTATTGTCAGCTATCTGCCGCATACAGCTATAACAAAATCGCATATATGTTTCCTCCTGAAAGATTTAATACTACTAGCTATTTTCATGGTTGTTGCCCAAAATCATTATAGCTGTCACCCTTCTTTTTACTGCTACCACCACTAGGCTTTTTAGGTGTGCTGTTACTGCTGCCGCTATTGCCACTTGGTTTTGTAACTGTTTCAGGTCTCTTTGTCACTACCGGCTTTGGTGTTGGTTTCGGCTCAGCAGAAATCTTAAGCCTGTCGCCCTGCTTAAACTCAGTAACATTTGACTTTCCGTTTACCCATACTTTTTTGACGATATAATTGTCAGGATATTTTGTTCCAAGTGATGCACCGGCATTTGAAGCATATCTTTTCAGTCTTGCAACGGTAAGTGAACTGTTTATCGATACATGGCTTCTGACAGTGGCAAAAAGCTTTCCGTCACCGTTTTCAGAATCATCATTTCTTCCGTCATAGCCCTTTTTATTTTTAAGACTTTTAGAGAGAACTTTTACAATAGTTCCCCTGCCATATCTGAAACTTACATACTCACTTGAATATTTGTCCGACGACAGTGTACGAAGTCTTGCCCTGTTGCCTGTTTTATGGTCTTTAGGATTTTTGCTGTAGACAAACTTAACTGACGATATACTCTTTCCTTCAAATGTACCGTATCTCTTGCAATTTGCTTTCGACATTGTGTAATATGCACCGGTATGGTATATAAACTGAATCTTCTTCTTGGAAGTATCCATTCCGTTTATCTTTGCAGTCTGTTTCTTTATCTCGCTGTCAGCTTTCGCCGTATCAGAAGCATATTTCTTTCTTATCGCATCAAGGTCTATCATATTTTTGTCATATATTATCTTTGACAAAGTTCCGTAAGCCTGTGTATCATCACCCTTTTTCAGGCTGACTCCGTCAGGTATATAGCTCTGCATATATACATCTTTAGATGCTTTTATACGCTTTTTGACAGACGCACTTTGAGCCCATCTAGTGTTGGTGCAGTTTTTAAGCCATTTTTCTGAAAATGTTACATTCTTCGTACTTGCGACTATGACATTTGCATATACCGTCCTGTTTTTCTTTATGTCCGAGTTCACTTCATCCAAAGTTCTTCCGTCCTTAAGCACATCATTTGTCATATCATTGTATTCAAGTACCGTACCCTCGGCATTGTTTGGGTCATATCTGTACTCAACAGTCCTGTTTCCTTTTTTCAGACCAAAATCAGTCCACTCTTTATCAAAATCAGCAATCGTCATATCACCGCTTTTTACTTCGCTGACAATCTTAAATTTTTCCTGTGTCGCACCCTGGTTGCTGCTTCCTCCGTCATGCAGTCCTTTTATCACAACTGCGCCTCCGGCTATAACAGCTACACCTACGACTGCGACAAGACCTTTCACCCATATAGGCATTTTTCCCGTATCACGCTTTGCACGCTTTACTTTGCGTCTTTTTGTATCAGAAGAATTAAGCTCTTTGTAAAACTCCTGTGCAGTCTTTGTCCTGTCATCCTGATACACATTTAAGGCATTCATAAGTGCGTTTTCCATCGACTGGCTTATACCTGTGTTTAATTTTGACGGCTCTGTTATCTCATCAGATAATGCTCTGTCTACAGACTCAGGCGGCACTTTTCCCGTTATCATCCTATACATGACTGCCGCAAGAGCATAGACATCCGTCCACGGACCTCTTTTTCCCTGGCTTCTGTACTGTTCTTCCGGTGCATAGCCCTGTTTTAATATGATGGCAAGACTTTTTGAATTTGCTGTTGTTACATATCTTGTTGCACCAAAGTCTAACAGTTTTACTTCACCCTGCTCAGTTATAAAGATAGTTTCCGGTGCTATATCACAATGGATAATGTCTAGTGGATGCACTTTCATAAGTCCGATAAGTATCTGTGATATAAACTGTTTTGCCTCCTCAGGTTTATATACCTTTCCCGTATCAAGAACTTCTTTTAATGTTGTTCCCACAAGGTACTCAGATATAACATACCCTGTATCATTTTCAGCTATACAGTCATAAACTTTTGCAACTCCCTGTGTATCGGCAAGCTGCTGTATCTTATTTCCTTCATTTAAAAATGTTTCAAGACCATGTGAAAACTGTTCGTACGCATCTCCTGAATATATGGTAACTTCACTCTCTCCGTCAGAACGGGTTGAAAAGTCACTAGGAAGATACTCGCTTATTATGACTTTATGCTGTGCCTCGGCATCAAAGCCGAGGTATTTTACCGTATATCCGCCGTACTCCAACGCTTTACCTACGATGAACTTTCCTCCGATAATAGTACCCGGGTCCAGATAATATGATTTTTCCCTGACATTCGACTGGTCATATCCGCAAGCCGGACATATTTTGTCGTTGTCAGAAACCTGGTTCATACAACCCATACAAATTTTCATAGCGTTCCCTCATTTCCGTATATATTTACATAAACTTGTCGGTGTTTAACAGGTCATACAGGCAGATATCACTCTGCATATAAACATACATTACTTTCTGCTTTTGACCTTTACATTATTTCTGCTTAACTACATTGGTTTTAGATTTTTTATTGTGTTTCCATGCCTTATAAGTATCAGCATTTGTGTTTAATAAAAATTTCATTTCAAAGTTGGTTATTTTAACCGTATATCCTTTTATAATCACACTGTTTTTCTTTTTCTTAATAGGCAGTTTAACCAGTTTATAACATCTTGAATTCCAATGATTGTTACCTTTTGCCATAATATATACATGGCTTAGATTACTCATAACAAAGCGGTTAATTTTTATTTCCAACTGCTGTTTTTTCTTTGAATATGTCGCCGTATATTTAATCTGTGGAATTTTAGATTTCACCGTAATCTTAATCTTATTTTTTCCAATGACATATGTGACAACAGCCTTGCCTGAAAAATATTTCTTCACGCTTACCTTTCCGGTCTTTGCATTTACAGAAAGATTTTTCTTGTATTTTGAAGGTACCGTAATCTTTTTAACTTTAAGGCTTGTGCCAAATATTTCCTTTGATGATGCCGAACTTCCCCATGCAACCGTAACATTCGGTTTGTAAACCATAACCGTAAAATCGCATTTAACAGTCTCGTATCCATCCGCTGATATTTCACAATAGTAGGTGTATTTTCCTATTTTTGCATTTTTACGTGTCTTGTAGCTGCTCTTTTCAGACAATGATTTGTCACTGCCTTTTTTGTACCATTTATAAGTACACTGGGCATCTGTCTTTACAGTTACTTTTAAATTTAATGCCGTACCGCTTTTTACATATTTGTCAGAGTTGTCATAATTTACTGAAAGTTTCTTATCAGGAGTTTTTGATGGCTCTACTGTAGGTGTCACCATAGGGGTCTGACTTGGCTCTGTCGTCGGATTCTCCGTTGGACTCTGACTTGGCTCTGCTGTTGGTGTTCCTGTCGGATTCTGACTTGGCTCTACAGTTGGTGTTCCTGTCGGATTCTGACTTGGCTCTGCTGTTGGTGTTCCTGTCGGATTCTGACTTGGCTCTGTTGTCGGCTCTCCTGTCGGACTCTGACTTGGCTCTGCTGTTGGTTTCCCTGTCGGACTCTGGCTTGGCTCTGCAGTTGGTTTCCCTGTCGGACTCTGGCTTGGCTCTGTTGTCGGTGCTCCTGTCGGGCTCTGACTCGGCTCTGTTGTCGGTGCTGTCGGGGTCTCCATTGGAGTAGCTTCTGCTATCTTGATAATCTTTGTGTGCAGATAAGCAACATTTCCGTATGGTGACTCAAATTTTGCATAAATTACTATCCGTTTTCCTGCATAATCTGATAATGTTATTTTTTGATTTTCATATTTATTCCAATGTGCACTCTCTAAACTTTCCAACGCATCTAAATTCTTTACAGTATAATTATAATTGTCACTATCCGCAACTTCTTCTATATAATAGTAAGAAGCAACAGCAGTTGTAGTTGCACTAATAGTAAATGCAGCTTTAGATACTGCCTCTGTTTCTAATTCTGCCGTACCACTATATTCTTTATATTCTCTGCTCCAAGACCCTGCAGCTTCTTCACCGGCTACACTACCACTTTCTCCACTAACATTTATCGCACAGTTTGTTGCTGCTATAATTTCTTCTGGATTTGTCACTTCTGCCTGTGCTTTTCCTGTCCCAAAGTTTATCCCGGTAAATAAAGAAAAAATCATTGCTATTGCAACCAGCATTGCCATATTTTTTTTATTCATGTCTTTTACCTCCTATCGTGTATCTTTCTTAAGATTTCTAAGTACAATTACACTTATCACTCCGCATACTGCCATCATTAAAAATAATATCAGCCATGTATTAGTCAGATGTGATGCTCCTCTATTGTATAAATCATTATGTTCATGTGGCATTCCTGTCACTTTCATATTCAGTTTATTTAAGTTTGTGATATTTCCAAGACACTCCATAGACCATCTGCTGACAGTAATGTAAGATATTTTGTCTGCTGCACCTTTTAACTCAAATAATACGCCTGAGAATAAAAGCTGTATTATAAGTACAAACGGTGCAAGTGCCATAGCCCTGTCACTGTTTCTTACACATGATGACACTATAAGTCCCAATGCTGCAGACGCATATATCGTAAGGAATATCGTGAGCCATATCTCAAGCTGCGGAGTTGGAAGTACCTGTTCCTTTTTAGGTGCGTGTTTCATAAGCACCAGAAACAATCCCGTCAAGATGGTAGTCTGCATAAAGCACACAACCGCCTGAACTATATATTTTGACAATATATATGTCCATAGTCTCAGATTTCCCATGTATTCACGCTTCAGTATAGGTCTTTCCTTACATACTTCCTGTATCGTGTTGAACAAGCCTATCCATATTCCGGAGCAGGCAAGTGCAAACATTATCGACTGTGTCGAGTCATATATCTTAAAAACATCTTTTTTTGCCACTACTTTTAACAAAAGAGCTATTATGAACGGCTGCAATAAAAGCAATAAAAGTCTTTGTCTGTCATTAAAAACAAGTTCAAAATATCTCTTTGTGAGAACTCCAAGCTGCTTTAACGGTGATGTTTTCTTTCCTGAATCTTTTATCATGTCTGATATTTTTTCATTCTCATTTACTTCAGGTATCTCCGTGTTCCTGTCAAGATGCTGCTCTTTATAAAGCATAAGATATTTCATATTCCACATATCAACATTCGAAGCAAGCTCGCTATACACATCCACAAGACTGTCTTTTCCAAAATATTCATACATTTTGTCCGGTTTGCCACAGTAACAGATTTTTCCTCCCGGTCCCATAAAGATAACTTTGTCACAAAGGTTTATGTTCTGCACTGTATGTGTTACCATGATTATTGTCTTATTCTCTGTTTTTGACAGTTTTGCAAGCGTGTTCATAAGACTTTTCTCTGTATCAGGGTCAAGACCTGATGTAGGTTCATCAAGGAAGAACAGTCCGGGGTCTGCGAGAAGCTCAACTGCTATACTCGCTCTCTTTTTCTGGCCTCCACTGAGTTTTCTTATATATTCATTTGCTCTTTCCTCAAGTCCCACCATCTGTAAGACTTTTTGTATTCTCTCGTCTCTCTCTCCCTTTGTCGTATCTGGCGGCATCTTTAACTGTGCCGTATATTCTAACATTCTTCTCAATTTGAGATTTTCATATATTATGTCCTGCTGCGGCACAAAACCTATCATATTTTTAAGTGACTGAAAATTCTTTCTGAGGTCTATTCCATTGCAATAAACTTTTCCGGAAATGTCATAGTCAAATCCACTCATCGCATTCATAACCGTGGTCTTGCCTGCTCCCGAACCACCTATAATGGCTACGAACTCGTTGTTTCCTATGTCACAGAAAACATGATTTAATATTTTTTTTCTGTCATCAGCCTTGCCGACAATCTTGTTTACATTGTGCAGCTCCAATGATGCTCCGCCTGCCGCCTGCTGGTATATGACACTGTTTTCCGAGAGGAACATAGTTATGCCGGCAATCTGTATTATATCGCCGTCATGTACTTCCATACTGCCTGCCCTCTGCACGATTTCGCCGTTTACATAAATACTGTTCACACTGTTGTTGTCATATATCACATAGCCGTTTGCACTATTTACAAGAAGTGCGTGTTTCCTTGACACACCCGGATTTTCAAGCACTATGTCATTGCGGCTGTCACGCCCTATCGTTGTCTGAGGTTTTGTAAGTTTTTTTGTGCTCCAGACTGAATTTCTTGAAATACTTGAAAATACGAGTATTACATTTTTACTGCTGTAACTGCTGCTCCCTGCTATCCTGATAAACATATCACCCGGCTGTTTTACATAATACTTTTTGGCAAACATCGGATGGTAACTTCTGTCACGATACAGATACATTTTTCCACTGTCATCCAGATCCCCGACATAGACCATATCATTTACAAGTTTTATTTTTCCCTGTATTTCTGAAATCACCGGGTCATTTATAACTATGTCACACTGCATCGAACTTCCAAAAAACAGTCTGTCTTTTTTCATCCCGGCAAGGTCATACTCTGTTATCTGTCCGTTGCTCAAAACGATAAGTTTATTAGAAGAACCGTAATACTTTGTGTTATCCACATAAACCGTTGATTGTAATCTGTCACTGTTCTGCATAAGCCTTTTGTCCTTTTCAAATATTACTTTTCATTTATCTTCCCATCATTTGTATTTAACATAATGCAAGGTGTCTGAATTTCTTTTATCATTTTCTCAAGACTTCTCTGTCCTGAGATGGCTGTTGCCGCTTCAAGTCCGTTTGAACTTAAAACTAGCGGATAGTTCTGTATCTCACCATCTTCAAAATCATCCTGTGCTACCATGTAGTACAATAATCTTTCAGATGCAAGCTTTTTGTCTTTGTCATCATTGTCAAAGATTGAGAAAGTTCCCGTATATCTTACAAGCATCTTTCCGTCAATAACAGGTATAAGCAGTCTGTAGCCATCACTTTCTGCCGCCTGTGTCTTATAAAGTTCCTTGCGGTACTCTATTCCTGAAATGATATTTATTCCTTTTAGATAATTCTCACTATTACTTTCAAACTGCTTTTTTCCGTAATTATTTTTATCTTTGAGCCATGAAACTGTATCCGCTGATACATCATCAAACTGCTTTATGCTGCTTTTTATATCCTCATCCGATGAATCCCATGTTCCGTCACTATTTACATCAGTGCTGTTTTGATAAAGTGAGAGTAATGTGCGGTATTTCCTGTCAATATATACCGACTCACTGCCACTTCCTGCATTTTTCAGTATCTCATCAAGCTCCACAGTCTTACAGTTGTCATAATCTCCATCTTTGCCATACCATCTGCTCTCCATAAGAGACTTTTTGTCCCGGCTGGTCTGAATATCCTTTAATGCATACATTAGGACAATATCAAACGATGTCGGCATCTGCTTCATATCAGGATAATATTTTGAATAAGCTGACATATAGCTGTAATCTCTGAGGTTGAGCATCGCATAGACATTATCCTTAAGTGACACCATTTTCTTTTCACCTGATGTTATATCCGTAATATCATCCGTCTGTATCATGTCAGGATATTTTTCTTTGCCATCTTTTGCAGCCTTAAGTGCAGCATCCATATCTTTGTAACCGCTGTTTTTATCACTTATGTTCTTTACTTCCACGGTAATCTTAGGATTTTCAGCTTTCTGCTCTTTTGTAAACTGACCTCCGTCTGAAGTTTTTGTACTTTTTACGGCAGATTTAACTTTCATATTTGCACGGGATACAGTCTTTTCAACTGTATCTTTCATTTTATCGTTATCTACCCATACAACTATGTCAGTTGCCTTTTCTATCTTTGCATTCTCGTTATACAGTTTGTCACTATGCTTTATTTTATTATTGAAAAATAAGCCGCCAACCCCTATTGCCGCAAGTGCCAGCAGCGACATACAGGCAACCATTATCCTCTTTCTTTTCCTTATACGCAGTTTTACTTTTGGATATTCCGCTTTTCTCTTGCCGTTTATCGCATCATCAAACTGCTGTATTCCCTGAAATCTGAGTGCCGGCTGCACCGCCAATGCCTCCATTATCGCCCTGTCAAGATTTGGCTCTATGTCAAAACCAAGTTCTAACGGTGATTTGAGTTCGTCCTTGTATTCCCTCTCGGTAGACTCAATAGGCTTTTGTCCCGTTATCATCTGGTACAGTATCGCACCTATCGAATATATGTCAGTGAAATATCCCTGCCCGGCACTGTCTCTGTACTGTTCCGGTGCGGAATATCCTACCTTTATGACTTTTTCGCCCTCTTTTGCTCCGCTTTCGTCATTTAATATCGCCGCACCAAAATCAAATACTTTTACCGAGTCCTCACCTGCAATAAATATATTGTCCGGGCTTATATCCCTGTGTATAATCCCACTTGCGTGTATCTTTTTTAAGGCTTCAACTACCGGTTCTATGATAGTCATCGCTATATCCGGCGACAGTGCACCCTGTTTTTCAAGGTAATCTTTGAGAAGTACACCATCTATATATTCCATGACTATGTATGCCGTATTGTTCTCCTCAAAATAATCAAACACATTTACTATGTCATTTGCTTTTCCAAACTGTGCGATACTCTGAGCCTCCATAAGGAAACGCTTTATCTGATTTTTATACTGCTTCTCTTTCTCACCGGACAAAAGACCTACTTTCATCTCTCCCGGTGACCTGTTTACAAGACCTACCGGGAAAAACTCTTTTATCGCAACGATGACACCAAGTGTCGCATCATAACATTTGTAAGTTATTCCGAAACCACCGACACCTATTGCCGTTCCAACAATAAAATGTCCTTTTAAAACTGTTCCCGGTCTGAGATAGTGCGGCTGCTCCGGAGGTGTTCCCTCCACATAACCGCAATAACGGCACACCTCATACGGTCCTTTGACACTAAAGCAGTTCATACATAATTCATTTGCCATAACCTGTCCTCATTTCTTTTTTACTCTAATCTGAAACGATTAGTATCATCGCCTATGTCAAGGATAGTTCCGACTTCCAGTCTGATAGGCAGATTTTGCGGAATACATTCATCCATCTCATTTATGAAGCATCCGTTTGAAGAATTGTCAACAATATAAAATTCCTCTTTTTGTGCATCCCATGTTATGGTACAGTGAGTACGGCTTATCTTGCGTGCCTCCGGGAATACAACATCATTTACATTGTCTCTGCCAAACTTTAATTCTTCGCCCGGTTTAAAAGGTATCTCAGCTCCGGCATACATTCCCGTAATGCCGACCATAACTCCTCTCGGTCTTCCCTGACCTGAATCATCCGGCTGTGCTTTCTGTAAATTTTCAATATTTTGTACCGTACCCGCATCGTGTGTGACTTCACCGCTTTGTACCTGCTGTGCATTTTGAACCTGTTCTGCTGCCGAAGTACCAGCCTGCTCAGGTCTTGCTTCGTCGATAAATTCATATTTTGGTTTTATCCGCTCCTGATGTATCTGCTCAACATCAGGTATCATATTGTCTTTATCCTTGTTCTTTTTCGCCTTTGCAGGTTTTGTTATGATTATAAGTATTCCGCAGATTATCAGCATCACTGCTAATACCATTATCATATTTAGTCCACGCAATCTTACTATATCCTGATACTGTTTTTTATAAATCTGACCTATACCGGTTGCTTTTGTTGTAAAGACTATATTTAATACCGCCGTAACAATCGCCGCAAATCCTGATATTATCTGCCTGCTTCCTGCAACAATGCTTACTATCATAAAAATAACCGAAAGAAGTGCCGGAAGAACGATAAATACCATTATCTCAAGTGCCTGACTGCCCGAAATCTTTAATCCCGACTTTCCCATTATAAATTTTGAAAAGGTGTCCTTTATAAAATCTGCCTGACTGTAAATATCAGTCGGATAATTCTCCTGAACAGTTTTTATCACAGGCATAAATAAAAATCCTATGTCTGCCAATAACAGAAAAACAACTGCTATCCTGAAAAACTTAGCCAATTTGTTCATATACAACCTCACATATCTGACTTACTGTCTGTTTTGTGTTAAATAGTCCGTCCAGTTAAACTTCGCACCACACAACGGCATAAATAAAAGTTTTACTTCACCGACCGTGATAACATCGTATGCCTGAAGCTTCATAGGACTTAATACTACTTCATCGTTCAGATAGACAAGTTCGCTTGACTCTCCCGGCTGAACAAGATATAAATGCTGTTTTGGTTCATATACAAGTATTGCGTGCTTATTTCTTGAAACACTCTTGTCCCCCACAAGTGCTATATCCATTGATGCATCCCTGCCGACAAAGTTCTTTCCAACCTTAAGTCTGAAATCCTCGCCCAGATGATTTCCGTCAAGTGCAATGACCCAGCCTGTGCAAGGTGTCGATACTGACCTTTTTACCGGCTCTTTTGCCACGGTTTCCTTAACAGGAACCGTATTAGCCTTGCTCGTGGTCGGTGATGAAAAAATATCATCATAAAATGCTACCGTATGGTCATCATCCTCTTCCATGACACCGCCCGGCGTTATCTTTTGTACCTCCTGAACAGATGGCTTTCTTGGCTCAGTTCTTCCTATAAAACTATCCTGACTGCTGCCCAGACTATCCGGATTGCCGCCTAAAGTCTCTGTCGCGTCAGCCACCTCTTCATGTCCGCCTCTGCCAAAATTATTCATCATATTTTGTTCTGTCTGTATGTTATTTTGAACATAACCTCCTGCCTGTGGCTGCTGAGGAGGATTGTTGTAAGTCAATGGCTGTGTTGCCCCTATATCATTTCCCTGACTTTCATCAAACACTGAGGTAAGTCCGTCATCATTTCCTGCTCCCTGTGCACAGTATGGGCAGGTTGGGAATTTCTCCTTATCATAAAAATGTCCGTTACTACATCTGCTTAAGTTCATAATTTATCTCTCCTTTGTTATTTTAGTTTCTATATATTGAAGCAGTGCAACTGATGTGTTGTCCTGGGAATGTGTATTTTCCCTCACTGCTGCCTCAACCAGTATCTCTGCTTTTTTCTGCATTGATACGGCATCATTCTTTAATATCATTTTTATCCTGTCTTTTGAAAGTGTCTTTGTGACACCATCACTGCACAAAAGAACCATGTCCCCCGTCTGCATCTCAAAAGGCTTGTCGATAACATCCATAAGTTTTACATTGCCTATTCCGAGGAAACTTATAAGTGCCTCTTTCTGACGGTGTCTCATTGCTTCTTCTTTTGTCATGCTCCCATTTTCAACCATCTGCATAAGACGGAGATAATAGTTGTGATCTCTTGTGACAAGCTTTATCTCATCTCCCCTTAAAAGATATATCCTACTGTCACCGACTGATGCCCAGTAAAGCCTGTTTTCCTCAGTTATTACTGCAACCATCGTAGTTCCTGAACCTTTTTCTCCTTCTTCATGGAAATCATGTATAACTTTGTCTATCGCTTTTATCCCGCTCTGAAAAAATAACGGTATATTGACATTAGGGTCTTTTTCTATCTTTTCAAATCCGTCTTTTAACATTGTTATGGCTGTGCGGCTCGCTTTCTCTCCGTCTGCCATTCCACCCATTCCGTCACACACAGCCGCCATCACTCTTGTTTTCCGGTTGGCTGCTATTTTTTTACTCCCCGAAACATATACCGCATCCTGCTGGTATTTTCTGTTTCCGGTTGCCGAGTATTTGCAGGTAATTATCTCCGGCACTGTCCTCACTACAGTATGTGAAACATTTCTCTGAATATTAATTTCAGGTTGTGGTTCTTTTTTCCTTTTTCCAAACAAAACTATCTCACCTCCAAATAAAACTTAATCTGCTCGTCCACAAGCCAAAACACATCTCCGGTATTTAAAATGGCACTCCTGTCTCTTCCGATAAGACCATTTTGGGTATATGTTCCGTTTTTAGACAGATCCAATATCTTAAACTGATTTGATATTGCATCATACATCACTTTACAGTGAATCCTGCTCACATCACCTTCCTCAACACATATATCACAATCATTTATGCTCCTTCCTATGGTGACGCATTTATCAGGCATAAACTTCCATTTTCTTGTTTTTCCATGCATTTTCATAGTGATATGCGGATAAACATCAACAGGAATATCTGCACTGCCTCTGTATGCAGTTTCAAATTCCCTTACAAATTCCTCCATGTTCTGTATTCTTACGGAGTAGTCAAGTTCCAGTGCACAATCTATAACCTCGCTCAATTCTTCCGGCACATTACCATTTACGCTGCTAAGGGACAACTGCTGCTCTCCGGCACATCTGTCCACTGCAGTAAGTGGTCTTTTACCGGATACGATAAAATAATAAGTTGCAGCAAGTGCATATACATCCGTCCACGGTCCCTGCTTTCCTGTTCTGGAATACTGCTCCATCGGTGCAAATCCCGGTTTTATCATAACGGACATATCCGTTGTTTCGTTTAATGCATATTGCCTTGTTGCTCCAAAATCTATCAATTTTATGCTGCCGTCCTCTAAAAGCATTATGTTGTCCGGACTTATATCTCTGTGCAGCAGTCCGAGCCGGTGAATTTTTGACATTGACTTTGCAACACTTATGATTATCACTTCTGCCATATCAAGCGGGATAATGCTGTTTTGTTTTTGCATATACTGAGCAAGTGTGCAGCCCTGTATATATTCCATGACTATATATCCTGTGTTGTTTTCATAGAAAAAGTCCTTTACATCTACAACGACATCATCTTCTCTCAGATTTTTCAGTATCTTTGCTTCATTTACGAAAACAGATAATCCATGTTCATAAAAACTTCTTTTTGTTTCATCGAAAGCCCTAAGTGAAATCCCGTCCTCACTTCTTACTGCCCAGTCATTCGGAAAGTATTCCTTTATTGCGAAATTTTCCTGTGTCCAGATACTCTCCGCCAGATATGTTCTTCCAAATCCACCTATGCCAAGAACTTTTTTAATACTGTATTTCTGATCAAGGATATGACCTTTCCTAAGCGAACTATCTGAATTATCCAACTTGCTCATCGCCTCCGTTCTCTACACTGTGAAACTCAAATTTCTCTCTGCCCGCCGTGATAACATCCCCGTCTAATAGCATCCTTTTTCCGGTTATCTTCACACCGTTTACAAAAGTTGAATTTGTAGTTTCCAGATCTTCTATATAGCAAGCCATTTTAGTAACTTCTATGGCAAAATGCTGTCTTGAAAGCCTGTCATCGTCAAAATATATGTTGCATATGTTCGACCTGCCTACAAAGATACTTCCCTCGACATTCCACTCTACCTCTCTTATCTTTCCTGCCCTGTCAGTAATTATGAGTCTTATCAGCTTTGAATCTGCTTTCATAAGGTCATCGGCAGGCACCTCCACTACATTTGCAGGCTTTTTCTTTATCACTATGATAGTTATCACACCTATGACAATAACTATGAGAACAACCAGTATCCACCAGTAAGTCCTTACCGCCTGCTTGATTCCCTCGGTTGTCGGATTAAGCCCGTCCTTAACTTCAAATTTCACCTTGTTGGTCTTTATCGTATTTTTCTCCATGGAATCATCTTTAATATTCTTACATTCCAATGTATATGAGCCTGTGTAAAATTTGTCTTTAAAGAACAATGTGTATATATGTTCCTGTTCATTTACGGTTATGTTTGATATTTCCCATACTTTTGCGTCTTTTCCTTTGAACCTTACAAGGTAATTACTCTTATCCTGTGCACCGGTAAGGTTTTTTGTAGTTCCATCTTCAATATTTACTTTTATTGAATTGTCCCCTGACTGTTCTATGCTCTTTACTTTCGGTCGGTCAGTATCTTTCTGGCTGTTTGTATATTCAAACTGTCCCTCTTTGTCTAAAGCTGCTTCTTTTGTCTTTCCGCCGGATTTCATAACAATGTTTAACTTTGACTCTGACAACGATAATGTTTTGTTACTTCCGTCAACGGCTCTAAATTTTAATACATATGTCTCATCAAACAATATCCTGTTGATTTCTTTAAATCCTTTTTTTACATCCTTTGTGCTGCTGCAGTCCTTATAATAACCTCTGCTATAGTTCTCATTAAGAATATTTTTCTTTGTATTTTTTATCTTGCTAAGATTAGGTTTTGAACTTACATTTTTCAGCAATACCGCATAGACCGGTACTTTAGACTTCTTTACTGCCGGATTTACATTATAATCTTCCTTATCTTTTCCGGCACTGTCATCCTCTCCGTCCGTAATAAGAAACATAACTGTTCGCTCTGATGAGTTATCAACTGTCGTAAGTTTTTTTGTTATCGAACGGTACAGCACCGTATAATTTTTATTTCTCTTGAGCTTATTTATCTTTTTAATATCTTTGTCACGGCTTTTTTTGTCCGACTTTCCGTCAGCCTTAAAGACTTCAACCTTATTTCCGTGTTTACTGTCAGCACCGACCGTGTAAAGCTCCATCTTGTCAATCTTTCTTATTTTCTTTCTCAGGTTTACAAGACTTTTCTTAACTTCGTTAAACTGTTTTTCGTCAACTGATTTTGAGTTATCCAAAAATATAACATATCTTACAGGCTTATCTGCCTTTGCAAATTTAGTCACGCTTTTTGTTTCAAACTCAATGTCTTTTCCCTTAAAAGAAGCTGTGTACTCTGCATCTTTTGAAACTTTTTCGCCATTTACATAAGCTGTTATCTCCGGAGGATTTCCTACTGCCTGCTCAATATTTAACTGCTTTCTCTCCGCATATGACACCTTTGTATTTAATGCCGTAAACAGTGCTACGATTAGAAACGCATATGTTATCTTTCTTATTCTTTTTCCCATGTTATATCCTCCTGACAATATGGTATAAATTTAAGCTCTGTCTCTCCCACTTTTATCACATCACCCAATTTCAAAGAGTGCGGCTCTGTCACTAAATCCCCGTTCAGATAAACGATATTGGATTTTTCCGCCGTCACATAAAACTCATTTCCCTTAGGGTCATATAAGACCGAGCAATGTTTCTCCCTCGAAATACTCTTGTCATCAGTAAGCACAACATCCATCGCCTGACTTCTGCCTACAAAATTCTTGCCTGCATGAAGCCTGTAGTCATTGCCCTTTTCATCGCCGTTTATACATACGAGCCATCCCGTTACCGGCGGCTTTTTGGTAACTCCAAAAAATCCAAAAGATACTGTTTTATCACCATCCTCTGACGAACTCTCCTGCATTTCGCCCATATCCGGCTGCATGAGATTTCCTGCACTTTCAAAGTTTCCGCCTATTATCTCACCGAGCTGTTCACCAAGAGATATATCTACTTCCGCAATAGATACGGTCTTGTCATCTTCTTCCACATCGTCTAAAGATATACTCAGCTGCTCTCCTGCCCTCTTGCAATGAGGACAACTCTTATACATCTTTGGATCATACCAATGTCCGTTACTACACTTTACTGCCATACATCTACTCCTACTTATCTTTGTTTATCTGATAAAAACAGCTATCGCCGAATAATTATCCATATTCGTTCCTCTGCCGTTTTCTAGTACTATCTTTCTCATTTCTTCAAGCCATTCTGCTGGTGTTGCTGATTTTTTCAACAGTTTGCACATTGTCTTTTCATCTATCAGCTCCCAAAAACCGTCACTGCACATAAGAAAAGTTGTCTTTTTTCCTATCTTTATCTTTTTGCTGACGCTGTATTTAGGGCTGTCCCACGGTGTTCCCACAACTCTCAAAAGCCTGCTCCTGTCAGGATGGTGTCTTATCTCACTTTCCTTTATATCTCCCCTTGCTGCTAATAACTGAGGAATACTGTGGTCAAGGGTTCTGTCCTTAACTTTTCCGCTCTCAAAGTGATATACCCTTGAATCCCCGACATGATAATATGATGCATCCTCCTGCTCTATATAAAGGCAGGTTAGCGTAGTCTTCATTGATGATTGAGCATTTTCCCTTTCCTGTTTTTTCAATAGATTTTCCTGTGTACTCACAATGGCGTGCTCAACATTAACACCTTTGTTACACACCGACTCTATCATTTCTTCAACGACAAATCTTGAAGCCACCTCACCTTTTCCGTGTCCTCCAAGTCCATCGCACAGTACACACAATACTCCTGTATTATCTTTCCCTACTCCAAGATAATCTTCATTGTTTGTGCGTTCACCTTTGTCTGTTATTGCTGCATAAGTTATTTCATATTTTTTTTCAGCCATAATCCTGTCACCTCTTTTTTGTTATTATGTCGTATATAAAATATTTTTTTTAATTTTGTAATTTTTAGCAATATTTTTGTAACTAATGTAAAATAAAAAGCAACACCAGTATCCTGCTTTCGCAACATTACACTGCTGACATTTTGCCATTATAAAATTGCCTTGCAATTCTCCTTGGCACCTTGTCAAGTCTTATCTTAAATTTATTTTTATAATTTTTATTTATTTTTTATATAAATATTATCATGTCACAGCTCCCAATTCCAGCTTTCTGCGGCAATCGGTCACAACTGGTAGTTTTTTGGTTACGAACTGCACTAAAATTATCTCTTTACATTCTTAAAATTCTATAATATACTCTACTGGTATTTACCTGATACATACAAAAACGCCTTATAAATATACACTGATACAATTATTTTATAATATGATTTCTTTTTAAAGGAGAAATATTTCATGGAAGACATTAAGAATTTTTCAGTCTTTATATTTGAAGATGATAAGATACAAGCCACGGCTTTAAAAAACTATATCAATGAATATTCACAGGATATGCGCCCTGTTATCGCAGCCAGCACAAAAGAAGCAATAAGCATACTTTCTAAAGAGCCTTACTTTCGTGCATATTTTTTAGATATTTCCACAGACCCGGATGCTGAAAATACGGATGGTCTTAAGATTGCTGAATATATCAGGCACAAGACAAAGAACAATGCTCCTATAATCTTTACTACCGCATTTCCAAAACACATATACCATGCAGTCAATGATATACACTGTACGGCATATCTCTTAAAACCCTATACAAAAGAACAGCTTTTCAGACAGCTTGACAATATATTAGGTACTGAACGGGATTTTACTATTAAAACCATTGACAATATTCGGATAAAATTAAATTTTGATGATGTATTTTATTTTGAATCACACGGCAGGTATATAATAGCCCACACTTTACATGGTGAATTTATGACAAGACAGTACCGCTTGAAACAGATTCTCGAACTGTTTCCTGCATATTTTGAGCAGTGCCATAAATCATATATTGTAAATACCAGGTATATCGAACTTATCGACCCATATGCCCACCTGATCTCATTGAAAAAAACAAAGGACAAAGTTCCATGTAACAGAAATTATAGATACATAAAATAAGGAGAACACAGATGAACATTTTACATAATCTTATAATTATACTTACTTTAACGATACAAAATCTTACATACATAGGTTTTATGATATATCTTTCTGAACATTCCTTAAAGAAACTTACATCTCCCAAATTTTTAATTTCTTTCTGTATATATAGTGTTGTGTTAAATTATCTGCAGAAACATGATAATAATCAGCTTATGTTCGCCTTTTTACTTATGTTTGCCTTTTACAGCCTTATGATTTTTATAAACACAAGATGTACTATAAGCCAGGCGATAAATATATCTATTGCCGGATATTTTATAGTTTCCTGCTGTCAGGCTGTTGTCATGCTTGCTCTAGCTCTCTTAAATTTGAATTTTGATGAAAATAATGCAGCCGACCCTATTTCGGCAGCACTCTTAATTTTATCACTTTTTGTTTTAATCATTTTAAATAAACTATTTCCTATAACAAAGTTTACCGACAGATTTAAGAATTTTTCTTATTTTTCTTCCCTTTTCTTTTTGGGAAGCTTCATTTTGGTTGCAATATTTACATCCATAAAAAGCAGCTTATCACTCGGAACTCTTATTTCCACTACTGCTAATATCCTTTTTGCCGCAGTTATCACCATACTTATAATACTTCAGAGTTTCGATGATATGAAAAGAAAACAATCCTTAAAAGATTACAGTACATATATGCCTATTGTCGATGAAATGATTGAGAATATACAAAAAAGACAGCATTTATACAATAACCAGCTCCTCTCATTATCACAGCTTACCGACTCCTATGATAATTATGAAGACTTGTGCAAGGCAATAAAAGATATAACACAAATGGATGACAGACACAGATATTCTTATGATTTTCTCCACCTTAATAACAAACTTCTTGCAGGACTTTTATTCAGCAAGGTAAATGCCGCTCTAAAAAAAGATATACAGATAATAGTGACTATTTTTAATTATGATTACACAAGCAACTGCTCAGATATGGAGATAATCGACCTTGCAGGTGTACTTATAGATAATGCTATAGAAGCCTGCAGCCCTGACGACACCATTTTTATAAGCATCGGTCAGCGTACAGACAATATACAAAGCGACAGTTTCCGTATCAAAGTTGAAAATCCGGGACCTGCCGCTACAAGTGAATTTATACACAATATCTTTACTAAAAAATATACTTCTAAGACTGATAAAGACGGACACGGACTGGGACTTTCCATTGTTAAGGGTATCGTCAAAAAATATAACGGACAGATTTCCGTAGAAAATACCACCCATACTGAAACTTCCGACATACGCTACCTCAGTATAGAAGTTGAAATATAACTAACTGCCATCTACCGTTCCCTAAACATCTGCACGAGCAGGATTATAAAGGATACACCCCAAAGAACAATAGCAGGCAAAAGATTGAAATTCATTTTCCATATGCACCTCATAACTTTCCTGCTTTGCAATCATCTTTCTCCATGCATATTTTCTTTTCTAGTTTTTCCATAGATTTATGGCAGTAGAGATTGCCCATGCTTTTACATTTTCTAATATATTTTCTTTGTACTATTGCAAAAAAATACACACCAAAAAGAAGACCTCTAAACTTCAGAGGTCTTACTTCTATCACATTTATTATCCAAAAATATTTACGATTTTAATTTTTAAAATTCATACTCCAGATTTTATAATAACACAAGTAGTATGTATCTTATAATATATCAAATATCACTCTTTTACACCACCAAGAGTAACCCCTGAAATAATAAATTTCGAAAGTAAAAGATATACTATTACGATAGGTACGATTGCTACTGTTATCATCATATAAATCTTACCCATATCAAAATTCATATAATCAGCTCCACGAAGTGTTGCAATAAGAATAGGTACAGTCATCTTCTGTTTTGACTGGATTATCAATGCCGGAATGAAATAGTTATTCCAAGAACCTACAAATGTAAATATTGCCTGTACTGCAATCGCTGGTTTCATTATCGGAATAACAATCTTGTTAAATGTCCTGAATTCTCCTGAACCGTCAATTCTCGCTGCTTCAACAAGTGAAATAGGAAGTGATGACTGCAGATAACTATACATAAAGTAAAATACTGCCGGTGATGCGATTGATGGAACTATAAGAGGTGTCCATGAATCATACATCCCCATATTTGTTATAAGTCTTAAAAATCCCATCGCCGTCACCTGTGTTGGCATAACAAGTATTGCCATAATAAATGTAAATGCAACCTTTTTTAATTTAAAGTTGTATGCATAAAGTCCATATGCAGTAAGTGATGAAAAATATGTACATATAGCTGCTGAGGCTGCTGATATAAACAAACTGTTCACTATTCCACGCAGCATTGGAAAACTTCCATCCTTCGCTACCTTTTTCAGATTGTCCAAGAAATGTGTACCCGGCAATGCCGAAAAACCTTTTTGTAATTCTGAATGTGAGCGGGTTGCATTAACAATAAGTATATAGAAAAAGAACAGGCATAAAAATGCTAAGACCAACAAAACTATATGTGCCAAAATACTTCTGAATCTGTTATGTCCTTTTTTCATTATAATAACCCCCTTCTTCTTCTACGTTTTTCTGCTTTTGCAGCTGCTTTTGAACCATCAGGATCATTGTCATTTGTAAGCTTATACACGATAAAGCATAATATCGCACTTACTATAAACAGATATACTGATAAAGCTCCTGCCATTCCATAGTTCTTACTCTTCAAATGATTATTAAGGAACATTATAAGCGTCATTGAAGTTCTATCAGGATTTCCCTGTCCATTTGTAAGTATCTGTGGAACATCGAACATCTGAAGTCCACCGATAATAGATGTTACAAGTGTGTATGCAAGAATTGGTCTTATCATAGGAAGTGTAATATAGAAAAATCTCTGTATGCTGTTACATCCGTCAAGATCACAAGCCTCAAAAATTTCCATACTTATTCCGTTTATTGCTGCTATAAGCATGATCGTTGTATTACCAAACCACATAAGGAAGTTCATAAATCCTATAAGTGACCTCGTTCCAAATATAGAACCTAAAAAGTCAATCGGCTTCTTGATAAATCCAGCAGACAACATTATTGAGTTTACAGGTCCGTTTGTAGAAAAAAGTGTAAAGAACAACATCGCAAACGCTGATGCCATAATCAGGTTGGGAAGATAGATAACTACCTTAAAAAACTGTTTTCCACGAATCTTTAAACGAACATCAGTAAACCAATTCGCTAAAAGAAGTGCAAATACTATTTGAGGAATAAATCCTATAACCCACATTATAAGTGTGTTTTTTCCATATGTAATCATATCGGATTTCAGAAGACTTACATAATTCTTCATTCCAATAAAGTTTGGTCCTACTTCTTTTATTCCGGTACGATAATACTCAAAAAAACTATACCTTATTGTATCTAACAGCGGTATTAATGAAAATATAATATAAGTTATGAAAAATGGAAGTATAAATATATAACCCCATTTAGCGTAACTTACACTTTTTTTCTTCTTTTTCATAATCCCACTCCTTTCCTAAATATCATTATAAACTTGGAGTATTTCATTTCTTATAACAGGATTCAGCTATACTTTCATTATAACTAAATCCTGTTATATTGCCACATCTTTGTGACTACATAATACAATATTTTTATTTATCCCTTTATAATTGCTGCTACTTAGCCCAATTTACCTTCTTAACATCTGCATAACGCTCTTTAATTGCTGTCTCAAAGTTTTTCTTTGCCTTGTCATAAGTAACTTTTCCCTGAAAATAATCGCTGAATGAGTTCTGTATAAGCTCTACACATCCCTGATCATATGCTGACAATGGTGCAATTTTAATATTTTCTGCAACAGGTGCGAAATACTTAAATGGATTCTGACCACCAAGGAATTTAGAAGCATATTTTCCATCATTTTCTGCAGCCTCTTTCATTCCAGATTTTGTATTTGTAAAGTCAGAATATTTTTCTGAAATCTTTAAAAGATTATCTTTATTTGCTGTGAGTGCAAGAATAATTTCTTTTGCATGCTTAGTATTGTCTGTTCCTGTTGCTGCATGTATGTAAGAACCGCCCCAGTTATATTCCTGTGGAGGATTTGTAACACCCCACTCGCCTTCTTTTCCATCCCAGTTTGGCTTTAATGTAAAGTCAATTCCCCATGCCGGTAAGAGGAATGCAAATACTTTAGATTTTGAACCCATGGCTTTATTCCAGTCATCATTCCACTGCCCCTTTACAGTCTTGTCAAAGTATCCTGCATCAAGCCACTGTTTTGAATCATTTATCCAATCCATGACTTTTGAATCTACATCAACTGTAGTATCTTGTGAATCACTAGGCGTAACCCATGATTTTGAAATACTGTTTCCATATAAACGGAATGTGTCAGCATATGATGAAAATGTATAATATCCTTTTGCTTTTAACTGTTCTGCTGATTTCTTAAGTGTATCCCAATCCTTAACCTTCTCACCAATTTTCTCTGGATCATCTGTTCCGAATACTTTCTTTGCGATGTCTCTTCTGTAAACGAGAACTCCAGGACAGCACTGCCATGTAGAGCCTCTCATAACTCCTTCACTGTCTGATGCTGTTGTCTTTGTAAAATCATACTGATCTGCAAACTCTTTATATGTATCAATTCCAATATTCTTTAAAGGCATTGCAACATCCGCATCTTTATCCGTATATTTAAATACATAATCTGTCTCCGAAAGGAAAATATCAACTTTATCGTCTGCTGATGCATCAGCCTGTCTTCCAAGTGCCTCGTCAAGTTTCTGCTGATATACACCATCCTGGTTTGGATTGATAACCCAGTGAATCTCACAGCCATCCTTAAGTTTTGTGACTGTCCCATCCTTTGATGTTGATTCTACCTGTGGATAAACAGCCTCTAAGCGCTGACGGAATTCATCGTTCCATGAATAGATATTTATTATCTTTCCTTCTTTCTGACTGCTGTTTCCTGCTCCACCATCATTTGCCTTGTTTCCACATCCGGCAAGCATTGTAACACTCATTGCCGATGCAAGCACTAAACTTAAAAATTTGCGTTTCATTTCTCATTCCTCCTAATAGAATATATTTTTAATCATTCGACATAACTTTATGTCATTCCGCATTTACAAGTCATATATTACTCCATTTAACACACACTTTATATTAAATCACTTGTAAAAATAGCAGATTCATGTCATAATGTTAAATAATAACAATATTATATCAGATTTTAACACTATTTTAGGAGGAAAAATATGTCGTTATCAGAAGAATGGGTAAATACAGAACTCTCAAACAGCGAATTTGAAGTACTTCACCGAGCCCCTGATGTTGAATACTCTTTTTATAATTCAGTTAAAACGGGAGATATGGACGCCGTAATTGAAAATTGCAAGCAAGATGCTTTTGTAAATCTAGAAGGAGCCGGTATTCTCTCACAAAATCCTCTCACAAATATAAAATATCACTTTGTTGTCACGACCGCAATGATTACAAGATATTGTATTGATGGAGGTCTTGAAGCGGAGCAGGCATATCGTCTAAGTGACTTTTATATACTAAAGCTGGACTCCTGCAATACAATACGCCAGGTAGCTGACCTTCATCATGAAATGGCAAAAGATTTTACCGGCAAAATGGTTCTTTTTAAGAAAAGCTCAATTCTCTCAAAACCTGTTATGCAATGTGTAAACTATATATACAGCCATATCAAAGAACGTATCACAATATCCACTCTTGCTGATTACACAGGACTTTCTGAGAACTATCTTTCTCGCATATTCAAACAAAATCTTGGTGTTTCCATAAGTGATTACATTCGCGAAAAAAAGATAGAAAAAGCAACTCACCTGCTCCGCTATTCTGATAAATCACTAATTGATATAGCTAATTATCTTTCCTTTTCGTCACAAAGCCATTTTATTAAAACATTTGAAAATTTCATGGGTATAACACCAAAGAAATATCGTGATAAATATTATAAATCAATGTGGTAATAACACATTTTCATTTCATAAAAAAAAGAGGAAATTAATCTTCACATCAATTTCCTCTTTTGCTTTTTAGGAATATCTTATAAGATATTATCTCACATACTATTTTATAAAAACATCAATTTCATGACATCGTCCACAGCTCATTTCTTCAATCCTTTTTTTCATTATTACTACTTTCTTTAAATCAGCAGACTCAAGCTCATTTCCGTCACATTCCACTCTTATTATTTTATTATACACTCCATTATTATCCTGTATATTATCAATGTCAGCGTGAATCGTAATCTTTAATGTCCTTCCTGAAAAATTAAGTTTTATTGCAGCTTTGCCATCTTTATCAAACTGCTCAGGAAGAAGTGCCGGTTTTATAACAAGATTTCCAAGTTCTCCTCTTACTCCAAAAACTTCTGTTATCATTGTAAGCATATACCAGCTTGCTGCACCCGTAAGATATGCATACAATCCGCGTCCATCGTTATCAAAATACTCAGGTATTCCCGGATACATAATACTATTTTCAAAATCCATCGCACTATCAAGCAGATTTTTAAGCACCTTGTAACCCTCTTTTATGAAGCCTCTCTTGTATAATGCATTTGCATACATTACTGCCATATGTGAAAATACGGCTCCATTTTCTTTTTCACCATATGCAAATCCAAACATTCTTCCAAAATCAAATTTTTCTTCTTTAAAATCTGTATTAAGACGGTATCCTCCAGCTCTCTTTTCATAGAGATATTTATCCGCACTGTTGCAAATCGCTTTTATCTGCTTTTCATCTGCAGTGCCACTCATTATCGCAAATACCTGGCTTGTAAGCATCATACGCACATCATCTTTTTTATAATACTCTACCTTTTTTCCATGATTATCATAATAACCGTTAAACCACCCCGTATTGTCATCTTCTTTTATCCACTCATTTTCACGAATGTTTTTCATGAGCCAATCTGCTTTTTCTTCAAGATTTTCACATATCATACTTATTTTTAATACAGCTTTTTCGCCACTTATATTGTGACAGCAAAGTTTACTATATTCAGAAAGAAGCTGCTGTTTTTTGTAAGGATTTTCGTACAATTCCTTACCTTTTCTAAATAGACATTCCATCTCCTTTGCAACCTCAATAATTCGGATTCCGTCTGTACTTTCAATTTTTCTCAAATAATATGCTATATCTTTTAAATTTCCCGCATATGCACATGTAAATGCGACACTTTCTCCCCTTTCCCATGCCATATCAAGTGCATCATTCCAATCTGCACCATGAAGTCTCATTTCATTATGCTCTCCAACATCATAAAATGCACAAAGATTCTGCAAAAGTATATGCTCGATAACAGTTCCAAAATAATCGACACCACCAACTGTTTTCTGAGTATTTCCATCTTCAAATTTCCATTCATCATCGTGTGCTGTTCCTCTTAGTGACTGCCTGTCTTTAAAATATGACACCTTATCAAGAAGTATATCGAGATCACCTGTCTGATCCATATAAAGTTTAGTTGTAACAAACGGCCAGTAAGCGTGATCCATCCATACACGTGTTATATTATTTCTGTCCGCTATAAACTTTCCCTGTCCATTTCCTATTATTGTTGCATTTGTTCCATCAATCCTCACGCCACCATAATTAGAAACTATCATTTTGCGAACCATATCGGGCTCCATAACAAGGAGTGCAAGACAATCCTGCCACAAATCTCTCCAGCCTCTGCCACCCTTCCCATAATCATGATATGGCAGGAAAGAGCATCCGTAAATTCTTCTGAGTATAGGCTGGAAGCATATCCATTTAAGATAATTATCAACTGCCTTGTCATTCATTTCAAAGTCTATATTAACTTTGTCTTTCCAATGTTTCTTTGTTTTTTCAAAGCACTTTATAACATTTACTTTTGTTCTGTATAATGAAGTCCTTGATTCTATTGTGTCTTTTTGCGTTGTGACACCGGCAAGCATAATATAACCTGTTTTCTCACCCGCTTTTAATTTAATATTTCTAAAAGCAAAGGCTCCTGTCGCTTCTTTTCCCTGAATTTTCGTTCCCGGATTTACACCTGTTTTTCCAGTTCTTACAGCCTCTGGCATAAGAAAACTTCCACCCTCACCGATAAACATCTGATTTGTAGGATAAAATTCTTTCGGCTTTTCTCCATCATCTTTTGAACCATATACAAAATATGTAGTCTCATTTTTTCTATGACCTCTCTCATCAAATGATAAAACAGGTGCCACTTCTACTCCATATTCTTTTGTTTCTATTCTATGTAAAAGAGATGTTACATGTCTATGGTCTCTTAGATTGTCTGCACTTCTTCCATATATAGGAAGTGCTGCTATGGGTGTTATGTCTATATCATTGTCAGAAATATTTTTCAATGTCACATACATAATCTCTATATTTTCATCAACAGGCACAAAAGACAACACTTCTGCTCTAATACCAAACTTTTTTGAAACTCTTGTAAGCTTCTGCCACATAAGACCAGCTTCTATCTTACTCTCATCCTGTTCCTTTGAAAATTTTTCAGCCTCCTGCATGGCAGATGCACCTGATACAGACCACATATTACTGCCATTTATCAGGCACCAGAAATTTCTTCCATTTTTGTTATTATGCAGATTTTCGATACTTACAGGTTCAAACAGGAAATGATTCTGGTCTGTTTTTGAATCACCTGCAAGTGTCGGAGTAATACTTGACTTTAACTCCTTTTCGCCTGCCAGCGGAAGATAAAGGCCACTGTAATTTTCAGGATTTTCTATAACAAATGTTCCACTATTGTCCGTAAATTTTATTTTTCCCATTTATAAATTCCTCCTGTTCCTATGACATATAAAGTTCTATTTCTGTATTTTCCGTAAGCATATCTTCCGTCACATAGTTTCCTTCAACTTCTTTTCCATTTACTATCATTTTTTTGCAGCCGCTCTGGACATGACCCGGATTTTTAACAACAATATGAAGCCGGCTTCCTCTAAAACTTTTTGTAATCTCAAATTTTTCCCACTTTTCAGGAATTGAAGGTTCAATATGAAGTCCTCTAAAGTCAGGACGCATACCCAGTATTCCCTCTACACATCCAACCATTACAGTGGATGCTGTTCCTGTGAGCCAGTGAACATGTGAACGTCCAAAATTTGGACTTGCTTTTCCTTCAGTAAACTGTCCATAGCAATATGGTTCAAGTACTCTCGTCTCAGCTCTGTCATTCTGTGCTGCCGGTGAATTCTCCATAAAATATTCAAATGCCCTGTCACCATGCTTCAACAATGCCTCTGCAAGTATAAGCCACCCCTGTGACTGTGAGAAAATTCCTGAATTTTCTTTTGTTCCGGCATTATATATAACCGCTAAAGCTCCTGGAAATGCTTCTGCATGATATGGCGGATCCATAAGAATAGCACCGTATTCCGTATTCAATCTGTCATATACGCTGTTCATTATAACCTCACCCTGCTCTTCATCTGCAACCTTGCTGATTACAGCCCAGCTCTGTGGGTTAAGCCACATATTCGCCTCTGCATCTGTACGCTTGCCGATAACATTTCCTTCTTCTGTAAATCCTCTTATAAAACGATCCTCGTCATAGCAAATTTTCTGAATAATCTTTCCGAGTTCTTCCTGCTGTTTGTCAAGCTGTTTTACATAGTTATCATCATTTTTATATTCAGCAAACTTTCTAAGTATTGTCATTGCATAATAATACTGCATTGCAACAAACGAAGATTCTCCGTCTTTTCCAAGTCTTAAGCAGTCATTCCAGTCTGCATAAAGACCGGCAGGCATTCCATGTTTTCCAAGATGCTCAGCAGAAAATTTAACTGCACGCTGTAAATGCTCATATACTGTTGCTTCATCTTTGTTTGCAAAAGGAATAACCTCATCTAAAAATTCCATGTTTCCTGTTTCAGAAATATATTTATAAACTGTAGGGAATAACCATAAAGCATCATCAGCACGATATGCCGGATGTCCTGTCTCCTGAACATAAGATGTATCATCAGGTGTGTCCTCATGTCCCGGATTGTGTGTAAATTTTACAAGTGGAAGTCCTCCACCATTGTCAACCTGAGCCGAAAGCATAAATCTTATTTTCTCTACTGCCATTTCCGGGGCAAGATGTATAATTCCCTGAATATCCTGTACTGTATCACGATAACCATATCCATTTCTAAGACCACAATATGTAAATGATGCAGCTCTTGACCATATAAATGTCATAAAACAATTATATGCATTCCATGTATTTATCATTGTATTAAATTCCTCGCTTGGTGTCTTAACTTGGAATTTTTCCAGTTTCCCATGCCAGAATTTCTTTAACTCAACAAGTTCTTTTTCACATAAATTTTCATTTTCATCATATCTTGCAATTATCTTTGCCGCTTCATCATCGTACTTCATTCCAACAATAAAAATAACTTCCTTTGTCTCGCCCGGTGCAAGTTCAAGTAGTGTTGTTAAAGCACCACAGCCGTTTTCATTGTAATTTCCCTTATTATCAAGACTACCGTTAATAACACCAATCGGATTTGAATAATCATGGTATCTTCCTAAAAATCCCTCTTTACTTCCACACCATGATGAAACCTTCTGACCTGCCATTCCTAAGAATCTCATTGAAACATTTTTATTGTCAATGTATTCGTCTTCTTTTAAAGCATCAAGATTTCCATGAACATGATGCATTACACGATTTTGCGAAAAATGTGTCGATGTAATAAACTGTGAATACTGAAGATTCACCTGATCCTGCTCGTAATTGCAATTATTTGTAAACTCAGCATAACCTGTTATATTTAATTTTCTATTTTTTTCTGAATTGTTTGTAACCTTTAAATCCCATACTTCATAAGATTTATCAAGCGGTACATAATAAAGTGCTTCTGAGCTTATACCTGAATATTTGGCAGTCATTCTTGTATAAGCTGTTCCATGATGACATTCGCTCTTGTATTCATCCAAATCTTTTCCAACCGGCTGCCATGATGCTGACCAATAATCTTTTGAGTCATTGTCCCTGATATAAATATATCTTCCCGGTTCATCAAACTGATTAAATACATATCTTAAAATTCTGCCGTTTGCACCTGATTTTTCAAAGCTGTATCCCCCCGCATTGTTTGAAATAATCGCACCATATTCAGGTGAACCAAGATAATTTACCCAAGGTGCCGGTGTATCAGGTCTTGTAATAACATACTCCCTTTTTTCATTATCGAAATAACCGTATCTCATTTTGCTCCTCTTTTCTGCATATAAATAATTTTCTGTATCATGTATGCACGACACAAAACTTAATATCTTTTTACAAAATATAACTGATTCATAAAAAAATATATACAATATTTTTCATTAAAATAGCAGATTCATGACATACTTTTTTTATATAATATGTTACACAGCTGATGTGACATATACGAGAACTTCTCAGGCTCCAAAAAGATTTGTAAATACAAGACATACCGAAACTTCCGACATACGCTACCTCAGTATAGAAGTTGAAATATAACTAACTGCCATCTACCTTTCCCTAAACATCTGCACGAGCAGGATTATAAAGGATACACCCCAAAGAACAACAGCAGGCAGAAGATTGAAACTGCATGAACTCGTTACTCCATCGTTTAGATAAGTTACCGCAAAATGGCTTAATTTCAAAGCGTTTGGTACTTCCACCGACAGCTTGCTCACATAGACTGACGGCTGTATAAGCCTGTCCACAAAATAATACTGCAAAAAGATAGTTACAGCATACGAAATCACATAAAATCCTCTGCTCTTTTTGTATTGTTTCATATTAAAAAGCTGTTTTACCAAAAACAATCCACAAAGCAAAATGCTGAGCCACAAAGTCACAAATGAAACATAAAACGAACTGTTTTCAAATAAATTTCCTATTTCCAAAAACAGCTTGTCTGCCTTGACATATCTGCTGCTGCCCGCAAATATATATGCACCTGTGATAAGATAAAGTCCTGCCGCAGCCATCAACATATACATTGCCATTATCCTTATTCCAAACTTTTTTGCAAATCTTAATTCTGTTTTCTTAACTTCGGGTGACATTGATACCCGAAGAATATTCTCAAACTGCTCATCCGTTATTTTTAAATCATTCATATTAATCCTCCATTCTATTTCCAAGCGGACTCAATCTTGTGCTTCAATATTTTCTTTGCCTTGATAAGCCTGCTCTTAACGGTACTCTCCGGTATCTCGCACAATGCCGCAATATCTTTTATCTTCATATCTGCCGTGTAATAAAGATACACTACTATCCTGTATTTTTCGGGTAGTTCTCTCACCTGACTCTGAACAAACCTTATAAGTTCATTTTTTATTGCCGTATCCTCCGGACTGTTATCCTGTTCACCGGAAAAATTCGCATAATCAAAAATTTGAAATTCATTTTCCATATGCACCTCATAACTTTCCTGCTTTGCAATCCTCTTTCTCCACGCATATTTTCTTTTCTTGTTTTTCCATAGATTTATGGCAGTAGAGATTGCCCATGCTTTTACATTTTCTGATATATCAAGTTTTTTGTAATGCTCAACAAGTCTGAGCATAGTGTCCTGATAAAGTTCCCATGCAAGTTCACTGTCGTTGGTGGTTATCTTGCAAAACTTCATCAGAGTTTCACCATATTTTAAAATAAATTGTTCAAGTTCTTCTTTTTTCATATTTAATGTCCTGTGAATTTTAAATTCCGACACAAGTTTAACATCTGTATAACGAATAATTATTTTTTCTTTGTACTATCGAAAAACTTGCGAGCGAATATTTACCTTTCCAAATCATGTTTTATCTGTGCTTCTATATATTATATTGTAATGAGTCAGCAGAAAGTTTAAAAAATATAAAAAATACACACCAAAAAAATTAAATCTCCAGTGTGTATCTTCTATATACTTAGTTTTAAAATTTATCATTATTTATATCTTTTAAATGTTGTTCGCAATACTTTTGAACCATATCTATAAATTCATCTCCTATCCTATGCAACTAAAAACTTTTCCATCCAATGTCCCAATATATTCTTCCAGTTCCTCCGCCATTTCATATGCCTCCGGTATTCTTAAGTATCCAGGTGTTCCCACCATTTTCTTGCCTGCGGATGACAGTACTCTTCTTTCATATAATCTTCCGGATGACAGTCATTCTGTCCTACGGCAACGATTACGACCTGCGGTATATACTTACTAAAATCCCAGTCACTCATACCGCTAAGCCTTGTATTATAATGTACTTTATTCCAAACAGTCTCCATTCCTATCTGCTCCGGTTCGTGATACCAGCCCTCGCCATCCATAAGTGCGATTCCTCCCTGAGCAATGTCATGTATCTGTGCCCCCAGTTTTCTTGCCAAAATCCAGCCATAAGAATAGTAACTGTTTGAATAACCACCCTCATGCTCCGGGTCTTCCTTTCCAACAAAGTCAACGGCCTCCGATACCTCTCCTGCTGATACAGAGTCTCCGTACACCTCTATTCTTTTGTCAGTTTTCTTTGGCACACTCCAGTCTATGCGTCCCGTATATCTTATCTTTTCACTATCTGCACTTATCCACATTTTTCGTCCTCCCCTTTATGAAATGTACTCTCTGTATCTTCTCAAATCAAATACTTTCGAGAGTGCATGAAATATATTTCCAATCTTACCCATTAATAATACATTTCAACTTAAATCACTCTTCTGTATAACTTTAATTATTTGTTTGCATTTTCATTTAAAGTTAATTTAATTATAATCGTTTTTGCTAAATAGTCAATATTTTAAGTTAATTTATTTGTATTCTGTAATTTATTTAAGTAACAATTTGATAATCTTTTCATATATCAATACCATATATCACACATATGATATATACATTACGCATATACTTTGAGATTGTTATATAATATTTTATAATCAAAAAAATATATGCTGAAATGGAGTTTATATAAAATGAAAAGAACTAAAACAAACAAATTAAAAAAACAGACTTCTGAGACTTTCAGACTCAGTGCAATCCTCGCCATATCGGGCGGTTTTCAGGATGCTTACACTTACAATGTGAGGGATGAAGTCTTTTCTAATGCACAGACGGGCAATGTCGTACTTATGAGCCAGAATTTTATGTCAGGTGAATGGATACGCGGGCTGCATTATCTTTTTCCTATAATCGCATTTGCACTTGGAGTTTTTGTCGCTGAGAGAATACAGAAAAGGCTCAAATATGTAAAAAAAATTCACTGGCGTCAGATAATTGTACTTATGGAGTTAGCCATATTGTTTGTTGTCGGACTTATACCTGACTCTTACAATATGGCTGCAACTATGCTTGTTTCTTTTGCCTGCTCAATGCAGGTTCAGACTTTCAGAAAAGTAAACGGCTACGGCTACGCAAGTACGATGTGTATAGGAAACTTAAGAAGCGGCACTGAAAGCCTTTCCATCTATATGCGTGAAAAGAAGCCTGAGATTTTAAAAAAAGCTCTTCATTATTATGGAATAATACTTGTATTTGCAATCGGTGCAGGAATCGGCGGCATCCTATCCCTGCATATCGGAATCAGGGCAATATGGGTTTCTTCACTTCTTTTAGCGGCAGTATTTACAATGATGTTTGTAGAAAAAATGTAAAAATACCAATCATACGGAGTTGCTATAACATTACTTTTAAATTCAGATTTTATTTATATATATTTTTCTAAAATGTAAGCAACTCCTTCTTCATCATTCGTTCTTGTGATAACATCGGCACACCTTTTTATCTCATCACAGCCATTTGCCATTGCCACACCGCATCCGGCAGTCTTTATCATGTCTATATCATTTCCACCATCACCAAAGGCGATAAGCTCTGATATATCAATGCTAAGTTTTTTACAAAGCCATTTTAGTGCATTGCCTTTATTTACTTCTGAATTGTTTATTTCTATATTATTTGGCATACCGGAACATATTTTTGATGTTTTTAGGACTTTCAGTTCCTCTAAGACTTTTCTTCTTTCTTCCATGTCACTAAAAAACATATTTATCTTTTCGACACTCTCCAGTTTTTCTATATTTTCCCAAAGGTCTTTTTTTGCCCCTCTGCTTGAAAGATAATAATTTCTAAAGTCATCATTTTTTATGTATTTTCCGGCATTGTCATATGTCTTTTTATCACCGAAACCTACTCCTGACGATGCCACATCTGTAAGTACATCGTGCTTTAACACTATATCTCTTACAAGAAGCACTTCCTCCCTGTCTATACTCTTTTTATAGATTATCCGTTCATCCAAAAGCTCATAGACCATGCCGCCGTTTAGTGCTATTGCATAATTTGTTCCCGAAATCGTTCTCAATTCTTTTAAAATCCCTGCAATAGGCCTGCCTGTCGTAAATACTATCTGTGTTCCCTTCTCTCCGTAATACTCAAGAATATTTCTTGTTCTATCCACCATTTTCCCGGTACTGTCAAGACAGGTCCCGTCAAGGTCAAGTGCTATCATTGATATCTTTGCAGCTTCCATAAATTTTTCCTCTTTTCTACTCCAGTGGAAACATAACCGTAAACTTACTTCCCTGTCCTTCCGTACTCTCAAGCGTAACATCTGCGTTGTGATACATTGCTGCGTGCTTCACTATAGACAGTCCGAGTCCTGTTCCTCCGGTTTCTTTCGACCTGCTTTTATCTACCCTGTAAAAACGCTCAAATATTCTTGACTGCTGATCTTCTTTTATTCCTATTCCGGTATCTTCGACCACTAGAATATCTTTTCCGGCTTCTTTTGATAAAGTTATATCAACTTTTCCACCTTCTTTATTATACTTAATCCCATTTTCACAAAGATTGTAGACAATCTCATAGAGTAGGCTTCTGACTCCGTGAAGTTTTATATCTTCACCACTTATGTTTATTGTCACATTCTTTTCATTTGCTGTATTTTCCAAAGCTTCCTTTGTTTCTGCCGCAATATCCTTAAGACTTACAAGTTCTGTCTCCATATCCCTGTTTTCGTCAAGCCATGAAAGCCTTATTATATCCTCCACAAGATTTACAAGCCTTTCTGCTTCCTTACGGATGTGACCTACAAATCTAGGCATATCCTCTTCTTTTACAAGATTGTTTTCCATAAGTTCGGCACTTCCGATAATAGACTGTAGAGGAGTCTTAAGTTCATGTGATACATTTGCTGAAAACTCTCTTCTTGTTCTTTCTGCATTATTTTTTTCAGTAACATCGACAGCAAGTAAAACAGCTCCAAGCGTTTTTCCGGCTGATTCTATCTTGCTTATCCCAAGCTGATAATCAAGCCCGTATCTTTTAAGTATAATCTCAGCCTTTCCCTTTTCCATTGCTTCTTTTATGGTATTTCCAACTGATGTATTTCTTTCTACCGTAAGGAAATCTTTCCCAAGACACTCATCTGTTGTTCCAAATATCTTTTTTGCTGCCGGATTTATACTTATTATACTGTTTTTAGCATCAAGCAGGATAAGTCCCTCATCCATATTTTCGATGGTTGCCTGAAATTCATCTTTCTTCTGTCGAAGTTCTAAAACCTGCTCATCTATCTGCCTGTGCTGATGTTCTATATGTCTTAAAAGCGGTGCTATCTCGCCGTATGCATCATTTTGTAATGGCTTGTTAAGATCAAGGTTATTTAACGGCTCAACAACCTTTTTGGATACACCTCTTGCAAGTAATGAAGATAATATCACTGCAAGAAGTATAGTTATTGCCATGGGTGAAATCATCGAAAATAAAAGCTTAAGTACGGTCTCCTGACTTATTGATATTCTTATTACACTGCCGTCATTTATCTTTTTTGCATAATAAATTGTCCTTTGCGTAAGCGTAGATGAATATCTTGTACACTCACCTCTGCCAAATTTCAAAGACTCTTTTATCTCTTCCCTGTTTGCATGATTTTCCATCTTTGAAGCATCTGTTTTATTATCAAACTTCACTGTTCCATCCGGCTCAACCCATGTTATTCTGTACTTTTTTTCCGTAAGGCTTTTAAGATAATCCACTCCTCCATTTTCAACTCCGGTTACAACAAAACCAAGCTGTGCTCCAAGCTGTTCCTCTTCTATTGTAGTAAAATGCCTGTACAAAATTCCAAGAATAAATGTACAACAGAACAATACCATCACTACGGCAACTAAAAGCACTGATTTAAATATTTTTTTAGTCATTGTGTACCTCCATTTTGTATCCGACATTTCTCACTGTCACTATATATCTGCCACCGTCACCAAGTTTCTGTCTGAGTGTCTTTATGTGCATATCTACCGTCCTGGTCTCTCCATAACTGTCGATACCCCATACTTCTGACAAAAGCCGGTTTCTTGTATATGCCATACCGGGATGCATAAGAAATATCTTAAGTATCTCATATTCTTTATATGTAAGACATATACTCTCTCCGGAAACTGATACAGTGTGCTCTTCAACATTCATTTCTATTATACCATTAACATATACTGTTTTGTTTTCTTTTTTCGGCATACATCTTCTGAGCACGGCTTTTATCCTTGAAACCATTTCCATCATTCCAAACGGTTTTACAAGATAATCATCTGCACCCATATCAAGACTTTTTATCTTATCATATTCAACACTTTTTGCAGTAGCCATTATAACCGGAATATCTCTGGTTCGGGAAGATGCCTTAATCTTTTTTAAAAGAGAAACACCGTCTTCTCCCGGAAGCATTATATCTAATATTACAAGTTCCGGCAGTTCATCAGTTGTCGCAAGTTCCACCCAGAAGCTGTCACCATCACAAAATCCCTTTGCTGCAAATCCTGTCTGTTCCAATGTATAAATTTCAATATCTCTTATACTTACATCGTCTTCTACGCACCAGATCATATCATTCCTCATTTCTTTAATGATTTCCCGTTACTGAAAAAACAACCCACTTAGCTACATTTACGGCATGATCCCCGATACGCTCAAAATATTTAGCTATCATAAGAAGATCGAGTGCATACTCTCCATCCCTTGGATTTTTTGCAATAAGGTCTATAAGAAAAATCTTGACTTTGTTGAAATACTCATCCACAACATCATCATACTCGATTATGCTGTTTGCAAGATTAAGATCACTCTTTACAAATGAATCAATAGACTCTGTAACCATCTTTATTGTTGCTGTTGCCATCTGGTCAAGATATTCACATTCCTCACTTGTTCTTCCATTTAAAAAGCCTATTATCTCAGCAACATCTGACGCCTGATCTCCTATTCTCTTAATATCCGTTATCATTTTAAGAGCTGTTGATACCTGTCTTAAATCCCTTGCAACCGGCTGCTGCTGGAGCAAAAGTTTTAAACAAAGAGATTCAACATTTCTCTCAAGGTCATCAAGCGAATTATCAAGAGGTTCGACTTCCCATCTAATCCTCGGATTTCCTTCCTTTAATGCCTTTGCAGCCAAAGAAATACACTCCTCACACATCGCACCCATCTCAATAAGCTTTTTATTCAAATCCGCAAGCTGTTCATCAAATCTGCTTCTCATTTTCAAAATCCTCCTATCTTAACCAAATCTTCCTGTAATATAATCTTCAGTTCTCTTATCCTCCGGTGTCGCAAACATTTTCTCAGTATTACCATATTCAATAAGGTCGCCAAGAAGGAAAAATGCTGTCTGATCTGATATACGAACTGCCTGCTGCATATTATGTGTAACTATAACAATCGTATATTTTTCCTTAAGTTCACTTGCAAGTTCCTCTATCTTGGATGTAGAAATTGGATCAAGTGCACTTGTTGGCTCATCCATAAGAAGAATTTTAGGTTCTACGGCAAGTGCTCTCGCTATACAGAGTCGCTGCTGCTGTCCACCCGACATACCAAGTGCCGACTTTTTAAGTCTGTCCTTTACCTCATCCCATATTGCGGCACCTCTGAGAGAATTTTCAACTATCTCATCAAGCTTTGCCTTATTTTTTATTCCGTGTGTTCTCGGTCCGTAAGCAATATTGTCATAGATGCTCATAGGAAAAGGATTTGGTTTCTGGAAAACCATACCTATTTCTTTTCGGAGTTTATTCACATCTGTATCAGGTGCAAAAATATCCATATCTCCATATTTAACTTCACCTGTAATCTTTACACCCTGCACAAGATCATTCATCCTGTTAAGTGTCTTTAAAAAAGTTGACTTACCACATCCCGACGGACCTATAAGAGCCGTAATGCTTTTCTCTGGAATATCAATGTTTATATTTTTCAATGCCTGCGTCTGTCCATACCAGAGACACAAGTCCTTAACCGTCATTATGTTATTCATATAATTCCTCCTGCTATTTCTCACTCATATATATTAGTTATTTGCGAAACTGTCATTCTTGTACTTAAGTGGTATGACTACAACAAATAATGTTAGTCGGCACTTTTGTCGCCGCCAGTACTTAATGGTGGTTTTTTCACCATTTATGTACTGTTACGAGCGACAATGTAACGCAAGTGTGCCGATGGTATTATCTGTTGTAGTCATACCACTAACACAACCTGCAAAATTTTCGCAAATATTACTCTACTTTCTTCTTGAAATAAAGTCCCGTAAATTTAGCAGCAAGATTAACCAAAAGTGCAAGTATCATCAAAATTGCCGCTATCGCAAATGCTACCTCAAACTCACCCTGCTCTTTAGCATAAACATAAAGTGCAACTGTAAGTGTTGCTCCGGCACGGCCGAGTCCGTCAATAAATCCGTTTATCGTATGTGCAAAACCAGCCGTGAATAATAGTGCTGCCGATTCTCCGAGTATTCTTCCGATTGCAAGAATACATCCTGTCATAATACCGTCAACACAGCTTGGAAGCACGACAGTCCTTATAACCCTCCATTTACCTGCACCAAGTCCAAAAGCACCCTCTCTGTAACTTTGCGGAACTGTTTTTAAACTTTCCTGTGTTGTTCTCATAATTGTCGGGAGATTCATAATAACAAGCGTCATCGCACCCGCTAATATTGATGTCTGCATCTTGAGAAATTCGCAGAAAAACAACATTCCAACAAGACCGTATATAATCGACGGAATACCTGAAAGTGTCTCCGCCGCATATTCTATTACCGCAACCAGTTTCTTATTTGTCGCATACTCAGTAAGATATATCGCTGCTCCAACTCCAAGAGGAAGAACGACAACAAGTGTTGCTATTACTATATAAAATGTATTTAAAATATCAGGCAGAATACCTATATTCTTTGTCAGATAGCTGGGCTTAGTAGTTAGAAGTTTCCATGTAATATTGGGAACTCCTTTATATAATACAAATCCGATAACAAATACAACAAGACCGCAGGTTATCGCAACTGATATCCACATTAGTATTTTCATTATCCAGATATAAGCTTTTCTTTTCATAGTCTGATTACTCCTTTTCTTTCTTTAAAAGGCTGTTAAGTAATGCATTTATCAGCATTATGAACAAAAACAATACAAGTGCGATTGAAAATAATGCTTGTTTTTGCAATCCCGATGAATATGACATTTCACTTGCAACTGCTGTTGTAAGAAATCTTACACTTCCAAAAAGTTTTGGCATATTGGCTACATTGCCTGAAACCATCATTACTGCCATTGCCTCCCCTATCGCACGGCCAACACCAAGTACCACAGCCGCCGCTATACCGCTTTTTGCTGCCGGTACAGATACTTTAAAATATGTCTCGATAGGTGTTGCACCAAGTGCAAGTGATGCATCTTCATATTCCGGTGGGACTGCTTCTAGTGCCGTCAGTGAAACGCTTATTATTGATGGCAGAATCATTATCGCCAGAACAATTATTGCTGCAAAAAGACTTGCACCATCTGCTATATTAAATGTTTCTCTTACCCATGGAACAAGTACCAGCATACCAACAAGACCATATACAACAGCTGGTATTCCGGCAAGCAGGCTTACTGCCATCTCAACAACTGCCTTCATTTTTTTGTTTGCAACCTTTGCAAGATATACAGCCGTAAGAAATCCTATCGGAACACCTATTATGATGGCTCCCGCCGTACCATATATACTTGTCAGGATAAATGGCAGGATTCCATACGATGGTGTTGATGCCGTTGATGCCCATTTCTTTCCAAACAGAAACTTAAATAACCCGATTTCTCTTATTGCAGGTATTCCTGCAATAACAAGATAAACAGTTATAAGCAAAACAAAGCCAACCGTAATCAGACCAAGTATTAAAAATATCCCATGGATAATTGTTTCAAATTTATTGTGACTTTTCTTCATATTAATCCTCATTTCTGCACACATTTTTTAGTGCATAAGGTGAAATGTAATATATTTCACATATAAGATTTGTGTCAAATGTGCCCAGACACAAATCTTGCGTTTGAAAAAACTTGAATATATGGATTTTTCAAACTAATCTCCATACTCATATTTCCTGCCCTGCAATAGAAGTTGAAAACTTCCATGATAGTGTTAAAACGGGCAAGTCATATAACTCACCCTTTTTAAACATTTTATTTATTACCATTTACACTATTTTTCATTTGCCGGTACTACACCTGCTGATGTGATAGTCTCTGATGCTTTCATTGCATAATCAAAGAATGCCTGTGCCTCGTTGCTGAGTTTTTTATCTTTCTTTGTAACGAATACGAAAGGTCTCTGAATTTTATAACTTGCATCCTTTACAGTATCTTCTGATGGTGCTACTCCGTCTACCGAAAGAGCATTTACGCTGTCATCAACTGATGCAAGTGAAGCATATCCGATAGCATTTGGATTGTTTGCAACTGTTGTGATAACATCACCTGTCGATGTAAGTTCCTGTCCGTATTTGCATTTATCTTCTGTTCCCGTAATCGACTCAAATCCATCACGAGTACCACTTCCTGCTTCTCTGCCGATAAGAACGATGTCTCCATTATCTCCGCCAACATCTTTCCAGTTCTTAATCTTTCCTGTGTAAATATCTGCAATCTGCTGAACCTTTAAATCTTTAACTTTATTCTTTGGATTTACCACAATAGCAATTCCATCGTATGCAAGGATTGTTTCCTCAAGTCCCTGATTTTTTTCATCATCAGTAAGTGCACGGCTTGAAAGTCCTATATCGCATCTTCCCTCTGTTACTGCTGTGATACCTGAACCTGAACCTGTAGGATTGTATGTAAATTTTACATCAGGGTTTGCTTCCATAAATGCCTCGCCTAATGCACCAACTACTTTTTCCATTGATGTTGAACCGTCTGTCGCTACAGAACCGCTGAGTTCTGCACTTGAAGATGCTCCTGAACTGCTTGATGAACCTGAAGAAGCTTTATCACCATTTGAAGAATTTCCGCATCCTGTAAGTGATGTAAGTGTTAATGCTGATACCATTGCAGCTACTAATAATCTGTTTTTTGTTCTCATAATTTTTGTCTCCTTTTGATTTAAACTTAATTGTTTTTTGTTTTCCTTTTTACAAGTATTATGATATATGGGTTAAGTAAAATCCAAAAGGCAGGTTATGTAAAAGATATGTAAAGAATATGAGACTGCTTGAAAAGTAAAAAAGACAAAAAATATTAAAAAACAAGGGTGGGAAAATTGTTAAAAGATACAATTTTTTAAGAATGTTGTAACAGTTCAGCCATAAAAATATAACCGGCAATATCTGAGCTTGCTCATTGTATTGCCGGTTATATTTTTATGGTAGAATAGCCTTTCATTTCTGAAATGAGTAAACAAAAGCTGCATTGCAGCGGCTGACAGCTTGCTGGCAGGTTTATGAATGTAAGAAATGAAAGGCTGAACTGTTACAAGAATGTTAAATAGTGTCTCGAATATACTTGAATTTACAGACAAGCTGCTTTCATTCTCTTTATAACTTCTCTCACATACTCCTCCGGTTTTGAAACTTTTTTAGCTATATCCGGTATTGACATTTCACATTCTTCATACAATGTCTCGATTTTTCCTTCAAGTTTTCCATCAAGTTTCGCATTTTTCATAGAATTTTCCCATGCTCTGCACATATCAACGACCTCCTCTTTATCATCCCTGGCAAATTTTGCCCCGGTTATTATATTTATCAATTCTACCGCTTCTTTTTCTACATGATTAAATCTTGAGTTCCCTTTTATCCAGCTACCGTCTTTATCACTCTGGTGTTTGATAAACTGCATTACTGCCCCTAAATCAGTTTTGAATTTATCAAAATTTTCGTCTGATATTTTTGCCGGTTCTATAAGATTTATCTTATAATCCGGTACATACGACAATAATTCAACATTATCAACCGATAACATTTCATGTATGCTTTTTGCACCATCCCAGTCTTTATCACCAAAATATACTACCAATGTGATTACAGGCATTAATTTATCTTCCTTTTTTAACCCTGATAAAAATTCTTCTGAATTTAACTTAACCTGTTTTTTCTTTGACCTGTCTCTATAAGACCGCTTTGCTTCTTCTACCTGCTTTGCATATTGTAATGCATCATAAAGCATATTTTTAACGGCAATCGCATAATGGATTTTGTCCTGGTTTTCAATTCCAAGCACTACATAGACCGCCTCGTCATCCTTTGCCATAGACCACAACATAAGATTGTCTCTCAATTTCTGAACTGCCATATCAGCATCGTTTCCATATGGCAATGCAATCTCTGCCGTATCTATTTTTTGCAATTCTTCAGGTTTTATTACCTGTCTTCCATCATAAATGTAAAAATTAAAGGCATCCGCTATAATATCCCTATGCGACATATACTGCTTTGTTGCTATATCGATTTTCCCCATAAATGTCTCCTTTCTTACATTATACATACTGTATAATAAAAATGCAATAATTCCTCCCAGCTCTCACAAACATTTGTTTGTTTTTGTGTTTTTATAATACCATATGAATATATGTTCGTCAAGACATTTCATTCAGGCAAGGATATTTGTGCCATGCACAATCATGTATTGACCCATCACACAAAAGCAATGATTGACTCTTTAATTTTTTAATCTTTAATTTTTCAAATTGATAATATCTTTTACCTATACATCACCTCTCAATTTTTCACTATACAATAATAAAGATAATAGAAAAGACGGACTATCTATATATTAGATAGTCCGTCTTTCCATATTCATGTTCTACTGTATAAACTCTTTCTGCCACACTTGTAATCTTTGAGTGTACTATATTTTATATCTTATCTACCCTTTTTTCATATCCAATTTCCTCAAAGATTACATCCCCATAAGTACATAAATACATTTACATAAGTATTGAAATACCTGTATATATCCAGATAATGCTTAACTCATATTTTTACTTCACCTTAACTTTTATGGTCTTGCTCCATTTTCCTGTGTAACTCTTTCCTCCGAATTTTGCTGTTGCTCTTATCCTGAGGTAATAAGTCTTTCCTTTTTTAAGTCCTTTGCCCTTATAACTTCCACTCTTTAATGACGGCTTTGAAGCAAATGTCTTAACATTTTTAAACTGTTTGTTAAATGAATATTGTATCTGACAGTTTGTGTTTTTCGTACTCTTTCCTTTCCATGTGCATTTTATTTTGCCGCCTGACAATGCTTTTACCTTGAAGTTTTGCACTGTTTCCGGCAGGACTTTTATTGTTACTTTTTTAGTAACTGCCTTATAGCTGTCTGTCTCATTAACAGATATTGTAACCTTTGCTTCTCCACAGCCGACTATCGTAATCTCGCCTTTTGATGAAACTTTTACAACATTAGTATTTGAACTTTTGTATCTGACTGTTCCATCACTATCGGTTTTAGCATTTAATTTGAATTTTTTGTCTCCTAAATATTTTATGTAGGTATTTTTAACATTGAGTGCTGCCACAGCTTTTTCTGTCGGTTCTTCCGTTGGATTTATTGTCGGCGTTGCCGTCGGTACTGCACTTGGACTTGCTGTTGGCACTCCCGTCGGTGCTGTACTTGGACTTGCCGCCGGCACTTCCGTCGGATTTATTGTCGGAGTTGCTGTCGGCACTTTTGTCGGTGCTACACTTGGACTTGCCGCTGGCACTCCCGTTGGTGCTGTACTTGGACTTGCTGTTGGATTTCCCGTTGGTGCTGTACTTGGACTTGCTGTTGGATTTCCCGTTGGTGCTACACTTGAACTTGCTGTAGGCTTTACACTTGGAGTTACCGTCGGTTTTACAGTCGGAGTAGCTGTTGGATTTATACTCGGACTTGCCGTTGGCCTTTTAGTTGGTGTCGGTGTTGAAATTGTATCCATTATTATCTCAACATCCTTATCATACCGGAAATCATCTCTGTCTCCACTCAAATATTTATCAATAATATCTTTGCAATTTGAAATATCAAGTGTTGTGATTTTATTATCCTGACAATACAAAGTATCAAGTTCTGTATTGTTTGTTACATCAAGCTTAGTCAACTGATTTTTTTCACAGAACAAATCATGTAAACTAGCATTTTTACTCACATCCAATTCTGTCAACTGATTGTCACCACAATCCAAATATTGTAAACTTGTATTTTCACTTACATCCAATCCTGTCAACTGATTATCATAGCAACACAATCTGTATAACTTTGTACTTTTACTCACATCCAGTTTTTGTAACCGGTTGTGCTGGCACTCCAACACTTCTAACTCAGTATTCTTACTCACATCCAGTTCCGGCAACTTACTTTCATACAAATCCAAATATGTCAATTTTGTGTTTTCACTCACATCCAGTTTTTGAAGCTGATTGCGACCACACTCCAGCGTTTCTAACTTCGTATTCTTACTTACATCCAGCTCTGTCAATTTCTCGGAAGCACAATTCAAATATTGCAATTTAGTATTTTCTGTTATATTTATTCCCGTGACTTCACCTATTTCATCTACTTCCAAATATGGATCCCATGAAATACACAAAGCTCTAATTTCATCCAGTCCTGCAAATGATATTTCACCATTAAGCTTTTTGTGATTCCAGTCAATCATGGTCAATCTTAATTCACCATTTATAGCCGACCACTTATATTCATTACTATCCAAATCTTCACTTATATCTGCACCTTTTTCTTTCTGCTCTGCTATTATCTTCTCTAAAACTGCCACATCCGAGACACTTTTTTCAGCTGTATCATCGCTTGTACCGTTTAGAAGCTTAACATTATCATCGTATTCTAAATGGATATATCCATTTTCGTCCTCTTCTCCATTTTTATATCCAATCAATTCTTTACACTTTGAAATATCAAGTACGGTAATCTTATTATATTGACATCTCAAATAGTTTAATTCTGCATTACTGCTTACATCCAATTTTTCCAACTGATTTGACTGGCAATATAATTTTGTTAATTTGGTATTCTGACTCACATCTAATTTAGACAACTGGTTATCAGCACAATCCAACTGTGTTAATTTCGTATTATTACTTACATCGAGTTCCTGTAACTGATTGTAATCACATTCCAAACCTGTTAATTCAATATTGTTATTTACATCAAGCTCCTGCAATTGATTATCAGTACAATACAAACCTGATAATTTTGTGTTCTGACTCACATCCAGTTTCGTCAATTGATTTCCATTACAATACACATAGTCTAATTTTGTATTTTCACTTAAATCTAATTCAGACACCTGATTGTCATAACAATCTAAACTTGTTAATTCTACATTCTGACTTAAATCCAGTTGTGACAACCGGTTTTTACTGCATTCCAATTCTATTAATCCATTACATTTGCTCACATCAATTTCCGTCAACTGATTGTCATAGCAATCCAATTTAGTTAATTTTGTATTATTACTTACATCAATTTCCTGCAACTGATTTTCACTACATTCCAAACTTGTTAATTCTACATTCTGACTCATATTCAGTTCCGTCAATTGATTTTCACTGCAATCCAAGATTTCCAGTTTTTTATTTTCACTCACATCCAAATTTGTTAATTTATTGCAACCGATTTTCAGACTGTTTAATTCACTTAATCCTGTAAATGAAATTTTTCCTTGAATATCTCTGTCAGCCAGATATATGTTTGTCAGTCTCAATTCACCGTCAATTTCTTCCCAGCCATAATCTGGATCATCCAAATCTTCACTTACATTTGCACCTCTCTCTTTCTGCTCTGCTATTATCTTTTTTAAAACAGCCACATCTGATGCATTTTTCTCGACTGTTTGTGTTTCAGAGTCATCATCCTCCGAAACTATCTGCACACTATCAGCTTTAGCATAGCCATAATTCATTGGTATTGATGTAACCACCATAGCTGCCGAAGCCATAACGGCAAAAAACTTACCTGCTTTTTTTCTAAAACCTGTTTTTCTTCTCATAGTCGTTCCTCACTTTCTATAGTATTTTTAAGTCACCAGTATCTTTGTTTCTCACATTGTATAAGTCCTCCTTTCACAAATTATTTAGACATTTGCGAAACTGTGATTATCCTTGATTAAATTGCATCAAACCAGTTTCACAACCACCTAAATCACCTGAAAATCATTGCTGATTTCCCTGTATTTACGACTATAACACACCCATGTCAAAAAAACGTTTCCGTTTTTTTCAACAAAAAAATGGACTATTTATATCACAAATAGTCCATTTTCGATATTTTTACAATCCTATTTATTATCTGCCATTAAGATATCTTTCGACCGACTGCACTGCCGTTGCTCCGTCCGCAACTGCTGTCACTACCTGTCTGAGCGGTTTTGTCCTTATATCTCCCGCTGCAAAGATTCCCTCACTGCTTGTCTTGCAATCCTCACCCGCTTTTATATAACCTGTTTTATCAAGCTCGACATAATCCTTAAATATATCCGTTACCGGTTTCATTCCTACAGCTACGAACACTCCTGACACTTCAAGTTCTTTTTCTTCACCTGTTTTGTTTTGCACAAGTTTGATTGACGATACTTTATTGTCGCCTTTTATTTCTTTTATCTCATAAAACGGAAGTATCTCTATGTTTGGTGTTTCTTTTACTTTCTGCTGAATGTTTACTGCTGCCCTGAATTCGTCTCTCCTGTGTATAAGATAAACTTTTTCGCATAAAGCCGAGAGATAAATTGCATCTTCAAGTGCCACATCTCCACCGCCGACCACGGCTGTTACCTTTTTCTTAAAAAATGCACCATCACAAGTTGCACAATATGATACACCTGTGCCTGTAAGTTCTTCCTCACCTGCGGCTCCAAGTTTCCTGTGTGATGCCCCTGTAGCAGCTATTATTGTCTTTGTCTCGACGGACTCCCCGGCATTAAGAATTATCCTATATGCCTTTTTCCCCTCTGTGTCATTTATCTCTTCTATTTTTGTTACTTCTGCATCGATAAACTCAGTTTCAAGCATATCTGCGTGCTCCCTGAATTTACTTCCAAGTGTAAAGCCGTCTGTCTCAGGCAATCCAAGATAATTGTCCACCTGCTCTGTTGATACTATCTGTCCGCCACTGTATCCTGCTTTTTCTATAACAACTACATCAAGTTTGGCTCTTTTTGCATATACTGCTGCCGAAAGACCTGCCGGTCCGCTTCCTATAATAACTAAATCTCGCATATTCCCTCCAATTTTTAATAAATGTACTCTCTGTATTTAACCATTACCTTTTATTTTAATGTAACCATTTCAGGTTTTGTTCTGTAAAACATTGCTCTTGACACATTTGATTACAACATTTCAATAATACTTCAATATCACTTCGTGGTCAACTTTAAAGTCGCTTCAAACAAACTTCAATGTCACTTCAAAGTCAACTTCAATGTCACTTCAAAGTCAACTTCAATGTCACTTCAAACAAACTTCACTCTACTTTGAACTAAGTGAATTACTCCACTTCTGACTGCACCGCAGACATCAACAATAACGATTATTCCACATATCATATATATTTATGCCAAAAAAAGAGCAGCTATCCATATTTAAGCTGCTCTTTAATCCTATGATGTCGGTGGCAAAATGTATTTTAACCCTTGCATCATATGTATTTTCTATGCTTCTGTGCCCTCCACCTGTTTTGCCTGTGAAAAGTCTATTACATTTCCATACTGTTCCATCTCCTCAGCATTAAGTGTCATAAACTTTACATTGTCCAATGCTTCTTCGGCTATTCCTACACAGTTATCCGTTATTCTTCCGATATTTTGGAGGATTTCCGTATAATCTCCAGACATTGCCTTACTGCATTTTTTATTTTTCACTCTGCCAAAATGTGCTTTGCTGCATTGTCTGTTTTTCTTTCTTATTTTATTTTTATCTCTCGTCATTTTATCTATTACTTTATCATCACCTGTCGCTACCGCTACTATCGCTTCTTCAAATAACTTTCCCGAAAGTTCCATACACTCTTTTACTTCGTTAATTGCTTCATTTGACAATTTATACCCTTTTGATTTTAGGTTTTCATAAGACTTATCTATCTCGTCACATCTCTCAGCTATTCTCTCTATATTATTTGATACACATAGCAGCCCTGCCGTCTGTTCCGATTGGAGTTCTGTAAGATTTCCACTTGAGAACATTTTTGATATGTATGTTGAAATACTTTCCTGTAATACTTTTACATATTCCGAATATTCATTAAACTTCCGTCCTGCCACTCCATCTTTTTTTGCCGTTACGGCTGCTTTAAGATAACTGAAAGCTTCTGCGGCATATGAAGCTGAGCGTTTTATCTCCTCTGATACAAGATATAATGCTGCTGTCGGCTGATTTATCAGTTTGTCATCAAGATATTTTGCAGTAAATACTGCTTTCTCTTTTGCCTCGTCACCCCTCACGATGAATTTAACAATTTTTACCATCACCGGTATAAGAGGAAGCCATACCAAAGTACAGACTATATTAAATGTCGTATGTGCATTTGCTATCTGTCTTGAGATTACATCAACTTCATTTCCTTTTGGTGAGATATATCTTACAAACTTTGATAAGACCGGTATCAGAAACATAAACACGATACTTCCCGTTATGTTAAATACACTGTGTGCCACCGCTGTTCTCTTTGCATTTTTTGACTGACCGACAGATGCCAAAAGAGCTGTTATCGTAGTACCGATATTGTCACCAAATAAAATAGGTATCGCACCGCCAAGACCGATAACACTTGTCACTCCGTCTGGACCTGCCTGTGACGCAAAATTCTGTAAAACGGCAATAGTTGCCGAGCTGCTTTGCACAACAAGTGTCATTACACATCCAAGCAACACACCAAGAACCGGAATATCTTTTACTTTTCCCATAAGGTCAATGAAAATCGGACTTGTAGCAAGCGGCTTCATGACACTTCCCATAATCTCAATACCCTCAAATAAAAGCCCAAACGAAAAAATGACACGGCCGACCTGTTTTACTTTCTCCTGTTTGCACACAAAGTTAATGATAAATCCGATAAATATCAGAGGATATATATAATCACTTATTTTAAATGCCATAAGCTGTGCCGTCATAGTTGTTCCTATATTAGCACCAAATATAACAGAAATACCCTGTGGCAGAGTCATAAGTCCTGCACTTACAAAACCTATTACCATGACTGTTGTTGCCGAACTACTCTGTAAAACTGCTGTTACCAACGCACCTGCAAGTGCACCCATAATGGGATTTTTTGTAAGAATTCCAAGAATCTTTTTCATTTTTTCCCCGGCAGCTTTCTGCAAAGCATCACTCATACTGTTCATGCCATACAAAAATAATGCAAGACCGCCAAGCAAACCAAACACTACCTTAACATTTTCGTTCATAATCTTTGTCCTCTCTGTAATTTCTTAATAAGTACACAAAAAACTAATCCTATGCTTTATCCTGTTATTTTTCTTATAGTTATCATAAAGCACTTCTTTCTTTACAACACAAGAGTAACAAAAAAACTATGCTGCAACTATCACAGCATAGTAAAATGAATGTCAAGTTTTTGTAAAATTATCACTATTTTTATAAGACGGCATTACTGGCATTTTTCTATATATTAACAAAAGGACTGCATATTATACAGTCCTTTTTATAACGCCCATTTTTTATTGTTGACCTCGCCCAGTCTACTCTGTAATCTTAATTTCCTCTATAGTCACATTTTTTTCTTCATCTATGATAAATGCCTTTAACACAGGATTTTCTCTGTCCATTAAAGACAAGATGAGATAATTGACTTTTGAATCATATGCAAGTCTTTTATCTTCCTCAGATGGTCTTGACGGAGACTCCGGATGAGAGTGGAAGTTTCCAAGAAGTTCAAGTCCATTCTGACGCATATCCTTTACAGCCTGAAGCTGCTCTTTGGGATCCATTGAAAAATGCTCATTGCTATGGTCAATATTTGTAAGAAGATAAACTTTCTTGATATATTTATCATTGCCATCCTTTGTTCCACCGATAAGGCCACAAGCCTCGTCAGGAAGTCCGGCTTCGCAATGTTTTAAAATCTTGTCATAATCATTTTTTGTTAAAAAAAGCATATTATTCCTCGTTTCTGAGCAACTTATTGCAAAGCGGCTATGCAAAGCTCAAATTTGCATATACCATAAACGCTATTTGTTTTTGCTCAAATCTGCACCTGCCACAAAAGACATTTGCTTAATCTTATTTGCCGTCACACTCTGCCTGCTCATAATCAATAAGCTCTGTGATTGTCGGATGGTCACCGCATACGGCACATTTACCGTCAGCCTTTGGAAGTTTGACTGTTCTAAACTGCATTGTGAGTGCATCATATGTAAGAAGTTTTCCTACAAGAAGGTCCCCTACACCGATAATGTATTTGATTGCTTCCATTGCCTGAAGACTTCCGATAACACCGCCCATTGCACCGATAACACCAGCCTGTTTACAAGTAGGAACTGCGTCCTTTGGAGGTGGATTTTTAAATACACAACGGTAGCATGGTCCTTCTCCCGGAACATAAGTCATAAGCTGCCCCTTGAACCTGATGATTCCTGCATGAGAAAATGGTTTCTTTGCCATTACGCAGGCATCATTGATAAGGAATTTTGCCGGAAAGTTATCTGTTCCGTCAATAATAAAGTCATAATCTTTTATAAGATCCATGATGTTTTCTGATGTTACAAATGTACGGTATGTATTTACTGTTACATCAGGGTTCATTGCATTCATTGTCTCTTTTGCAGACTTAACTTTTGCTTTGCCTACATCAGCAGTTCCATGAATAATCTGACGCTGGAGATTTGAAAGATCAACCTCATCAGCATCCGCAATACCAATAGTACCAACGCCTGCTGCTGCAAGATACATTGCGGCTGGTGCACCAAGTCCACCGGCACCGATGATTAGCACCTTGCTGTTCAACAGCTTTTTCTGTCCTTTAACGCCTACTTCCTGCAAGATGATATGTCTTGAGTAGCGTTCCATCTGTTCATTAGTAAATGCCATTAGAAACTTCCTCCTCCCATGAAATAAAGAAATTCAATAGAATCTCCCTCTTTAACTGTTGTTGTATCAAATGTATCTTTATCAACAAAATCATCATTTAATGAAACTGTTACATAAAGTGGATTCTCTACCTTTTCAGCTTCAATAATCTGTGCAATAGTTGTTCCCTCTGCGTATTCTTTCTTTTCGCCTGCTATTGTAATAGTCATCTCTTAACCCTCCTATTTATAATTTCTATCTTATATATCTAACGGACAGACCTTATTCAAAAGTTCTCCCCGATTGTTTTCATATTTTTAATGAAGTGGATATTTGCAATCCGCTCTGCCGCCTGATAGTTTTAAAGTAAAGCACCAAGTTTCTCTTCTATCTCGGCTTTCTTTACAAGACCTCTTGTTCTGTCTGTTTCTTCCCCGTCTTTAAAAAAGACAAGAGTTGGCGAAGCCATGACTTCATATTTCTCCATAAGTTCTTCATCAAAATTGATGTTTACTTTTACAACTTTTGCCTTATCCTCGTAATCATCTTCTATGTCACCGAGGATAGGTGAAAGCTGTTTACATGGAATACATGAATCTGAATAAAAATCTACAATTACCGGAAGTTCTGATTGCAATACTTCCTTTTCAAAATCATCTTTAGAAACTCTCTTTGCCATTCTTCGCCCTCCTGTTTTAAGCGATATGCCGCTTTTAAATGACATATCACATTTTATTTTTATATTTAATAAAGTTACTTATTTAAAAGCTGCTTTATTTAAAGAACTTTGCCTTTTATTTTTCAACAGATTTATTCTTCAACCTTTTTAACGATAAGGTCATATGTTCCATTTTCATTGTCAATAAGTTTAAGTATCTGCTGTCCTTCTTCCTTAAAACTTCTCGGAACATTCTGAACCGGCTCACCCTCATTCATTGTAACGGCGAGCACCTGTCCTACTTCTATCTCCTCCATTGCCACCTTTGCCTTAACAAAAGTCATAGGGCAGACTACATCAGTAATATCTACTCTCTCATCAATCTCAAAATCAGCCATTGTACGCCTCCTTTATAACCTTTTCAAATTTATCAAGTCCTACTCTGTCCAAAGTAAACTTAAATCTCTCACTTGGTTTTGCATTGTCATCAAAGAACTGGATAGCTGCATCAGTAATTCTGAAAAGCTGCTCTTCTGACTCAACAACAGGAAGTAACTCCTTACCTTTGACAATCCGGTTTCCAAATAATCCACCAAATGATACAAGGTATCCTGTCTTTACATCCCATGCGTCAGTAGGACAGGCTTTTGAACAGCGTCCGCAGTAATTACACTTAGACTCGTCAACCTTAACAACACCGTCTGCTATAGTGATTGCACCTTCCCTGCAGGCTTTCTCACATACTCCACAATTTATGCAGGCATCCTGTTTCCATGAAACGATAGCTGCTCCTTTGATTCCTACATCATTCTCCTCTGCCTTAAGACAGTTGTTCTGACATCCTGTTACACCAAATTTAAACTTATGAGGAAGTTCTCTTGCATAATATCTGCTGTCAAGTTTCTTTGCAATATCGTATGAATCAATATTTCCGCCAGGACATATCTGATTTCCCTGACAGGCTGTGATAGTACGAACTCTAGGTCCGCACACACCAGGCTTACATCCGCCCTTTGCAAGTTCTTCTTTTACTTCATCAACATCATCAATCTTGATAAAAGGTATTTCCACACTCTGTCTTGATGTGAGATGCACATGACCGTCTCCGTATTTCTCAGCTACTTCAGCAATCTTTACAAGATTTTCTGCTGTAAGGTTTCCACCTACAACCTGCAATCTAAGTGAAAAATTATTTTTCTGTTTCTGACGCATAAATCCGCCTTTTTTTAATGCTGCATAATCTACTGCCATATTTTCCTCCTTGTTTATGAAACCTTTTTAATATGAAGTTTCATACTTTAATGGTATTTTTTCTGCATACATTCTGTTATTTCCAAAATGTTTTTGCACCTCATCTGCCATTTTATAACAAATGAACTTAGTTTTCTTTTAATACTCTGTCGAAATCCTCGATAAGATCTTCTATATCTTCTATCCCGACACTTATGCGAATCATATCATCAAAAACATTTGCATCTTTCTTTTCCTGTTCAGAACTGTGAACATTGAGCGTTGATGATGGGTGGACTATGAGAGTCTTTGTATCACCTATATTTGACACAATCTTCGGAATCTTAAGACCATCCATTATCGAAAATGCTCTTTCTTTACTTCCGACTCTCACTGTAATGATAGCTCCAAATCCATTATGTAGTACCTTAAGTGCTGTCCAATACCAATCACTGCTTTCAAGGCCCGGATAATTGACCTTAAGGTCTTTATATTCTTCAAGATGTTTAGCAAGTTTCAGTGCATTGCTACAGGCTCTCTCCATTCTAAGTCCGAGAGTTTCCATTCCGAGAAGATTGTAAAATGCTGTCTGAGGTGCGATACACGCTCCTATATTTCTAAACAATCCATTGCGGAGTTTTGCTGTAAATGCAAGCTTTCCAAACACTTTAAACTCCTTCATTCCCGGATATTTTTCAAAATCCCACTTGAACTTTCCACCATCTGTAATGACACCGCTTATTGCATCACTGTTTCCGTTTATATACTTTGATGTTGAATTGATGACAATATCTGCACCAAGTTTTAACGGCTGTGTAAGATAAGCAGATGCAACTGTATTGTCAATAATGAGTGGAATACCTGCTTCATGTGCAATAACTGCAAGTGCTTCAATATCAGCAACATCAAGTTTTGGATTTCCTATAGTCTCTGCAAATACAAGCTTAGTCTTTTCGTTTATTGCTGCCTTTACAAGCTCATGATCGTTTATGTCTACAAACTTAGTAGTTATACCATATGCCTCAAAGTCATGGAAAAGATCTATCGTTCCACCATACAAGCCTGTACTTACGACAATCTCATCTCCTGCCTGAGTGATATTTAATAAAGCACATGACACTGCTGCCATACCGGATGCACACGCCACCGATGCCATACCACCCTCAAGAACAGTCATCCTGTCTTCAAATGCTGTTATCGTCGGATTGCCAATTCTTGTATAAGAAAAACCGGGTGCTTTATTTGCAAACAGTTTTTCATGCTGTAAAGCTGATTCCTGATAAAACGCACTGGACTGGTAAATAGGTGTAAGCGTAGCTCCTGTAGCCTTATCTCCCGGTGCAGCACTATGTAATAATGCTGTATTAAATCTCATATTATTTATCACCTTTCCTACTAAACATATAATTCCTATCTCTTTAATATGAATTACTATGTCTAGTAATATACGCTACTTTAATGCAGTTGTCAAGATATAAATTCGCAATTACCTGATAATTATATTAAATTTTTTTGTGTGGAGCAAGTTTTTAGTTTTTTATATTTGGGACGAACACAAAAACAGAGGTCATTTTGTAACCTCTGTTTTTGTATTTCCATATGCTATATTTATGCTATATTTCCTTACTTTCCCGCTGCCTTATCAAATTCAGCTAACACTTTGTCTGATGGCTTATTTGTGAGCAGGCTTACTATTATTATCACTGCCAGCGATACAAGAAATGCCGGTAATAATTCATATATATCTAATGCTCCTCCAAGTGGACGCACGAGATATTTCCAAACAAATACCATTACTCCTCCTGCCACCATTCCTGATAACGCTCCCGCAAGTGTGCTTCTTCTCCAGAATAATGCACAGAGCATTACTGCACCGAATGACGCTCCAAAGCCTGCCCATGCAAACGATACGATTCCGAATACGCTGGAATTTGGATTTCTTGCCATAAATATACTTACTATAGATATACCTATTATCGTAAGTCTTGCCGTAAACAGGCTTTTCTTTTCGTCCATCTCTATATGAAAGAAATCATGAAGTATATTCTGCGATACGCCCGATGCTGCCGTAAGAAGCTGGCTGTCTGAGGTTGACATTGTCGCTGCCAATATTCCTGCAAGGATAACACCTGCTATAAGTGCCGCAAGTACACCATGTCTGCTTATAAGTCCGGTAATCCTTACGATAACAGTCTCACTGTCTGCAAGATTTTCAAGTGAACCTGCTTTTGTCATTGCAAGTCCTACAACACCAATAAATATACCAACTGTCATAGCTATAACAACCCATACACTTGCGATTCTTCTTGAAAGCGTAAGTTTTTTTTCATCCTCAATAGCCATAAATCTTACAAGAATATGCGGCATACCAAAATATCCGATTCCCCATGCAAGTGTTGACACTATTGAAATAAAACTAAAACTGTTTGATGTATTGTTTGCGGCATCAAATGTGTTATTTAATGAAAGATAACCCGGAAGTGACCTTGCATTGTCCATAACTGCCGCAAATCCACCTGCTGAATTGATACCATATGTAACGACTGTTACAAGTGCAAGTGACATTACGATACTCTGGATAAGGTCTGTCGTGCAGACTGCACCGAAACCGCCCATGATGGTATAACCTATGATAACAAGTGCTGACACTATCATAGCCGCCATATAATCAACACCAAATAATGTATGGAAAAGCTTTCCACAAGCTGCAAAACCGGATGCCGTATATGGCACAAAGAATATTATGATAACAAGTGCCGCAATGGCATTGATGATATTTTTATTATCATGATACCTTTTTGAAAAGAAATCAGGCACCGTGATAGCCCCGATATTACTTGAATATCTGCGAAGCCTTCTCGATACAAAGAACCAGTTCAGCCATGTTCCAATTCCAAGACCGATTGCCGTCCATGCCGCACTGCATATTCCTGAAAGATATGCCACTCCCGGAAGTCCCATAAGAAGCCAGCTTGACATATCACTCGCCTCGGCACTCATCGCCGTAACAAAAGGTCCCATTTTTCTTCCACCGAGATAAAAATCCTCGGCATTGTTGTTGTTCTTGCTAAAAGCAAAGCCAACATACAGCATTGCTCCAAGATATACAACAATTGCTATGATAATACATACATTTGCACTCATTTAAAAACTCTCCTCGTTTGTTTTATTTGGAATCTGATTTTATCAGACCACTCAACGAGATATATTATCACAAATTGTTATATTTGTCATTACATTTTGTAATACAAAGTGTAACAGTTCAGCCGTAAAAAGATAATTGACAATATAATGAGCTTGTTCATTATATTGTCAATTATCTTTTTACGGTAGAATAGCCTTTCATTTATTACATGAAAGGAACAAAAGCTGCAAAGCAGCGACTGACAGCTTGCTGGCAGGTTTATGAATGTAATAAATGAAAGGCTGAACTGTTACACTTGACCATGTGAAAATCATTCTCCCGGACTGCTTGAAATAACGTTTCCCGTATTCCAAAGCATAACTGTCCTTTTGGCGGCATCCAGCCTTTCTTCTTCTGAATGAAAATCAATCGTAACTGAATGACAGCCACATTCCATGCACATAACATAATAGCCGCAGCCACACTCCTCCTCTAATAAAGCTCCACCGTCACATAAAGGACAGTCATTGATGTCTAACATATCTTCAATATTCATAGTCTACCTCTTTTCTTTCTGCTATCTTCATAGCTGCTGTATTTTGTTCATTGTACCACAAATTTGCAGGAAAAGAGAGCTTATTCTTTTGCTGGTTATCTTAACATATTCCTATCGTCCACGCAATGCGAAGTTAAGTTTTTATTAATTTGCTTTTCCAACAAATAGACGCTCCCGATATTATTATATAATCTTTTACTAAAATTTATTGGTCTAACTGTTTTATTGCAGGATTGCATTTCAAAATTGTTAGTGCAGCAATCCCTGTTAATCCCGCAAGAACAAATATCAGTCCTATTCCTGAACCGTTCTGCCGTCCAACAAGAAAAGTTATAATATTTTTACTTAAAGACATTTTCTCCATAAATGGTTCAAATACGTAGTCAGCCAACATACCACCACATAAAAAACCTAATGGTGTTAATGCCTGCGTAATCATACCCTGTAATGAAAAAACTCGTCCCTGCATAGATGTATCAACTTTTTCTCTTATGATTATTGTCTGATATGTATGATATATCGGACTTCCAAAACAACCAATAAATACGACACTACACCACCATACAAGATTTCTTCCCATTCCAAACAATGTAATTCCAATCAAACACATATAACTGCCAAAATACATTAATGGTAATTTTTTTTGTGGCTGTTTTATTACTGACAACAGTACACTTGCCACTATACAGCCTAATGCCATAAATGAAGAAACAATCCCAACTATTGTTTCATTATTGTTTGTTCTCGCCAAAAGAAGTGGTGTAAACATACCATCAAATGAAATTGCTCCTATAAATTCCAAAATACAATACATAAACAGAAGCATTAAAATCGGTCGATTCCCAACTACAAAGTCAATCCCTTCTTTCAATCCATTCCATATTTCCGAAAATGATGTTTGATTGTCAGAGGGAATTTCATCAGGTATCTGCACAACAAATAATAACGCTAAAAATGCAAATACAAATGTGCATAAATCAATTATTAAAATCCATTGTAATCCCAACATATTAAGAATTGCCGTTGCCAAAATCGGCTGAAATATCCCAACCAATGCACTTATTGTAGATTGAATTCCACCAATTCTTGCATAATCTTTTTTATCAACTAATAATGTTACGGTAACTTGAGAAGCAGGATTTTGAAATGCATTCATAAATCCATTAATCACATTAACCAGACACAATACCCACAACTGTAAATCCCCCAAAATATAACAACTCAGAAGAATTACTGAACCTACTGCAGCTATAGAATCGCAAATAAGCATAATTTTTTTCTTATTCATTTTATCAACAGCCGCTCCTCCTAAAAGACTCACAATTAAATATGGGACTGTACTGCAGATTGCCAGTAAAGATGCAGACATAACCTGTCCACTTTTAGAATACATCCAAATAACGGTCGCAAATCCAGTCATTGAAGTTCCCAATTCTGATACAGTCTGACTAATAAAAAAAATCATAAAATTATACATCTTGTTTTCTGTTTTATTCATATTTTGCCCTTTCATTTTCTACACTTCTCCCTGTCTATCTCCACATTATAAATCCGTTTTTCTGCTTTTTTAGTATATATCGGCATAATTACCTCAACCATACACTTTATCGTGGCACAATTAACATTGCATATTGCCTAAAAATCAATCAACTTCCAAAAGATGCGGCAAACCGTTATTGTTCTGTCACATCTGCTTGTGAAAATACATCATATTTTAATTTTCGATATTCGCTCGGATTAATTCTATAGCGTTCCTTAAACACTCTATTAAATGTTCTCTGGCTGTCAAAGCCACTATCCAAACAGATGTCAAGAATTGTATCTCCTGAATTCACTAACCTTGTACATGCATAACTCAGTCTGGCATCATTAAGACACTGATTGAAATTGCGGTGAAATGTTTTAGAAAACACTCGTGACAAGACATATTTACTCACTCCGAGATCATGTGCCATCTCCTCTAAAGAAAATTTTTTTCTAAAATTTCCTGATACATAAGATACCGTTCGGTATATCAAATCATCGCTTCCCACACAACTTTTTTCCACCAACTCCATTTTTCCTATACATCTTACCAGAACAATTTGAATATACGCTTGAACAACCATCGTTTCTTTTTCTTCCATTTGGATAATCGCCTGAATTGCATTATAAACATCCGGTTCAATCTGTCTCGCACGAATAACCGGATATTTAGGAGCATATCCTTGTATTTTATCTTTAAATACTCCTGCAAAAGAAGATGGAACCAAAATATAATCTGCCCGGCTTGTTTTTTCTGAAAACACCTGATAATGATGAATAATATCAGAAAAGACAAATCCGATATCACACTTTTCCATATGATATAATTCCTGCCCCACTCCTATCTCGAGTGTTCCTTCCGTTACGCACACAATTTCCAATGCATTATGTAAATGTGGAGATATATGTTTTGACACTCTTTGAGCTGCATATACCTCTTCCTTTGTTTCCTTAAATGTCAAATGCATTGATACATCTCCCCTTTATTACTTGATTTTTGATTTTCTTTGCAATATTTGTCTATATTTTCTTTTAATTTGGCAAGCATTCTTATCCAGCCTATCCTATAATGAATTTGCAAACAAGGAAAGGAGGATTCAAAATGTATATAAATTCCGGTTATCACAACCACTCCCTTATAGACTTCAAAGATAAAAGCCGACCACTTATTGTAGGAAGCTGTGGCACCTATCGTCTATCTTCACACCCAAAGCTTCCAACTTATCGTCCCAGAGGAAGACTTGACTTTCAAATCATCTATATAGCTGCCGGACGAGCTCATTTTCATTTTGACAACACAGATGATGATACTGTCGTTACAGCAGGCAATATCGTACTTTACCGCCCCAAGGAATTTCAGAAATATGAATACTATGGCATTGATAAAACAGAAGTTTACTGGGTACATTTTACCGGAAGTGATGTAAAGAACATTTTAAGAAGTTATGGTTTCCCGAATGACCAGCGTATCTTCCATGTTGGAACATCACTAGAATACGAACGTATTTTCAAACAAATTATTTTAGAATTACAAAGATGCCAGGATAACTACGAAGAAATGCTGACACTATTGCTGCGTCATTTACTGATTGTCTTTCACCGGGAGCTTAACAGCAAATACGTACTAAAAAATGAATACCTAGATCATGAAATGGATACTGCTGCTTCCTATTTTAACGAAAACTATAACCGTGATATCAAAATTGAAGAATATGCTGCTTCTAGTGGAATGAGTGTCAGTTGGTTTATTCGGAACTTCAAAAAATCTACCGGTACAACACCAATGCAGTTTATCACCTCCATCCGAATCACTAATGCCCAGATGTTATTGGAAACCACAAATTATGCCGTAAATGAAATTGCACGCATTGTAGGTTACGATAACCAACTGTATTTCAGTCGGCTGTTTCATAAACAAAAGGGCTGTTCGCCATCCGAATATCGAAAACTTTTAAAATGAACCAACAAAAAAACACCTCCTACCGGTTAGCCCCGGCAAGAGGTGTAAAAGGATGTTTGTATTCAATTTTCACAAATTTACAAAGTGCTTCCATTGCAAGCATCCGGGTTTTGAAATTAATATCTCTTAATCTTGACCTTCTTAGAAAGTCCTTTCGCACGAAGCAGCTTCTTATATGCCTTGTACTCACTCTTTGGCACTTGCACGACAACCTTTTTGCCAACACTGCGAAATGCTCCTTTGGCGACTGACTTCTTCGTCATTTTCTTTGTCTTGATTACGATTTTCTTTAACTTCTTACATCCGGCAAATGCATCTTTGCCAATCTTTATCACATTCTTTCCTATAATAACACTTACAAGCTTAGTACACTTTGCAAAGGCATTTTTGCCGATGGAAACGATGTTATTTCCAATCACGACTTTTGTAATCTTTTTATTATTCTTAAAGGCATTGTCGGCGATGGATGTTACTCTATAAGATACTCCATCAACCTTAGCCTTTGCCGGAATGGTAACCGTTCCTTTTGCAGTACTCTTTGGAGCAATGTACTGTACTGTCGGTGTTTTGCCTTTGCCACTCGTAACTATGTAAGTCGAACCATCGTTGCCCTTTATCTTCGTACCTTTTTTCGGTACAGACGGCTTATCGGTTGTTCCCGATGATGTACCGCCGCCAGATGTACCATCACTTGATGAGCCTCCACTTGAGGCACCGCCACTGGATGAAGAACCACCTCCTGACGATGAACCATCTCCTGTAGCTGGAATGATAATGCTTGACTTATCGGTAATCTCCGTCTTCGCCGCATTATCCGCAAAGTACTTGCCGCAGCCTGCATTCTCACATACATAGTATGCTATATTGCCTGCCACAGTCGCTGTCGCATCCTTTGCTGCTACTTCTCTTAACAGATGACCCGGATGCGTAATCACAGATCCTTTGGTCACTAATACGGTACAGTCCTTACAATAGACATCGCCACTGTATCCATCCTCGGTACAAGTAACTTCTTTCTTATCTCTCACTTCCGTATTCTTATGGTCACAGGAACTGCGAGTAATGGTGATTGTCACGCTCACATTCTCATAATTGCCCTTGTCTGCTCCTGTATAAACTGCTGTTGCTGTCACAGCCACACCATCTGTAAGTTCTTTATCCTTGTCGGTGTCTGACCAGTTCCAGCCATCCGGAAGCGTGATATCACCAACCTTCTTTGCACTGTGCGCCGGTGCCATCGCAGCTTCCGGCATGTTTGGAGCTTTCGCTGCCTTGTTGACCGTAAGACTGATTTTCATATCAACAGCATTATAATTATCTGTATCTGATGGTGTAAATGTCACATCATACTCTGTCTTTCCGCTGTCGGCTACTGTAGGCTTAATATTACTATTCTTCCATGCAAATGTTCCTGCTACCTCTGTTCCATCGACTGTTTTGTATGTTGCCTTGCCTCCTGTCAGGGTACTGTCAGAAAGCTTTTGTCCGTAAGTAAGTGCGGTTGCTGTCGACTTCTCCGCAATTACAGGTGTTGCCTTGGCTACTGTGATGGCTGCTTTTCCGGTAAGTTCTGCGTAATGCGTACCGTCTGCTGGCTTGAATACCCAGCCCGCCTGTGTGGTTCCGGCTGCCGGTATCTCGTCCGGATTACTCCATGAAAGGATACCTTCTATCACATCATCTGTACCGGCTTCCACAAAAACGGTATTTCCGAGTGTCAGCTTTGAAATCTTTTCACCATAGATCAGCACATTGCTTCCATCTACGGATACGCTGTTTCCACTCTTAATCTCTACCGCCTTCTTATCAATACTACTAATCGTCAGCGTGTATCCAGCATTCTCATAGTTCTCCATTGAAGCTGTTACCGCGATAATTGCTGTCTTTCCAACCTTGGTCGAGTCTACCTGATTTACTTTATAGGTCAGATTTCCGGCTGTATCGACAGTTACCTCACTTAAAAGCTGCTCTGTATCTGTCTTTGCAACCGCATATGTTGTAATGCCCCTATCCGTTGGGAACTTTCCTGCAATATCCACACCGATTGTCTTGCCGGCTGAACCGGCTGAATATGCATAACTCTTTTCCTCACCAGCTATAGTCGGTGAAGCTGCTTTTTCAATCGTAAAATTTATCTCAATAGAAACTATGTTATCTCCTGTGCCTAATGTAAGCTTTGCTTTGTATGTACCAGCATTTTTCGGTGCTGTTGTACTATAAGTAGATGGTGTGCCATTTGTTACCGTTGCATAGGTAATGGCATTTTCAGGAATTGTCTCTATACCCGTGTTGCCAGAGTCTATTGCTGTTCCGGCTTTCTTTTCTGTTCCATCATAGACAATCTTTTCATCTGATGTTGCTGCCGGCTGTGTAAGTTTTACGGTGTAGGTTGCACCACACTCGCTACAAGCTTCCTTAATAGCATTACCATTTTCTACAGGCTCATAAGCAAAAGAATGTTCTCCATATATTGACGTACTCTGATTGGAATATACCTTTGTTGAACTGCCCGGTTTTCCTTCACAGCCGTCATATTTATCTACCTGATAAACTCTTTTTGTGCTATCAAGAACAGGATATGTATCACCATTTCCGCCAAGTGCCTGCCCCCATACAGAACCACTGTAAGTTACGGCATCTTCACCTTCACCTACTGTACAACCTTGTGAGAGAAGATACGCAACTTCACCGCTTGCAAATTGTGCGGTGGTTTTGCCGCCATTTTCATCTTCTGTGTCTGCGAGGTGATAGCAATTTTTGATTGGCCCATAATAGTATCCACATATACCGCTTATATCAGCATCTGAGCTAGTAGCGGTAACAATTCCTATGTTATAACAGTTTGAAATTGGTGCAATACTACAGCCACACACACCACCCACAGAAGCTACTGAGCCGGTAGCGGTAACAGTTCCTGTGTTATAACAGTTTGTGATTGTGCCACCATTGTATCCACATATACCGCCTATAGCAGCAGATGACTCAATAGCGGTAAGATTCCCTGCATTATAACAGTTTGTGATTGTGCCGTCATTGCGTCCACACACACCGCCCACAAAATTATTCCCCTTGAAATAGGAATCAACAACTCCAACATTTTTTATGTTGCCATCAGCTTCTGAACTTCCGAATAATCCAATACGTGCTGAATTATCATTAAAGTATAAACCACTTACGGTTTTATTATTTCCGTCAAACGTTCCTGAATACAGTGTTATATGATCTCCCATACAATCTGCAATCGGTGTCCAGCTTATAAAATCACTTCCGTTGGAAACATTACCCTCTGTATCGTATTGTAAGGAATCAAGAAGATTTTCATTTACTGTGATGTTGGCTGTCAGAATTGCATTGGCTAATCTGTTTTGTTTAACTCCATCAAGAGTGCCGTTTACAAGTCCTGCAAACCAGTACAGCTGACCTGCATTGCTGATTTCGTAAACATTCTCTTTCATGCTGTCATCGTCAATGTCATATTTGTCAGTTGTTTCAACAGCAGGCTGATATACGGTTGCATTGCATTTCGGGCAGTTTCCGAAACCGTTGCTGTTGAAAGTTATTTCAACCCCCTCATGCTTACACTCTTCCTCTTCCGTGGATTGCTGTTCAGTCTTTCCAGCACTATCATTTGCCTGCACTGCAATTTCTGAATCATTTTCCTCTGCCCCTGCCTGAATCGGTGCCATACCGAATACCATGCAGACAGATAGCATTACCGCCAGACCTCTTTTTATCCGGCATATCTTTTTTTCATAGACTGCCTCCTTTCTTATATCTGTGGATTAAACTGCTTTTGGCTCGCAGCCGTATGGCAGTTCGTGTATCCTATCATCTGCGTCTATCTTATATGTCATTGATAGAAAATTCTCTATCTCAGAAAGTATTCTCCGACCTGTGCCTCCATTGCCTCTAAGGTACTTCTGGTCTTATATACGCTTCCGCTTGTCACATGGATGTAACAGTCATTCACTGATGCCTTGATATATAGTATATCTGCGACATCGATTACCACCTGCTTATGATTTGCCTTGATTTCCAGTTTTTTCTTAAACTGCATGATAACTGTTACTCCTTGTGTCGGTTGAATTTGCTATTATTGTACTGTATTTATGGTGCTATGGCAAGGGGAAGTTTCGTCAACTCCTAAAACAATTCTTCTGTGTAGCCTTGTCTTAATCCTCCAATCATATCTTATGTACTATTTATATTCTAGTGTACTGGCATGTTGCTATTTAGTTAAATGACACAGAATGAATTTTTCATTCTGCAAGGCGGAAGAATGAGCCGTAGCTGGCTACGGCAATTGATGACAACGCAGCAGATGAAAACTTATACAAGTTATTTGGCAAAATGTCAGTGATACAGTGCACTAGGATTCCGATAGAAGGGATACCTTTTAACGGGCTGTCTTGAAACTCCTTCCACAATGCGATTGCTTCCTGCACATCTTTGATCTCATCCAATGTCTCATAGATGGAGTTCTCCGGATCATCATAAACGCCACCGTCCAGTTCTGTGAAATCTGAATCATAGATTGTATAATCATATCCTTCCGTTGCATCCTGAATATAAATGTAACGGTCTGCGATGGAAAATGCTAGTTCGCTTTCCATAAAATAAGCCGCCTGCCTTCCATAAGAAGATACCGTTGTTTTTGCTGTTGTTGCGGCACTGACATTCACTGTATTCTGCGGCATCAAGCCACACAGCATAGATAATGCCAGCAATCCCGTAAGCATCTTCTTACATCTTTTCTTCACTTTTGATTTCATGATAAACCTCATTTCTACGCATATTTCTTTTTCCCTGCATCTTCTGCGTCAGGATGCAGACTGATTCGCTTATTTGTCCAGACTTTCATTCTGCCCTGTCCGGTGGCGGGCGGATAAGAAACTGCATTATTTTTCCTCCAATCAAAAAAGCAGGAAATGTATTATCTTTCTTACATACATTTCCTGCTTCATAAACAGTTGCTATATTTTATTTTTTCAATTCCATACAATACCAAACATTTCTACCGTTTAATTATCTATCAGAACAATATCTTTTCTCTGTATTTCATAACAACGATACAATCGATTTAATATTTGCATTTTGCTGGAACCTGACACTCCAATCGACTTTAAATCAATCATTTCATTCTCCATCTTAAGAAGGAACTGCTCCATATCCCCCCGCACTTCATCATCCAAATGTTTACTTTCCTGATCAAGTAATTGTGCCAGTCGAAAAACATCGTTTTTATGCTTTTTAATATTTCTGCTGTCCACTTTTTCTCCTTTCGCTTTGCGTTCTGTGAGATCCAGCCACGCTTTTGCCTTGAACGGTATCAGACATTCCGCACTCAACACAGAGATTCCATCTATCATCTTTTTACCGCTCTTTAACAATTTGTAATACGCCTCATTCAAAAGTATCGCAGAAAGACTTGATACTTCCTCCTCCATTGGCAATGGGGTGATTCTTGCATCGTCATCTAACAATATCATTTCCGGATTACGAGAAAAGATCTCAATCATGTAGGGATATTCTTTGCTTTTCGGATCAGTAAAACGATAGAATTGTGCTTCACCTGTACTTTTATTACAATGATCATATTCAGCCTCTTTGACAAATTCCCAAAAAGTTTCGCCAAATTCAGCTGTCAATGCCTCAACGATCAATACAAGGTCAATATCTTTTGTTGCCCGAAAAGGCAATTCTTCATTCTCCATAATCAGATCACATGCAGTGCCACCAATGATCACATACTGTTCTTCATAGCCTTGAAATCTTTTCTTAAAATTAGTAATTCCTCGAACCATCCTATCTCTCCCATTCTTTTCTTAACATTTCCTCTACCGCCTCTTCGATTCTTTCATCTGTACTATTCTCAAAAGAAAGTGCCACCGAAGCAGCATCCGCCATTCCATTCTGTGCAAACTGTTTTGGATCATAAGCCCACAGTTCAAGCCTGACTTGTTTCTCCGGATCCACCAATTCTTTTATAAGCAATGACCCGTCAAACTCTTTTTCATACACAGCGTAAGTGATAAGTCTGTCCGGATTCAGCATCGTCTTTTCAGACAGCACCGTCTCACCGGCTATCACCATGTTTGAATTTACAGCAGACTTTTCAATGTATCCATATCTGCGAACCGGTGAGGAAAGATATTTTTCTGCGTTTTTATACAATTCCCACCTGCTACACTGGGACTCTAATACAATTTTTACCCCCTCCTTTTTAACGAGAAGCAATCGAACCGCTTCTATTTGCTTTGTTGCTCGGCTCATCGTCATTGCACTAAACGGCAGTTCTTCTACTGATTCAGACATGTACATTCGTGCTTTGTTATGATACAAATAAAACAAAAATAACTGCTGTGTTGAAAACATAAATTTTTTCACTTTCGGAATTTCCTCTTTTTCATCGGTCAGATATGCTCCCATAAACGGCAGGTAAATCTGCTTAGATGTAACAAAAGGTATTCTATGCTCAATCAAACTTTTTCTTCTGTAATAAGATACAGCAGGAAGATTTAAAATAACAGGAACCGCATCTACTTTCTGTATTCTGCTGATCTGCTTTTTTAATGCCGGTATTGTCGCAAGTTCACTTGTTGGAGTGATCATAATGCATTTTTGTGCTTCAATGTACGCGGTTTGAAAATCATAATTTCCAGCAATATAAAGCGGCAATGATTCCTGCTTATTCCATACTTCATATCGAATCTGTATTCCAAATACCTCTGTGCACATTGTCATCGCCTCCGCTTTTTAACTTTATTTATTTTATTTTAACCTTTAATAAGTTATATGTCAATTATCAAAGTTAAATTTGATAATTTAATACTTAATGCGCATCAATGATATCCTTTGTTCTTAATGTTTCGATAATGCCCTGGGCTATGCTTCCACGAAAGCATTGCTTCTTTGGCACTTGTCTGTATTTTTTATACAGGCTGGCCGTCATTGCCGTTTTACCGCCTTTTCTTCATTTCATGACAATGTATTTTCTGCCTTTTGCTTTCGCTTTCAGCACCTTCCTGTTTTTAACACAAACTTTTACTTTGGAATATTTCTGCAGTTTCGTCGGTGTGCAGCGAAAAAAGGAAGAATCCCTGTTCAGATCGATCGTCATTTTTTTATAAATGACTTTCGTCTTTGCTTCTGCAACATTTTTCTGTGATGCCAATATCATCAGCACCAACATCATGAACACGCCTGTTTTTACTAATCTTTTCATATCATTCACGCTCCTTGCTGTACACTGGTCATTCCCAGCAATGTTATGCTGTGATAAAAGTTCTATGATGTCAAACTCTTTTTTAGCAAGCGGGATTTGCTCCCCGTTATAGTACAGGCTTCTTTCCGTGTAATCTATTGCTAATTTATCATCAAAACGGACTTTTGCAGATTCTCTTTGACGGCGTTCACGCCTTAGATGTGCTGCCACCCTTGCACCAAGCTCATCTATAGAAAAAGGTTTTATAATATAATCATCTGCTCCGACACCAAATCCTTTGATTTTATCTCCGTCCTCAATCCTTGCTGTTAAAAACAGTATAGGACAGGATACAAAATCTCGTATTCGCATACATACTTCCATTCCGTCAATATCTGGCATATTAATATCCAACAAAATAATGTCTGGTTGCTTTTCAGCTTTTTGAATTGCTTCCAAACCATTAACCGCTGTTATGGTATCATATCCATTAAATTCAAAATAATCTTTCAACATAGAAACTATATCGGCTTCATCATCGACAATTAAGATTTTATCTCTCATAAAACGCACCTCCATAGGGTAGCATACAGTATAATTACCAACTATTTATCTACTTTTTTATATCTTGCATCAGTAGGTTTATCCGCTTCTTTTGGTATAAGCCAAACATGATTTACATTCATAGCTCCGTCAAGCTATCTGGTACTCCATTGTGATTTTACAGCTTCCTGCATATAAAATTCTCGTGCTTTATCATTTTCCACACGCATCAAAAGCCGATAATGAGTCTAACTCAATTCGCTACGCAGTGCGTAGCCATTTGGAAATGTCAAATAAAACTGCCTCATATTTTTAAAATTGGCAACAGTAAATCCTTTTCCAAAATCTTGAGTCATTTGTTTCGATAATTCTTTCAATAAACCTGTCTCATACTCCGCCTTTTCGTTACCGCCCTGTTCTTCAATGATTGATTTTCCGATATTCCAATAGGCTTCAACCATTGCAAAATTGGCTGTTTGATAGACTTTATTTCTCGCTGTTATCAAGATGTTCTTTATCTCATCATAAAATTTTTGTTCCATAAAAACCTCCGCAAGACACCTAGTTTTATTTGTATAAATCCTTTCTCAATCGATTTACAAGTATATTAAATTGTTCCTCACTTTTCTGGTAAATAAATTTTTCTAATTCCTTGACAAGACCATCATCTTTTGAAATTAACTTCAACTTAGGAATTGCCATCTTTAAATCATTTATTGCATTATTTCTATTTTCATCATCTGATAGCTCTTGTATATTATACCTTGCAACTCCTAAAGAAAATTTCGCTTCGGCTGGAAAAAGTACAATTTGCGCAAATACAATTATAGATTCATATACTCTCTTTTTTTCCTCAAAAACATACTTTTTCTTATCTTGCAATGGTTGAAAAATAAATGTGGACAATATCAACGTTATTACAGAAGAACCTAATATACTAATAATTATGGAAATTACATTATCTATACTCATTTGTCCCCTTCCCTGCTACAATTAAATCACTTCAAAATGCTTCAATGCATCCTTTATCGCTTCCACTTTCTCCGCTGTCGGATGCTTCCTTGGCTGTTTCAATTCTTCTACCGCATTAGGAGCATCATACATTGGCAAGCCTAAATCTCTCTTTACCTCTGCGATATATGCGGTATGTACCTTAAAGCCGTATTTCGCTTCTATGTACTCCTTAATCATTTTGTAGGTCACTCGTTCCTTGGGCTTGTATTCTTCGGCTCTTTTAGCGATATTATCAAGCGGAACTTTTCCCTCACCCTCGCCAAACTCAACTTTTACGTTGATATGTCCGTCTAGCTTTTTGTGGGAAAGCAGTACCACAGTCTCCACATGTGTTGAGACTACTTTCGGAATACACTGCCTCCAGCTTGTCACTAACATTGGAACACATTTTATCGACGGATGCACCAAGTTTCTCCATGGCATCTTTAGCCGTCTTTCGCTTTCCAAACTGCTTTTTTGCATTGTCAAATCCATCCTTGAAACCTGTTTTGTATATAAAAGTTATTTTATAGGGAACAGCATTTCCATCTTTATCATAACCACCTATAATAACCTTTTCAATAACACTTTCAAAAACAGCTCGATCAAACTCCTCTAAAACACCATTGTTTTTGAGAGATTTTCTAAATTCATTTAATCGTCTTCGAAGGTTACATTCTTCTTCAGACTGTTTCTCATAATAATTTAGCTTTGCCCGATTTTGTGTCAACTCTTTTTCATAAGAAAGCTCTGCCTCTTCGTAAATATCCTGTGCAATTATCCCACTCAAATATTTATCCAGCAAATTCTTACGCTTATTTGTTATATTATTTATCTTCTTTTCCAGACGATGCATCATTTCTTGTGAATCATCTTCCTTCAAAGTTTTCTCAACTCTTCGTAGAAATTTCTCCAATACATCCTTGTGATCCGTGCATATCATGCGGTATGATTCCACAAATGCCTTTTCAATAACTTCCTCCGGCATACCTTTACACTTCGGACAATATTGCTTTCCATTCCTAACAAAATTATCACATTGCCATATATATTTCTTATACTTTGATCCACTATGCCATGCCCGCCTGCATAATGTAGTATCACAAAAACCACATTTCAACATGCAGCTAAAGGCATATTGTCTACTAAATTTTTCTCGTTTTCCCACAACTACTTCTTTTTTTCTACCACTGGTTCTCCTTGCACGAATTTCCTGTGCTTTTTCAAAAGTCTCTCTTGAAATAATTGGAATATGGTGATCTTTTATATAGAATCTATCCTCTTCCCCTCGATTTTCCAATCTTCTTTTGGAAATTGGATCTACGGTAAAACTTTTACCAAGAAGAATATCTCCCATATATTTTTCATTATTCACCACTCCCATAACACTAGAGCTGCACCATGGATTACCACGTATCGTATGGCTCCCCTGTTGATTCAACTCCTTCGCTATCATAGTGCTTCCAGCTCCGGCAACATATCTGTCAAATATATATCTAACAGTTTCTGCCCCCTCTTCATTTATGGATAATGTCTTAGTCACCAAATCGTAATCATATCCAATGCATCCCTGGAAGCCAACCAACTCCCCTCTCTGCATTTTCATTTTCAAGCCCTTTTTCACATATGCGGAAGTATTCTCCACTTCCTGCTGTGCAACAGAACTCAAAATCGTCATTAAAAACTCGCCATCTTTCAAGGTATTGATTTTCTCTACCTCAAAATATACAGCTATGTTTCGCTCCCTCAGCATACGCACATATTTTAATGTATCTAATGTGTTACGAGCAAATCGTGGCAAGCTTTTGGCAAGTACCATGTCAATCTTTCCATCTTTGCAATCTTGAATGAGTTTCTGAAACTGCTCTCGATTATCCTTAGTTCCTGTCATCGCTTTATCCGCATACACTCCAGCATATACCCAATCCTTATTATTCTTAATCATGTCCGTATAATACCGAACCATAGAGTCATAACTCTTTATCTGATCCTCATCATCCGTACTGACACGACAATAGGCTGCCACACGCATACGCTCTATTTTTCGCGGATTTGCTAAATTCTTATTATTCTCTTGTGCCTTTATCACTTCGACTTTCAATGTCTCACCTCGTTTTTTGTGTTCCATTCGTAGTGTATATAGCCATATATACAATAGTACATTTATTCTGTCAAGGTGAAATATCAGATATAACCTGATAATCTTTTCTTATTGCACGCAGTATCTTTTCATACTCTTCCTCCGTAATCATATTCTTTGACTTTAGTTGCTTGAGCATTGCCAACTGCATACTATATCTTATGATTTTGTTCACATTCATTCGCATATCATTCCTTTTCTATATCTGCTAATAGCAAACAACAACATAACTTATTACCTGCTATTAGCAGATACTCCATATAATCTCCAGTTGAAATCACCGGTCACTGTGGTTAGCAGCACACTCTGGACTCTCACCATCTCCTATAGACCATAAAGGGAGTATTATTATCGTAGAACAGTCGCAACCACGGAATCACCACAATTCCTCTTTTGCATGGATGTTATCGCTCCCGGCATCTCACATCAGGCAGATTGATCATATGTATATTTCCTCTCCATCAATTCATCCTTACCGATCCTGGCGCATCTGCGGCACGGCGCAATGCGTAACTGTTCCCTATGTCCAGTGAAATCATCATATTTAATTGTCGTGCTCCCCCAGAAGAAATGTTTTTCTGTGTGGACACATCTAAATTATAAATGCCTGCTTTACTCTTGCAAAGAACACATATTTCGGTTATCTTCCACGATTTATCGGCGTATTTTTTATAAAGTTCTTTGTTTTATTCAACAAATATTTTACAAAATAAAAAGAGAAAAGATGATAATTACAATTTCGATAACCATTACTCATCTTTTCTCTCAGTTTTCCGCCAATCCCACCAAGTAAGGTCGGTTTAACCATACCTAAAATAGTACAATGCACCAATTTAACAAATTGTGTTTTTTTAACTGTTTATCACATTTTCCCATAATTTTTTACTCCAATCTGTCATTAGTGCTGTCATACCATATCTACAAAGTATCTTTTTACCATTTTTACATTTTATAAGTATGGCTATAACATACTTATAGGAGGTTGCGCTATGGCTCTCAACCCAAAACAGTTTGGCACTGTTATGAAAAATGCCCGTATGGATAAAAAACTCACATAAGCTGAATTGGCTGAAATTCTTGATCTTTCATTATCATATTTGAAAGACTTGGAGCGCTTTAAGAATACTCCCAGCCTTGAGGTTTTTGCCAAAACCATACAATATTTTAATTTATCTGCTGATACTGTAATTTATCCAGATAAAAACCTGAACAACAGTACATACCAAAAATTACAAAGACATCTACTTCAATGCGATGAGAAACAGCTTAAAACTCTCCTCGCAATCACAGAAGCTGTCCTATCAGTCGATGACACTCGCACAGACAATTCTGATATTTAATTTTTGCTCTAATATTCAACTGTTCAAAAATATCATTTGCCACACTATCTTTTTCAATAATTCCCATACCACACAATAAGAACAGACAATCTATATATCCCTGACAATAAGCCTGTTGAGCCTCTAGTGATGCATTATCTTCCAAGCATTCTATCCATTTCTGAATAATTCTTTGTTCGGTTTCCTTCATATGCTTCATCCGCTCTTTTCCAATCGCCTGTATCTTTTCCAATTCATTTTTAGCATTTTTCTGTCCTGGTATCTGAATTATTGATTTTTTCGATAAATTTTCGCCACGCAATTGTTGCATAAATTTCGCCACTTGGTTCCATATCTGATCACTTTCCATATTTTCGCCTCCATTCTTGTATGTAGTATTTACATATTTAGAATTGTTACACCCACAGTTAAAAACGGATTTTAATCACAAGGCGTATTTCTTACACTTGTAATATTTTAATTATTACACGCGTAAGATAAATAATCAAGTTTTTATTTGACTTTGTATATAGTAGGCTTTATAATAAAATATGTATATTACACTCGTAAGAATTAGGAGGTGTCTACATGAGTGCATTACCACAAATATCAGAAGCTGAATATGAAGTGATGAAAATTGTTTGGAAGTATGCTCCTATTAACACAAATGAGATTACTGAAAAACTTTTAGCAACATCTTCATGGAGTGCAAAAACTATACAAACCTTAATCAAACGCCTTGTTAATAAAGGAGTTCTGACCTACGAAAAAGATAGCCGGGTATTCGTTTATTCACCTTTAGTGAAAGAATCTGATTATATTGATCAAAAAAGTAACTCTTTTTTAGAACGATATTTTCATGGGGATATCACCGCCATGTTATCCACATATATTGAAAATGACCACTTATCCGAAACAGAACTGGAAGATTTACGCTCTCTTCTTTCCAAAAAAGATCCTACAGGAGGTTCCACGCATGGATGAATTTATAACCCATTTTTTATTATGCAATATTGTTATCAGTATTATTATTGGCATTTTTTTAGTATCCAAGTGGATCTTTAAAAACACTCTGACAAGCCGGATGCAGTATAATTTATGGTATTTTTTACTTGTTCTGCTTTTAACACCATTTTTCCCAGTACAAAGTAAACAGTTTCCTGACCTTTTTTCCTGGCTCAATCATGTAATTATATCACCGGCATTTCAAACAGATCAAAATAAAACCGTAGTCTCCCCTGCAACCCTCTCCAATTCTTCTGACTGGATGAACGAATTTACTATCTCTGTAAATTCCAGCACTCCGACAATTATCAGAAGCATTTTGTTATGTGTATGGATTGCCGGTATGTTTGTAGTGCTCGTGTTGGTACTAAAGTCCTCACTGCAATTGCGTTCTTTAAAAAGATCCGCACTTCCTCTTCAAAATACCACTATATGCAAACTATATAAACAATGTTTATTCGAGATGAAAATCACAAGGAATATCCCCATTTATAGCACTGCTTTCCTAAAAACACCTATTATTACAGGCATTTTTAAAACCAGAATTTATATGCCAATTCATCTGATATCGGATCATCAGAAAACGGATGTGCGCTATATCTTGCTGCACGAATTACAACATTATAAACACAAAGACTCTCTTGCCAATTATCTAATGTTTCTTACAGCAATACTATATTGGTTTAATCCTATCGTCTGGTATGCGTTAAAAGAAATGCGTAATGATCGAGAGATTGCCTGCGATACTTCCGTTTTAAAAATGCTTGATGAATGCGATTATGAAAAATATGGAAATACACTGATTAATTTTGCTGAGAAGATTTCCTCTTCTCCTTTTCCGTTTACTGCAGGTCTTGGTGGAAATATCAAACAGATAAAACAGCGTATCATTAGCATTGCTTCTTATAAAAATCCCTCTTTTCATAAGAAGGCAATTGGAATTATCGCCTTTATGCTGATTACTGCTGGAATTATAAGTTTTACTCCTTTTATTTCATCCTATGCTGCTATCAACGATCAATATAACTGGAATTATTCTTCAGAAAATATAACGCAGACCGATCTTTCTTCATACTTTAAGAATTATGAAGGCAGCTTTGTTTTATTTAATTCCAATCGTGATAGCTGGACTGTGTATGACATGGAACATGCCACCCATCGTATATCTCCAGACTCCACTTATAAAATATATGATGCACTTTGGGGATTAGAGGAAAATATTATTACACCACAAAACTCCCTACTTATATGGGATGGAAAAGACTATCCTTTTGAAGCATGGAATACTGATCTGACACTAGATTCTGCTATGGCAGCCTCTGCTAACTGGTATTTCCAGACAATAGATGAACGTCTTTCCCTTACTCGTATTCAAAATTATCTAAACAAAATTGAATATGGAAATAAGAATATAATGGGCGGATTATCTTCCTATTGGCTTGAATCCACCTTAAAAATTTCTCCTGTAGAACAAGTGGAACTTCTGAAAAAATTACAAGCCAACAATTTAGAATTCCATTCCAACAACCTTCAGGCAGTAAAGAATTCCATTCTTCTTTCATCTGTCAATGATAAGAAACTTTACGGAAAAACCGGTACCGGACGCATAGATGACAAAGATGTGAACGGTTGGTTCGTAGGTTATATCGAAACAACAGATAATACCTGCTTTTTTGCCACCAATATCAGTGCAAATAGTGATGCTACTGGAAATAGTGCAGCACAAATCACCATGTCTATCTTATCTGACATGAATATCTGGAGACAATAAAATTTCACATGTCTTTTAATTATCAAAGAGATTGGATAAACATACATTTTATAATTCTTTACCCAATCTCTTTATTTTTTATCTTTTCGATTTCTCCTTCAATATTCTATATTGATACTCTGGTATTTTCTTGATACCACCATTTAAGATCTTATTTCCCAAATAACGGAAACTACCATCTTTATTAAATTTTACAGTTAGCTCATGAGTAATGACCGCCTCATTGCATAACACCATTTCGCAAACCGCATCCACGGTAAGAGTAACTGTTCCATTGGAATTATGTTTAATCTTTGTTACTTCTGGGATAGAAGTTCCAAAAAAATTAGGAGCATAATTAAAACATCCCAATCGCATCCAATCATATGTCTTTTTCTTTTCATTATAACTTGCATACTTTTCAATATCTTCTCTGGAAACAGGTAAATATTCCATGATCAATTGCTCAAATTGATCTTTGGGTATTCCACTTGGATATTTTTTTCCATTAAATTTCTTTTTATATTTCATAGCATATAAATATTCATATAAACCATTATAATCTATCTTTTGCATATGTTCTTGATCCCAATTAGAACATAAAATATTATTGCCCTGATACGCTAAACCACGAACGCATTTTCTTGATAATTTCCGCTTATTATCACTCATTGGCTTAATCCTGATCAGACAGCTTCCATCTACCATTTCCGTCACTTCAGGATATTCCGGCACACACAATTCATAGCAAAACCATCCTTTTCTCGAATATCTCCATTTCTTTATCCTTGTGTAGGAAACAAATGTAATAATCGGCTTACCATTATCATCCCACGATGCATTTGAAGCCAATAGGAACATATCCTTTCCGTCATAAATAAATTTTTCTCTTCCAATGCTGCCCTCGGAATGAACTTCATAAATAACACCCGACCCTTTCTGTTTCTCCTGTACTTTTGCAAGAAATGAAGAAAATCTTTTATAATTCTCCATATTAGAATAATCTTCAGAAGCTGTAACAGAATAACCCTGTTGTTTTATTTTTTTAATCATTTTACATATCGATTTGTTATCTAAAACAACATTTAACGAATCTCCTTTATCTGCATTTCTATATATATACTCAAGACCCGACATTATCTGCATAGAATCTCTTGTAGCCTCTTCGTTCTCTTGAGCAGATACTGGCAAGTCATATCCTTTTTCTAGATCCTCTTCCGATATGATATCTTCTTTTGTATTATTATTTTGGACGCTTTTTAGCTTTTTCTCATGCTGACTTGATGTCTTTTTCACATCATTTGTCTTTTGACTGCACGAACAGAAAAAAACACAAAGAGTCATTACAAAAAGGATTAAATATAAAAATTTTCTCATAATTCTGCACACTCCTTCCTGTTTTCAATTTTTACCAAACCATTTATCCAAAACAGCCTTATCTTTTTTTACCACATAACCACTTCCTCCTATTCCCTTTACATCTTCAACCATACTGACAATAAGAATAGGTTTTTTGTTTTTCTTATCTGGTGTCATAACAGCAAACCACCCTAATTCAGTTCCTGTCGTATCACTCTGCGACTCTTTAATTTCAGCAGTTCCTGTTTTTCCTGCTAAAATCATATCTTTACGATGTATGGCGTATCCCGTCCCGTGTGAATCATTCACTACACTTTTTATACCCTCTAACACTTCTTGGGATACGGATTTGGAAAAGGCTTCTGAAATCCACTGCTCTGCTTTGGCATTTTCTTTATACAATAAATACGGTTTCAACACATTTCCGTCATTGCAAAAACTTGTGTAAATACAAGCCAAATGAAGTGGATTGACAAGTACCTGTCCCTGACCATATCCCGTATCCGCTAACCCTACCTCACTTTGAATATGCTTATTATTGGAGAACTTTGACTCCGCCATCTTTATTTCAAATGGAATAGATGAATGAAACCCCAACATAGATAATGACCTCTCCATCTCTTCTGTTCCGATTTTAAGTGCTGCTTTGGCAAAATATATGTTATCTGAATATATCAATGCATTTTTCAGTATAACGGGGCTATATGTATGAAGTGTCGTAACATGATATGTCCCCCATGTTTTATCTTTTTGCCAGCTATGTCCTTCATTTCCAAAATTATCTGTTCCGGTAAATGCTTCAGACTGTAAACCAATCGCCGCAATAACAGGCTTGAATGTGGATCCCGGACACCATACTTGTCTAAAACGGTTATACAATGGTTGTTTCTTATCTTTATTTAATCTATCCCATTGCTTTTTACTCATTCCCATTATAAATGCATTCGTATCATAGGAAGGTGTACTAACCATTGCCAGCACTTCCCCAGTAAATGGATTCATGGCAATGGAACAACTTTTGTCACTTTTAAAATTTTTATATAATTGCGCCTGTAAATCCGCATCTATCGTTAATTTAATGTCTTTTCCATCTTTCACTATTTTATATGCCAGCTGCTCTTTCTCTTTTCCTTCTGAATCAGCAATATATATTTTGCATCCATTTTCCCCCTTCAATTCCTTTTCATATACCCCCTCTAACCCCGTTTTTCCAATGACACTGGCATTTGTATATCCTTCTCCTGCATGCTTTTCTAAATCTTCTGCAGTTACATTTTGTACATACCCCACTAAATGTGCAGCCTCATCCTTTAATGGGTATTCTCTGACTTCTACATCCGAAATCATTACACCAGATATTTTTAATAATTTTTCCTGTCGTTTTTGTTCCTCAACAATTGTTTCATCCGGATCCAGTGCGAGTAAATCAAGTTCTTTTACTTTTGCAATTTTTTTAATCGGGACAAATGAATCTTCTTTTACCCATTTTGCCGTTAATTCCTTTTCTATATCTTCTGGTTTTATTCCCAACAATTTCGCAATTCTGACAATGGATTTTTTCCTATTTTCTAACTTTCCAGGTATAATTCCAACAGATGAAGCAACACCCTTTCCCGCAAGCATTCTTCCATTCCTATCCAGAATCTGACCTCTCTGCGCCTGTATTACGGACACACGCACTTTGTCATCCTCTGTAAGCCCTGGATAGATTACTGAATTACTCCATACCATTTTGTACTGATCATCTTGTTCTAAAAAAGCAACTTCGTTTTTAAAATCCACTTTTCCGGCTACTGTGTCAAAAGCTGTATTATATTTAACTGTTAAACTTTCTTCTTCATAATCTATTATTTTTATATTGATGTTTTTTGCTTCAATCCCCTCATAAATAGCAGAATTGCGCTTCACAAAGTCCTCTTTTTCAATGGTTTCTTTACTCTCATTTGTTATCATTTCATACATTTCGCTATAGTTTTTCTGACAAATGCAATTCATATATGACTTCAAAACCTGTTCAGGACTTTTGACAGCCTCTTTCTTAGTTATCCCTTTTATAGTAAACAGGACTACACCAGCTATAAATATTATACTTAGCACCAAAAAGCCAACACGGATCATTCTTCTTTTTCTATTATGTCTATATTTCATAATTACTCATTTTCCTTTCATTTTTCTTTCATCCAATCTATGCAACCTAACACCTTTTTTCCTGTATGACCGGATTAACTTTTGATCTACAGGAATAATACACATACGAACACTTTCGCCGTATGCGAAATAAGGATAAATTCCTACTCCATCTCTATAATACAAATCGCTTGGTAGATTATAGCTATGAAATCCTTTTTCTGTCTGAAATATATGATCATATGCCTTTTTATTTAATTTTTTATACAAACTTGTTATCTTATTCTTCTCCATATTCGGAAAAAGCATTTTCAAACAATAAAAGCATACTTTCTCATATTTCTTATACATTTTTTCTGTATAACTATGATCATCAAAATTAACAGTAATAGCTTCTATGTTTTTTGTATGTTTTATAGTGTACACAGCAACAGTGGGTAGTGTCAGTATTTTCTTATTTTCCGTATATTCATAACACATATCTCCTTTCAGCCTTCCAAAATCTTGTTTATATGAATACCATGTTACAAGCGACTGAATATATTTCTTTCCATAATCTTGGTAATAGCAATAGTTGTAAGCATCTATAAAATCTTTAATCTCTATTGCAAAGTACAATTTCTCATTTTTCCTGGCAACACTATTATTCCAATCAATATAACTCTGCTCACAAGGTAAAGCCGTACTTTCTGATGTTTTAGTATCCTTTCGTTTATCTTCAATCACTTTTTCGTTTTTGCAGGCAGTCAAAACAAATATACATATCGTCATATACAAAGCCCATTGTACTATATGTTTATTCTGAAACATCTTTTACTCCCTTCTTGTATTTCTTACATCCGTAAGAATTAAGATCAAAAAAATATGTTTTTGTTTTATATTACACCTGTAAGATTTAAGTGTCAAGATACAATATATTTTTCTTGAAGCCTAAATATATTATATCAATATACTTCATGCCAATTGGTTAATATATTCTTTTGCCTTTTTAACAATCTCATTTGGCATGGGAAATTCTATATTTTCTTTCTCAAAATCCTTTATTAAATAATTTAGCATTTTCCCTCCCCCCATTTTTTCATTCATATTGTGATACTCAAAAACAGAAAAATCAATTGCTTTTTGAAGAACATATGGGATATATACCTTCAAATATTCTTCAGACGACAAATCAGACATAATATTTGAATAGAATAACAACGAAAAAAATTGAAATGTTATATCATTTCTAATAAAAGGATATACATTATAAGTTTTCATTAGATTTCCTATCCCCAGTGCTTGCATACAATATTGATTTGTAATCATAAAAAAAATTTGCGGTTCAGAAAGACCATCAATAATCGACAAGATTTTTTTGTTATTTGCTAAATATTGCAAGCATTTATCTCTTAACGGTAATCTAGAGTCTTCCAAAGAATCATACACCAAACGATCTCTCATCTTAGGCATCAATCTTCTATCTACATCCTCGTAACTACAACACTCTTCCATAATAGCATCTACAGAAGAATAATTGTTATCAAACAATGCTAATACCATATTCTCAGCCGCATCTGATAATATAGAATAATATTGTTTCAAATCTAGTGTATTTATTGGCTCCATGGGCAATATGTAAAAATCATCCCTAAACTTGGCATACAGTCAATGAGAATGTAATCATAGAACTCTCTCATGCTTTCCACATAGGTTTTCAAGACAAACTCTCTACTCATGGCATTTACAAGCGAAACATCCACTCCTGACAGATCAATGTTACATGGCATAAGGTCAAGTCCCTCTTTATGATGGATGATTCCTTTCGTTACATCCACCTCCTTGTCCATGATGATCTGCTCCATGATACTCGGAAGTGCAACTTCCAGTTCATCCGGATTTTTAATTCCGAGACTCTGTGACAAATTTCCCTGTGGATCTGCATCAATCACAAGCACTTCCTTTCCTGCTCCTACTAAGCCAACCCCAAGATTTGCGGTTGTAGTGGTCTTGGAAACTCCACCTTTCTGATTGCATATAGCGATTACTTTACACATAATTCTGACCCTCCGTATTCTTTATTTTTATAAACTGTATGTCTTTTTTTCTTTCTTTCGGACTGTTATATAAATCCGATAGATTCCCGGCTTGTCCCACAATTTAAAATTTGAGACATGACATATCTCAAATTTTGTCATCCTCTCTAATGATTTCAGATAACTTCGCAGGTCTTTTTTTGTCCCAACATGCCTTGAAACAATAACGCCCATGTTCTGCATCTCCTTTCCTAAAATTCAAAAGGCATCCCTGTTAGGAATGCCCTTATATAAAAATAGGGACACTCTGTTGCAAGTATCCCTACATTCATCATAATTGATGATCACTATTCACTTTTATATACAAAATTGTATTTCAAGTATCCAGGTCAAGTACCACAGACACCTCCACTTTACGAACTTGTACTTTTTCTTTATGATTTACACCAACTTCATTAAAAGTCCAAAACTCTGTAAAGTGCGTAAATTCAAGGATTTCTACATACTTTTGCGTTGTAGTCCTACCACAGTCTCAACGGTACTTTCGTTGTCCCAACAAAGTTCCTGTGTCTCCCTGTCTCCAAAATACACCGGAAAACGAAACTTTATGTGCTTCAGGAATCTGCCATCTGGCTGCTCCTGCTCATAAATGTCCACCTGTTCTACAAAACTGTTAAGAAATTCTTTCTTCTCCAGGTCGGTGAACTTATCATATAGTTTATCAAAATATAAAAGAAATTGATAGACGTTTTCTTCTGATATTTTCTGTTGCTGGATATTCAGCAGGCGGTTCTTAACTTCCTCTATACTGTTCTCCACGCCTTCGATCTCATCGTACAGACGGTATAACCTTGTCTCCATATCCTGATATTTCTTCTCATAAAATTTATCCATAATATCCAGACTGTCCATCTGCTGTCCAAGTCTTGCTTTTGCTCCGGTCAGCTGCCTGTGCTGCTTTTCCAATCCGTCAATCTCTTTTTCTATTTCTTCTGTATCTATTCTTGAACCAATTTTATTCAGAATTGCTTCTTCAAATTTAGGATTCTTCACCAGCTTCCGAATAACTTCTTCCACTGCATTGTTAATCTTCTCCTCACTCCATTGTTTACGATATCCACATTTATGACCGTCTACCAGACGACGATGTTTACAGGCATAATAGAAATAATCTTTATATAAGGTTCCGTCTTTCTTTTTCTTTCGGTTCACGTTCCCATACATACCGCTTCCACATAACGGACATCTCAATATTCCAGATAAGATATGCTCATGATCCAGACTATGCGTCTTTTCATATTTCACACCTGTTTTTTCCCGTTTTTGATGTGCCAGCTCCCAATCTGTTTCTGAAATAATTCCTTCGTGGATACCATCATGTAGCATATAATTTTCCTGTTTTACAATGCGATATTCATTTCTTGTTCCTGAAACTTTCTCGTTCTTCCTTCGTCCATAAGCCAACTTTCCACAGTATACCGGATTATCCAGAACGCCTTTTATAAACGAAGAGGCAAACGCGTCCAGTGTATTATTCTGTCGTTTTTTCTTTTTATATCCATGCTGGTTCAGCCATGCGGCAATCGCAGAGATTCCCATATTGGTATGAATAAATTTGTCATAGATCAGACGAATAATCTCTGCTTCGTCCTCTGCAATCTGCAATTCTCCATTTACCAATTCATAGCCATATGGAGCAAATCCACCGTTCCATTTTCCTTCCCTGGCTTTCTGCTTACGTCCCTCCATTGTCTGAACAAGGATATTCTCTCGTTCAATCTCTGCCACCGCAGACAGAACAGAAATCATCAGCTTTCCACTATCTTTTGAGCTGTCAATTCCATCTTCAACACAGATCAGATTCACTCCAAAATCCTGCATCCTCTGCAAAGAATTTAAAACATCTGCCGCATTACGACCGAATCTGGAAAGCTTGAACACCAGTACAAACTGTACCTCATCTGTTCCATTCTCAATATTATCCAACATTCTCTGAAATTCCGGTCTGCCCTCTACGCTCTTTCCAGACTTACCTTCATCTGAATACTCATTTACGATTTCCATATTCTGAAATTCCGCATATCTCTTGAGTTTTTCTTTCTGAGCATCCAGACTGTAGCCATCTACCTGCATGGTTGTGGATACTCTGGTATATATATCGCATTTAATCTTTTTATTCTTCATAATCTTCCTCGCAGTATAACTCTGTTTCATTGTCCCAACCTTATTTTAGTACTTGTTCCAACTATTTTCAATACTTATTTTCCGTATTGACGCATTTCTTCGCCAATCGTATAATTAAGTTAGATACAGAGCATTTCTGTTATCAAAATATTGCCCGCCCACCATTGGCGACTTATAAATGATTGGCTCGAAAATATTGTTCGCTTACCGGAATCGTCTAATAAATGTCCGGCTTGAAAATTATTTAGAAATAATTTCTGTTTTTGATATTGTGTTTTTATCACACATTGCATATACTATAAATACACAAAAAAGCCAAAAAAGAGGAGGTGTTAGTATGGCTACTTCAAGTATTACTCATAATTTTGTCGTATCCAATCCAAATAGCGTAAAGCGTTTTGTCGCAGCAATTGACGAAGCCGACCGTGACCGCACACCAAAGCAGACACTTCCCGGACGTCAGTTAACGAACCCACAGGAAATCTTAGCTTTAATGTCAAAAAGGAAGAAAAAACATGTCTGATAAATATTTTACCGTTAATATTCGGGCATATTTGGATAAAGACGAACCGACATATATCGGAGAGGAAAGTCTTTACGACTTACTCTCCGATTTTTCTTGTCCCAAAAATCCCGATGTGGAATACTTTTTATTACATAATGCGATTGAGTTTACCAAAAAAGATCAATCTATCACTTATCTGGTATTTGATGCTGAAGATGCTTCACTGGTTGGTTATTTTTCACTTACAATAAAACCAATCTCTGTCCGTGCTTCAAATATCAGCAAGACAATGGCAAAAAAACTGTCCCGTGTCAGTATTTTGGATGAAGAAACACAATCCTATACTACCGCAGCTTACCTGATTGCCCAGTTGGGAAAGAACTATTCTCTTCCAAAGGAAAAACGAATTCCTGGAAATATTCTACTGGGATTTGCACTGGAAACCATATCCAGTCTCAAATATTCCGTAGGTGGCGTTATGGAGTTTCTTGAATGCGAAGATAATGAATTTCTTCTGAGCTTTTATACGCAAAATCATTTCAAGCCATTTGATACTCGTATTACCGCTTCTCAGAATAATGAGCCACACACTCTGCATCAGCTTTTAAAATTTATTTGATTTAAAAATGCATGAAAAAAGCGACAGTCTGATTTACATTTTGTATTTCAGGAAACTGCCGCTTCTTTTTCTTCCTTATTCTGTTTTTCTTCCTCCAACTCCCGGAGGACTTCAGCGCCGTACTTATCAATCATCCGTACCAGAAAATCAATGCACCGCTCAAATTCAATATTCTGTTGCATAAGCTCCTCCCGTTATTGTTTGTTCTGAGCTTATTTTACAGAACCTGCCTGAAAATCACATTGAATAGAAATTGATTGTAAATTGACACAATCACTTTAAAAATATCCGCATTTTCTTGAATCGAATGTATGTTCGTGCTATGATAGATATACTCAATCTTAACTACGAAAGGGGAATTTCTATTGAATCGATGCGATTTTTCTTCTATTAGCACTTGCTTAAAAAATCATATCAGCGAAAGTAATCAAATGAGTCAGCCTGATTTTTTATACGAATTATTTGAAGATTTTATGGATGATCCGGTAAATCAGGATTTTTCAATGGACAACGGTCTGGTTTGCCGCTGGATGACTGGTCAGGCTAAAATCAGTCCTAAAATATCCGCTTACTATTCCAAGCCATCCAATCAGGAAAAATTAGCCCATACCATCCACCAGAATCTTCTTCCACTGATGTCTGACTGTAATATGGCTATACAAGATATTTACACTTTATTCATTCAGGATGACAGCATCTCAGATGCAAAAAAGAAAAATCTGACTCCCTTATATAAACCAGCCAGTTCAAGACTGCTGTTTCTTGCAAAACTGATTTCTTTTGGCATGGAACGCCAATTCATCAAACGTAATACCAAAAATCAGAAGCTGCTCGCCGGAGGCGCTTTATCCCCCATTGTGCTGGATTATATTATGGACAGTGAGGTTCCGAAACCATGCCGTCATTTTATCGGAAGAGATAAAGAACTGGAAGAATTATATACCGTGCTTGAGGAAAACCGTCATGTTTTCCTTTGCGGAATCGCCGGAATCGGAAAAAGTGAACTTGTCAAAGCCTACGCAAAGCGGTACATAAAGCAATACACCAATATACTTTATATAGAATATACCGGCAATCTTCATCAGGATATTACTGACATGGATTTTATTGACGATCCGCCGGAAAGCACTGACCAGGAACGGTTTCAAAGACATAACCGTTTTCTGCGTTCCCTGAAATCTGATACTCTGCTTATCATAGATAATTTTAATGTCACTGCGACACAGGACAGCTTTCTGTCAGTAGTATTAAAATATCGCTGCCAGATTTTGTTTACAACCCGAAGCAAACTGGATGAATACTGTACTCTGCCATTAAAAGAAATAGAGGATATGAACGCTCTCTTCCAGCTGGCATCAGTATTTTATTCAGAGGCAGACACGTACCGGGCAACAGTTGAAAAGATCATCGAAACTGTTCACTCTCATACTTTTGCCGTGGAACTGGCAGCAAAACTTCTGGAAAATGGAATCTCAACTCCAGACCAGTTATTAACAAGACTTCAGGTGGAAAAAGCATCTTTCCATAACGAAGATAAAATTAAAATAATCAAAGATGGACAAAGCAGCAAAGCCACCTATTACAGTCATATCCATACGCTGTTTTCTTTATACACTTTATCTCTTGAACAGCAGGATATCATGTGTAATATGTGCTTTCTTCCTTCCACCGGTATTTCTGCCCGTATATTTGCCAAATGGCTGGAAATGCCCACACTAAATGAAATCAACGATTTAATTGAGACTGGTTTCGTTCAGACAACAACACGTCGCACTATCTCTCTGCATCCGATGATTCAGGAAATCACCCTTTCAGAGACAAAACCATCTGTAACTCGCTGCCACATATTACTGGATTCTTTACAGAAAATATGTTTAATGCATGGAATGGAAGTAGATTATTACAAAAAGCTATTTCAAACAATCGGAAATATCATAGTATTGATTGAAAAGGATGATATACCAAAGTATCTGCTTTTTCTGGAAAATGCATTTCCATACATGGATAACTATAACTACTACAAAGGTATGAATGGAATCATTCAGGAACTGACGGGGCTGTTAAAGACAAAAAACATTGGAACCGACTCTGACCGGGCATTATTACTAGATTTTCAGGCAACTCTTGAAACCAAACCTGAAAAAGCAATAAAACTGGAAAAGGATGCACTTGCCCAGATAGAAAATATCACTGCCGACAATGCTCGCCTTGTTTCCAACCTTCATGCCAATCTCGGTGGACTTTATCGTATGAACGGTCATCCCGATCTTGCAAGAGAACACATGGAAAAAAGTATCTCACTGCTTGACCAATTTAACCTGCTTCATATAAATGACAGCATACCTCAGATTGCCAATTATGCAATGTTCCTGACAGAACAGCAGGAACCCGAAAGAGGCATCTCCGAATTGCAAAAATTATCCGGCATCATCAAGGAATACCATTCCGATGACTGTCTGGATTATGCCAAAGTACAGGAAACCCTTGGAACCATTTATCTGATGACTGCCAATCTTCCGCAAGCCAAAACACATTTTAAAAAAGCTTTCAAAATATATGAAAAGATCTGGGCTGATGAGCCTGAAATAATTGAAGCAAAATATCAGGAAATTCAGGAGTTATATCCACAGATTGGATTTTGCATTGGAAAAAATCTATCCGGTCTTTTAACAAAATAAGTACAATTTACGGCGGGCAACTTGCCCGCCGTTATATTCAACTATTCGTCAAATAAATATACGCATCTTCCAAAGTGATATCATTATCCGGGACACACTTCTCATTTGGCTTTTCTTTGCTTAATATTTTCATATGAATTCCATTTTCTACATACTGCTTAGATGAAATAGAATAATTGGCTTCTAACAAACGGGCTTCTTCTGCATTTTGTACCGTACAATTCCAAACACAGCCCTTTGCATTTTCCAGCAACCCACTCACGCTTCCAGAATATAAAAAACTTCCCTTTTTCATAATGGCAAGCTGTGTACAGGTTGCTGCTAAATCTTCTACTACATGAGTGGAAAACAGCACAGTTCTATCCTTTGAAAAATCAACCAAAAGATTGCGGATCCTGATTCTTTCTTCCGGATCTAACCCGGTGGTAGGTTCATCAATAATCAAAAAATCCGGATTATTAAGAAGTGCCTGTATGAGTCCGACACGTCTCTTCATACCACCAGATAATTGCCGCATTTTTTTATTCTGATGCTCTGTAAGAGAAGTCTTTTCCAGATAATAGGTAATTCTTTGTTCGAGGTCATTTCTGGCTACTCCTGACAGTCCCCCCATATATACAAGACATTCTTTCACCGTAAGATTCGGATATAAGTCGATTTCCTGTGGAAGATAACCAATCTTTTTCTGTATTTTCTCATAATTTCCCTCGTTATACAGAATTCCATCAAGGGAAACCATTCCTTCCGTTTGTTTTAAAACAGTTGTAAGAACCCTCATCAAAGTGGTTTTTCCGGCACCATTCTCACCCAAAAGTCCGTAAATTCCCTTAGGTATTTCAAGAGATGCCTTATTTACTGCAACTACACCATTTTTAAATCTAACTGTTAAATCATTTATTCTAATACTCATAATCTATCCTCTTTTCTTTAAAGTCATTGGTAATACTGCAAATAAAAACAGCCCCGCTATAAAAGACACAAGCGTTCCATAAATCCAACTCTCGGACATTAATTGAGTAGGTTCACAAAAGCTGAAAGAAAACAATCCCAGATTTCCGAAAAATGAACTTCCCGCTTTTGATATAAGTCCAATGACAATTCCAAATAAACATCCAATACCTGCCCACATATTTCGAAGCAATGTACACAAAATCACAGAGCATATACTCCAAAGCCAGATAGTTCCAAACATTGCAATGAAATATAAAAGAAATATCTGAATACCCGAAATGCCTTCGTTTACACTGCCCGGTTTTTGCCAGAAAAACAAAACATATCCAACACAGGAAAGTATTAATAAATATAATATTTGAACGCCCACTCTCTGCGATATTACTTTTAACTGCTTTTTTTGATCATACAAATGAAATACATCGGCACGCTTACTTTTTACTTCCATCAAATATGTGTCACTACAAAAAATAATTGTTAAAAATGCTATTGGCGACTGAATCGCTGAACCGATTTCTTCATAGTATATAATCGGATGAATAACACACAATATCAGTATAAATGCACATGAATAAAAAATCTTATATAACGACAGGCAGTTTTTTAGTTCCGTTTTCAATGAACCCTCCTCCTTTTCCAGATTGTAACAGAAATACATACTAATATAACTGATGAAATTACAAGAATAATCTGATTTATGTTTGACATTTTGGCTACATGTGTTTCAAAAAATCTGCCAGGGAATCGCACCATAATAGAGAACGGTCTCATATAATAAATATCATTCTTCATGGTCAGCATATTTGAATATATAATGTGTAAAAACAAGATTGGTGCTGCCGGAAGCGGATTTTTAAATATTACTGCTGTAATTGTATAGACACAACATATCATCAAAAGATTCGGAATAATATAGATCAGAGAATTCACGCAAAAATCAATTGGTGTTACTGGAAAGCCCGATTCTAAAGACGTTTTCAAACACAGCATAAAGAATATAACATTCAAAATCACTAATACTCCCAGCATACTAATGAATCCGCTTATTACTTTCCCACATATATATTGGACTGCCGTAACAGGCTTTGTATGTAATAATTCATAGGTACTTTTTCGTGTATCCTGAATAAATAAAAATGATAGCAAGACTGTTGCAAAAAAGGCCATATGCAATCCTGCAAAATCCGTAAATTTTTTGGCAAAGTACCAGGAAAAAGAATGTTCGGATAATTTCCGCTCGATATAATGATTGATTTCTTCTGCTGTCCCCTTATGAATTTCAAGGTCCTCATAAGCATATATTGCATTATAATAGCCATATTGGGATTCCAAAAACTCAGAAGCAGTCTTTACATCCATATTCTGAATTTCTTTCATTACATGATCTGCTTCCTGCCTGCTAAATCCAAAACCATTTTTGGAGGTGTCCATTAACGTCTCTTTGATCGTATCTTCCCACTCCCTTCTTCTTTCTTTATCATCAGATGTGGGAATGTACCCATCCATGACATCAGCATCTTCCAATGCTACGTCATTTTGTGTGATCTGTTCATTCTGTTTGATATAATGAATTTGCAAATACGATGACAGACATTGATACATACTGGCAACTATAATAATCAAGCCAATCCACAAAACAGGGTTCTTTAAATAATCAAGTATACTTCTTTTTATGATTGTTTTCATTGTATCTCTTCCTTTCTTTATTTCTTTAACAACATCATACAAATCAATTCTCAATAAATTCACAACAAAAAAGACTAAAACCACTTTATTTGCGATTTCAGCCTTATAAAGTATTTTTATTCAGCTTTGAAAAGAGCTTCTACATAAGCACCGCCTTGTCTGGCATTATATATTTTCAAATTTCCTCCATGCTTTTCACAGAAAATACGAGAAATATACATACCAAGGCCAAAATGCTTTAAATCATCTTGTGGATTCTTATGATAAAATGGCTCTGTTACTTTTTCCTCAGTATCCACAAATCCTATTCCATCATCTTCAACAGAAATTATAAGAAAACCATCCTTTTTCTTTATCTGCAAAGCAATACTTTTTTGTGCATATCGAACCGCATTTTCCAGTAAGTTGTCTGTCACTTCCATGACAAGTTCCTCATCCACTTTCACAATGTTTTGTTCCTGCACTCTTTCTACCTTACATAATTTACTTTCCTTCTTGGACAGCATGGCAGCTTCTGCCTCAATCTTTTTTGCCAGTTCCGATAACTCTATCTCTGAGCATTGCAGTTCCCTCTGTTCTAAATGGGACATTTTTCTCATGTTTTCCGTGAAATGCTCTATACGGTCAATCTGATACATGCCTGTTTGTAAGATATCAATAACATCCTCTGTTTTTATACTCTCGGCAGAAACAAACTCTAAGAGCATTTCCTGATACCCACGCAATATGGAAAGTGGAGAACGTATATCATGTGCAATTGCATTCCGCAAAGCCTTCTCGTCATCAATCATTCGCCACATCTTTCTGTTGTTATCTGCTAAATCACTTCGCATCATTTCAAATTCTTTACACAAAGTTCCCATCTCATCTTTATTTTCATAGGACACATGAAAATCCAGTTCATTATCTGCAATCATTTGTGAGGCATCTTTTAGTTCCTGTAGAGGTGTCTTTAACTTATTTTTATAAAAAAAGAATACCGCAACAACACTCCCAACAATCGAAAAAATCAGTACCGAATATGTTTCCATAAAGTCACACATTTCCGAAAGATGATAGTCCAAACGATTCATCTGCGATTGGTTAGGTCTTGATATCTCAATCTCGTATTTCTTTCCATATTGCTGAAACACGTCCGTATAATCTGCATAATCAATATATTTTTCCCATATTTTATTCTGCATATTTCCTGCAAAATGAACTGTAAATCCAGATAACAGAAATGCTGCCGTTAAGCTGATCACAAAATAAAGCAGAATTGTTTTTTTCAGTGACAAGTTTCTTATTTTTTCCATCGGTATCCAATCCCCCATACAGTTTCTATGTATTCTTTTTCTGAATAATCCGCTATTTTTTTCCTTATACGCCGTACTAATTCCGTTATCGTTCTACTGTCCCCTTCCGCATCATATCCACAGACTTGTGCATATATACGTTCTTTATCAAACACCTGCCCTGGATGCATGGATAAGAATTCAATAATCTGATATTCAATTTTTGTGAACTCCATCCTGTGTCCAGCTATAGCTACTATTTTTTCAGAATAATCAATCAGCATTTCATCCATGAAACGGTATTCCGTTTTTTGTTGATGCCTTTCTTCTCTCTTTATGTTTGTGACAATCCTTGCTTCCAACTCCCGAAGACTAAATGGTTTCGTAATATAATCATCCCCACCTGAAAGCAACCCATTAATTTTATCATCTTCGTCAACTCTTGCTGTCAGAAATAAAATTGGACATAACACTTTACTGCGTATCAGACGACATACTTCAATCCCATCCATGCGTGGCATATTGATATCCAACAAAATAATATCCGGTTTCATTTTTATTTTATTTAATGCTTCCATTCCATCTGTAGCCGTAATGGTTTCATATTGTTTCATATTAAAATAACTACAAAGCATTTTCACCAATTCTTTATCATCATCGACAACTAAAATCTTGTATTTCATCCAAACCACCTCCAGTATCCATATTATACGATAAAAAACAATGAAATCACAACAAGAGTACATGAAGAACGTAAGCACAATATATCTTTTTTCTCAATTCCTGCTCAATTTCCCCTCAATGCCTTTTTCCTCCGATTTTCGTATGCTTATCCCACAGCAGAGCAGTACCACACCGGTACGACCTGCTGAATCAATCAATACGAAAACGGAGGTATTTTTTATGCGAGAACTCAGAAACACCAAAATCATTGCTGTAGATCATGGCTACGGCAATATGAAAACAGCAAACACCGTCACCCCAACCGGCATCAAAGCCTATGAAACTGAACCAATCTTCACCGGGAATATTCTGGAATACAACGGCATTTACTACCGGATCGGCGAAGGACACAAAGAATTTATCCCGGATAAAGCTATGGACGAAGAATATTATCTTCTGACGCTAATGGCTATTGCAAGGGAACTGAATGTCTTTTCCATCCGTGAAGCAGATGTTCATCTGGCTGCCGGACTTCCTCTGACATGGATCAGAAATCAAAGAGAAGCTTTTCGTTCCTATCTGCTCCAGAATCCAGAAGTCCATTACCGTTTCAACGGCAAAGAATATCATCTCCGCTTTGTGGGATGTAGCCTTTACCCACAGGGATATCCGGCTATTGTAAACCACCTTGGAAATTTCAAGGGAACTAATCTCCTTGCAGATATCGGAAACGGAACCATGAACATTCTGTATATCAACAATAAGAAAGCACAAGAAAGCCGATGCTGGACAGAAAAACTTGGTGTAAACCAATGCATGATTGCTGCAAAGAACGCTGTTCTGGACAAATTTGGAGTGAAGATTGAAGAATCTACAGTAGAACAGATTCTGCGGTTTGGAACAGCTGACATTTCAGCACCATATATGGATTGTATCAGTTCTATTGCCAGACAGTATGTGGCAGAACTTTTTTCCACACTCCGCAAATATGAATACAATCCTGACCTAATGCGCCTGTATGTAGTTGGCGGCGGTGGATGTCTGATCCGTAACTTCGGAACGTATGACAAATTACGAGTCACCATCATTGATGACATCTGCGCCACCGCCAAAGGTTACGAATCTCTGGCTTATATGAGCCTGAAAAGGAGGGGATAAACCATGCAGAACAATATCCGCAACACAAACCTGCGCTTTAATCTGGACAAAGAACAGCAACGGAGAGCCTGGGAATATTTACAGACGATGGACAGGCAGGATTTTAAATCTTACAGTCAGGTAATCTCTCTTGCACTGGTAGATTATTTTGACCGCTACTACCGCACACAGGCTGATCCTTATCTGGAAACAAGAGAACGGGAAGAACTTTTTGTGAAACAGATTGTAGATGCAGTGGAAAACAGTCTGAAACAGGCATTGCCACTTTTTCTTTCCGGACTGACTGCAGGCATGGCGCAAAGGGAGCCCCAAATCAGGGCATCCTTTCCAGCACCTGAAAATTCACAGCCAGATAGTGATGTAGACTGGGATTTTCTTGGGGAATAAACCCTTTTGATTGGAGGTGAACACATGACTGACTTTCTGACAGCAGACACCAACCTGCCATCTTATATGATGTTTCCCCGTTTCCTTCTGGACATGGAAATAAACGAAACTGCCAAAATGCTTTATATTATCCTGCTCGACCGGGCAAGGCTTTCCCAGAAAAATGAGGGGTGGTCAGATACAGACGGTCATGTGTTCATTTACTTTACGATTGAAGCACTGGCAGAAGTTCTCCACAAAAGCCAGATGACGGTTAAAACTGCTCTGGCAGTACTGGAAAAACAGGAGCTTATCTTCCGAAAACGGCAGGGTCCCGGACAGCCCAATCGGATTTATGTAAAACTCCCAAAAGAAACCATCCACTATACAGACAGATTTCTTTCCCTAAGACAGACAAAAAACTGTCCTATTGACAGACAGGATTCTTTCCCTGATACAGACAGAAAACTGTCTGGTAATAAGAAAGAGATAAAAAAGAACAATTTAGCAATAAGAGGGAGTAAGGAGCCACTCTCACCCTATGGAAAATTTCAAAATGTTTTTCTGTCAGAAAAAGAGCTTGAAGATATCCGGCAGACAATCCCTGACTGGAAGGATTATATTGAACGCTTATCCGGTTATATGGCTTCTACCGGAAAGCAATATCAGAACCACGCAGCTACCATCATCAGTTGGGCAAGACAGGAGCATCCTGCTTCCCGACAACGAAATTACGAAAGTGAGGAATACGAAACATTATGACAAAATTTATAGAAAAACCAACAGCTATAACCCCAAACAGAGAGCTTCAGTCTGATGAATATTTTAACGAAACAGACCACCTGATCTACTGTTCCAAATGCAATACGCCAAGGCAATGCAGGCATGAATTACAGGGAAAGGTTCTTATTCCTTCCATCCGCTGTAAATGCCAGCAGGAAATCTTTGAGCAGGAAGAAGCCCAGAGAAAACTTCATGAAAAACAAATGGAAATAGAGCATCTTAAAACCAGCGGCTTACAGGACAAAGCACTCTATGACTACACTTTTGCCAGGGATAACGGCATCAATCCGGAAATAAAACTGGCACACAATTATGTAAGCAACTGGGAAGAGATGAGAGCAAATGCTTCCGGACTTCTCATCTGGGGTGATGTCGGTACTGGAAAATCTTTTTTTGCAGGCTGCATTGCCAATGCCCTTCTGGAAAAAGGCGTTCCTGTACTGATGACCAACTTTTCCCGAATTCTAAATACCCTTACCGGAATGCATTTTGAAGACAGAAACCAGTTCATCAACAGCTTAAACCGCTACAGTCTTCTGATTATTGATGATCTCGGAATTGAGCGGAACTCTGACTTTGCACTGGAACAGGTATTCAATGTGATCGACAGTCGTTACCGCAGTAAAAAGCCCCTGATCATAACGACCAATCTCACTTTATCAGAGCTGAATAACGCCGCTGATATCGCACACAAACGAATTTATGACCGTATTCTGGAGAGATGTATTCCTGTCCGTATCAATAACCGGAATATTCGTCAGGACAATGCAACAGCTAATTTAAAACAGGCAAAAAGAATTCTGTTAAACAATCATGCTCCGAACCAGAACTGAAGCAAAGAAGCATAACACGATAATTATTCTTCACTGACAGTGGTACTACTTTCTTTCCTTATTTATCACCAGAAACATGCCACTGTCAGTTATCCGAAACTATAGTACCAAACCATAAGATTTTAAAACCAATACTGCCCGGATACGGGCATAAAAAGGAGGTGCCAGATATGGCAGATAAAAAAATCATGACACCGGAAGAAAAAGCACTTTTACAGGCAAGACACCGCCAAGAAGAAGCCGAAGCAAGAAATCGCAAAAAAGAACGTGATGCCAGAACACACCGATTAGTCCAGGAAGGAGCCATTTTGGAAAGTATTGTTCCCCATATTAAAGAAATGGATTTGGATTCCCTGAAACGGGAGCTGATAATCCGGCTACGAGGAATGTAAACGCACAAGTTCTACTCCCGAAGGGCGCACTTACTCACCACCCGATAAATCGGGCGGTGGTATCCCCTACGGGGCTCGTGCGCTCTGCCGAGGGCTTTTCCGCTGTTGCAGGCAACATCGAAAGGAGGTGCCAGATATGGCAATTTATCATATGCAAGCCAAAGTTGTCAGCCGTGGTTCCGGACGTTCCGCTGTCGCAGCTTCTGCTTATATGAGCTGCAGCCGGATGTACAATGATTACGATGGCATCCAGCATGATTACACCAGAAAGCATGGACTCATTTATCAGGAAGTATTGCTTCCACCGATGGCTTCACCAGAATGGAAAGACCGTGAACAACTCTGGAATGCTGTGGAAGCTGCAGAAAAAACAAAAGACAGCCGACTGGCAAGGGAATTTGTTGTCGCACTTCCCGTTGAATTAGATAAGGACAGTAATATTTCTCTTCTAAAAGATTTTATTCAAAAGAACTTTGTAGATATGGGCATGTGCGCTGACTTTGCTATTCACGATACGGATGGACACAATCCTCATGCACACATTCTGCTTACCGTCCGTCCACTGAACGAAAACGGAACATGGCAGTATAAAACAGAAAAAGAATATCTCTGCATAAAAAATGGAGAAGAAAAAGGATTTACAGCTACTGAATTCAAAGCTGCTCAAAAAGATGGCTGGGAAAAGCAATACAGATATAAAGTTGGGAAAAAGAAAGTTTATATGACCGCATCTGTCGCACAGGAAAAAGGCTATGACCGCATCGACAAGCATCCAAAAAGCAACCGCTATGGCAGACAGAATCCCATTTCTGAACAATGGAACAGTGATGAGCAACTCTGTATCTGGAGAGCAAACTGGGCAGATACTGTAAATGAAATGCTTGCCCACAATCAGATAAATGCATCCATTGATCACCGCAGCTTTGCAGATCAGGGAATCACCGAACAGCCGACCATCCACGAAGGCTATATTGCTCAAAACATGGAAAAGAAAGGAATGATAGCTGACCGCTGTGAAATCAACCGCCAGATTCGTGCAGATAACCAAATGCTCCGGGAATTAAAAGCTCAGGTAGAGAAACTGGCTCAAGCTGTCAAAAATTCTATTCCTGTAATTGCAGAAACAATGGAAACTATCCGAAATCATATGATTTTTACACAATATCATTTACTTCATAATGAGATGCAAAAAGAAGTAATTCATGATTGGATGAATCATTTTAATCCAATACTGAATAAATACAACACCGTTAAAAAGAAACTCAAAGCTAAAGTTACAGAACGGAAAGAGCTGAATGTAGAAAAAGAGAAAACCAGTATTTTGAATCCCATCCAGCATATAAAATTGAATCAGCAGCTTACCACTGTTACGGAAGAAATTGAAGAACTGAAATCAAGGAAAGAGCAACTAATCTTCCAGGCACAATGCTCCACTGATAAAGATATGACGAATCTATCCAAAAAATATGACCAGATGAATAGCAATCTTGATATCCTGGATTCTCAGGACATCTCCCTTAAAAAGCAGCTTAAAAAAGACGCCGCTGCTTTCCGGGAAGAAAAATTTCGTCCTGAACCTGAACAGTATACAGAATTGCTGGACACCAGAATCCAGATACGTCCTGATTTCCGGGATAAGCTGATCGAGCAGCTCAAAGGTACTTTTGGTAAGTATTATGACTATCACCGCCGTGATATTGCCGCCAATGAGGTAGATTATCTCAATGTGGAAGATCCTGATGTTTTTTCCCATCGTGCCTGGGAACTTGAATATCAGAGGAAACAGGAGATGCGGCGAAATCAGCCTGTTCGGACTAAGGAAAGGGCACATGGTATGGAATTATAATCACTTTAAACAACTATAATCTTGCAAAACATTTTCCCCAAAATAAAGCATTTTCTAAAGTCTGTATTTCATTTCAAAACGGCGTATGGATTCATCAATTCCATACGCCCAGTTTCAATCAATAATCCTGCGTATATGATTGCACACAAGTTTTCATCATCAGTGTTCCAAATTGTTGCTCCAATATCCCAATATACTCTTTTTTTATATACAACTTAGTACCACTATATAATGGAATGGCATTTCCATGATACTCGCTGTCACCTTTGTAACTCGATGACCATTTTTTCATAATAAAAACAACATCCTTTTCCTGATTGATTGCAATATATCTTCCATTTAAAAAATCAAATTCAATATGAACATCAAGTAATTTAGAAACCGACGTTCCAGGCCATAGATAGTCTTCATCTTCTAGTTCTCGATCTAGCGTTCTAATAAAATCAATCAATGATTCCGGATTATCTAAAATCGTATAAATTTCTCCTTCCTCAACCGCTGTGGCTAAATATTGTTGGAATGGAATTTGATGTTCATCACCAGCTTCTCCTACTATTCCTTGATATGCAAATATCAAAGATGTCTGGTGATAATCGATATGTTTTTTTATCTCAGAGCATCCAATTAGAATATATTCATCTTTATTATTTATGAGAAAAGGCTCGCATGAATTATTCTTGTCATATAGATGATTTTGTGGTTGCATATCTCGGCACTTAAATAATTTATACATTCCCTGATAATCAGGTATCAATCGGAACAAAGTCTGTGGAAGCAACTCGGGTTCTCTGTCAATAAAAGCTTTTTCAATAATTGCATGGAGCGCATATTGAATTACATATGACTTGTACACAGTATTGGTTTCAAGAATCTTACTTGCCCCTCCAACAAAATCTTGCATTTTATCGTTCAATCTCCTTGACGCATGCAATTTTTTATAAATTTCTATATAATTAATACCAGAAGTATCAAGTACCTGCATAATTGGATCTCTATATACTGAATTCTCAGCATATTCATCGGTTCCTTCTTGAACCTCTTCTTTTCCAAGATCATATAGTTGTTCTGCCAAGTAAAACTCAACATCTTCCTGTTCCATATAATCAGGTGCATGTTTATCAGAACACATCAAAAGATAACTATTATACACTGTAAATTCGGAAAATATGACGTCTAGAAGCAAATTTCCAGTTGGATAAACAACATTAATTGCACTTATCATCCGATCTATATTCATATCCTTCAGACACCAACCGTAACACCTTACTAAATCTGCAATTGCTATTTGTGTCACAAGATTATATTGTTCATAATGTTCTAAACAAAACACTATTGATTCTGTAAATTCTGAAAATTTCTCTTTTTCAGCAGCATTCGCCAAATAAGCATACGTTGCCAAAAACGATTCCTTACCTCCATCAATAAACCGCATTAATAAGCAATTTCGTAGCTCTAACAGTTCATCCGTTTCTTCAAAAATATTATCACTAGTATACTGATCAAGATTCGGAAAACGAAGTTTCATAATATCAAATACATTTCTCCAAATCTCGACAATAATATCTTTATCATACTCAAATGCAAAAAGTGCGTCCAAAAGGCCTTTTGTAATTCTGCCCGAATGTGAAATAATAACTTCAGGTAATTCACTATAAAACGTATTACGCCCCACATCAGAACTAAGTCGTATACTATTGAGAAATTCATCCTTATCAATTAACGAACTTCCCCATTCATATGAGTAAAGGTACATCAACATATGAACTTCTGACATTTCTTCATCGTCCAGTTCCAGCCGCCCAATGATTTGCAGAATAATATCCTTACGCTTCTGACTATAACTCCAGCCACCAGATTTAGTAATTATGAATCTTAGTAATTCAAGTAAAGTGCCTTTATCATTCTGATAATTTTTAAGGAATTCACAGATATCTTGTACGTCTCGTTCAATTAAATCATGTGTTTCAAACCATTTCTTTGCGTCCTCTGGAGTTAAGGCTTCAAAACATGTTTGAGTGGCTTCAAAAACATCAATTGTTTTCTTATCTTCTTTGTTTTCCATATCGTTAGTTTTCTTTATATGGAAATATTCTATATACTGTGAAACATCAAATCCTGCTGCCTCAACTGTTAATAAAAATTCTTTAATGCTTCCATCTTTCCACGAATCATTGTCCGGCCAAGGATTATCAAGGATATTGTATCTTGAAACGATATTGATAACAAATTCTTTCATCCGAGACTTGATTAGTAATCTTTCATCAACATCTGCTCCTGTGCACATCTGCTCTAATGTTCTGAATATAGATGTGGATGCATCAATTATTCTCGGGCTTGTATCATTTGGAAGCGACTCAATCAGTCCAATTACAATATCCAAAAAGCCCAAATCATTGCAATATTTTTCTATAGCAGAACGCAACATACCTTCCACAACCCAGCTTTTTCCAAACTTAATTTGTAACTCAAACAGAAATGCAAGTGCATGCCTCGAATCTGTTTTGAGCAATTTATCAAACCAGCGGTTTAAGAAGTGCTTTGTTTCTCTTCCATCAGTATGATTCCAAAGAGCTATTGTCATTTTTGTTATTGTATCCCGTTCCTCCTCTGGATTTCCTGAAACAGATTCAAAAAAAACGTTATAAGAATCCATAATCTGTAACAGAATTATATCTTTATGATATCCATATGCAACAAGATAACGTGTAGAAATATCAAAACATTCTAACGCCTCAGTTTGATTATACTTTGAAATAAGACTAACAAAACGCAACTTTGCCGCAGCTATGCAATCATATACCTCATTTTTTTCTATTTTCTCTTGAGTCCTTAATAAATAAGGTTTTACAATTTCATAATTATTAATAGTCAAAAAGCGAGATATTACCTCCAAAAATTCAGCATCAGTTAATGGACCTCCCATGGTATGATCCAAACTTGTTCCCGTTTCATCATCAAGCCGTTCGAGAATACTCAATGCTTTTTCCAGATCATCAACAGTACCATTTTGAACAATCAGTTCTATTGCCTGTTCATATGACCTTGTTAACTCATTCTGAAGAAAATACAAATCACAAGTACGTGGTTCTCCCTTGAAAACTTCCGTATCCTGTAACAATAATTCCAAATTAGTAATCACTGATTCACAGATTATTTTAGAATTCATTTGTTCTGTGTGTGCACATAATTCTGCCATCTTTACAGAATAGATGATCCAATTATAGAACCAGTTAATATTTTCGCAATCCGAACAGACTGTCTCTATAACTTTCCTATCCCCCTGCTCAGCGAGATAATATATTTGTGAGAATAATTCTATAAAAATTCTTATATCTTTTTCTCCTGGCATCCTCAATGTTTTGATTTTTTCCCATTTTCCAATTGCAACCTCAAAGGAAATTTCACTTTGCGGATAATATCCTGTCTCAATATATGAAAGATAGTTTTTCCAATAAATTAGTTGTTGCTCTTCCGCAATTGAAGCAATTTCATCAAATTCTATATAGTCCTTTAGCTCACCATACGCAATCTCAATACATTGGTTTCTTATTGAAGCTTTTTCTTTTTCTATTGCCTCCATAAGTTTAGGAATGATACTAACTCCTTGTTCATCAAGATAATATCTATAATAATATTTAAGTTCCTCAATCTTGTACTGCTTAGCCTCTATATCTAAATACAATTTCCACCAAGGTGTAATACCAGCTTTCGAAGAAATATAACACGCAATTTTGCCTGTATTCATATCAAAGCTGGGTTTTCCATCAATCTGCATTAACTGATTTAGTTTAGAAGCACCCTTAATATCACAGAGTGCCTGAAAATATTCTTCCCCAGTACTTTCGAATTCGTTCATATCATCGAGCATTGCCAATAATTCACTCGCTGTTATCAACGCAACTAAATTTCTGATTCTAGCCGCACTTCGAATAATACAATTCAGATTCATTCTTATGCGTTTTCTAGAATACCCCTCTGCAACTGCATTAAGAACAAATTTTTTGTCAATCAAGGCAATATTTTCAGCATCCTTCTTGATCTTATACAATAGTTCCGAAAGATAATAAAACGACTTGTCAAATTTAAAAAACGGTTTCTCCTGTAGCCAATCAGTAAGAATACCATAAACATTTTTCTCTATATCAACTTTTCTATTTTCTAATGAAGATAATACAAACCGGCGAAAACTTTCATGATAAATTGAAAAACCACCACTTAACACGTTTTCCGCCAATAATGGATGAAGCATCGATATATCTTGCTCTACAAACTCTCCATCTCCAGTAATCTCCATTAAATCATTTAGACTAAGATAAAAATCTGCCCCGCAAAGTGCATTAACTGTGCGATTATTATGAATCTTTTTATACAAATAGGAATAATACTCAGATAAACTGATATCGTAATCTGGTATTCCGTCAATTAATTCTTTATTTACATTTGAGTTTCGTAACTGACGCAAGATATAATTGAGGTAAAGCGCATTTCCCTGAGATTTCTTAAGTAGATATTCACTTATTGATGAATCATCTCCTTTAATAGTATCATCAGCAATCTGAAAGGTCGCCATCAAGGATTTCACTTGCTTAATACCCCATGGTTCAATTTTAAATATACAGTAACTATTGGCTTTAAATTCATCCAGTGCGTCTATTGGTTGCGATGCTATTGTGACATAGCAGTTATCAGGAAAATGAATTTCCAACAATTCCGAAATAATTTCAGTTTCTGAACGTGAAATAAGATCTTTATGCAGATCATATTCTCTGGAGATATGATCTAGACCATCTACTACTAAATAAAATTCCCCTCCAATAAGTCGAAGCAGATTTTCAAGCTCTGCTTTATCAGCACCCAACGTTGTATTCTTATGCTCTACTAATTCTGGATATTGTTCCACAATCTGTGAAACTAGATTACCATATAAAGAAGTTACACGTATTCTCTCTAGACTATTTGTGTCCTGCAATGACTGAAAGCAATTATAATGAATAACTTTACTGTCATCATTCTCAAGTTTATCTATGTATTCATCGACAAGCCAAGACTTTCCAGAACCAGGATTACCAGTAATAATAACACGTTTTGAATCACGAATTGCTCTGTGCAGACTTTCAATCTCATCGTCAAGCATAACCTTATGCGCTGAATCTACCGGGAATCTCTGGTCGAATTTCCCATAATCCCTTATAAATCCAAGGCGTCCCATTAACGTATTGATATAAAGTCTATTCCCCATCGCTCTGGAACGCTTCACTTCCGTAGCAAGCTTATAAATAACTTCTTCTAAGTTTAGATTATCATTTGGATATATTCCTACGCCCAATTTCTCAGCTTGCCGAATAATTACATTTTCTATTCCGCCAGGATTTTTTAAATCAAGACTTGCCTTGGGCATTTCCAGAATAATCGTAAGTTCATTGCAAAATGATAAAAAGGCTTCTCTATCGATGAGCCCTGACTTAACCGCCAAATTAAACTTTCTCCATGTTTTTGGCGGTAGATTTCCCACTGGCCAAAACACCTCGCCATCAAACGAATATGCAACAATTGAAAAAGGCAAAGCCTGTTCTTGAATAGGTTTCAAAAACTCTACAATCGGATCATCATCATCGGGCCTATTCCACGCAAGGCACAATTTTATCTGAGTATCATTTTCAGATTCTTTTCTCGTTTTCCAAGAAGCAAAAAGATCGCATAATGCCGTATCATGTCCATTTCCATTTGCGAAGTCATCTTTAGCAAGTTTATGGGAATATTCATCATCAGAATACTTAATCTGAAATTCAGTAGTACCATTAGGTGTCTTCACCTTTAGATCATCAAATTTATCTCCACTAAAATCCTTACGATCAATAATTATTTCAGCATCTGTCTGTTTAAGCATTAGTTGTAGGATTATCGAAACAGTAAAATAATCCTGATATTCATATCCTTCATGGATTGGACTCTGCATTTAATGACCTCCTCACCTTAACACTAAGTAAATTAACTTTTCAATTCTTCCCTTATTATCAATATCATACCATCTTCTTAACCCATTTTCTATATAAGCTCTTACAAACACTGAAAAGCTCCCGAAGGAGCTTTCCACGCTTTAAATATACACTAATTCTTTTAACACAATCTCTTCTGCTGCATTTCGGATATTATTTACCGCTCTGACCCATTCCATCTGATCACAAGCTTTCAATTCTTCTGTAATGCCCTGCCTCTCCATCATCTGACGCACCAGAATATCCATTCTCTCCTGCGCTTCATCGTCCACCGCATTCAGATGTTCTGTCAATCTGTCTTCCAACATATACAGTGAATACATTGCCGGACGATGCTCTTTCAGATATGTTTTCCGCAACATTCCGTATTTCCCATAATGCGGTTCTTCATCTGTACTGACAAGATTCGGATAGTAAATTCCGTCTGCGCCAAGTGTGTAGGTTCCACCCATTTTTTCAAATGTGCTTTTCATGTGTTATTCCTCCTTGAAATCAGCGATGTCCTTAGATCATCGCATAATATTTCAGGGCAGCCTTGATAGCATCTTCTTTCTCTTTCGGGCATTGTGGAACTCTTGCATTTTCTGTTTTTGGAAGATTATAGTTTTCTCCCACTTCAATTCCACATTTGCGTTTTACCTGAGAAATATATAAACTTGAAACCTTCAAGCCAAATTCTTTCAGCACATAATCTTTGATTTCCTGATAGGTTGCTTTCAACTCGGCACTGGTGGCATCCAGCTCGTCCAGGTCTAAGTCGATCTCTATCGTGTCATCTGGTTTTTGTTGGGACAAAAGAACAACCGTCTCCACATGAAAACTCCCCCCAAACATATCGCAGGCTCTTACTCTCTTAACTTCATATCCCCTCTCAACAAGCACTTTCACATCTCTTGCCAGCGTTCCCGGGTCACAGCTTACATAGACAATCCTTGATGGTGCCATCTTTACAACTGTTTCAAGCAGTTTCTCATCACATCCCTTTCTCGGCGGGTCAAGTGTCACTACATCTGCCCTTAATTTTCCACCGCTTTTTTCGTACTGCTTGGGTACTACATCTTCTGCTGCCCCGACGAAAAATTCCGTGTTTATCATATGGTTAAGTTCTGCATTCTGTTTTGCATCTTCGATTGCCTGCGGTACTATCTCAACACCACACACTTTCGCCGCTGTCTGTGCCATGAAAAGAGATATTGTTCCGATACCGCAATACAAATCCCATACAACTTCACTTTCTTTTATGTCAGCAAATTCAAGTGCCGTCTGGTAAAGTTTCTTCGTCTGCTCAGGATTTACCTGATAAAATGAGAGCGGTGATATGCGGTATTTTATGTCCCCGATATAATCTTCTATATATGAGTGTCCATAGAGTGTTTCTATCTTTTCTCCAAGTATTACATTTGTCTTTTCACGATTTATATTAACAGTGATACTTTTTATCTCAAGGTTAATTCCACAATTTCTTATCATTTCCACAAATTCTTCCGGATGAGGAAGTTTTTTTGCATTTATAACAAGACATACCATGACTTCACCAGTTGTTTTTCCCACTCTTGTAAGTATATGCCGCACTATTCCTTTGTTCTTTTTTTCATCATATGCCGTTACTTTATACTTTTTCATAAATTCAAGAACAGTCTCAACTATCTGTTTGTTACATTCATGCTGTATAAGACAGTCCGTCTGTGGTATAATACTGTGTGTTCTTCCTGCATAAAATCCTGCAACAAGATTTCCGTCTTTGTCATATCCGACCGGAAACTGTGCTTTATTTCTATAATGAACAGGCTTTTCCATCCTTAAAATTGATTCCATTATTATCGGTGTGCCATTTAATGTATTATCAACATTATTTTCAGTTTTTGCCCTGTCATATTTATTTGCTTTCTTTGTTTCTTCCTGATGCAATATATTTTTACATTCTTCTTTATCCGGTCTTTTTTCAACCGATTTACTGCCATATGATCTCCTAGCTGCAATTTTTTTATATTCCTCCTCAGTATAAACAGGCACTCCGCCTATCCTCCTGAGACAATTAGCCACTTTCTCCTCTTTCCACGAAAGCTGCTTTTCATATGAACAATGCTGAAGCTGGCAGCCTCCACACTGTCTTGCAACAGGACATTCAGGCTCTACCCTGAACTCAGACGGCTTTATTATCTCTAACAGTCTTGCGTAACCATAATTTTTCTTTGTCTTTATCACCTTAACTCTTACCTTATCCCCGATAAGTGCATCTTTGACAAATAATGTGTACCCATCAATCTTGCCTATTCCCTCGCCAGTACTGCCAAGGTCCGTTATATCAAGTTCAAGTTCATCGTTCTTTTCACACACGAATTTTTTTTCCTTACTCATAATGCCATTTCCTTTATTATATTCAACTGTTTTTATAATGATGTTTTTCCACTTAAACAGATGCAACCCACCACTTATTGCTCTACGCAATAGAAACTGTTGTCTTCCTTGATAGTGTTAAATTACTATCCCCTGGTGAAAAAAGCCGACAAACCAACTATCCATATTTCTATTAAGATAATCAGCTCCCCGGCTTTTTATTTCTATATCGTCACTATCTCCTCTTTGCCGCACTTCCTGAACTCTGTCTGATATTTGAATCGACAAATCTGTTAAATCCGAGCCATTCAGTTGTTGGATTTGCCTTGTCATATATCTCAGTCATAGTCTCAAGCTTAGCATCCGTGTTGTCTGCAAAGTTAAGTGCCATCGCTTCTGCTATAGCAGGCTTTTTCGGCGAACCATACTCAAGTTCTCCGTGATGAGCAAGTATGCAATGGCGAAGCTCCGTTGCAAGTACCGGTGGAAATCCGCTTATCTGACGCACTTTGTTTCCGATAAGTTCCGCACCGATAAATATATGTCCCAAAAGCTGACCGTCATCCGTGTAATCATTTGCCGGAAAATCTGATAATTCAGATACTTTTCCTATATCATGGAAGATTGCGGCAGTAACAAGCAGATCTCTGTCAAGTATAGGATAATTGTCTGCAAAAAATACACACATCTTTGTAACTGCAAGCGTATGCTGCAAAAGTCCACCGATAAATCCGTGATGTACTGATTTGGCTGCCGAATGAATCTTAAATTCTTTTACAAACTCTTTATCATTTATAAAACATTCTTCCGTAAGCTGTTTAAGATGTGGTTCTTTTATCGTTGCTATGATACCTTTCAGCTCTGCATACATTTCCTCTATATCATACTTTGATGCCGGAATGTATTCTTTAGGGTCATACTCACCCTCTCCGGCTTTTCTTATGCGATTTATATTTACCTGACGGGCTCCCTGAAATGATGTTACAGTGCCATCTGTCATAATAAAATCCATACTGTCAAATTCTGCTATCCCGGCATTTAACTCCCAGACTTTTCCGTCTATAACTCCTGTTTTATCCTGAAGTATCAGAGAATAATATGTCTTTCCTGCCTTTGTCTTTAATATCTGTTTAGACTTACAAAGATAAATCCCGGAAAATTTATTTCCCTCTTTATATTCTTCTAAATATGTCATTTTAATCCTCATTTCTGCACATATTTTTTGTACATAGAAAGTTTTTTACTTTCCATACTATTCCTTATCTAATTTTAATACTGCCTTTACCGATTTTATAACTTTTTCTGCCTCATAAGGCTTTATAATAAAATCTTTTGCTCCCGCTGTAATTGCATCAACAACCTTCTCCTGATATCCCATTGATGAACACATTATTATCCTTGCATTGTCATCAATCTCTTTTATCCTGCCTACTGCCGCAATCCCATCCATCTTAGGCATCGTAATATCCATGATAACAAGATCCGGTGAATATAATTTATATTTTTCTATAGCCTCTTCCCCATCACCAGCTTCAACATATTCAAATCCAAATGCTGCATCATCAAGGATCTTTTTTAACGACATACGCACAAATGCCGCATCATCTACTAAAAGTACTTTCATTGATATCCTCCTACAATCTGTACTATAAATCACCGAAAATTTATACTAAGCCTGTAATATCAAACTACAGGTTCAGATCAATCGTACAAAATCTCCCATTCTTATCCTATATATTAACACAACCGCCATCTATAAACAATCATTTTCATAACTTTTTCTCAGCTTAAGCAATGCTGATTTTTCTATTCTCGATATATAAGACCTTGATATTCCATACTCGGCTGCAATTTCACGCTGCGTTTTTATCTTAAAACCACCTATACCGTATCTCTTCCTTATAATATCCTGCTCCCTCCCACTTAAAACTTCTTTTATTTTATCATCAAGTCTCTTTATTCGCTCATCCTGCGTAATCTTTTCTACAATATCCTCATCTTCATACTCGATAACATCTATAAGATTTATTTCATTCCCCTCTTTGTCCGAACCTATCGAATCGTACAGATAAACATTTCTTGATGTCTTTTTTTCCGTTCTTATATTCATCAATATTTCATTTTCAATACATCTCGCACAATATGTTGCAAGTCTTATATTTTTTGAACCGTCAAAAGAATCCACACCTTTTATAAGACCTATTGTCCCTATCGAGATAAGATCTTCAAGCTCCCTGTCAGATGTATTATATTTTTTAACTATATATGCGACTAACCGCAGGTTTTTTTCAATAAGAAGTTCTCTCGCACTCCTGTCTCCCACTTGGTATCTTTTGATGCATTCTTCCTCTTCTTTTGCACTCATTGGTTTTGGAAAGGATTGCACCTCAAGCACCTCTAAACATTATCATTTATATATTATGCCTGTTGACAACATTTTGTGCATGACCACCCGGTAAAATGATACAGCAGCTATCCTGCATATAATTGTATCTGAAAATCTGTTGCAGCCACACAATTTTTAATACAAAATAATACATAAACATCTGTATAAATCAAAAAAGACATGACCTTTCTTCTTATTTATGCCATGTCTTTTTTATTTATGATGTTTTGTCAAAAAGTATTTTATAACAAATTGTGCAATATAATCCTGCAAATATCCCCTGTCATTTTATAACAGACTAATGATTATATAACCTATCATCGCAGCGACTATCTGCATTATTATAAATCTGAACACTACCTGTGTATCCGACCACCCTTTATTTTTTCGTGCATGGTCATGAAGCGGTGTTCTTGTATTTACAAGGATTGAAATCTTCAAAAATCTCTTCAAAAAAATCTTTACAAGTCCAAGACCTCCGTCAATTATAAGCACAATAGCAAGTAATATGTAGCTTATCGGATGTCCCGTTTTCATTGCAATAATGGCAATGTAAAATCCGAGTGCCCTTGAACCTGCATCTCCCATAAGCATACTGCTCGGATTTGAATTGAAATAAAGATAAGCAAGAAGCGTTGCCACAAATATAAAATCAGCTATCACATAATATCCGAGTTCATTTGCAAAAATCACCGTAAACGCTGATATTACAACACAGCAAAGGCTTCCTGAAAGCCCGTCCACACCGTCTGTGCAGTTTGTTACATTTATTGAAACCCAGATAAGAATTATACCGAGCACAAAATAAACCGGCATCGGAAGTGTGATGACATTTTTTCCAATGTGTATAACAGACTCATTAAAGTTTAAGAATGTCCACATTGTAACAATAGATAAAATAAGGTCTATCGCACCTTTTTTGTAATCCTGCCATGGTGTCTCTGCCGCATCATCAAGATAACCGCTTAACATTATTGCAAATAAAAGTATGCAATATATGATAAACTCTCTTGTTATCGGCATAAAGAGCAGCGAACAGATAATAAATACTATTACAAATGTAAGTCCGACACCTCTTGTCTTTCCCTTTGATAATGCACCGTTTACCGCAAACTCCCTGCCCTGATCCACCGGCAGAAACGGAAATGGAAATTTAAGACATATAAATGTCAGCAGGAATGCTGCGAGAATACCTATCATCGTTATCTGATTTGGATTTAAGCAACCGCTTAGTATATTATACATATTTTCTTCCTCCATATGATATTTCACATTGTCACTTCAACTATGTTCTGCATACACACCATAAAGCCTCTGACTAAGAAACTATTCCCTTATATGTGTACTCTTATTTGCATAGCATGAAATTTTGACACAACCACTATTATACATCCCACAAACTTTTATTACAAGAACTTTGTTTTATAATCGCTTTTCCAAAATATCCACCGTGTGTGCACCCGCACCTACAAGTTCCTGTCTCTCGCAGGTTGCAAGATGATACTCCACAAACAGATTAAAAGTTTCCTCATCCATCGCATTTAATACAGGACGCATAAGGTCTGCCTGTCCGTCGGCAGATATAAGTTTTATCCTGTCTAAGTCAGCCGCTTTGCGGATTTTGTCTATATCCTCGACCCTCACATAATCATACAAATCCTCTTTTTCAGGCAGACAATGAAAATCTTTTGTAACTTTTCCCGCTTTTACAACTTCCTTTATATGATTTTGCTTAAATCCGTATGTCAATATACTGTATTCATTCATGCAATACGCAACAAGTATCTTTCCTCCCGGCTTTGTCACCCTTTTTGCTTCATTCATGGCTTTTAATTTATCCTCAAAACCAAAAAGATGATACATAGGACCAAAGAGCAATGTTATGTCAAAAGTATCATCCTGAAGTTTTGATAATTTCATGGCATTTCCCTGCATCGCCTTGACCGTACTGTTTTTTGACTTCAATATACCGAGATTGTACTTTACAAGTTCAACTGCCGTCACATCATGCCCTTCCTCTGCAAGTGCGACAGAATATCTTCCCGTACCTGCACCTATATCAAGTATTTTTACACATTTTCTGTCACCTATACACTCATGTATGTATTTCATAGATGTAATAAATTCCACCTGACCATGTCTTCTCGTCAGTCTTTTTTCTTCATTAAATTTATTGTAATATTTTTCAAGTTCCGTCATTTCTTTCACGGCAAACCTCCGGATTTATATATAATTACATAATAATACATTATATAATATAACATATTATTAAAAAAATCCAGTATATATAATGTAATCTGTTACTAACCGTAACAGTTCAGCCATAAAAAATAATTGACAATACTTGAGCTTGCTCATTGTATTGTTGATTATCTTTTTATGGTAGAATAGCCTTTCATTTCTGAAATGAAATAAACAAAAGCTGCAAAGCAGCGAATGACAGCTTGCTGGCAGGTTTATGAATGTAAGAAATGAAAGGCTGAACTGTTACACTAACCCAAAAGAACAGCCTGCCAATAATAACAGACTGTTCCGTATTTTATTTAAGATATTTACTTCTGTTTGCTGCGGTGTTTTTCTTTAATTTAAACTGACTTTCTTTTCCGCCCTTTGTCAACTGCTTAAATTTTTTCTTATATACTTTATAAGAAGTTTCTTTTCCGTTTATTTTTGCTCGCCGCATCTGCACCTGCAGACTGAATATTTAATGATGTAAACATTATTGCTGAAACAAGTACGGCACTTACAATTTTCTTTAACATCTTTCTCATAATTAACCTCTTTTCTATGCTTAGTTTATTTTTATTACGATAAAAACTATAGCATAAAAAAGAGAGTTTATCGGATTTTTGTCATATTCTACATACTTTTTGTTATCATTTACATTTTTCTGTGCACTGATATTTTCATTTCTCTTCTCTCCTGTACTTTGTTACAACAAGTGCTCCTCCTATAAATGCCACCGCAAATAAAAGCTGCAACAGCAGATTTGTATATACCTTATTTAACTGGCTTTTGCTAAGCTCACTATATGTCGAGAGCATATCGTTTAAATCCTCATACCAGTAAACCGGAAGAAATCTGCCTATCTTTTTTACCGTATCTCCAAGCACACTAAGTTCAACAAACACTCCCGAAATAAAACTTATTCCAAGAGATACAGGTGTCACGATAAGATTTACCATCTCTGTCTTTTTTACTATCATTCCTATAAAATATGCTATCGTAAGTGCCGTTATTGTCATTACAAACGAATTTAATATATATAATCCTATATTAGGAGATTTTAAAAACTCAATTCTTCCATACATAAAGAATGCTATTATAAGGCTTAACAGCCATATAATAATGCCAAATATAGAAAACACAAGAAGAAGCTGCACATTCTGGCTTTTAAGACTTGTCGCCGACGAATTCATTCTCCTTACGATTTCTTTCTTTTTGAAAGCTACAAGCACCATTCCCACAGATGTGCAGATTACCATTATTGCGAGATACGGGTAAAATCTAAACATATATGAAAAATCAGTTTTTCCTCCGCCGTTTCCGTTTATATCAATAAGATTTACACGGCTTTTCTTTACGGATATTGTATTTTTGTATGCCTGTTTTACTGAAAATCCTGCATTTACATATTTTCTCATGCTGTTTAAAACTCTGTTTATCTGCTGCTCTACATAAATATATCCATAACTTCCCGGTTCCTGTGTTATTTGAATAAATCTTTCTGTCCCACCGTTTTTTAGTGCCTTATCACCAAAACCTTTTGGAATTTTTATCACCATATCTTCCTGACTGTAATAGAGTGTTTCCTGCATAAGCGACTTATCATTTTTCATTTTTTTTACATTATGATTTGTATTCAGATAATCATATATGTATCCTGAAATCTCACTTTTATCGCAGTCTACAAATGCTATATCCATCCTTTTTGACTGAAAATCTGTCACAGACTGTTTACTGTTATTTAACTGCATTGCTATACTTATTCCGGTAAATATAACAAAATACATAATCGTTATGCCAATCTTACTCTTTATAATCTTTAAACATCCGCTAAATACTGTCATATCTTTTTCTCCTCATTATCAAAAACGAAACACCCGTAAACAAAACCGCCATAAATATCATAATAAACATATCAAGATTAAATCTGGACGGCTCATCATAAATATCCATGCTGTAAATCGCATCGGATATAAGTGCTGCCGGATTTATCCTATTTACAATCGGACAATATTTTTCAATAGCTCCCTTTATCTGTGCTATCATAAGTCCGGCAAGAAAACTACTTAAAAGACTGTATGTGGTTATCACACCTATCTTAAATTCATAACTCATATTTCCAAGACAGCCGATAAATATACCGATTGAAACACCGATAAGACTTCCAACCATACATACGGCAAACATTTTTGGCATATTGCTTCCTATATCTATTTTTAAAATATATTTGAGATATAAAAGACATACCGACACATTTACCGTCTGAACACCCCAGCCCACTAATGTGTCACACACAATCATTTTTAGTTTTCCAAAAGATGATATATTTCTCCTTATAGCAACCTTGTTTATATTTGCCTGAAGCTGTATTCCTATCGTATATCCGACATATCCTCCAAAAAGGCAAGCCATTGCTATAAGTGCAAAATAATACTGCACTACTCCGTGAACCTCTTTTCCGCTTATGCCGACTTCCTTTGACATATTGTAATAAGAATTATCTTTTATAATCTCCTCAAGTTTTTCGGGATGTTCTTTCGCAATGTCTTTATATAATGAAACATTCTGGTCATACTCACTTAAAAGTTCTTTTAATATACTAACCTGCATATCTGAATCCGTAACTGTAAGCTCCGGCTTTTCTTTCACATAATAAATCCCTGAAATATTTCCCTTTTTCAGACTTTGTTTTGCTTTTTTGTCAGACATGACTTTAAGTTTAATTACCTTTGAGTCACTTTTTTCTATCTCTTTTAAATAATTTTCAAAAGCCTTTGCACTGTCAGAAGTATCTTCCTTTACAATAGCTGTATCTATCGTATCTATGTCCTTTCCGAAATTTCCAAAAGCAAGTGAAAACAGCGTACCGAGTATTATTGGAAATAAAAGTGACCAGAAAGCAACCTGCCTCTCCCTGTAAATCGTTAATATCCTGTATTTTATTTCGTGTAACATAACACACCTCATTTCTATATTTTCAATTTTTTTATCCTGAAACACACATTTGCAAAACTTTCATTATCTGCAATTATCACAACCTATAACAAGTTTTGCAATTTTCTAAATTAGTCTCTGAGTTTCTTCCCTGTTATCTCAAGAAAAACATCATTTAATGTAGGCAGTTCTGAAAATACCCTGCCGAATGAAATATCTTTATTATTCATATACTCTAAGATACGGATAAGATTGTGTTTTGCACCTGTGCATCTCACAACAAGCGTCTGCTCATTGTATGAAACATCAAAAACATGAGGTATGTTCCCTATTTCTTTTATATTTTCAGCCTCAAGCATAATTCCTTCTAAAGTTATTGTTTCTCCCGTCTTAATCATCTTTTTAAGTTCTTCTTTAGTTCCGTATGCTATGCACTGTCCCTTGTCAATTATCGCTATCTTTGAACAAATCTGCTCAACCTCCTCCATATAATGTGAAGTGTATATTATTGTCGCACCATTTTTATTGAGTCTTTTAATTCCCTCAAGTATGCTGTTGCGGCTCTGCGGGTCAACGGCAACCGTAGGCTCATCCATTATTATTATTTTAGGTTCGTGTGCTATCCCGCACGCTATGTTCAGTCTCCTTAAAAGTCCGCCCGAAAGCTGTCTCGGATACATCTTTATGTATTTTTCAAGGCCAACAAAATCTATTGCCTTATCCACAAGTTTCTTTCGTTTTTTCCTGTCATTTATATATAATCCACAGAAATAATCAATATTCTGTCTCACTGTAAGCTCATCAAACACTGCAATCTCCTGTGGAACTATGCCAATATTTTTTTTAAGTTCATAACTGTCCGGTGTCATCTTTTCCCCGAATATATCAATCTCCCCCTTGTCATATCTCAAAAGAGCCAACAGACAACTGATAGTAGTAGTCTTTCCACTGCCATTCGGACCTAAAAGCCCGAAAATTTCTCCCTCTCTTATCTCAAGTTTAAGGTGGTCAAGAGCAACAAAACTTCCATATCTTTTCACAATATTATCTATTTTAATCATTTTTTCATTCATAAAAATCCTCTTTTCTAATAAATCAGGTTATTTTCGATTACACTTCCTATTATACGAAAAAACATTATTTCCTGTAGTGAACACTGTCATCAAAAAAAATGACAAATGTCATACTTATTCATAAAGACATATCTTTTAGTTTTGTGATATAATTATATCTATTACAATGAAAATAAAAAGGAGTCTGCCTTGAAACACTTTACAAACTGTATTTTAATTTTTATATTATGCCTTTTTTATTTTGCACTTGATAAAAACGCAGACATATTTTGGGTTTCTACGATTACAGGCATACTTTTTGCTTTTGTCATCCTCACATATACATACTTTCTTGACAAAAGCCGCTTTACATTTTTTATATGTTGTTTATACGGTATTTTTACGCTTGTCTCTCCGACTGCCACGGCTTTTCTTCCTATTGCCTTATATTGTATCGTAAGACAGTGCCACCGTAATATCACCGCTTTATACCTGTTATTTACATTGTTCAGATGTATGCTTTGTGAAAACTTATATAACCTCACTCTGCCGAATGGTGCATCTGTTTATCTGAGTTTATATATTTTTATACTCTGCATTTTTTCAGTTCATATATGCCATTTTGCAAATGAACATGAAAAACTTATTGAACATTCAAGACAGTTCAGGGATGACAGCACCGAAATAAATCTTCTTCTCAAAGAAAAAAATAAGAGCCTGCTCACCAATCAGGATTATGAGATAAATAACGCAACACTTATGGAAAGAAACCGTATTGCAAGGGAAATTCATGACAATGTAGGTCATATGCTCACGCGTGCAATTATGCTTACGGGTGCGATAAAAGTCGTAAATAAAAACGAAAGTTTATGTCCTTCTATAGATAACCTTGAAGAATGTCTTTCAACGGCAATGAACAATATACGCGAAAGTGTCCACAACCTGCACAATAATTCCATAAGCCTTGAAAATACAATTAAAAATCTTACCGCAGACTTTGATTTTTGCAAAATAAACCTTATATATGATATTGAAGAAAATATTCCAAATGATGTTAAATATACCTTTATAGCAATAGTAAAAGAGGGACTGACAAATATTGAAAAACACAGCAATGCGACTGCCGTAAAACTGACGCTCAGAGAACATCCTGCAATATATCAGCTCATTTTGCAGGACAATGGCACTAATGCCACAGACTTTGACTGCTCACCTTATGAATCGGAAAGCTATCTGAGCGTAACTTCCGGTATCGGTCTAAACAATATGTACTCCAGAATACATATGTTAAAGGGCACTATAAAAATTTATACTGATAACGGATTTTGCATTTTTATATCTATTCCAAAAAATTTTCATACTATATAAAAAATAACACGAATGGAGATAAACTATGAATATAATAATAGTAGACGATGATACACTTGTAACAGAAGCACTTAAAACAATTCTTGAATCCTCAGGCAAAGTAACCGTGACCGCAACCGGTTCAGACGGTACTGATGCCGTAAGATTATATAAAAAATTCAAGCCTGACATTCTGCTCACCGATATTCAAATGAAAGAAATGAGCGGTCTTGATGCCACAAAAGAAATATTATCCTTTGACAATACCGCAAAAATACTTCTTCTCACAACTTTTCTCGATGATGAATATATAGTAACAGCACTCAAATATGGTGCAAAGGGTTACATATTAAAACAGGATTATACGGCGATTGTTCCCACACTTGAAGCAGTTTACTCCGGACAGTCTGTATTTGGCACTGAGATAATTTCAAAACTTCCGGAACTTTTAAATAAAAAACATGAATTTGATTACTCTGACTACGATATAAATGAGCGTGAACTTGAAGTCATTAAAGAAATTGCAGATGGACACAGTAACAAAGAAATTGCGGCAGACCTTTATCTGAGTGAGGGAACGGTAAGAAATTATTTGAGCAGCATACTTGATAAACTCGGACTCCGTGACAGGACACAGCTTGCCATATTTTATTACAAGCATATATGAAAATAAGAACCTGATTCTTTATATTCCAAATAGTCAGGTTCTTATTTTTTACAATTATATAAACTCAAACGAATATTCACAATCCGCTCTGCTGCCTGTTTGACAATGTTAAACACTTTCCCATTAAACCAACGGACTAATCAAGCGAAACAAGGCCAGAAAAAATATCCTCCTCACTATCTTTATCCTTTTTATCTTTATCATTAGTCTTAGTCCTTGCAGCTTTCAACTCCTCCAAAGACATTTGCAATGAAGAAATATGCGTATCTTTTCTGAATTTTTCAATATTATACATGACGAGAACATTTGTTATTTCGGGGTACTGCCTGAATATCTGCTTCATTTTCATTTTTGTATAGCGACAGTCTATCATGATTATCTTACTGTACTCATTAGACAAAAAAGGAATAAAGCAGTTTGCATAAGAGTCTTTCAACACCAGCAGCACCTTGTTGTTTTTAGCCGATGTTGTAACTTCAATCTTGCCCGTATTTTTAGAGAAGAACAACTGATAACGGTCAGAACTTTTTTTAGCAACATCCTCAAAATAAAATGAATTGGATGTAAATTCTCCATTGTTGCCGTTTATGCTGACTTTTTCATCTCCCCTGCTAAATGTTGTGACCTCGTCCTTTTTTACCGTAACATGGGATTTACTGTAGGTAGTTCCCAGAAAATCATCAAATACAACCTTCTGCTTATACTCTTTCAACGCAGGAGCTGTTCTTCCATTTAACTTTCCATATTCCTGATAAGCATAATATGCACCGAGCGTTGTCCAATGATGGTCGGAACGATAGTAGATATACTCGTTGCTCCGCTTTTTCAACACATCTGCAAGATTAACTACCCTATCTTTATTATTTACTTTTGACCGTACCCTCTCCACGATTTTATTTCCGTCATAATCTTCCTCCAAAACAGATAATTTATTTCGTAATACATCAATCTTTGACGGAACAAACATACAAGTAACATTCGACTTTCCTAATTCTTCCGAGCAGACATCCAGAAACGATGCGAGATTTTTCACATTCATTTTTTGCAATTCATCATCAAAATCCCGTTCTGAATACTTTTCAATAAGATAATCATCCTTTCCGATATATACATTATTGATTTCTTTCTTACCTGTATTTTTTTCTAACTGAGCGTAAATATTCACCCATTTGTCACGCAAAAAGAACTGGTCTGACAGATACTTTTCATACTTCTTCTGATAACTGCCTTTTACGACACTACTGACAGATACCTTTGGTTTCTGCTGAAGATTACGCTTTTCCATCTCTGAAAACTTTTTTGACGGAACAACCGCCGAACCGATGGTAAAACCAAAAATAACACACAAAAAAACAATAACTGACAAATATTTTCTCATATGTCCACCTTTCCATAAAAATATTTCTATAGGCATTTGCAAAACTACTTATATGTTGTGCTAATTGCACATATGTAACAAATGCACAATTTAATTACAGATTATAAGAGTTTCGCAATTACCTAAAATTATTTAAAAACGAAAATATAAAAACGGGTTATATGACGAATTTATCAAATAAGCCATACATATTCCCAATATAAGGAATACAAACAATGCCGCCAAAATCTCCCGTCTCAGCGTCCCATCCGGCAGGATGCGGTTTGACAACCGCTTTGCCAAAGAGGTAGAGCCGATAATTCCCATCAGAAGAACAAACCGATAATTGAGCAGCATAAATGCCGTGTGGGAGTTTCCAATTCCCGCACCGTCCAATCCAAACATCGTTTTTAAATACCTACCGCCGTCAATCATATCCGGCCATGAAAAGATGCTCCATCCGACAGTAACGATGACTAAAGTGTATATTCTCGCAATAAAAGCCGGAAGCCTGTCCAAAAACTTTTTTAAAATACTTTTTTCTATTATCAGCAGCAAGCCGTAATAGACTCCCCAGACTACGAAACATATTGCCGCACCATGCCACAATCCTGTCAGACACCAAACAATGGCTATGTTAAGAAACTGGCGTTTTTTCCCTTTCCTGTTTCCGCCCAAAGGAAAATACACATATTCCTTAAACCATGTTCCGAGCGATATATGCCATCTTCTCCAAAATTCCGTGATACTTTTTGACTCATACGGATAATCGAAGTTTTCCAAAAACTCAAAACCAAACATCTTTCCAAGACCTATCGCCATATCAGAATATCCCGAAAAATCAAAATATATCTGTAATGTAAATGCAACAGCTCCAAGCCATGCCTGTGATGTTGTAAGCATATTTACTTTTGTCTGTGCAATCTCGTTCCACAAAGCACCGACCTGGTTCGCTATCAAAACCTTTTTTCCAAGACCGACAACAAATCTGAGAACTCCCTGTTTAAACAAATCAAGTGTTTCTTTTCTCGAATCCATCTGCTCTGCCACGGTCTGATAACGAACAATAGGACCTGCTATCAACTGTGGGAACAGTGCCACATATGCACCAAAAGTAATAAAATTTTTCTGCACCTTTGCCTCGCCGCGATATACATCTATCGTATAAGACATGGTCTGAAATGTATAAAATGAAATTCCTATTGGCAGGGCAAGATTTAGCGGTGCAATATTTATCGACGGTACATGGTCGACCAAAGATATAAAAAAGTCTGCATATTTAAACACAAACAATAAACTCAGATTTATCGTTGCCGAACAAAGCACCGCTATCTTTTGACCTTTTTTACTGCCAAGCTGTTTATAATAACCGACCATTCTTCCCGCAATATAATCAACAACACTCGAAAACAATATTAAGGTCACATAAACAGGTTCTCCCCATGCGTAAAAGAACAAACTTGACACAAACAACACAAAATTTCTGTATTTACGAGGTGAAATGTAATATAAAATAAGTACGATTGGTAAAAAACGCACCAAAAACAACAGACTGCTAAATACCATTCTATTCCTCCTAAGCCTTATAATACTTTCTTGACGGCTCTTTCACCTTTTTTATTGTTTGTTGTATTTCCCATTGAAATGTACCATACATACTTTCCTTTTCTTCCGTAAACAGCACTCTTAAGAACACTCTGTTCACTTTTTGTATAATCCTTTTTAAAATATGTATCATGTGTTTTGTTATACTTATAATTCTTAAACGCCTTGTAAAGTTTTTTTGCATAATTTACATTTTTTGCTCTTGCAACGCAAACGCAATATGCCATATTATCACTTGTTACGAAAAATGATGACGCAACTTTCTTCTGATGTGTAAATGAAATCGCATCAAAATCTGAAGCCGTTGTGCTTTTATATGTTATCTTTTTTACATTTCCTGTCGCTTTTATTGCAGCAGCACACGCCTTTTTCTCTTTGCTGTCCTTAGCACTTGCACTGTTTACATTTACACCTAAAAGCATACTTACCAATAATACTAATACTGTTCCTAAAAATAATTTTTTGTTTTTCATAATAATCCTCATTTCTGCACACATTTTTTATACATAGTAAACGGATATTTGCAATCCGCTCTGCTACTTGCTCATAACACTATCAGCTGCTACATCAGCCTATCAGAAGTGGCTTGCAGCCACTACTGATACAAACAAATCCTCACATTGCACTTATTGCTACGCACAATAGAAATATGGGACTTCCTTGATAGTATTAAATTTGTGTCAAGTGTGCACAGACACAAATCTTGTGTAATTTAACTGTTATTTTGCTGCAAAATTAATTCTGCTGTATTTATCCTGGTAACGCTCTACAGATTCCCAGATAACATAATCATATCCTTTAACCTGTTTCATGCTAAAATTGTATATATGAACAAATCCAACTTTCTTATAAAACTTTTTCGCAAGTTTAGACATACATTCCCCAAAGCTGTCACCTACGATTAAAACTTTTTTATTGCTCTTATACTGTTTCTTAATCTTTGTTTTCAACAGAAAACATTTGCTTTTAAACTTATACTTACCGTTAGATAAAATATTAAGATCACCTGTGCGGTCTTTTATTCTTTTGAACTTCACATCCTCGATTGAAAGCGGTGTAACCTCATCTTCGCCATCCGTAATCTTTAACATCTCCTGAACACCAATATATCTACCCTTGACATTCCAATGATTGTCATTAGGATAATAAAGCTGATATTTTTTTCTGTATTTGAGAAGTTGTTTCTTCGGACATATTACTTTTATCGCACCACTTTTATTCAGGTAGTCCCTCAACTGGTCATAGCGTGAATATGTCGTCTTTCTCTTGATTGATTTTGGCATATACATTGAATAAATCGTCTCTTTGTTTGGTGCAAACAAAACTGCAAACTCGGCACCTCTTTTTTTCACGGCTCTCTTTGCCGTCTTTAAATTGTTTTCAACTCTTCTTAAATTGAATTTTGAGTAATGATTAATTCCCTTATAATCGTAAATCGTAGTACCATCACCCTGTGCATTATAAAACAGCCAGTTATTTCTTCCTCTAAATACACGATTTACTGTTTTTGCCTGTGCATCTCTCGCTGACAGTTCACCTCCAAAAACGCTCAGTACAAGCAATAATGAAATTATTACAGATAAATATTTTTTTACCCTTTCTCTCATTTTATTTTTCCTCCGTTTCTTATTTAATGTAGTTTAATTTTTATTTCTTTAGCTATTTTATTAAGAAAATATCACTTCACCTCTTTCTATAGTATTTTTCAGTCATCAATATCTTTGTCTCTCACATCCTGCAAATCCTCCTTTCACAAATTATTTAGGCATTTGCAAAACTGTGATAATCACAACATAAAATCAATTTCACAACCACCTAAATCCCCTGTATTAACTACCATAACACACCCATGTCAAAAATCGGTTTCCGTTTTTTTCAGCAAAAAAGATGGACTATCTGCATTGCAAACAGTCCATCTTTCCATATTCATGTTCTATTTATTGTATAAACTCTTTCTGCCACACTTGTAATCTTTGAGTATATTTTCTTTTATATCTTACCTACCTTTTTTTCATATCCAATTTCCACAAAGATTACATCCCATAAGTACATAAACACATTTACATAAGTATTGAAATACCTGTATATATCCTGATAATGCTTAACTCATATTTTTACTTTACCTTAACTTTTATAGTCTTGCTCCATTTTCCTGTGTAACTCTTTCCTCCGGACTTCGCTATTGCTCTTATCCTGAGGTAATAAGTCTTTCCTTTTTTAAGTCCTTTACCCTTATAACTTCCGCTCTTTAATGACGGCTTTGAAGCAAATGTCTTAACATTTTTAAACTGTTTGTTCAACGAATACTGAATTTGGCAGTTTGTGTTTTTCGTGCTCTTTCCTTTCCATGTGCACTTTACTTTGCCGCCTGACAATGCTTTTACCTTGAAATTTTGCACTGTCTCAGGTAATACTTTTATCGTGACTTTCTTAGAAACTGCCTTATAATCATCTGTTGCCTTTACAGATATTGTAACTTTTGCTTCTCCGCAGCCAACTATCGTAATCTCACCTTTTGATGAAACTTTTACAACATTAGTATTGGAACTTTTATATTTGACCGTTCCATCACTGTTGGTTTTCGCATTTAATTTGAATTTATTGTCCCCTAAATATTTTTTATATGTATTTTTAGCATTAATCGTTGACTTTGCTTTTTTAGCCGGTGCTGCTGTCGGAGTTACTGTCGGCACTTCCGTCGGCTTTACGGTCGGTGTTGCTTTTGGTTCTTCTGTCGGTGTTGTAGACGGTATCACAGTCGGTGCTATGCTTGGACTTGCCGTCGAGGTTATACTTGGACTTTCTGTTGGGACTTGCGTCGGTGTCACTGTCGGACTCGCAATCGGTATCTCTGTTGGAGTTATTGTTGGTGTTGCTGACACTACAGGTTCTATTGCCGGAGTTTCCGTCGGGGCAGCAACAGGTGTAGCACTTGGCATCTGATTTTTATTCCTGATTATTACTACATCATCATTGCATCTCAAATGACTCTCTCCATTCTCCATACTAACTCCACCATTTTCGCAATTCACAATCTTCTCACACCCTGATAAGTCAAGTACCGTAAACGGGTTGCTCCAACACCACAAATTTTCCAACTTAGAATTTTTAGTCACATCCAGATTGCTTAACTGATTTGAAAAACATACTAATGTATTCAAATATATATTTTGACTTAAATCCAGTTCTTTCAGCTCGTTGCCAGAACAAGATAAAAATGTCAATTCCACATTCTTATTTAATTCAAGATTACTTAATTCATTTCCAGCACACTCTAAATCTTGCAACTTTATATTTTTACTTACATCTAAATTGTGCAACTGATTATCACGGCAATTCAAAGACGACAGTTCAATATTTTTGCTTACATCAATGCTGTCTAATTCATTTGTTTCACAAAGCAAAGAACTCAAATTTAAGCTGCCACTAATATTAAGTTTTCTCAATTTATTTGAACCACACTCTAACTCTACCAGTTCTCTATTATTATTTATATTCAGTTCTGACAACTGATTATCATTACATTTCAAATACTCCAATTTTATATTTTTACTTACATCAAGATGCTGTAACTGATTTGAATCACAATTCAAATTTTGTATTTCTGTATTATTACTTACATCCAGTTCTGACAACTGATTAACATTACAATACAAACGTTCTAATTTTGTATTTTGGGTTATATCAAGCTGACTTAACTGGTTATCTTCACAAATTAACGATTTCAATTCACTTAAACCGGCAAATGATATATTTCCCTGAAGATTTTTACCAAACCAATTAATCTTAGTCAGTCTTACTTCCCCATTAGTTTTCGACCATTCATATTCACTGCTGTCTAAATTGCCATTTACCGTAGCACCTTTTTGTTTTTGTTCTGCTATTATCTTATTTAATGCGGCAACATCCGATTCACTTTTTGCACCTCCTCCTGTAATCTCAATACCTTCATCATAATTTAATATGACTTCTCCGTCGTCATCTGTTTCATTATTCTGACAACCGACAATTTCTTCACATTTTGAAATGTCAAGCGTTGTAATTTTATTATCCTGACAATGTAAATAACTAAGTTTGCTATTATTAGTTACATCAAGTTCCGTCAATTGATTATTATTACATTTTAAACTATATAATTGTGTATTTTTGCCAGTATCAAGTTTACTTAACTGATTTAAATAACAATCCAGCCATTGCAAATATGTATTGTCACTTATATCCAGTTCCGCCAATCGATTATTATTACAATACAAATATTTTAATTCTGTATTTTCACTTAAATTTAGCTTCGCCAATTTATTATTATCACAATATAAACTTGCTAATCTTGTTTTGTTACTTGCATCAAGTTCGTTTAATTGGTTATTAGAACATCTTAATTCAAACAACATCTCACTATTACTTATGTCCAATTTGCTTAACTGATTATTTGAACACCCCAAAAACAATAGCTTTATATTGTTTTCTAAATCTAAATTTGTCAACTGATTTGAATCACAATATAAACTTGATAACCAGGTATTATTTCTTACATCCAGATTTTGCAATTTATTGTTATAACAATACAGCTCATCTAATTTTTCATTTTTAGTCACATCCAACTTTGTCAACTGATTATTTTCACATCTCAAATATGTCAACTCTGCATTATTACTTACATCAAGTTCCTGTAATTGATTATCACCACACCCCAATCTTGTTAATTGTGTATTTTTACTTACATCCAATTTTTTTAATTTGTTCTCACTGCAATACAAATATTCCAGATTTGTATTTCCACTTATATTTAATTCTGTTAATTTACCGGAATATTCCGTGTCTTCATACCTTTCGCTACGACCGATATTTAATTTTCTTAATTCATTTAATCCTTCAAATGAAACACTGCCCCTTACTCTACTGCTCCAGTCGATTTCTGTCAGTCTCTTTTCACCTCCATTATCAGTCCATGTATATTGTGAACTATCCAAATTCTTACTGACACTTCCACCTTTTTCTTTCTGGTCTGCTATTATCTTATTTAATGCAGCAACATCTGAGGCATTTTTATCGTCAAGATTTGCTGTCGGCTGCGGTGTCGGCTGTACATTTTTATCTCTTATAACTATAACCTCAGCATCACAATCCAAATCCCCATCAACAAGTTTTTTACAGTCCGAAACATCCAGCGTTGTAAGCTGATTATACTCACAATTTAAGTATTCGAGTCTTGTATTCTTATTTATATCTAATTCCTGCAGCTCATTTCCATCACAATACAGTTTTTTCAACTCAGTACAATTACTTACATTAAGTTCAATCAATTCATTTAATGAACACTCTAAATAACTTAATTCAATATTTTTACTTACATCCAGTTCCTTTAATTCATTTGATGAACATATCAAATCATTTAATTCAATATTTTTACTTACATCCAGTTCAGCCAACCGGTTTCCACTGCAATACAAATATTCTAATTTTATATTTTTGCTTATATCAAGTGCAGTCAACTGATTTCTAGCACAAGCCAAATATTTTAATTCTATATTTTTGCTTAAATCCAATTTCGCCAACTGATTTCTATTGCAATACAAATATTCTAATTTCGGATTGTTGTTTAAGTCCAATTCAGTCAACTGGTTTATTTCACAATCCAAATCATATAATTCCATATTTTTGCTTATGTCCAGTTCAGTCAACTGGTTTCCACCACAAAACAATGATTCAAGTTTTGTGTTTTCTCTTACATCTAATCCTGTTAATAGTCCTGTTAAACCATCTGAACTACAAACCAACTTTCTCAGTTCACTTAACCCTGCAAATGAAATATCTCCACAAAGTTTTTTGTTCTTCCAATTAATTCTGGTTACTCTCTTTTCACCGTCAATTTCTTCCCAATCATACTGTGGACTATTCAAATTCTCATTTACATCTGCACCTCTCTCTTTCTGCTCAGCTATTATCTTTTTTAAAACAGCCACATCTGAAGCATTTTTCTCGACAGTAGATGTTTCTGAAGCTATTTTTACCACACCGGAGTCTGTCTGCACACTATCTACTTTGGCATAGCTATAATTCATTGGTATTGATGTAACCACCATAGCTGCTGAAGCCATAACGGCAAAAAACTTACCTGCTTTTTTTCTTAAATCTGTTTTTCTAATCATAGTCGTTCCTCACTTTCTATAATATTTTTTAATCATCAGTGTCTTTGTCTCTCACATCCTGCAAATCCTCCTTTCATCTAAAAAACCAGTTTCGCAAGCACCTAAATCACATGAAAATCATTGCTGATTTTCCTGTATTTACTACCATAACACACCCATGTCAAAAAACGGTTTCCGTTTTTTTTACAAAAAAATGGACTATCTTGGTGTTAGATAGTCCATCTTTTCTTCATTTTTTAATTGATGTTTTCTATTTTGTATGTGTATTTTCTATATTTTCAGATATGTTTCCGCATTGTTACAGACAAGCTGCAGATATTTTCTTTATAATCTCTTTTACATACTCTTCAGATTTTGATACTTTTTTTGCTATATCCGGCACTGACATATTGCAGTCGTTATATAAAGTTTCTATCCTGCCTCGTTCTATTCCCTGCTCTATTCCCTGCTCTATTCCTTTTTTCATTGCCTGTTCTTCATTTGCCTTTATCTCATCCTTAAAAAATTCTCTTAATACTTCATTCATAATTCCTGTCCCTCCATTCTTTATACTGTCAAATAACTCCTGATTTGATGATACCATTATTCCCAGTAATGAATTTATGCAGTCTTTTTCAAAAGGCTCATGCAGTTCAAATGCTTCATCTAAAAAATTATCTACCGTACTTCTTTTCAATCCTCTTTTTAATGTCTTTAGAAATATATGTTCTTTTTCTCCAACTTCTGCCGTGACTACGACCTGAGTTTTTACAAATCCATCTTTTTCTACATAGTATATTCCTCTAGTTTTTTCATATACTTTGTAATTATTATCCGAAAACCATCTTAAAAGTTTTTCCGGCTTTCTTTCCCTCACAAATGTAACAGTCACACTGTTTATATCTATGTCACCTATGTGTTTTTCACTGCTCTTATACAGATAGGCATATGCCATAACTTTGAAATATGTATCTTCGTTTAGTGTATCATTTTCAGACTTATACTCCATAATGTTATGCTTCCGGAATATCTGACCTATATCATTTGTTATCTCAAAGTCATCTGTCTTTTCCACTACAAGCAGGTCTATGAGCAATGGCTTTCGACTGAGTGGATATTCTCTGTGAAATTCCAGCTTGTCTGCATACTCCCTAAGCTCCAGTTCCATTGCGGCACAAAATCCCAAATGCCACTGTATGTCATTTTCTTTCCCCATAAATGTCTCCTTTCTTACATTATACATACTGTATAATAAAAATGCAATAATTTCTCCCAGTTTTGCAAACATTTGTTCGTCTTTTGTATTTCTATATTATCATATGAATATATGTTCGTCAAGACATTTCATTCATGAAAGGATATTCGTGCTACGTACAATCATGTATTGACCCATCACACAAAAGCAATGATTGACTCTTTAATTTTATAATTTGATAATGTTTTTTTCTTATACATCACCTCTCAGTTTTTTACCATACAATAGTAAACATAATAAAAAAGACGGACTACCTATATATTAGATAGTCCATCTTTCCATATTCATGTTCTACTATATAAACTCTTTCTGCCACACTTGTAATCTTTGCGTATATTTTCTTTTATATCTTATCTACCCTTTTTTCATATCCAATTTCCACAAAAATTACATCCCCATAAGTACATAAACACATTTACATAAGTATTGAAATACCTGTATATATCCAAATAATGCTTAACTCATATTTTTACTTCACCTTAACTTTTATGGTCTTACTCCATTTTCCTGTGTAACTCTTTCCTCCGAATTTTGCTATTGCTCTTATCCTGAGGTAATAAGTCTTTCCTTTTTTAAGTCCTTTGCCCTTATAACTTCCGCTCTTTAATGACGGCTTTGAAGCAAATGTCTTAACATTTTTAAACTGTTTGTTCAATGAATATTGTATTTGGCAGTTTGTGTTTTTCGTGCTCTTTCCTTTCCATGTGCACTTGATTTTACCGCCTGACAATGCTTTTACCTTGAAGTTTTGCACGGTTTCCGGCAGGACTTTTATTGTTACCTTTTTGGAAACTGCTTTATAGCTATCTGTTTCATTGACAGATATTGTAACTTTTGCTTCTCCACAGCCAACTATCGTAATCTCACCTTTTGATGAAACTTTTACAACATTAGTATTGGAACTTTTATATTTGACCGTTCCATCACTGTTGGTTTTCGCATTTAATTTGAATTTATTGTCCCCTAAATATTTTTTATATGTATTTTTAGCATTAATCGTTGACTTTGCTTTTTTAGCCGGGGATGCTGTCGGAGTTACTATAGGCACTTCCGTCGGCTTTACGGTCGATGTTGCTTTTGGTTCTTCTGTCGGTGTTGTAGACGGTGTCACGGTCGGTGCTATACTTGGACTTGCCATCGGGGTTATACTTGAACTTTCTGTTGGGACTTGCATCGGTGTCACTGTCGGATTTGTTGTCGGCACTTCTTTCGGTGGGATACTTGATGTCACTGTCGGTATAGCAGTCGGATTTTCTGTTGGACTTGTGGTGGGTTCTGTCATCGGCGTTTCCGTTGGTGCCGTCGAAGCTGTATTATCTATTAGCCTAACTTTATCATCATATAGCAAATATAGGCTTCCACTTTTATACCCTATAAGGTATTTACATTTTGAAATGTCAAGTACTATAATTTCATTGTTAAAGCAATATAAATACTTTAGCACTGTATTATATGTTATATTTAATTCTGTCAGCTTATTTGTACTGCAATATAATTTTTCTAATTCTGTATTATTACTTACATAAAGTTTATCCAACTGATTATTATTACAAGACAAATATTTTAATTCAGTGTTATTACTTATATCTAATTCTGTCAATTTATTTGTACTGCAATCCAAGTTCTTCAATTCTATATTGTTACTTACATCTAATTCATTTAACTGATTATTATTACAATCCAAAGTTTCCAGTTTTGTATTTTTGCTTATGTCTAATTTAGTCAATTGATTTGATGAACATCGTAAATATCTTAGTTCACTTAGTCCTGCAAATGAAATCTCTCCTTGAACCTCTACACAAAACCAATCTACACTTGTCAATCTCATCTCCCCATCAATCTCAGTCCACTCATATTGTTTACTATTCAAATTATTACTAACATTTGTATCTCTTTTCACCTGTTCTTCTATTAATTTTTTAATCAAAACAACATCTGATGTATTTTTTCCATCCGAATTTTCTATAAAATCTGACTTACTATCTCTTATTATTTGCACATTGTCATCACATCTTAAATAATATGAACCGTTTTCATAATCAACTATTTTACTACAATTAGAAATGTTAATTGTTGATATATTATTGTCATTACATATCAGTCTCCTGAGTTTTATATTATATGACACATTCAATTCACTCAATTGATTATTACTACAGCACAATGTCTCTAATCTCGTATTTTTACTTATATCTAACTCTGTTAATTGATTATTGTAACAATACAATTCTACTAATCCTTCATTTTCACTTACATTCAATCCTGTTAATTGATTATTACTACATCCCAACTCCTTTAACCCATTTTTACTTATATCTAATTGCGTTAATTGATTATTATCACAATATAACCGATCTAATTCAGTATTTTTACTCACATCAAGTTCTGTCAAGTGGTTATCATCGCAATATAATGTTAATAGATATATACTATTGCTTACTTCAAGTTTTTTTAGCTGATTTGATGAACAATACACCGCATTCAATTCCTTATTATTATTTAAATTCAGTTCACTTAAAAAATTATCAAAACACTCTAATTGATTTAAGTTTTCATTATGTGTTAAATCCAATTTTGTCAACTGATTATTACAACATTTTAATATTTCTAATTTAGGATTTTCACTTACATTTAATCCTGTTACTTCTCCTCTTTCTGCATCTGAGCTACACGAAAGATACAACTCTGTAATTTCATCCAGTCCTGCAAATGATATTTCACCATAAAGTTTTTTGTAATTCCAATCAATCTTTGTCAGTCTCAATTCACCGTCAATTTCTTCCCAGCCATAATCTGGATCATCCAAATCTTCACTTACATCTGCACCTCTCTCTTTCTGCTCCGCTATTATCTTTTTTAAAACAGCTACATCTGAGGCATTTTTCTCGACTGTTGGTGTTTTGGAGTCATCATCCTCCGAAACAGTCTGCACACTATCAGCTTTGGCATAGCCATAATTCATTGGTATTGATGTAACCACCATCGCTGCTGAAGCCAAAACTGCAAAAAACTTACCTGCTTTTTTTCTTAAATCTGTTTTTCTAATCATAGTCGTTCCTCACTTTCTATAGTATTTTTTAATCATCAGTATCTTTGTTGCTCACATTCTGTAAATCCTCCTCTCATCTAAAAAATCATTGCTGATTTCCCTGTATTTACTACCATAACACACCCATGTTAAAAATCGGTTTCCGTTTTTTTCAGCAAAAAAAAGGACTATCTTGGTGTTAGATAGTCCATCTTTTCTTCATTTTTTGATTGATGTTTTCTATTTTGTATCTGTATTTTCTATATTTCCGCATTTTTACAGACAGGCTGCTTTCATTCTCTTTATAACTTCTCTCACATACTCTTCCGGTTTTGAAACTTTTTTAGCTATATCCGGTATTGACATTTCACATTCTTCATACAATGTCTCGATTTTTCCTTCAATTTTTGCATCTTTCATAGAATTTTCCCATGCTCTGCACATATCAATTACCTCCTCTTCGTCATTCCCAGCAAATTTTGCCCCGGTTATTATATTTATCAATTCTACCGCTTCTTTTTCTACATGATTAAATCTTGAGTTTCCTTTTATCCAGCTACCGTCTTTATCACTTTGGTGTTTGATAAACTGTATCACTGCCCCTAAGTCAGTTTTGAATTTATCGAAATTTTCGTCTGATATTTTTGCCGGTTCTATAAGATTTATCTTATAATCCGGTACATACGACAGTAATTCAACATTATCAACTGACAACATTTCATGTATGCTTTTTGCACCATCCCAGTCTCTATCCCCAAAATATACTACCAATGTGATTACAGGCATTAATTTATCTTCCTTTTTAAACCCTGATAAAAATTCTTCTGAGTTTAACTTAATCTGCTTTTTCTTCGACCTGTCTCTATAAGACCGCTTTGCTTCTTCTACCTGCTTTGCATATTGTAATGCATC